>CAYQKY010000279.1:0-8048 GCA_964418125.1 uncultured Phaeodactylibacter sp.
ATCCCCTAAACACAATCAAAGAACATGAAAAAGATCGTCAAAACAGACAAAGCGCCGGCGCCGGTCGGGCCCTACAACCAGGCCATCATTCACAACGACACCCTCTACGCTTCCGGACAGATCGCCATCAACCCCGCCAACGGGGAGCTGGTAACCGGCAACATCGAAGCGGAAACCCGCCAGGTGATGGAAAACATCCGGGCCATCCTGGAAGAGGCCGGCCTCTCCTTCGCCGATGTGGTCAAATGCAGCATCTTCGTCTCCGACATCAACAACTACGGGCGCATCAATGAAGTGTACGCTTCTTATTTTGATGAGGCTACCGCTCCGGCCCGCGAGCTGGTGGAAGTGGCCAACCTGCCCAAGCTGGTGAATGTAGAGATCTCGGTGATCGCAGCGTTTGATTAGAGCCCCCTCAGCCCTGCGGCCATCTCTCCCGAAGGAGGAGAAAGCCCCGCTTCCAAAACTTTATCCAATGAAACTACACCCTTCATTACTGGCACTTGTCCTCCTTCTGACTGTTGGCTGCAAAAGGGATGCCGGCAGGGGCGCCGCCGAAAAAGCGCCCCAAACGCCGGAGGAATACACCCGGGCCATCGTTAAGGAAGTACAGAAGGTGATCCTTTCGACGGATCAGCAGTTGCGGGAATACCCGCCGCAAAAGGTGGAGTTGCCGGCAGAAGAAGGCCAACCGGCCCGTACCCTTCAACTGTGGACGGAAGAAGGAAACCCCGTCAAACTCACTGTTGACAAACCCTCAGACGCAGGCTTCACCGCCTTTTACTTCGCCAACGGAGAGCTTTTTTACGCAGCCGATGCCGACGGAGGGTACATCTTCATCGGCCCGGAACTGAAGTACTGGCTGGATGAGAACTGGACCCCGGTGGAGGCCCCTGGAGCGGAGCGCCGGAAAAAGGGAGAGGAACTGCTGGAAGAGGCGCGGCGGTACTTAGGGATTTTTGGTTGATTGGGTTGATTGTTTGCCCTTCGACAAGCTCAGGGTAAAATTGGTTGATTGGGGCGGGAGATACAAAAACACTACAACTGACGTTAGAAGTAAAAAACATATCGCTATGAAAAAATTGCAGCATTCCGGTATTCTGTTCTCTTTATTTGCCTTTGCCTGGGGGCCTCTGCTGGGGCAAACGGATTTCGAGGGCGTCAACTCCGAATCGGAGCTGGACGCGCGCGTCGTCCAGCGGGTGCAGGAGATCATCAGCTCAACGGAGGAACGCCTGGCCAACCAGGAGCCCATTGTCGACACCTACCCTCAGGAGGAAGGGCTGAAAGAGCCCCGAACCATGAAATTGTGGATGGAAAACGAAAAGGCGGTCAAACTCACCGTCTCAGAGCCCGATGATAACGGCGAGATGGCGCGCACCTCCACCTTCTACTTCGGCGGGGCCGACCTCTTCTTCGTCGCCCAGCCGTTCTCCCGCTTCATCTTCATTGAGGGCAGGCTGGCGTACTGGCTGGACGAGAATATGGATGTCATCCCCGCTACCGCCGAACTGCTATATGAGCGCGAAGGCCTGTTATACGACGAAGCCAACCGGTACCTGGGGTGGTTTTTTGGGGAGAAGTAGGAAAAGGGGAAAGCTTGCTTCCCCTGAGTATCTGAAAGGCACCCTACCTTATCACTTTTTTAGGCTCCCCGATGAAGGCTACCGGCCTTCACCGCTATTTTTTTTCCTGTTACCATAAAATACAACAATAGTGTAAGTTTCTGCATCAATAGGTGAAGTTGCAAAAGAGATAAACCAACAATTTGGTGGCGTGACCATATTTATCTAACCTAAAACTTCACGCCATGATGAAGGCCTACCTCACTACATTGCTTTTTTTAATTTCAGGGTTAATCCTTAAAACCACTGCTCAGCAACTTCCCGAACGCGTTGTGGTGCCGATATCTTTTCCGGCAGTAGAAAATATCCGAATTTCTGACGCCCAGAAAATCCCGCTAGAAGAAATCACCCCATTCCTGGCCTATTCAATCACCTGGGAAGGAAACGGGGAAGAATTAGCCATTCGCTTTTCCAATGATGGACGGCGATGGGATCCCTGGCAGTTGCTGCACCGCGATCCTTACAACATTGGCCAGTCGCCTTATAAAGTAAGTGAATTAGGATTCACCGGCCGCAATGCCCACTATTTTCAGCTTCGGGTTACCCAGGGCGGCTTTAAACAACTAAAAGGCCATTTCTTCAGCCCGGGCGACAGCCCCGAAGCCAGTCTCGAGGTACCCTTTTCTACCGGAAACACCCTGAGGTGCAGGTGTGACACCCTTACATACCAAAGCCGAAACGACTGGCGCCCCGACGACAGCTGCCCTGCCAATCCCAATCCTTTAATGACCGACGTTACCCATTTGATCGTCCATCATAGCGCTGGCACCAATTCATCCAGCGACTGGGCGGCGGTTGTTCGTTCCATCTGGAATTTTTACGTCAATAACGGATCGAGCGACATACCTTTCAATTGGCTGATCGACCCCAACGGAGTGATCTACGAAGGGCGGGGCGACAGTATTGTAGGTTCTGCTTTTTGCGCCACCAATTTCGGGGTGATGAGTGTTTGTGTGCTGGGTGATTTTGACTTTGTCGAGCCTTCTGAAGAGGCCAAGAGCTCCCTTGTCAAATTGCTCGCATGGTATGCCTGCGACAAAGATATCGCTCCCCTGGGAGCCAGCCTTCATGCTGATTCCGGCGAGATCCTGGACAACATATCCGGCCATTGGGATGGGTGTAACACCACTAGTCCGGGTGAATTTCTATACGCACAGCTTCCTGCCATTCGCAACCAGGTGGCTGGGTTCATCGATTCAGATTGTATAATGATGGCCAACGAGGTATTTAACCTGTCAACCGTTGATATCTTTCCGAACCCTGCCAAAAGCGATATTGCGGTTCACATCTCAAATGACGCTTTCGGGGAGATACAGTTTCAAATGTTCAGCCTCCAGGGCAGCCCGCTCGGCGGCCGGCATCGTGTAGAAAAAAGCGCTATGGAACAGACATTTTACCTGTCCACCGAATCTTTGCGGCCTGGCCTGTACCTGCTGCAGGCCATCCATGAGCAGGGATCGGCTTTGTTTAAAATTGCAAAACAATGATAGCAGAAAGGCTTTTTCGGGACTTTGTCCAAGTACTTTCTAATTTAAACCTGCACATCATGAAAAAACTGTACATCAGCTTAATATTTTGCCTATTTACTGGTATATCCTTTGAAGCGGCCGCCAAAATCTATGTCAATCGGGCAGCCACTGGTATGAACAACGGCAGTTCCTGGGAAAATGCCTATGCGGAGATATCCTTGACGACAATACCATGGAGTCCCTCCTTATCGGAACCGGGCCTGGTGGATTTGCCGACCTGAACAACATCGATCCACTCCTCGACGAGGCCCTGATGCCGATTGCCGGAAGCCCTTGCGTGGATGCCGGCAACCCTGAAGGTATTGATCCCGATACAACTGACCTGGCCGGGAATAAAATTTATTTCGGCAAGTTTGCGAAGGAATAAGAGAAACTTCGATAATTTCTCTATTTTCATTAATCCATACCCTAACCCATATGGCCTATCGGGTAATACATTTTTTTCTGCCCTTCCTTTTTCTACCTGGGCTTTTCTTTGGGACAGGAGAGGGAGTTGCGCAATCAACTACCTCTCTTACCGGCATCTCTGTCCCCGCCATGGGAAAGTGGATTGACCCCGATTCGGTGGCCAAACCAAGAGTGGTAAAGGCTACTCCCCCCCAAATAGTATCTGCCCCATCAAATGTTCATCGCGCTGGAAAACCGAGAGTAATACCGATACCGGATAAACTCAACATCATTATCCCCGGAAAAAATGGTATCCCTTTGCCAAAGGAATCTGTATTAAAAGGTGAAGCAGTATCCATCATTCAACCCAAACCTTTGCCGGCTTTGCCTCCCCGAATGAAAGATGCCGCCCGTTACGACATTCAGTATCTGGATGTGGAACAAGGTATGATATCCTCCTTGGCATATAACATGCTGGAGGATAGCCAGGGGAACTTGTGGTTCGGAACTTTCGAAGGAATAAGCCGCTATGATGCCGAAAGCTTTACAAATTATACTATGAATGAAGGCCTCAGTGCCAATTGGGTTTGTTCTATGTTGGAAGACCGTCACGGAAACCTTTGGTTTGGGACGCGGGATGGGGTGTTGAATTGTTATGATGGTGTTCATCTTGTACACTACACGGCTGAAGAAGGCAGCAGCAGAAACCCCATTTGGACTATGCTGGAAGACAGCCAGGGAAATATTTGGGTTGGCACCGGGGGTGGTGGAGTAAGTTGTTTGCGCTTCGGTAATGGCCAAAGCAGTTTTACGCATTATACCACCCGGGAAGGCCTCTCTAATGATAGGGTTATCTCTATACTAGAAGACAGCCAGGGGAGCCTATGGTTTGGGACGCGTGGTGGCGGGGTAAACCGGTATGAACCTGACGAGGGGCCGGGGAGTTTTACGCACTACTCTACCAGAGAGGGACTCAGTCACAATAATGTGTATTCCATAGTGGAGGATAGCCGGGGAAACATCTGGTTTGGGACGGATGGTGGAGTCTGTCGATACGATCTCAATGATGGCCGGGAAAGCTTCACTCATTTTACTACTGAGGAAGGGCTCAGCAGTAATGCCGTTTGGGCTATACTGGAGGATAGCAGGGGGAATTTATGGTTTGGTACCGGGGGAAGAGGAGTAAGTTGCTATGTCTCTGATGGTGAGGAGGGCTCCTTTACACATTATACCACCAAGGAAGGCCTCAGCGGTAACATAGTATATTTCATTTGGGAGGACGGCCTGGGGAAATTATGGTTTGGGACCGACGGTGGGGTAAGCTGTTTTGATGTAAAAAGCTTTTCGCAATACACCTTCGATGAGGGTTACCCATTCAATTATGTTCATGCCGTCCTGGAAGATGGCCATGGAAAATTATGGTTCGGGACTGATGGCGGCGTCTGCCGCTTCGATGGCGTCGGCTTAGCCCAATACACCACCGAAGAAGGCCTCAGTGGCAATGATGTTTACTCCATGCTGGAGGACAGCCGTGGGAATTTATGGTTCGGCACATTGGATGGTGGCCTGAACCGTTACGTCCCCGATGATGACAGGGGGAGCTTCACTTATTATACCACAAAAGAAGGATTGAGCCATAATGTTGTACTCTCCATGCTTGAAGACAGGCAGGGGGATTTGTGGTTCGGGACGCGCGGCGGCGGTGTAAGCCGTTACAGCCCCGGCGATGAAGGAGGTAGTTTCACACATTTCACTACAAAAGAAGGATTGAGCCATAATATTGTCTTTTCCATCCTGGAAGATAGCCGGGGTGATCTGTGGTTCGGGACACGCGGTGGGGCCAGCCGCTACGATGGCTCCACCTTCAAGCAGCATACCCACAATGAAGGGTTCGGTGAAAACGCCATTTTTTCCATGCTTGAAGACAGCCGGGGAAATATATGGTTCGGCACTGATAATGGAGCCTGCCGTTATACCCCTGATAATGAGGGAGGTAACTATATCCGATACACTACTGCTGAAGGACTTGGCAACAATATCGTTGTATCCATCATTGAAGATGGGAAGGGGAATCTATGGATGAGCACCCAAAAAGGAATTACCGTTCTGATCCCTCTCTCTTCCAGTTCTTCCTTTCCTTCTGGTTCAAAAAAGGAGCATTACCAGTTTCTGACTTTTGATATAAATGATGGATTAAAAAAATTAAACTTTGAAAGGAATAGTGTTCGCCTAGATCAACATAATCGCATCTGGTGGGGAACAAAAGGGTTGACCGTCCTGGACCTCAACCAGTTTGAAGTACATTCTCAACCTCCCCAGCTTAAGCTGGAACATATTGAGTTGGAACAGACGTTCATTGACTTTCGGAGGTTGAGCGATACCGCCTACTGTCATTCCCTCTCTTTCGGGCCGGCTCTGACACAGGCTTTTGACAGTGTAGCTCCATCTGTCAACTACCCGGCCAGCCTTAGCTTGCCTTATGATATCAGCGATATAGCCTTTTATTTAACGGCCATAGACTGGACCGCACCCCACAAAGTGCGATACAGTTATATGCTTGAAGGCCTGGATGAACAGTGGAGCCTTCCCACCAAAGAAAACAAGATTGAGTACCGCAACCTTCCCTATGGCGACTTTTCTTTTAAGGCCCGGGCGATAGGAGAAGCCCAGGCCTGGAGTAAAACCTTCACCTATCGCTTCACCATCCTCCCCCCGTGGTACCGCACCTGGTGGGCATACACACTGTGGGCAGCCCTCATCCTGGGCATTCTCTCCTGGTTCTATCGCTTCCAGCTCAACCGCCAACTCGCCCTGGCTGAAACCCAACGGCTCAAAGAACTAGATCAGGTAAAAACACGATTATACACCAACATCACGCACGAATTCCGCACCCCCCTATCCATCATTCTCGGCATGGCCAACCAGATGAAGAATGATCCACAAAACTGGTACAATGAAGGTTTGCGGCTCATTTGGCGCAATGGAAAACAGCTGCTCAACCTGATCAATCAAATGCTGGATTTGTCCAAACTTGAATCGGGCCAAATGCCGCTTAAATTGATAAACGGGGATGTGGCCAGCTTCCTGCAATACATTTTCGAATCCTTTCATTCTTATGCCGACAGCAAAGATATCCGGTTACATTTTATGTCTGACCATGAGGAACTGCACATAGACTTTGACCCCGAAAAGCTGCAAAATGTGGTGTCAAACCTACTCTCCAATGCCATCAAATTCACGCCGGCGGGAGGGAATGTATATCTGGGCCTGCGATTGGAAAAGCCAGCAGAAAAAAACCTTCAACTTCAAATTAAGGATGATGGAATTGGCATTGAGCCAGAATACCTGCCCTTTATTTTTGACCGCTTTTATCAAGGGGAGGGTGCTCATATCCGGAGAGGGGAAGGTACTGGTATCGGGCTGGCCCTGGTCAAGGAGTTAGTCAAGGCCATGGACGGTAAGATCGAGGTAGAAAGCATCAGAAAAAAGGGCACTAATTTTACCATTCTGTTACCCATTACTCAAACAGCAGAAAAAATGCAGCCCGAAACGGGGCCGGAAATCTACCAGCCTCTGGGGAGCGCCCTTCTTTCTGATACTGAAAAGAAGCCAGATATTACGGATATGTCACAAGGCGGCCGCCATTTGGTACTTTTAGTCGAAGATAATGAAGATGTCCTCACTTATTTAACTTCTTTTCTCTCTGTCAATTATCAAATTGTCATCGCTACAGATGGGCAAAAGGGTATTGATAAAGCGCTCGAATTAATTCCCGACCTGATCGTAAGCGATGTAATGATGCCAGAAAAAGATGGCTATGAATTATGCGCTGCCCTGAAAACAAATGAACGAACCAGCCACATACCCATCATTTTACTTACTGCCAAATCCGGCCAGGCTTCTAAAATTGAAGGCCTGACGGTGGGCGCAGATGCCTACCTTGCCAAGCCTTTTAACCAGGAGGAGCTGTTGGTCCGCATAGACAAGCTCATTGAACTGCGGAGGCAAATGCAAAAACGATTTCAGCGGTCAGGCGCCCTTTTCCAAACCTTAAAGTCGCCCGTCAAAACAAAAGAAGAGGCCTTCCTGCAAAAAGTCCTGGAAATAATTGAAAGAAATATGAAAGATGAAAACTTCGGAATGCCACAACTCTGTAAAGAACTGCATATCAGCCGCTCTCATTTGTTTCGTAAATTAAAGGCAGTTACCGGCAAATCCGCTACTCACCTTATTCGCTCTATGAGGCTCGAAAAAGCAAAAGAACTATTGGTAAGCAGCCACATGAATGTCACCGAAGTTTGTTTTGAAGTCGGTTTCAATAATCCCGGTTATTTCTCAATGGCGTTCCAGGAGGAATTCGGGGTATCGCCAAGCGCTTTTCGAAAGAGTTAAAATCGCTTACACACCAACCGCTGACAGGCAAAGAGAGTTCTCTGATATCCGATGCCGGCGCCTTAGAGCATGTTTGGAGGCCGCTTTTGGAGACGAAAAGTGTCAATTTTTCGGT
>CAYQKY010000280.1:0-7974 GCA_964418125.1 uncultured Phaeodactylibacter sp.
CAGCCTTGTCTTCGGCAGTGATGTAGCCCCAGCAGTCTTCCCAGTTGAAGAAGGGAGCGAAAAAGCCGGGGTCGCCGCCACCAGCACCCTGGAACAGCCAGTTGGTGATTTCCAGGAAAGTGATGTTTCCACTGGAAGCCGTACCATCACTGAAGAAGTCGATAATAAGCATCGAATTCGCATTGACAGCCTCCGAAATAGAGCCGCTACCAGTATTTACCTGGTTATTGTTACCAAAATCAAGGTTGATAATGGTATTGTTATTCAGGTCAACCAGGATAATATCCCACTCACCTCCCAGGTTTTCAACCAGATATTCGTAGTCGAAGGACAGCTGGCCGGCGGAGGGGAAAGTGATGGAATAGATGGTCTGGTCATCATTATCGAGGCCCGGAGTCCCATCCGATTGCATTCTCAGAGTGTTGGCATCATGTGCAACAGAAATAGTATTGGTGGGGCCGTTGGTCGTAATATCAATGTCCCAGTTTGCCGGAGCAAAGGGCCCGGTGAAACCGGAAACCGTTCCTCCACCGCTGCCACCCTGAGGCGGGCCGCTAACGAGAGGCCCGTTGTAGGTCACTTCGTAGATGAACTGGCCGTAACCATCGAGGATATTGCCGTTGGTGGGGTCGTCGTCATTAACGATGTTCACAGAGAAATCATCCGGGTCGGCGCAGCCGAACTCGCCTTCCAACACCATATCAGCGGTGATGAAGCGCTGGCAGTCGGCGTTCAGCGTTGCATTGACGTTGGAGTTACAGATCAGGTTGGTCGGCGTGGGGTCGTCCTGCGTCACAACGACGAAGAAGTCCTCATCGCGGAAGTTGCCGGCGGCATCTTCGGCAGAGATCTGTACCTGGTACATACCCGGCTCGAAGAGCCCTACGAAGCGGTCGCCACCGGCGGAGAACACGGTGCTCAGGCCAGGGCCGGAGAATACCGTTACGGTGAATTCAGAGCCGGGAACTACCGGGTCGCCGGGGGCAGCGGGGAAATGGTCGCCGTCGCAGTCGTCGGTTACCGTTACTTCAAAGGAAACCATTGCCGTCCCTCCGATATCACAGGCGTCGAGGTCGACCACAATATCCTGGGAAGGATAGACAATAACAGGCGCCCAGACATCATCGGCGCACGGGTCCTGTGCGAACGATTGCTGGGTTCCCATCAGGTTAAAGACGAACAGCAGAGCTGCCGCCTTAAGCCAATGGGCAGGGGAAACAAAAGTAAAATTCGTTCTTTCCATAAGATCACAATTTGCTTAAAATGGTTATGTAAAACAGAATTAGGCTAAGTTGCTATTTGCTGGCATGGCATTCCGTTTGAACGGCTGCCCTCTCAGCGTTTTGGTTTATTCAGGCCGTCGTCTTTTTAAATAGAAAAACGAATCTTGTCCGCGAATTCAAAATGAGGAGGCGCCTTCTGCACCACCAATCGAACAACATCGGCTTTAAATTAAAAAAGCACTTCTTTAATTAGGTACTTTTATCGCATTTAAAGCATAGTTTTCCTGGAAACTGATATGTAAGTGAAGAACAAAGACGTGATAAAAAGAGGAAGGTTTGGTGTCGTTTGTTAGGCCGTCTGTTCTTCATGGGACTTATTGTCTTATCAGACAAAAGTAGTTTTTTAGGGCATAACTGCCAACTTTTCGCTCCTAATATTTGCTGTTTTTTTCATAATAAATATTCAATTACCACATTGAGGGTATATTCTTTTCAGCCTTCCTGCTTCTTTTTCTGCATTTGCCGATTTTCGAATTTTCGGCGGATAATTTCCTGCACCGGTTTTTCCTCGATCTTGGACTCCAGCCAGGAAATGATATCCAGATACAGGAAAGGGCGGCGTTCAAAAGGGTCATCTTCGTGTTCCACCAGCTTATTCCTCAGGCTGATGAATTCGCTTTTCAGTTCTTCTTCCTGCATTCGGGGAGTCTTTCTCAGAAAGCGAAAGATCTCCCGCTGCACAGCGTGCAGGTCCTCCATTTTGGACAGGAAACGGTATACGGATTTAACCTGATACTCGACCAGTTGGGAATTGCCCAGTTCAAAATGAGCAATCAGGTTGAGGATGCGGGCAAAGCACTGTATATCTTCCCGGTAATCGGGGTTTTTCTGATTGATGATGAGGTTGAGGTAATCAATGGCCGATTCGTTATCGCCGCTGCCGAAATACAGGCAGGCGATTCGGTAATAGAAGACCAGGATACGATGGTCATCCCAGTTATAGGTATCTTCTTCGATGATCCTAACCAGGCCGGGGATGAGATTGAGCCCTTCGGAGAAGGTTCCTTCCATGAAGTGCTTTTTAATATTATGTATATATTTAAAAAGGTAGAACAGGCCTTCGATATTCTTCACCTGCGTGATGTCATATACTTCGGGAAAGCGGCCCAGTTCTTCCAGCACTTCGATAAATTTCTGGTATTGCAGGGTATTGAACAAGGCATTGAGCAGGTTGTGGATCCCTTTCAGGTACATGGGAGCGTAGAGCCGTATGAGCTCCGGCTCTTCCCGAAAGAGCTCGAGCCATTTCTGAGCATAACGGTAGCACATGGCGAACTCCTGGGTAATGTAATAATACCACACATGGGCCTGGCAATAATAGGCTTTACCGAAAAAATCGAGTTGCTGGAAGTCGATATCAGGCAGGTGTTCCTGGAAAAATCGCCTCACCAGCTCATGGTCGTTCTGGTTGCGGGCATAGCCCATTTTGAGGTACAGCCCGTAGAGCTGAAGGGATAGGTTGGAAAACAGGTTGATGCGGTCGATGGTCTCCTGAAGCCTGAGGGCTTCGGCCGCCAGTTCATCGGCCCGGCCTTCGATGCTGCGGGTAATGTATTGCCCTTCGATGTGCTTTTCAAATTCGACGATTTCCAAAGCAAGGGCATAGAACAGGCCGGCATAGGCCTTTTGCTTGGCCTTGTCCAGGATATCGAGGCTTTGCCGGTATAAACCTTTATTATATAACACCCGGGCATAATCGATCATTTCCCGCAGCTGAATGTCTTCATTGTGGTTGGCATTGACCAGGCGGAGGCTGACCAGAAGCTGTTTGTACAAGTGCGCTTTCAGGTTAGACAGCTGGCGCTTCTTAATATCCGGCAGTTTCCTGAGGATCAGCGCTTCATCGTATTCTTTATGTTTATCCAGAAAATCGAACAACTTCAGAAAAAGGATATCGTCAGAAGCCTGGTTCCGGCGAACGAACAACCGGAAATGCCGTTTTTCTGCCCTGGTCAGGGAGCGGATCAACTGAATGAGGTCATCTGTTTTCTGCTTGGGCATTGTAATTCTGTTTTGACTAAAGCGCTGATAAACAGAGGATTAAAACATTAACCTCCCCTTTGCCGTCTTGTAGTAATCTGCTAATTTGACTTTTCCCCCAGGCACGATCCCGATATATTTGGCGGCTAGGCTTAGCCTTATCCCAAATAAACAAAGCTACACTTATTTACAAAAAAAGCAATTGGCCATGGCAGATAAGCAGGTATTCATCTTTGACACCACGCTGCGCGACGGCGAGCAGGTGCCGGGATGCAAATTGAACACCGACCAGAAAGTAGAAATAGCCCGGCAGCTCGAAAAGCTGGGCGTAGATATTATAGAGGCGGGATTCCCCGTTTCCAGCCCCGGAGACTTCCAGTCGGTGGAAGCCATCTGCCGGGCGGTAACCGAGCCCGTAGTCTGCGGCCTTTCCCGGGCCGTGGAGAAGGATATTGAAGTAGCTGCCGAAGCCCTCCGGAAGGCAAAGCACCCCCGGATACATACCGGTATCGGCACCTCTGATTCTCACATTACCTACAAGCTGCGCAGCACCCGGGAGAAAATCCTTGAACGGGCAGTAGCGGCGGTAACTTACGCCAAAAGGTTCGTCGAAGATGTGGAATTCTATGCCGAAGACGCCGGCCGTACCGACAACGAATACCTGGCCCGCATCCTGGAAGCCGTGATCAGGGCCGGGGCCACCGTGTTGAACATACCGGATACGACCGGTTACTGCCTGCCTGACGAGTACGGAGCCAAGATCCGCTACCTCCGGGACAATGTGAAGGGCATAGATAAGGCCATACTCTCCACCCACTGCCACAACGACCTGGGGCTGGCCACGGCCAACTCCATCGCCGGCGTGCAGAATGGCGCACGACAGATTGAATGCACGATCAATGGTATCGGCGAGCGGGCCGGCAATACCTCGCTGGAGGAAGTGGTAATGATCATGCGTCAGCATCCTTACCTGAACCTCACCAATAGGATCAACACCCAACTCATCTATCCTACCAGCCGCCTCGTTTCCGAGCGCATGGGCATGCCGGTGCAACCCAATAAGGCCATCGTCGGCGCCAATGCTTTCGCCCACTCTTCCGGGATACATCAGGACGGAGTCATCAAACGAAGGGATACCTACGAGATCATTGACCCCCTCGAGGTCGGCGTCGACCATTCCAAGATCGTGCTTACGGCGAGAAGCGGCAGAGCAGCCATCGCCTACCGCGCCAAAAACATCGGTTTTGACCTGACCAAGAACGAACTGGACGTCGTCTACGCACACTTCCTGGAGGTGGCCGACCAGAAAAAAGAAGTTGAGGACAATGACCTGCAACAGATCATTGCGAAAACCGTTCAGAAGGTGGAAGTTTAGTTGATTTGTTGATTTGTTGATTTGTTGATTAGGTTGATTGAGTAACGGCCCAATCAACTCAATAAACCATAACATGGGTAAGACATTATTCGACAAAATATGGGACGCGCACGTAGCGCACCAGGTAGAAGGGGGGATCGACGTCTTGTATATTGACCGCCATTACATACACGAAGTGACCAGCCCGCAGGCCTTTGACGGGCTGCGGCAGCGGGACATTCCCGTTTTCCGGCCGGAAAGGACGGTGGCCACCGCCGACCACAACGTGCCCACCCGCAACCAGCACCTGCCGATACAGGAGGAGCTCTCCCGCTTCCAGGTGGACAAACTCACCGAGAATTGCGAAGCGTTCGGCGTCCGCCTGTATGGCCTGGGGCACCCTTACCAGGGCATTGTCCACGTGATCGGGCCGGAACTGGGGCTGACCCAGCCCGGCATGACCATCGTCTGCGGCGACAGCCATACCTCCACGCACGGCGCTTTCGGCTGTATTGCCTTCGGCATCGGGACCAGCCAGGTGGAACAGGTGCTGGCTACTCAATGCCTGATGCAGAAGAAGCCCAAGCGCATGCGCATAACCGTCGACGGCCAGCTTCAACCGGGCGTCCTCAGCAAGGACATCATCCTCTACATCATCGCTCAGCTCTCCGCCAGCGGCGGCACCGGCTATTTTGTGGAATATGCCGGATCGGCCATCCGCTCCCTGTCCATGGAGGCCCGGATGACGATCTGCAACATGAGTATCGAGATGGGGGCCCGCGGGGGCCTGATCGCTCCGGATGAAAAGGCTATCGAGTATGTCCGCGGCCGGGAGTTCGCCCCGCAGGGAGCGGATTTTGAAAAAGCGGCGGCCTACTGGCAAACGCTTTACTCCGACGAGGATGCGCAGTTCGATAAGGAATACCATTTCCGGGCGGAGGACATCGAACCGATGGCCACTTACGGCACCAACCCCGGTATGGGAATGGGGGTTGGCCAGGCCATTCCCGAACCTCCGGCCACAGGCAACGCTCAGACTTTTCTGAAGTCTCTGGAATACATGGGCTTCCGGCCCGGCCAAAAGTTATTGGGGCAACCCGTCAACTACGTATTCATCGGCAGTTGCACCAATTCCCGGATCGAAGACCTGCGCCTGGCGGCAGCCTATGTCAAAGGAAAGAAAAAAGCCGAAAATGTAAACGTCATGGTCGTGCCCGGCTCCAAGCAGGTGGAAAAGCAAGCCCGGGAGGAAGGGCTGGACCGTATCTTCCGCGAAGCCGGCTTCGACTTCCGCGAACCGGGATGTTCGGCCTGCCTGGGAATGAACGAAGACAAGGTGCCCAAAGGCGAATACTGCGTTTCCACCTCCAACCGCAATTTCGAAGGCCGGCAGGGGCCGGGGGCGCGCACCATCCTCGCCAGTCCGCTGACGGCAGCCGCCACCGCCATTGCCGGCAGGATCGTCGATGTGCGGGAAGTGATGAGTTTACAGGAGGAGTATTAAAGCCCGGGCGTAACAGAACAGGAAAAAAAATGGAAAAATTTCAGAAGCTGCAGTCCACTGCCGTCCCTCTACCAATAGAAGAGGTCGATACCGACCAGATCATCCCCGCCCGTTTTCTCAAGGCGACGACCAGGGAGGGCTTTGGAGACAACCTGTTCCGGGATTGGCGCTTTGAACCAGACGGTACGCCCCGGCAGGATTTTATCCTCAATAATCCCATCTACGGAGGGCAGATCCTGGTAGCCGGCAGGAACTTCGGCTGCGGCTCCAGCCGGGAACACGCCGCCTGGGCCCTGTACGATTACGGCTTCCGGGTTGTGGTATCGAGCTTTTTTGCCGATATTTTCCGCGGCAATGCGCTGAACAACGGCCTGCTCCCGGTACAAGTTCCGGAATCGTTCCTTCAGGATGTATTCTCCGCCATCGAGGCGGGCCCCAAAACGCGGTTCATGGTAGACCTGGAAGCACAGTGCTTCACCATCGAAGCCACCGGGCAATCTGCGGAGTTTGACATCGACCCCTACAAAAAAATGTGCATGCTCAACGGATACGACGACATCGATTTCCTGCTGAGCCTGAAGGATAAGATCGAAACGTTCGAGCAAAGCCATGATTGGTGATTCGTAAATCGTGATCCGTGATTCGTAAATCAAAAATCTCAAACTCCCATGACATCCATCAAAAAAACAAAGATCGCAGTACTGGCCGGAGACGGCATCGGACCGGAAGTCACTCAACAGGCCATCAAAGTGATGAACGCCGTGGCCGAGCGCTTCGGCGGGTATTTCGAATACTGCTTTGCTGACGTCGGCGCCGTTGCGATCGACCGGACAGGCTCTCCCCTGCCGGATATCACCCTGGAGGCCTGCCTGAATGCCGACGCCATCCTTTTCGGCGCTATCGGCGACCCCAAATACGACAACGACCCCAGGGCGAAGGTACGCCCCGAACAGGGGCTGCTCAAGCTTCGTAAGGAACTGGGGCTCTACGCCAACATCCGCCCCGTTACCACTTACGAGCGGCTACTTCACCTCTCCCCGCTGCGCGAAGACCGCGTCAAAGGGGTAGACCTGGTCATCTACCGGGAACTGACCGGAGGCATCTACTTCGGAGAAAAGGGCACTTCTGAGGATGGGCAACAAGCCTTCGACACCTGCACTTATCAGGTACAGGAGATACAACGCATCGCGAAGCTGGCCTTCGAACAGGCCCTTCTGCGCCGGGGCAAGGTGACGCTGGTCGACAAGGCCAACGTCATGGAAACCTCCCGCCTGTGGCGGAAGACAGTTCAGGAAATGGCGGAAGATTATCCGGATGTGGAACTGGACTTCATGTTCGTGGATAATGCCGCCATGCAACTCATCCAGAACCCCCGGCAGTTCGATGTCATGCTCACCTCCAACATGTTCGGGGACATCCTTTCCGACGAGGCCAGCGTGCTGGCCGGCTCCCTCGGCTTGTTGCCTTCCGCTTCCATCGGCCTGCATACGTCTCTGTTCGAGCCCATCCACGGCTCCTATCCGCAGGCGGCCGGCCAAGACATCGCCAACCCCATGGCGGCTATCCTTTCAGCGGCCATGCTGGTGGAAAGCCTGGGCATGGCGGAAGCAGCAAGGGCTATCCGCCTGGCGGTTCAGCACATCCTGGAAAAAGGCTTTGGCACCCCCGAACTGCAACCCTCCGCGGTATACGGCTGCTCCCAGATCGGAGACTTGGCCGCCCTCCTGGTGGCGGACCCCGATGAGGAGATACTGGTGCGGGAGGATAAGTTGCAGCAGAAAATATCGACTATAATCTAAGTTTGACTTTACTATTTTTTCCTGCGCTGTGCTCGCCGTCCGAGGCGGGCCCTC
>CAYQKY010000281.1:0-7837 GCA_964418125.1 uncultured Phaeodactylibacter sp.
CCCGAATCCCGAATCCCGAATCAACGAATCCCGAATCCCGAATCCCGAATCAACGCCCGTCCTCGTCCCTCGGCCGGGTAAAAATCAACGAATCCGCCTCCTCCACCCCCCGCACCGGCAACTTACACACATTCTTCTTACACACATAAATGAACGTCTCCCCCTCCTGCAGCTTGCCCTTCAGCAGTTCCATGCCGCCTTCGTCTTTGCCGCCCAGGAAAACGGCATTGGGCAGGTAGCGGGCCATCAGTTCATCCCGCAGCTTCTGATAATCCGGCCCGACGATGGCCACCTCATGGTAGGGGAAGGCCTTTTCGGCGTACAGGGCGCACCAGTTTGAAAAGAACTGCGGCTGGCTCGTGGCGGTGAAGCGGGGCGCCATGGATTGCAACAGGCGGGTGGATATTTCCAGGTATTCCTTGTTGTACAACAGTGCGCCCAGGCGGTGCAGCGCCCGCGCCATAGCCGAATTGGAGGCAGGGATCACGTTGTCCTCCAGTTCCATCTTGCGGGCCACCAGGGGCGGGTCGAGGTCGGAGGTGTAGAAGAAAAAACCGGTTGCTTCGTCCCTGAAATGGGTAATGGCGTATCGGGCGAGCCCTTCCGCCCGTTGCAGCCACTGTTCGTCGAAGGTGGTTTCGTACAAGGAAAGAAAGGCTTGGATGGTGAAGGCGTAGTCATCCAGAAAAGCATTGATGGAGGAGCGTCCGTCCTTATAGTTGCGGTTCAGCCGGTTGTCCGCATTGAGAAGGTTGTCCACGATGAATTGTCCGTTCTTCATGGCCCTGTCCAGAAAGTCCTGCTCTCCGAAGGCCTGATAGGCATCGAGGTAGCCCTGCAGCATCAGGGCGTTCCAGCTGGTGAGCACTTTGTCGTCCAGTCCCGGCCGGATGCGCTGCGAACGGGCTTCGAATAACCTTTGCCGCGCCCGATCGACTATTTGGTTTAACTCATTTGAAGTTAAATTATACTCAGTTAAAATTTTCTCAACATTTTCTTGTCGGTACAAAACATTAGTATTCTCCCAGTTGCCCCCCCTCTTCACCTGGTAGAGGCTGCAAAAAACGGCGCTCATCCGTTCATCCGCCAGTATGGAATCGATCTCCGGCTTTTGCCAGGTATAGAATTTGCCCTCTTCCCCTTCGCTGTCAGCATCGAGGGAAGAGTAGAAACCGCCCACCGGTGAGGTCATCTCCCGTTCGATGAATTCCAGGGTTTCGAAAACCACTTCCCGGTAGCGTTCTTCTTTTGTTACCTTCCAGGCCTTGCTGTAAAGGCTCACCAGCTGAGCGTTGTCGTACAGCATTTTTTCGAAGTGGGGAACCTTCCATTCGGCGTCGGTGGAGTAGCGGGCGAAGCCGCCGCCGAGGTGGTCGTAGATACCGCCATTGGCCATCTTGCCCAGCGTGGCCGTCACGGCCTCCAGGGCTTTTTCATTGCCGGCGAGGCGGTGGTACTGAAGGAGGAATTCGTAATTGGCGGGTGTGGGGAATTTGGGCGCGCCGATCTGTCCGCCCTTTTTAAAGTCGATGCCGTTCAGGAAGTTGTCCACCACGCCGGCCAGTTCCGCTGCCGTAAACAAGGCCTCTTCTTCCGCCGGCCGGGGCCGGGCGTCCAGTTGAATGCCCTCCGTCAGCCGGTCGGCATAATCATCCAGTTTTTCCCAGTCTTTCTCATAGAGTTCGATGAAGTAATTCAGAATATTCTTCCACTGCCCTTTGGGGTAGTAAGTGCCCGCCCATACCGGCCGCCCGTCGGGCATGGCGAAGGCGTTGAGGGGCCAGCCGCAGCTGCCGTCGGAGGCCATCTGGCAGGCCGTCATATAGATGTCGTCCACATCCGGCCGCTCCTCCCGGTCTACCTTAATGGGGATGAAATGTTCGTTCATGATGCGGGCGATGGTGGTGTCTTCAAAGGATTCCTCCTCCATCACATGGCACCAGTGGCAGGCCGCATAGCCGACGCTGATCAGGAGCATCTTGTCTTCTTCCTTTGCCTTTTTCAGGGCCGCCTCGCCCCACGCATGCCAGTTGACCGGATTGTGGGCATGCTGCAGCAGGTAGGGGCTGCTCTCGTTGATGAGGGCGTTGGTGTAAACGTGCTCGGAGCCGGGCTGGGCGTTGCAGCCCCAGAGCAGGAGGAGGCAGGCGGAGAACAGGGTTGAGGCTTTCATGATTATGCAGTTCTGGTTATCGGTTGAAGATAGGAATAAATGGAATACCTGCTCAACCACCATTCTCTTAAAACCGCTGGAAAGTTACGAGTACAATTGGCCCCGCTGGCCCAGCCCCTGCTGGCGCCCACCTTTGGCGCTCGTTACGACGTAACGTCGTACACGGTCCAAAGTACAGGGCTCCTGCCCTGTTGTATAATTTAAATATGTGGGAAACTGAGGGCGGGGCCCTCATTCAAAGCCCACGTACGAGCCATAGCTCGTAGCGAGCAGCTTTCGAAAAAATAAAGTTTACATTTCGCGGCGAATACGGGCCAAGCAAGATCCTGGCTATTAATATGTTGAATAAATTTTGCCCGCCGTTTTCCAATAATTAGCAGCAAATATTAGCCCGTCAACTGTCCTGGTTTTTATATTGGGAAGGCTGAAAGTTTGTAGTTGCACAGTAAAATGGGCTGTCGAAAGGGCAGGAGCCCTTAGCCAATGCCCGCGTACGACCGCAGGTCGTAGCGAGCGCGGCTTTCGTTTTAAAAAATAGCTTTCGCTTGCTTATTGTTCAGGCCTTTACACCAGTGGCGAAACGCAAAAACCGAACCGCGAGCCATTAACAGACGATTAGCCACTTTCTTTCTATATTAGCACCTGCATAGCGCCCTCATCACCAACCCGAAATTACAGTACAGGAAAACAACCTTCCGATGAAAAGAACAAGAAAGCGGCAAATGGCCTGGTATCTTAGATCCTTTGGCCTCTTCTTATTTATCCTTCTCTTCAGCAGTTGTGAGAAAGAACCGGCGGGGGAACCCAACCCGGGAGGCGGGGATATCGTCTTTGATGTCGATGTCGGCGACAGCGACATCCCCTACCTTGTCATCGACACCAGGCAGGCCGAGATCCAGAATGAGCCCAAGATCCCGGCGGAGCTACGCGTTTTCGTCAAAAAAGAAGAAGTGCTCAGCACGAACATCGGGATCGAATACCGGGGGTCGACCTCTTTCAGGATATCCGACAAGAAGTCTTTCGGCATAGAAACCTGGGACAGCGACGGAAACGATATTGATGTGTCCTTTTTCGGCTTTCCCGCCGAGGAAGACTGGATCCTCACCGGGCATATCGTCAATCTCGACGGCGGCTTTATCATCGACCGCACCCTGATGTACCATTACCTGGGCTACCAGCTGTACCGGAATATGGGGCGGTACGCCAGCCGTTCAAAGTTTGTGGAGCTGGAGATCAACGGCGATTACAAAGGGGTGTATGTATTTATGGAGAAACTGAAAAGAGACCGGAACCGCATCGATATCAGTACGCTGAACCCTTCGGACGAGGATGCCGCTTCCATTACCGGCGGCTATGTTCTCAAAATAGACAAAACTTCCGGCGGAGACCTGGGGCTGGTCCAGCCTCCGGAGTATTTCGAAGACAATTGGGAGGATGATGCGCGCTATACGCCCGAGATCAGCTTCCGCTCGCAGTATGGCATCAACGGCAACCTGCTGGACTTCGAACCCTACGGCCCGCCCTACCATCCCAACCAGTACCTGGAGACCTACTTCCTGTACGAATACCCTGCCGCCGATGAGATCACCGGTGCCCAGAAGACATATATTCAGGACTACATCCACCAGTTTGAAACGGCTTTGCTGACGGATGACTTCAGCAGCCCCGGCCGAACCTATACGGACTACATCGACCTGGGCAGCTTTGTCGACTTTTTTATCATCAACGAAGTGTGCCGCAACGTCGATGGCTACCGCCTGAGCACCTACCTGTACAAGGGCCGGGGCGGAAAATTGCACATGGGCCCCATCTGGGACCTCAATATCGGCTACGACACCGGCGACCGGGTGCCCTGGGACGACTGGGTGATCAACTATAACCAATTTGTAGGCAGCGACCCCTGGATGATGCCTTTCTGGTGGCCGCGGCTGATGGAAGACCCCGTATTTCGCCAGGCCGTCAAGGCCCGGTGGGCGGCACTGCGGGCGGGAGCGTTGAGTACGCCTGAGATACTCCGCCTGGTTGATCAGACGGCGGCGCACCTGCAGGACAACGGGGCGGTGGGAAGGAATTATACCCGGTGGAAAATCGGCGAGGGGGTAGACTATGAGGCCGCTGTTCAAAGCCTGAAGTCCTTCCTGGAAACCCGTACGCAGTGGATGGATAATGAGATCAGTTCATTTTAAGGGCTACTGATCCCGGATACACTACTTATTCAAAAAGAGCGATTCCCCATGCTGGATTTCCTGATGTCACAAAACAGTTCGGAAGCACCAGGTTTCCTGAGTATACTGCTGGCTGTATTGTGCTCCTTTTTTCTGTCGTCCCTGATCGTTATTACTTATGAGTTGACCACCCGGGACCCCGTCCGGCCAGAAAACTTTCTGCAATCCCTGGCGCTGATCTCCATCGTTGCCGCTACCGTAATGCAGGCGATCGGGGATTCGCTGGCCCGGGGGCTGGGCATGCTGGGCGCCCTGGCCATCATCCGCTTTCGGACCCGGCTGAACAACCCGCGCAACATGACTTTCATGTTTGCCTCTCTGGCGGTGGGCATTTCCTGCGGCGTATTCGGGTTTACCATCGCTTTCGTAGGCACCATTATTTTCTGCCTGGCCGCCATAGCGCTGCGGTTCACCCGTTTTTTGCGGGACTCCCGCCTCCACGCCAGCCTCCGGGTCACCAGCTCGTACCGGGTGGCGGAAGCCATTCCGCTGGAAGCTCTGTTCTCCAAATATTGCAGCAACTGGTCGGCCGATCAATACCGGATCAATACTACCCGCAGCGACCCGGAGGACAGTGGGCCGGGAACGGCGCCCGCCCGGGCCAGGGAAGTCAACTATCAGCTGGTATTTAAAGATCAGAAAGATGCCGCCGCATTGGTGGAGGAGCTTAACCGGATCGATGGCCTCGAGGACATCAGGTTGCGGTTCAATTCAAATACTGAAGAGTTTTGAAGTACATCAAAAGATTTTTTCAGCCCTATTATCTGTTGGCCGTACTGGTGGGAGGAGGCCTGTTCTGGTATGATGCGCAGAACCAGCAGGCGGCGTCTCCCTTCTTCGGCTTTGCGGAGAACCTGGAAACGGAAGTCAATTTCAATTATCCCGTCATTGTAACGGATATTCTCGTTGAGGAGGGCCAGTTCGTTTCCAAAGGGGAAGTACTGCTCTCCTTACAGCGGTTCAACCCGCGGGAAACGCTGGCCGAGGAGGATTTCAAAATAGCGGAACTACGGGCGGAGTCTCTGGCCTGGAAGTCCGGCAAGGAAGGGGAGATCGAAGCGCTGAGGTCGGAATACCGAATCGAAAACCAGGAGCTGGAAGCCAGGATCGAAGCCCTCGAAGGGGAAATGGCCTCCAGGAAAAAGCTGTTGAGCGGGCTGGAAACCCTGCAGTCCGTCCCCCTGGAATTTACGGCGATGGAACAGGAGCTGCAGGCCCTGCGCGAGGAGAAAGCACTGCGGGACAGCCTCTATTCACAGGAGTTGAAAAACCTCTATAAAGAACTGGAAGTGGGGGCCGCCCCTTACCGTTCCGAGATCGGCCGGCTGGATGCCAAGAAGAGGTTCGATGAACAACAGCTCGTGGTGGATATCGAGATCAGGGCGCTTTTCGATGGGGTGGTGGGCAACATCAGTTGTAAAAAAGGCGAGCACATTCCTTCCTTCAGCACCATCATGACGTACTACGAACCCAACCCCACCATGGTGAAAGCATACTTGTACGAAGGGCAGCTCCTCGAAGTAGGCATCCGGGACAGCTTCATCGTCCGTTCCACCCAGGACCCTGCCCTGAGTTGCCAGGGGGTTGTCACCGGGCTGGGTTCACGGATCGTAGAGATCCCCACCCGGCTGCGCAAAATAGAAGAAGTAAAGACCTATGGACGCGAAATATTGATCAGCATACCCCCGGATAACCCCTTTATCCAGAAAGAAAAAGTAACGCTCGAATTTTTTTGAAAAGGCCTTGGTTGCAGTATGAACAAAACAATTTTTTTCCTCTTCCTCGTGTTCTGTTTTTCCCATCCCATTGCCGGACAGGAAGTTATCGATATTCCCGAATGGGTAAGCCTTCGGATGCAATCGCTCGGCTGGAATGAAAGCGAGATGCGGGCCGACGGTTTCAAAGCGTCCTGGATCCGGGAAATGGAGTTCCGTACGGAAACGGAAGACTTTGAATTCCCCAGGCAGGAATACCTGCTCCGGTTCAGCCCGTCCACGCCCGGCATCCGCCGCGCTCAATCTCAGTTGATTGAACTGGCTAAGGAGGAATCCGGGGTAAACCAGATGGATTTTCGGATAAAACTGGCCAGGTCCGTTCTGGAGGAGTTGGTGGAGATCAGGGCGGTAACAGAAGAGTTGAAGCTGCAGCGCCGGTTGCTGGCAGTATATGAGGATGAGAGAAAACTCGCCGGAAACAGGGCTGCTGAGGGAGAGGATTATGATGTCAGAGCCCTTCTGCAGACAGAGGCCGGCATCCAGGACCTGCTGCTCGAGATCAAAAGCAACGAGTACCGCCTCCAGGCCCTGGCCGGAGACGGCCCCCTGCCGGCGGACAGCCAGCTGCTCCCGGCCCCGGCCATCGCCGAAAAGCTGGAGAGTGTGGACTGGGCCGGGCAGGAAAACGCCGGTAGCTGGAAAGGCCGGCTGGACAGGGCTCAGCTGGATGCCGAAATGAAACTGGAAAAAGCGGAGCAGAACAGGATCATCGACTTCGTACAAATGCGATACAACGGGCCGCATACCGATATCTTCCAGGAACGAATAAATGTGTCGTTGGGCTTCGACCTGCCCCACTCCGCCGGTAAAAAAATGAAGCTGGAAGAACTCCGGGTAGAACAACTGCTGCTGGAACAGGAACTCCGCCATCAGAAAACCCTGGACAGCCTGAAATTGCTCAGCAGGATAAAGGAACTGAGGGCCCGGATAGAAGAATGGAAGCTTCACCAGGAAAAGCTCGATGGGCTGCGGGCCCAATGGCAGGCCCTCCGCGAAAGGGGAATAGATGCGGCTTACGACGCTCCCGAAGCCTATCTTTTTCAACAAGAGGCCCTGCTGAAGGCCCAACTGAAGATACTGGGCCTGGAAAACGATATCTATCGCGCATACTTCAACCTGCTGGAACAAAGCGGCGTACTGGGCAGGGAGCGCAGCCTGCCGTATATTTTGAGCTTCGTGGCGCCCCGCTGAGATCATGGGCCGGAGTTGGTGTACGATCCGCCTTCGCCGAGGCTTCGGCGGACAGATTTTTGTGACTGAGGCGCAACGTCGGCCAGCGCCAAAAGAGGCCGAAATTGTCGATAGGAACTTATTTTACAGAGCACTGGCCTCCCCATCCCCGCTCATCGGGCCATCAAAGGCAGGATCTGTCCGAAAGCTCTGTACAACATCCCGGAATTTATCCCAGTCCTCTTCGCGCTCATGGGGGTATTGCTCGCTGAAAAAGGCGCCTTCCTTAAAGCCATAGATCAGATAGGCGTAGGGATTAACCCGAAAAAAGTTGCGGTTGAAGAATTGTGCGTACGCCTCCAGAAACAAGTGCATGAAGTTAATGAAGGCGATGGTGCAGGAGCGCATTTCCTCCTTGGAAAATTCTGACTCGACGGGCTGCTGGTATGCATTGGGGGCGTTGCCCGGCAAGGGCGCCCGGTAATAAGTGAAGT
>CAYQKY010000282.1:0-7780 GCA_964418125.1 uncultured Phaeodactylibacter sp.
ATGATATTCAATAAATTGTAACGATTGTTTTTTCCTTAACGCAACACTAGTGAGGGTGAACCAAAATTTTTTGGCGTCGAAGACGATAAACCTTAATGACTAAGGCTTCAAGGTTACGGACTTCAAATACATCAGATACCCCGGCAGCGCTGTGGCGGGATAGG
Organism: uncultured Phaeodactylibacter sp.; assembly: GCA_964418125.1. Taxonomy (GTDB): domain Bacteria; phylum Bacteroidota; class Bacteroidia; order Chitinophagales; family Saprospiraceae; genus JACJXW01. The sequence continues at coordinate 165 of CAYQKY010000282.1, forward strand.
CCAACAGCTTTTTCCTGCCGGCCCCGTTGAGCGTGAGGGTATCCAGCACGAAGGTTTGATACTCGTACCAGCCTCCGGTTCCTTCTATCTGGCCCTTTACTTCCTGTCCATCCAGGCTGATGACAAATGGCTGCCCCGCCCATTCCGGCTGAGCGGCGTAGGTGATGGACAGTTCATAGGCCTGCCCTGGCATTGGTTCAAAGAACCAGCGGGCGCTGTCCTGTGGGGCCACCCATTTGGACAGGTGGAATTTGCCCTTTCGGTTAAAACGCTTGACGGCGGCGCCGAAGGCCTGGGCGGTGTAGTGATCGAAGGTGAAAATGCCGTTCTCATCAGCCTGAGCTACAGGCGGCAGCGCCTCGGGCGGGCCGTCGAGTTCGGCGACGAGCACCGTATTGATGGTGTCGGGAAGGGTAGGAGGGAGCTGGATGCTGAGCAGGGCCTCCTCCTGGGTGAAGCGAAGTTTTTGTTTAGGGTTTGCCAATAGTTGGACGGCAGTGACGGCCGTTGTAAGCCCTTCCAGTTTCAGCATTCCATCCTCCGGCGGATCGAAGACGTGCAGGTAGAGCCGGCTGCCCTTCACCGTGCAATAGCCCCAGGGGATATCGAGGAAAGGGCTGCCGGTGGCGCCGTAGATGCTTTCGCTGTTGTCCTGCATCCATTCGCCCACTCGTTTCAGCACCTGGACGCTTGGTTCCGGGATCACCCCTTCGCCGGTGGGGCCTATGTTGAGCAGGTAATTGCCGCCCCGGCTGGCGACCGTCACCAGCTTTTCGATGACCTCGGCGGCGGATTTCCAGTTGTGGTCGAAGCGGCTGTAGCCCCAGGTCTCGTTGAGGGTCTGGGGTGTTTCCCAGTACTCGTCGATGCCGCCGGGCGGCATGCCGTTGTCGTTCATATTCTGGTAGTCGCCCAGCAGTTCCTGATCGTAGCTGCCCACCCGCCCGTTGATGAGGCACCAGGGTTGGCGGTTGCGGATCAGGCCGATGAACTCCTGCGCCTGCTCCGGGGTGTACAGGCCGCGGTCGAACCAGAGTATGGCGAGAGAGTCGAATCGGGTGAGCAGCTCTTCTACCTGCGGCTTAGCCTTGGTGTCCAGGTAGCGTTGTTCGAACAACTCCAGAGAGTCTGGCGGGTCGAAGTTGAAATCCCAGGTATTGCCGTAGGCCCAGGGCTCGTCCCAATCCTCCCTGTGAGAATAATACAGGCCGAAGCGGATGCCCCGTTTGCGGCAGGCCGCCGCCAGTTCCTGCAGGGGGTCGCGGTTGAAAGGCGTGTAGTCAACGATGTTGTAGCCGCTCACCTCTGACTTGTACATCGCAAAACCATCGTGGTGTTTGGCGGTGATGACGAGGTATTTCATACCGGCGTCCTGCGCCAGCTGCGCCCAGGCCTCGGCGTCGAAGCGGGTGGGGTTGAACTGCCGGGCGAGGGCGCGGTATTCCTCCCGGGGTATTTCCAGCTTTTGCATGATCCATTCGGCGTTCTCCCCAACGGGCACCTGCCGGCCGTCCCATTCTCCCGCCAGCTGCGAGTAGGGCCCCCAGTGGATGAACATGCCGAATTTTGCTTCGCGGAACCATTCGAGGCGGGCGGTTTTGCCGGAAGGCGAGGGGGCCGGTTCAGCGCTTTTTTCATTTTTGCAGGCCGAAAGGAGGAAAGGGAGGCAGATCAAGGAAAGGAGCGTTCTGACTGGCATAGCTGGACGTTGATTTGTTCCAAAAGTAAGTTTTTTGTTGGAGAGAAGTTTGGGTTTTGTATTTTACCCATCATTAAAAAACAGGCCTATGAGACATCTCGCCGCCATCATCATCCTGGCCGCAATCCTGGCGGCCTGCAGCCACGAAAGAGAACTGAGTTCTATCGACCCCGTCAACTGGGAGGGGAGGAGAATAGCCATGGAGCAGCCGGACAGCCTGGCCCATGGCAGCACCTACCTGTCCATTTATTCGGAAATATACGACCGCAATATGCAGATCACACATCCGCTGACGGCCACGGTGAGTATGCGGAACAAGAGTTCCAGCGATTCGGTGTACGTCCATCGTGCAGATTACTACAGCACCGACGGGCGGCTGATCCGGACTTATTTCGACTATCCCATCTTCATTCGCCCGCTGGAGACAATAGAGATCGTTATTGACCAGAGCGATAAGGAAGGCGGCACCGGGGCGAATTTCATCTTTGACTGGTACACCCGCAGGGGCGCTCTGGAGCCTTATTTTGAGGCGGTGATGATCTCCACCACGGGGCAGCAGGGAATCTCTTTTACGACTCAGGGGGTTAAGCGGTAAGGGGCGTTATTCGGCCTGAGGGGAGTATAAAAAGGAGCGAACTGAGGACATGAAAAAAGAGAACAGAAAAATAAAATAAAAAGGAACTAAGCATGCATCTACCACTATTGCAGGATTTTTTAATAATAATGGGGTTTTCGGTAGTAGTTGTTTTTGTACTGCAACGACTGAAACTACCATCAATTCTGGGTTTTTTGGTCACGGGCATTTTGATCGGGCCACACGGGCTTGAGTTCGTGCATGAGTCCGAGCAAATTGAGATCATCTCGGAAATAGGGGTCATCCTGCTGTTATTCGTAATTGGGATGGAGTTGTCCATCAAACATTTAATATCCATAAAAAATACGGTTTTCATTGGAGGGGCCCTACAAGTTGGGCTGACCATTTTAGTTTCAGCGCTTGTCTATTATTTTCTTGGAAATCGTTGGAATGAGTCGCTGTTCATAGGTTTTTTATTTTCCCTTTCGAGTACGGCCATTGTTTTGAAGGTTTTGCAGGACAGGAACGAAATTTCCGCCCCTCACGGGCGTAATGCCCTTGCCATTCTTATTTTTCAAGATATTATCGTTGTGCCGATGATGTTGTTAACGCCCATCATTGCAGGGCAATCGGGCAATGTTGCGAACAGCATACTGATGCTTTTGGCCAAAACGGTGATAGTGGTCGTCATTACTATTGTAAGTGCAAGATATCTGGTGCCAAGGTTGATGCACGTTGTTGCAAAGACGGGGAGCAAGGAATTGTTTTTGATCACGACCATTACCATTTGTTTTGCGGTGGCTTTTCTGACCTCAGAAGCAGGGCTTTCCCTTGCCTTAGGGGCATTCCTTGCCGGGTTGATCATTTCCGAATCGGAATATAGTCATCAGGCTACGAGCATTATCCTCCCCTTTCGGGAATTGTTCATCAGTTTCTTTTTCATATCGGTAGGAATGCTGTTGAACCTTCAATTTTTCGGTGAGCATATTGGTTCGATACTGTTCATTGTTTTAGCTGTCTTTTTGATGAAATCAATGATCGCTTCATTAGCGGTAGCCGTTTTGAAATATCCACCACGGACATTTTTCCTCACAGGCCTTGCCCTTTTCCAGGTTGGAGAATTTGCTTTTATCCTTTCAAAGGCCGGCATTGAATATGGCCTGCTCAGTATCGAGGCCAACCAATATTTTTTGGCGGTATCCTTAGTAACTTTGTTATTGACCCCCTTTGTCATTATTTTTTCTGAAAATATTGCTTTTGGAATGATGCGATTAAAACCAATAAAGGCAATCGATAAAAAAATGACAATTTCGAAAGATGAAACAGGCCTGGCGGGCGCCGAAGAATTGAGCAATCATTTGGTGATAATCGGTTATGGTATCAATGGCAGCAACCTTGCCAAAGCGGCAGAATTCAGTAAAATACCTTATGTTGTCATTGAACTCAATGCGGAAGTGGTTAGAAATGAACGTAAAAAAGGCGTTCCAATTATTTTCGGAGATGCGACGCAAGACCATATCCTGGAGTTGGCCAGCCTTGCACAGGCACGGGTTATCGTCATTGCTATTTCGGACCCCACAGCAACGAAAGTCATTATCAAAAACATACGTGCAGTCAGCCAGTCTATACATTTGGTAGTCAGAACAAGGTATGTCAAGGAAATTTCCGAACTCATTGCCCTCGGCGCAGATGATGTGATACCCGAAGAATTTGAGACCTCAATTGAAATTTTCTCAAGGACGCTACATAATTTCCTCGTTCCGGAAGACGATATTGAATACTTTATTGAAATGACGAGGTCTGATAATTATAGCCTGTTTCAAAACAAAAAAAGCATTCCAAGAACTTTCCGGCCAACCGATTTTCCGGAATTCAATATTTCTTGTTTAAAGGTAAAAACAGACGATGGGGGTGTCGTTGGGAAAACGTTAAGCGAGCTGGATCTGAGGAATAAATACGGAATAAATGTGCTGGGAATATCCAGAAAAAATGAACTGATCAGCAATATAAGGCCTGATGAAAAAATACTGAAGCGTGATGTTCTATATGTAATGGGCAACAAACTCAGCATTGATAAATTTAGAAAATCTATTGATTGAGCAAGGAAATCGATGGGCGCATCGGCATGATCTGTCTTTCGACACTGATACCGGATATGATGCTTTTTTGGTTGTTAGGGCACAACATGGATTATAATGCTGCCACCAAAAGTAAAATGGAGTATAAACCGCATCCTTCCCTTCGGGGTCATATGGCTGGCTTCCGGCTGGGTTTTTCTGATCGTGGAATACGCCGTGGTTGGCGGCAACAGCGGCCTGCCGGATACTGCCATACGGATGAACCTCAGTATTTTCATTTTCTCCTCCCTGGCCATTGCCGGGTTGGGGCTTCTGGTTGGCGCCATCGAGTTGGCGTACTTAAATAAGGCCTTTTCCAGTAAGAGCTTCACCCGGAAGATCCTGTATAAACTGGTGGTTTATACCCTTTTCTTCTCCCTGATCATCCTGATCACCTTTCCCGTGGCGGCCAGCATGGAGATTGGAACCGGCATCCTGGACAGCCGGGTGTGGGACAAGTACATCAGGTACCTGGCCAGCCCTACTCACCTGAGCACCATCGTACAACTGGGCGTTGCCCTGGGCGCTTCCCTGTTTTATATGGAGATCAGCGATAATATCGGGCACGGGGTACTGATGAACTTCTTTACCGGGAAGTATCACCGCCCCAAGGAAGAAGAGCGGATATTCATGTTCCTGGATATGCGGTCCTCCACCACCATCGCCGAGCAGCTGGGCCATATCCGGTATTTCGAACTGCTCAGAGCGTACTACAACTGCCTGTCGGATGCCGTGGTAGCGTATTCCGGAGAGATCTACCAATATGTCGGCGATGAGATCATCGTGTCCTGGGAACTGGAGGGCGGCCTCCGGAACAACAACTGCATCCGGTGCTTTTTTGCCATGGCGGAAAGCCTGGAGAAACGGGCGGATTGGTTTCGGGAAAAGTTCGGCCTGGCGCCTGCCTTCAAAGCGGGGTTCCATTATGGAAAGGTGACTACCGGAGAAATTGGCGCCATCAAAAAGGAGATCTTCTTTACCGGGGATGTGCTCAACACCACGGCCCGCATACAGGGGCTGTGCAATACCTATAATGTCAGCCTGCTCCTTTCCGGCGGCCTGCTGGAGAAGCTGAAGCCCGGCCCGGAATTCCAGGTGAGGCCGCTGGGGCAGGCCGATCTGAGGGGCCGAAAAGAACGTGTGGAATTGTATACCATTCTTTAATGCACCCCCATTTTTCAAAGTAATTTTGCTTTCTCCCCTCCCCTGGAAGGGCTGCTTTGGGGGTCATAATTCAATACCGGCGCCAGCCACCGTTCAGCCTCCTCTATACTCATACCCTTTCGCCGGGCGTAGTCCTCCACCTGGCCTTTGCCGATATCGCCCAGGCCGAAGTATTTGGATTCGGGGTGGCTGAAGTACCATCCGCTGACCGAGGCGGCCGGATACATGGCGTAACTTTCGGTGAGCTTCATTCCGGTGTTTTCCTCCACGTTCAGCAGTTTCCAGAGGGTGCCCTTTTCGGTATGCTCCGGGCAGGCCGGGTAGCCGGGGGCGGGGCGGATACCCCGGTATTTTTCGGCGATGAGGGCATTGTTGTCCAGCCCTTCATCGGGGGCGTAGCCCCAGAACTCGGTGCGTATGCGCTGGTGTAGGCGCTCGGCCATGGCTTCCGCCAGGCGGTCGGCCAGGGCCTTGAGAAGGATGGCGTGGTAGTCGTCGTGCTGCTCTTCGAAGCGGCGGATGTGTTCTTCGATGCCGATGCCGGCAGTCACGGCAAACATTCCTAAATAGTCATTGCCGGCGCCTTTTTCCATCAGAAAGTCGCTGAGGGAAAGATTGGGGATACCCGGCGCTTTCTGCCTTTGCTGCCGCAGCATGTGCAGTACTGCCTTTACTTCCGTCCGCTTCTCATCTGCATAAATTTCAATATCGTCATCATTCACCGTATTGGCGGGGAAGAGCCCAAAGACGGCTTTAGCCTGCAGCCAGCCCTCATCGATGATGCGGCGGAGCATGCTGCGGGCGTCGTTATAGAGCTTCTGCGCCTCGTGGCCCACCACCTCGTCTTCCAGGATGGCGGGAAATTTGCCGGCCAGTTGCCAGCTGCTGAAGAAGGGCGTCCAGTCGATGTACTCGGTGAGCTCCTCGATGGAGTAGTCGTCGAACACCTGGATGCCCAGGAAGCGGGGGCGGGGCGGCTGGTAATTGCCCCAGTCGGGTTGAAGCTTGTTGGCGCGGGCCTTGTCGAGGGAGAGGTATTTCTTGCTGGACTGCCTGCCGGCGCGCTGCTGGCGCACCCGTTCGTAGTCCTGTTTTACATCCAGAATGAAATTGTTGCGCAGGTTCTCGTACTGGCTGAGCAGGTTGCTGGCGACCCCCACGGCGCGGGAGGCATCGAGCACATGTACTACCGGGCCGGAATACTGGGGTTCTACCTTGACGGCGGTGTGCGTCTTGGAGGTGGTGGCCCCGCCGATGAGGAGGGGGATGGTAAAGCCCTGTCGTTCCATCTCCCGGGCAACGTGGGCCATCTCGTCGAGGGAGGGAGTGATCAGGCCGCTCAGGCCTATGATATCGGCCCCCTCTTCGCGGGCGCGGCTGAGGATCTTGTCGGCCGGCGCCATGACGCCCAGGTCAATGATGTCGAAATTGTTGCAGCCCAGCACTACGCCGACGATGTTCTTGCCGATGTCGTGCACGTCGCCCTTGACGGTGGCCAGCAGTATCCTGCCCTTGCTGTTGTCCTGCCCGCCGGTTTTGGCCTTTTCAGCCTCGATAAAGGGTGTAAGGTAAGCCACCGCTTTTTTCATCACGCGGGCGCTCTTGACCACCTGGGGGAGGAACATTTTCCCGGAGCCGAACAGGTCGCCCACCACGTTCATGCCGTCCATCAGCGGCCCCTCGATGACGTTGAGGGGGGCGGGCAGCTTCTGCCGGGCCTCTTCGGCATCCTCTTCGATATAGTCGGTGATGCCGCGTACCAGGGCGTGTTCGATGCGCTTTTCCAGGGGCCATTCCCTCCAGGCGAGGTCTTTCTGTACGGACCTGCCGCCGTCGCCCTTGACCTGCTCGGCGTATTCGGTCAGGCGTTCGGTGGCGTCGGGCCGGCGGTTGAAGAGCACGTCTTCGACGCGCTCCAGGAGGTCTTTGGGGATTTCCTCGTAGACTTCGATCATGCCGGCGTTGACGATGCCCATATCCATGCCGGCCTGTATGGCGTGGTAGAGAAAGGCCGAGTGCATGGCCTCGCGCACCACGTTGTTGCCGCGGAAGGAGAAGCTGA
>CAYQKY010000283.1:0-7622 GCA_964418125.1 uncultured Phaeodactylibacter sp.
TTTTTCAGGATTCCCGGGGCTTCCTCTGGATCGGCGGTTACGCCGGCCTGCACCGCTACGACGGATACGAACTGACTCCATTTTACTTCGATCCGGGAGATTCCCTCACCATCGGCGACAATAAGATCACGAAGATCCTGGAAAGCTGGGACGGCAACCTCTGGATCGGCACCCAGAACGGGCTGAACTATTTCGACCGGAAGACGGAAACGTTCCGCCGCTTTTTCTCCACTCCTGACTCCCTGAAGGGCCTGGCTTCAATTTATATCCATGATCTGCTGGAAGATGGATCCGGCCGCATCTGGATAGGTACTAGCAGCGACGCGATTATTTTTGACCCCAGGAGCCGAGAAGTGAGCAGGCTGGAGGCCTCCGGAAAAAGGCTGGCTGCCTTTGAATTCCACCAGGGAGAAAATGGAACGGTTTGGCTAGGCAATAGGCGCGGTTTATGGAAAACCAGCCAGGACGGAGAGCAGCCCCGGCTGGTGGCGGACATAAATTTTACAGTCCTTCGGGGGATCACTGAGGATGCTTCCGGCGGCCTCTGGCTGGGCGCCACCGAAGGGCTTTTTCTTTACCGGCCGGAAGAGGGAACAGTAGATCAAATTCCCCTGGATGAAAAAGGGCGCGTTGGAGTACTTTCGGTGCTGGCCGCCCGCAACGGAATGCTCTGGTGCGGCACCTCGCAGGGCGTCTTTCGGTATTATCCCCCTACCGGGGAACTGGAGCATTTTCAGTACAACCCGGATGACGAGTACAGCCTCAATAGCAATTATGTGAGTACCATTCTCGAGGGCCGGGGCGGCACTATCTGGTTAGGTACGGTCGGCGGCGTTAACCTTTTCCGGCCTTCCACGGAAGCCTTCAACAGGTTCCCGGACAACTACCAGTCTCAGGTGGGGGTCACTGCTTTACGCAGCTTTCTGGAGATCGAACCCGGCAAGCTCCTCTTCTGGGAGATAGGGCAGGGGCTGGTTCTCTTCGACTGGCGGGAAGGAACGCGCGAACCCTTTCCCCATAAACCTGTTGAGGGGCTGGACGCCTGGAATACCGGCGTCACCTGCTTCTTCCGTGACAATAGGGGACGGATATGGATGGGCACGCTCGGTGGTGTTTTTGTTTATGATCCTGCCGACAATTCTTTCACTCACTATCACGAAGAGTCGGGAGGCGCCATGGCGCTAAGCGGGAACTATATCCGCGATATCGGACAGGACACCACCGGCGCCATCTGGCTGGCCACCTGGAACGGCGGGATCAGCTGCATTCTGGAAGAAGAGCAAAAAGTAAAAACATATTATTCCTTTAATGACGGTTCCTACCGCAACGGCGCCCGGCGGGTTTTCGTCGGCCGCGACGGTACGGTGTGGGTAGGCACCCGGGGCGGCCTGCTGCGGTATGACCGGAATAAGGACGAATTTATTACCTACCGCCACGATCCGGCCAACCCCAACAGCATGAGCGAAAATACCGCCTTCGACATTTACGAAGACGAAGACGGCTTGCTGTGGATCGGCACCTACGGCGGCGGGCTGAACATGTTCGGCCCCAAAAGAGACACCTTCGCTCATTACACCACCAGAAACGGCCTGCCGGGCCATACCGTTTTTTCCATCCTGCCCGACGATCACGGCAACCTGTGGCTGAGCACTTATAAAGGCATCGTCAAATTTGACCCCGGCGAACCGTCCTTTAAATTGTTCGACCACCGCGACGGCCTGCTGAACAAGCAGTACGACGCCTTCAGCCATTACCGCATTCCCTCCACGGGCGAGCTCGTCTACGAAGGCAAACAGGGGATCGACATTTTCCATCCGGACAGCCTTCGGGCCGGCCCCGCGCCTCCCACCGTGCTGTTTACCGATTTCTTGATCGCCAATCAGCCCGTTCCCATTCGGGGGCGCTCCGAGGCCGGCGTGGATGGTTCCTTCCTCGATCAATCCATTACCGAAACGAAAGAGCTGGCCGTTCCCTACCGGCATAAAACCCTCACTTTCAAATTCGCCTCCCCCCACTTTTCCAATCCGGAAAAGGTGCGCTATTCCTACCAACTGGAGGGGTTCGACAAAGAATGGCAGGACATCGGCAACCAGCGCACCGCCACCTTCACCAACCTGCCGCCCGGCGAGTATCGCCTTACCGTGCGGGCAGCCAATGCCGATGGCGCCTTCAGCAAGGAAAGCGCTTCCATCGCTCTCACCATCATCCCGCCCTGGTGGCGCACCTGGTGGGCCTACGGGCTCTACGCCCTGGCCCTGGCGCTCCTTTTCTACGCCTACCTCCGCTACCAGCGCCGCCGCTGGCGCCTGCAGGCCAACCTGGAAGCCCGGCAACGGGAAGCCGAGCGGCTGCAGGAACTGGACACCGTCAAGAGCCAGCTCTATACCAACATCTCCCACGAGTTTCGCACCCCTCTGACGGTCATCCTCGGCCTGAACGACGAGATCATGGGCTATCACCAAAAGGACGAGACCGGGCGCCTTAAAAGAGCGGCCGGCCTCATCCGCCGCAACGGCCGCCGCGTGCTGCAGCTCGTCAACCAGATGCTCGACCTGGCCCGCCTGGAGGCTGGCCGGATGGCCTTACATTTCCAGCAGGGAGAGGTTGTGGATTACCTGCGCTACCTGACGGAATCCTACGGATCCCTGGCAGAATCCAAAGGCATCGAACTGACTTTCGCCGCTAATCCTCCCGAACTGATATTGGACTATGACGAAGAGAAACTCCACCAGATCTTCACCAACCTGCTGGCCAACGCCCTGAAGTTCACCCCGGAGGGAGGAAGGGTTGACGTCAGGGTAAGCGAAGCGGAAAAGAAAGCCGGCCGCACGCTCCGCCTGGAAGTCCGTGACAACGGCCCCGGCATTCCCGCCGATAAGCTCCCCCACATCTTCAACCGCTTCTACCAGGTGGATGCCAGCAGCTCCCGCCCCGGCGAAGGCACCGGCATCGGCCTCACGCTCACCAAGGAACTGGTGGAACTGCACGGCGGCCGCATCGAGGTGGACAGCGAAGAAGGCCGCGGGGCATCCTTTACAGTGCACCTGCCCATCACCGATCAGGCGCCGCCGCGGGCTAAAGGCGATTTTGGCGACATTGGCCGGCCAGTCATGCCCATACCTGCCGAAAGCAGCAATACGGCCCAGCCGGCGCCTTCCGCCCTCACAGACGATTCCCTCCCCACCCTCCTCATCGTCGAAGACGCCCCCGACATCATTACCTACCTGGAAGAATGCCTGCAGGGGCGCTACGACATCCGCACCGCCTCCAACGGCCTACTCGGCCTGGAAGACGCCCGGGAGGCCGTGCCCGACATCATCATCTCTGACGTCATGATGCCCGAAATGGACGGCCTGGACATGTGCGAAAAACTAAAAACCGACGAGCGTACCAGCCACATCCCCATCGTACTGCTCACCGCCAGGGCCACCGTTCAGGACGGGACACTGAATACTCTTCTGTGGCGTCTTTTGTTTGTCCATTCCACAAGTCAACCTATAGCCCTAAACTAGAAAACACTTCTTATTTTACAATTGATTTTCAGGGACTTATAATCACAAACCCTTTTCATGAAACTATTATCCAAGAGGATGCAACAGTTGTCCAAGGGGGGGAATATTCAATTTTCTATTTTGAAATCATTAAGTGCTTGTTTGGATTCAGCCTTTATTTAAAATATACAAACACCGAACCCCATGAGATCACTTTCCTTCGCTGAAAGATGTAGAATTCCTGTTTTCAGGTTACAGCAATTTTTTGCAGCTCTGGCCGTAAAGAAGAAAAACCGATGTCAGCTGATGCCGACATATTGGAAGCTAAGCTTGCTTTTCCTTTTTTTCACAATCAAACCTTTGTTGGGAAATAAACCTGCTTCGTTTGTCAATGGGCATCACGTTACCGCTTTTTATCTAATCACTTCTGATTATAGTTACAACCAGGCTGAGTATACTACGGTAGTAAATACAATAGGTGAAATTCAGGCATGGTATCAGGTAGCAACTGGAGGTATGACTTTTCAATTAGGGAATGGAGGTAACCCAATAATAGTAAATTTACCCAATAACTCCAGTTACTACGCTCAGGATTACTGGGGAAATATCCTCAATGACCTTGGGAATCTGGGATACAATGTCTGGCAGCCTGAAAACATCAAACTTCTCTTTATTAAAGGAGGAGGAGGAGTAGCTTTGGGGGCCCAGTGGTGTGGTGTGGATTGTGGAGTGGCAATGATTGGTATGGACTTATTTCCTCAATTTAATACAGGTACCTTTTTTAATTGTCCTCCGGGAAATGGGGTAAGTGCCTGGCCCTGTACGCCTGTTGGGGCAGCTGCCCATGAATTGGGGCATTGTTTTGGTTTGCCACACCCGGCAGATGTCCCTTCCACCTCAGCTTCTGCAGGCCATAGCTTAATGCAAACTCATTGGAATTATCCTTACACCTATGCCCCCCCTGGTGAATCTCCATGGGGATTATTGACCATTGAACGGCAAACGTTAAGGTCAAACCCATTTTTTTATCAGGGTATACAAACCCTTCAACCTTATGAGGAAATGCCAGTATTGAATTTGCCAAATCAGGGCCCTACGCCTAATGCAGGATTCACTTATACAATCAATGGGCTGACTGTAAATTTTAATAATACTTCTACCGGCGCAAATCTTTTTTATTGGACTTTCAGTGATGGTACTGTTTCAAACCAGACTAACCCCTCTTATACCTTGCCAGGATATGGAACGTACACGGTCAGGCTGAGAGCTTCCAATGCCAATGGAATGATGGATATGGCGGAAATGGAAATTTCTGCCTGCAATCTAAATACAAGCATTTCCGCAAGTGATACAGATGTCTGTCCCGGTGAAACGATCACCATTCAGGCCAGTGGAGGCGGCTCATACCTGTGGAGCAACGGGATGAATGCTTCTTCCATCACTTTATCTATTTCGGCCACGACGACTTTTTCTGTAACTATTAGTGATGGGCTTGGATGTATGGAGGAGGAGTCTATTACTATTAATGCATTACCGGAACCTGTCCCTTCCATTACAGCTACTGCAGATGCAGTCTGCCTCGGAGAAAGCACAACGCTCCAAGTTTCGGGAGGAAATACTTTTCTGTGGAATACCGGAGAAACCGCCAGCTCGATAACTGTCTCTCCAAACAGTACAAGCACATTCAGCGTTCAGGTAACGAATAGTGCCGGCTGCACAGCTTCAGCAACAAAAAACATTACAGTAAATCCTTTGCCACAAGCAGCCGTTTCAGCTTCGCAGCCAACAATCTGCGTCGGCGAGACAGTAGTCCTTTCCGGCTCAGGCGGAACAAGTTTCTTGTGGAGTACAGGAGAAAACAGCCCGGAAATTACTGTGTCGCCAACCAACACAACTACGTATGGCCTGGAAGTTACCGATGCCTCCGGATGTAGCGGCCAAACCTCCATTGAAGTGGTAGTAAACCCTGTTCCCATGGCAACCATTGCAGCATCTTCAACAGAAGTGTGCCCAAATACTTCCGTCATATTGAGCGCAGGAGGAGGCAGCTACCTTTGGTCAACAGGGGAAACAGGGCCACAAATACAGGCCACCATAACTCAGGAGGAATCATTTTCTGTTTCTGTTACCAATAGCTTTGGATGTACACAAGAAAACACCATATCTATTGGCACCTTTGCCCTAATTGATATTTCCCTATCTACCTCTCCCTATGAAATTTGTGTTGGTGACTTGGCCACCATACAGCTTTCAGGGGACACATCATTCGTTGATAATGTATTATGGTCAACCGGGGCTACTGAAAACCATATTACCATATCTCCTGATTCTACCAGCTCATTTTCGGCTGAAGTGACAGACAATAATGGCTGTGTACAAGTACTTGAAGATTCCGTCATTGTCTATGTTCCGGAAATAATAACCCTTGAAACCCAGGATGATACCATATGCCTGGGAGAAACGACTATGATCCAGGTTAAGGGCGGTTCCAACTATTTGTGGAATACAGGAGCCTCAGGCGCTGCCATCCAAATCAGCCCTTCACAATCCACAGTTTACTCGGTTACAGTAACGGATAATAATGGGTGTGACAATTTTTTGGATAAGGAAGTTATAGTCCTTGAACCGGCAACCTTCGAGATCATCTCTTCAGGAGATAGTATTTGCATAGGGCAAGAAGTAATACTTTCCGCTTCTGGCGGAGAAAGTTTTCTCTGGAGCACTGGCGATACTGCCAAAACCATAGTGCTCTCCCCCACCGAAACGGCCAGTTATCTGTTGGATATTACCGATCAGAATGGATGTTTGATAAATGCCACGAAGGAAGTAGTTGTATTCCCCTTACCTGATATTCAAATTTCTTTATCTGCTGAACCAGTATGTTCGGGTGAGTCTGTCACGGCTACTGCTACAGGTGGTATAGAATACCATTGGAGTACCGGAGATCAAGGCGCTTCCACTTTGATTGAAGTTATCGATTTCGTTGATTTCACTGTAACGGTTACGAATGGTTTCGGTTGTATAGATTCTTTGTCCAGTGAAGCCAGCTCTTATCCTCAGCCTGATCTTTTCATTTCCCTGTCTCAGGATAGTATCTGTCAGGGAGATACGATTACCCTGCAATCATCTGTTGTAAATGCCGAATCTTACTTGTGGGAAACAGGAGATACTACAATCGCCATCACATATCCTTTCTATGAAGATACGGCTATATCTCTTTCAATTGTGGATGTTTATCAATGCGCATACGAAACAGAAACATCAGTAATTGTAAGGCCTGAACCGGAGTTTCAGTTTTCAGGCTCGTCTGTTTTATGTGAAGGAGAGAGCATCGAAGTAGGAATTTTGCCAGAATTTGAAAGTTATTTTTGGTCAACCGGTTGCAACACCCAGCAATGTGAAATTGCTGAGCCTGGAACAATTGGTGTAACAGTAATTGATGGTTTTGGCTGTGACAACCATCAATCGCTGGAAATAGTCCAGATTGATTCATTACAGATAGAAATTCTCGGGGAGCAGGACATCTGCAATGGGGAGGAAACTATTTTATCCGTATCTGATGATTATCCGGATTATGTATGGAGCACAGGAGAAACCAGTAATTCGATAATAGTCGATACAACAGGGGTTTACAGTGTTTCCGTTACCGGTTCCAGCGGTTGCCAGGGGCAGGCTGCAACACAAGTTACGTTGTTCCCCCTTCCTGTTTTTTCATTTGAAGAAGACACCTTGGTTTTCTGTAGCAATACTATGGTATTGATCGAAGGGCCAACTGGTATGGAAGAGTATAGCTGGTCAACCGGCGACACCCTCTCTTCTATCGAAATAGGTGAGCCCGGCACTTATTCTCTAACCGTAGTAGATGACAACCTTTGCAGGTATTCCGACAGCCTTTCGGCTTTTGAACAACCGGTTCCAGCGTTTGAATTGGAATTCAATAACCTTGTGATAATCCCTGTGGGCCTAAATTCAAATGAAGATTACAGTTTTTATTGGAGTAACGGGGAAGTGACGGAAAGCTTGTTAGTTGACAGCTCTGGGAGTTACTGCCTCACAGTAACCGATACCTACGGATGCTCCTCAACAAGCTGCATAGGAACCGTAATTAACGAGACTGAAACACTGCATGAG
>CAYQKY010000284.1:0-7564 GCA_964418125.1 uncultured Phaeodactylibacter sp.
GGCCTCAAAAGTTAATTTTTGATTTTTGATGTGCGATTTTTGATGTGCGATTTTTGATTTGGGCGCGCGTATGGCATCCGACGTTATACAGCCAATCGTAAGGCGCATCAAAAATCGTAAATCACACATCAAACGTCGCAAATTCTATTTATCCCCTAATTGCCACGGAACCAGAACAATTCAACCATCAATCCTTCAGCCCCCCTTTCAGAAACCCACCCAGCGCCCCCATATCGTTCCCGGCAGGCAGCACGGCGATCTCCACTTTGGAGGCCAGTTCCCGGTTGACCAGGAAAGAAGCATAGGTGGGGTTTTCCCGACAGAGATTGGCCAGTTCCAACTGGTTCTCGAAGTCGACGCGGGCCAGTTCTTCCTGGCGTTCCACCTCGACCTGCATGCGCCCGCGTTCTTTTTCCAACTCCGCTTTGGCCAGCAAGCGCTGTTTTTCCACTTCGGCTTCGGCTTTCCGCTTGGTAATCTGAGCTTCGGTTTCCGCTTTGGCCAGTTCGCTCTGGCGGCGGCTCTTCTCCGTCTGAGCTTTGATGTCCTGAAGGCGCCCTTCGGCTTCCGCTTTGGCGATGGCCACCTGGCCGTCGGCCCGGGCCTTTTTGCGTTCCGCCTCGGCGGCGGCGATATCGATAGCGTTCTGCTGCTCGATGCGGGCGAGTTCCTGCTGACGCAGGCCTGCCTTTTCCATCGCCTGGGTGAAGGTGGCAGGGAATACAATATCGGAAAGGATCACCTCTTTCATCAGTACGCCGGGCTCGCCGGCTTCTTCCAGGAGGGCGGCTTTCAGCTCGGCGATGTAGCGCTCGCGCTGGTTGAAAAAGACGGAATCCACACGCTCATAGGTATTGGAAATGCGGCGCAGGATCTCCGTTGCCCGGGGCATCAGAATGCCCTGAGCAAAATGCTCTTCAGAGGGGAATTGCCGGAAGAAGGTTTTGGGCGCCTCCACTTTCCAGCGAAAAGAGATATCGAGCGCCAGGGGCACGCCATCGCCCAGGCGGATCTTGGTGAAGGTGAGCGGCGTCACCTGGTCGTGGTAAATGACGGGGGGCGGTTTGGGAGCCTCGGGTTCTTTTTCGGTACAGGAAATAGCGAAAAGAACTGTCAGCAGGATAAGAATGAAGTGGTTTTTCATGCACCTTGCGTCTTGGGTTGAGTAATCTGATTATCAACCCAAATATGCAGGGCATACATCTTAATTACTGAGGAGATGAGGATTCGTCGGGGAGCTGGAAGTTTTCGTGTGGAATGGGTTATAAGCGGCCACTTAAAAGTGGCCGCTCCGGTTACTGCCGCATCTGCTTGTAGGCATTGATCAGCCCGTTGGTGGAGGAGTCGTGGTTGGTTACCTTCCCATCGCCCTCCAGTTCCGGCAGTATCTTTTTGGCCAGCTGTTTGCCCAGTTCCACCCCCCATTGGTCGAAGCTGAAGATGTTCCAGATTATGCCCTGTACGAAGATCTTGTGCTCGTACATAGCGATCAGGCTGCCCAGTGCCCGGGGGGTGAGCTTCTGCATCAGGATGGAGTTCGTCGGGCGGTTGCCTTCAAACACCTTGAACGGCAGGAGGAACTCGATCTCCTCCTTCGACTTGCCCTCCTTTTCCAGTTCGGCGCGCACCTCTTCTTCGGTTTTGCCTGTCATCAGTGCCTCTGTCTGGGCGAAGAAGTTGGACAGCAACTTGGGGTGGTGGCCGCCAACCGGGTTGTGGCTGACGGCCGGCGCGATGAAGTCGCAGGGGATCAGCTTGGTGCCCTGGTGGATGAGCTGGTAGAAAGCGTGCTGGCCGTTGGTGCCCGGCTCGCCCCAGATGATGGGGCCGGTCTGGTAGCCCACCCTTTTCCCATCGCGGCCGACATACTTACCGTTGCTCTCCATATTGCCCTGCTGGAAGTAGGCGGGGAAGCGGTGCATATATTGGTCGTAGGGCAGTATGGCCTCCGACTCGGCGCCGAAGAAGTTGTTGTACCAGATGCCGATCAGAGCCAGCAGGACGGGAATATTGCGGTTGAGGGGGGTATGCCGGAAATGGATGTCCATTACGTCAAAGCCCTCAAGTAGCTGCCGGAAGCAATCGAATCCAATGGTACAGACGATGGGCAGGCCGATGGCGGAGGTAAGCGAATAGCGGCCGCCCACCCAGTCCCAGAACTCAAACATGTTTTTGGGGTCGATGCCGAAGGCCGTAACGCCCTCTTCGTTGGTGGAAGCCGCCACAAAGTGTTTGGCAATATGGCTTTCATCCTTCGCCTGGGCCAGGAACCAGTTGCGGGCAGTATGCGCGTTGGTCATGGTTTCCTGGGTGGTGAACGTCTTGGAGGCAATGATGAAAAGGGTAGACTCCGCGTTTACTTTTTTGAGCGTCTCCATGATGTGCGTGCCATCGACATTGGAAACAAAGTGCACATTCATGCCCGGTTTCCAGCAAGGGCGCAGGGCTTCGGTAACCATCACCGGCCCCAGGTCGGAGCCGCCGATGCCGATGTTGACGATGTCGGTGATGCGCTTGCCGGTATAGCCTTTCCACTTACCGGAAATGATTTTGTTGGAAAAGGATTCCATTTGCCTAAGGACGGCGTTCACCTCCGGCATCACATCCTTGCCGTCTACCTTGATGGGCATCTGGGTGCGGTTGCGCAGGGCGACATGGAGCACTGCCCTGTCTTCCGTCTCATTGATCTTCTCCCCGGAGAACATCTTTTCGATGCTTTCGGAAACTTTGCATTCTTCCGCCAGATCCAGCAGCAGGCTCAGGGTTTCTTTTGTGATCCGGTTTTTGGAGTAGTCGACCAGGATATCTTCGAACTTAAGGGAAAACTGCTCGAAGCGCTCGGGATTTTCAGCGAAGAGCTCTTTCATGTGGCGCTCTTTCATGAGCTGAAAGTGGGCATCCAGTTTTCTCCAGGCTTTGGTTTGGGTTGGGTCCTGTCGGTTGAGCATGGGTAGAATTTGGTTTGATGTAATGTGCCAATATCCCTTTTATTTCCAAAAAATGGTAATGCCCTTTCCCTTTTTTTTAGCTGAACATCCGGATAAAAACAGCGTTCTATCATTCGATAAAGAAAGCCGAAAAATTCAATCTTTGCCCTCTCTGAACATGTTTTAAAAATACAACCATTCTTTCAAAAAATAAAAACCAACACCATGGCATACTATTTCAGCAAAAAGCTCAAAGGCGACGTGCAGAGTGCCGCCGAAAAAGTCAAAAACGCACTCAAAAACCACGGTTTCGGCGTCATCAGCGAGATCGATATCCAAAAGACCTTCAAGGAAAAGCTGGGTGAAGATTTTCGTCCTTATCTCATTCTGGGCGCCTGCAACCCCCACTTCGCCTATCAGGCCCTGCAATCCGAGGATAAGATCGGCACCATGCTGCCCTGCAACATCATCATACAGCAGATGGACGGCGACAGCGTGGAAGTGGCGGCAGTCGACCCCACAGCTTCCATGTCGGCAGTTGAAAATAAGGACCTGGGGAATATCGCCCACAATGTGCAGGGGCGGCTGGAGCAGGTGATACAGGAGCTGTAGCCATACACTGTAAGAGTGCAAATGAGTAGGATTAAGGTTTATTTTTTGGACAAATTCTTATATTTTTGAGGTTTTCAAGGGTGCTTTTAAATGGTTTTACAGAAAGAACCTTTAAACCTGGAAATATGGGAATATACATCCAAAAGATCAGGATCAAGAATTTCCGATCACTCCAACAGGTAGAAACAACTCTAGGAAAAGTAACGCTATTACTGGGAGCTAACAATTCGGGAAAAACATCTTTTCTAAGGGCATTGTCGATCGCACTAAATGGAGACCGAACTTTCATTGCCCGGGATGACCTCTTCATAGACGGCGGCGGAAAACTCCCTTCAAATCCACAAATCAATATTGATTTGAGCATTGTCCCAATAGCAGGACAAACTTTCCCAGACAAATGGGCGCAGGTTTTTGGAGACGACATTCAGATAGACCCCTCGGGAAATGAATTCTTTGCTTACCGAACATCTATTGATTTTTCAGCGAACCAGTCAGAAGCCAAAATCCGACGTTATGTAATTGTTGATTGGGAATCTGATAAGGCTGACGAAAATCAAGAGGTTCGGGCCAATCTAGTTAAAACTCCTCTATTTTTCATAGACGCTCAAAGGGACTTGCAGGAGGACCTGAAGTATGCTCAATCTTATTTCGGCCGTTTGGCCTCGCAGATAGAATATGATGATGATCAGAAGAAAAAACTTGAAGAAGGCTTAGACTCTTTGAATTCAGAAGCTGTTGAAAAAAGTCGGGTTTTAGCACATCTCAAAACTACATTGGAAGAACTGAATAAAACAGTAGCGACAAAAGGCAAAGGAGTAGAGATTACACCTTTTCCAAAAAAACTACGCGATCTACATAAAGGGCTGAAGGTTCATTTTCAAGACGGCGGTTCTGAAACTTTTAGCCTGGAATATCATGGCATGGGTACCAGAAGTTGGGCTTCTTTGTTAGGTTACAAAGCCTTCATTGATTGGATGGTAGAAAAAGCAGCGGAGGATAGTGATGTATTATACCCCGTTCTGGCCTTAGAAGAACCAGAAGCACATCTGCACCCTAATGCCCAACGCCAAGTCTATGGCCAGCTTAAACAAATGCCTGGCCAGAAAATTATCAGTACCCATTCACCGTATATCGCTCCCCTTGCAGGCTTATCCGAATTGAGGTTATTTTACAAAGGAAAAGATTCTACCGAAATCTCTGATTTAACTTCTTTTATTTCTGGAATAACGCCAAAAGAAAAGCATAATGTTGAAAGCTCCATTATGCGCCACCGCGGAGAGCTATTCTTTGCAAGGATAGTTGTTCTCTTCGAAGGGTTTAGTGAAGAAGCAGCCTTACCGGTTTTCGCATTTCATCATTGGGGATGTGAAGCATTTGAAAAAGGAGTGGCGCTGATACATTGCGGAGGTGGGGATTATAAGTTATATTTACAATTATTAGAGGCCCTGCATATTCCTTGGCTGGTATTCAGTGATTATGACCGCCCGGAAATTAAAACCAAATTAAATGTGGCGGCCACCTCAATAGGGGTATCTGATGTTGATGGAGATAGCAGGTTCATTTGCTTGGATTCTTCACTTGAAGATTACCTCATTGATCAGGGTTATCGCACTGAGATACAAGAAGCTTACTTTTCTGTTAAAGAGCCCGAATATTCTAATATAGACAGAAGACATGCGGAACGAGCCAGAGTTGAAGGTTTATCTCTTCAAGAATTCAAGGAAGACAAAGCGGTAAAAAATTGGAAAGCAAAGATGGCCCCATTTTGGGCACAGTCAATCGTTACCCATACAGATGAAAATAAGCGTATGCCCAAAAAAATAAAACTACTATTTGAAACAATCGATCAACAACTGAAATAAAAGTTTTTTATGCCGCGCCAGAACCTTTCACCAGAACAAACTGTAATCGTTGACCAGTGGGTGAACTATGGAGGCCCTATGCTTATTGAAGCCTCCGCCGGCAGTGGTAAGACCCGAGTTTTAACCGAATCAGTACGCAGAATACTCGAACAAACGCCACAAGAACGGTTCCGCATTCTTTGCCTGACCTTCACCAATAAAGCCGCCGAAGAGATGAAGGACAGGCTGTCCGATGTAAAAAACATTAAAGAAAGATCCTTCATCGGCACTACTCATGCTTTTGCATTGGAAATCCTCAAAGCCCGGCGACACGAACTCGGTTTGTCTGAAATGCCTCAGATCTTAGATAAAGAAACTGACCGGAAAGCTATCCTTACAGAGGCAATCTTATCCAATTCCTTACTGGCCCATTATTACTTGAACTTACCAGATAACAATCAATATGATAGCCTGGCAAAATATCAAGCGGGTTTTCTAAACAAATGTCTTACGTTTATAAGCCGTCAAAAACAACAATTAGCCTGGCTTGATGAGGAGGCAACCAGCTATCCCGGTTGGACAAGAGAACGTGTGAGGATGTACCAGGATTATAATGCCTTGCTTCGAAGCCAAAATTTGATCGATTACGACGATATTCTGCTTTTGGCCTGGCGCATTCTCAGCGAACGGGAAGCAGTTGCCAATTTGTACCGCCGATTGTATAAATATGTGCTCGTTGATGAGGCTCAGGACTTAAGCTTTGCCCAGTATGAGCTTATTCGTAGTTTCTGTGGTGAGCAGGTTCAGAATGTAATGCTGGTGGGAGACCCCAAACAGGCTATTCATGGTTATGCCGGGGCCAGCAGTCAATTCATGAAAAAACGGTTCGTGGAAGATTTTGGCCTTAATTCCAAACAACAAGTGCCTATTCGATATAATTACCGTTCCTCAAAGGCAATAACATCCCTTGCTAATCAACTCAGTGGTAACGGACAGGATAATTCTGAGAATTATTTCTCCGGAAAAATAGAATTTCTCGCATTTCCAGATGAACAGAATGAAGCTGCTTGGGTTATTCAAAAAATTCATCAAATTCTCGGAAATGAAAATGAAGCTTATGACGGAGAGTTGACCTTGGATAAAATAGCTGTCCTTGGTAGAAACCGGTTTGTATTCAAAGAATTGGAAAAAACTTTACTTGCTGATGAAAAGCTAAAAGATCGATTTTTTCTCAAAAGAGGCACAGAAATATTAGAACCTGAATCCACTACGATGAAGGTATTTGATCTTGGAACGCGTATTTTGAGTAATCGGCGCGCCTATGTTTACCTTAATCAATTTATCGACCTTCTGGAAATCGATCAGGAGCAACGTAATTTTCTTGATAAAGAAGAGGATAATATATCTCTCCTTTCCTCAGCCCTTTCGATCCAGAAAAATGGTTTATTGCAGAAAAGCCTGACAAATGCATTATTGGATGCATGGGTAAAAATTGAAGCCGATATAAATAAGTTTCCAAGTATGTTAGAAGCATTAACAGAGGAATTTGCAGCTATAGATGTAGAGAATGAAAGGTCCCTGGCCTTGCAAGACATAGAAGAATGGCGAGAAACCTGGGCGAAATATGTTCGTTCTGTACCGTCTAACGCCAAATCTATGGCTGATTTTCGTAGATTTCTAGCCATGGGTACGCACAGTAAAAAACAAAGTGGGCTTACCCTTGCCACCATACATACAGTCAAGGGCCTGGAATTTTATGTGGTATTTCTTATTGGCGTTGGCGACGGAACATTTCCTGATTACCGTGCAGTACGTAAAAATGAGCTGACAGAAGAACTAAATAATGCTTACGTTGCTGTAACAAGGGCAAAACGTGACCTTTATATAAGTTACCCCAAAATGAAAAAAACTCCTTGGGGGGCCTTAGACCAAGAAAGATCAAGGTTCTTTGCTAACCAACCTTTCCAACCCGTTGAGATTCTTGCAAGTTGAGGCTGAGAATACTTACCTTTAGGCCTGCACCAAATCCCGAAACGTTTTGCTAGAAAGACTCTGGAAGAATGTCTGGTTCCGGCGCGCGGTAGTTGTCCTGGCCGGCCTGCTCATCTGGTCCGTACCTGTCCCCTGGGGGTTGCAGCCGGAAGCCTGGCAGTTGTTCACCATTTTCATAACGGCCATCCTGGC
>CAYQKY010000285.1:0-7541 GCA_964418125.1 uncultured Phaeodactylibacter sp.
TAGGCTCCTCCGGAGCTGTGTTCAATAGAACCAATCACCTCTGCCCACGAGGGGGGCATGTGCTCTTGGCCGCAAGGGAAAAAAGCTTGATGTTCGGGTAGTTCTTTGTGGGCATCCAGCGTTCGGAGAATGTCCAATTGACTGTACCTTCCTACTTTTCATTGGAGCTTTGCTGTCCCCCTTGAGGGGGATAAAGGGGGTGATGCACCTGGACCACTTTCTTTGTAAAGCCCTCTCTCCTCAACAACTCCCCATACCGTATAAATATCTCCTCCCACACCGCCTCCCGCCGGTAATACTGCTCCACTTCTCTTCGCAGGCGTATGGCCATTTCCTGCATGGCCTCCCCGTTCTCCAGCGCAAAACGCAACTGCCGTTCCAGATGCCCCGCATCCCGCACCTCAAAATACAGCCCCGTCCGCCCATCCTCCACAATATCGATATTGCCCGGTATATTCGAGCAGACGATCGGACACCCCATCGCCCCCGCCTGAAGCACCACATTGGGAAAACCCTCCCGGTAGGAGGCGTGGACGAAGACATCCGCCAGCGCCATCAGATACTCCGGCTCTTCCACCCAGGGCAGGTGGGTGATGGCCGCGTGGCCGTCGATAAAGCCCAGCATATCGGCCGGCAGGGCCTCCTCCGGGCGCTCCCGTTCGATGGGCCCGGCAAGCAGCAACCGCAAAGCAGGGTAGGAGGGGAGCAGCGCCTGAAAGGCGGCCAGCAGCTCGGCGATGCCCTTGTCGCGCACCACCCGGCCGATGGCCAGCAGGTAGGCGGCCTGCGGGTTGTAGCTGATCTCTTTCTTTACCGCCTCCAGCTTGTCCGCCCGCAGGGCTTCGGGCGACCACCGCTTCAGATCTATCCCATTGGAGGAGCCGTGGCTGATGATGGACAGCTTGCTTTCCGGCGCCAGCCCTTCCTCCTTAATATATTGGTACAGCGACCGGCTGTTGGGCCACACCTCCCCCGCGCAGGCGTAGGTGAGGCGTTCGATCCAGGTGAGCAGGCGGCGGCGGAAGCCGCGGGCGGTCATCAGCGGGAGGCCGGCCACGGTATGCAGGCGCACGGGCACGCCGGTGAGGCGGGCGGCCATCATGGCCAGCAGGCCCGCCTTTGGGGTGTGGCTGTGCACAATATCCGGCCGCAGGCGGCGGAACAGGCGGATGAGCTGCCAGAGGCAGCGCAGGTCCTGCACCGGCGTGATGGCCCGCGTCATGGGCACGATGTGGTGGGGGCAGCCTTCGGCTTCCATCACCGCCTCCCGCTCGGGGCCGTCGGCGCTGGCCAGGTGGACGTCGAAGCCGCGCTGGCGCATGTAGCGGGGCTGGCCGGGGAGCAGCAGGTGGAGGGAGATGGGGACGGTGGTGATGCGGACTAAACGGGGCATGGCGGATGGAGGTTCCGGCTTGGGTGTTTCGGTGGTGTCGGGATCGGATGTTTTGGCTGGAGGTAGATTGTTGGATGGTTGGATGGTTCGATTGTTTTTTTGCTTTCGGAAGGTTGCCGCTTTCGTTTCAGGATGGATTTGAGCTTTCGGTTAGTAGTTGGTTTGCAGGCATGCCTGGTTAGCCATGGGACGCTGGGCAGGCTCCCTTTTGCACCATTGGGGTTATGCTTAGCGGTTTTGTTATAAAAGTTTGGCAAATTTTGTTTTGACGCCGCCTTGGTTCCCCTCTTTCAAGAGGGGTTAGGGGAGTTCAGGCGGCGGCTGAACAAAATTTAATTCGGAAGCCAAAATAAACAAATGGACTTTTTACTACGCCTTGGGGTGCGGAGGAAGTTACGGAATTAGAAGGGGCTTGGGCTCGGGCTTGAACCTACCGCCTGCTCCCGCTCCTCTCGTAGCCTTTTCTGCTGTTGAAAGGCCTCCCACGAATAATGCCGCAGGATGGGAAACAACGCCATCGCGATCCAGAAAACGGTGAAGCGCAGGCCCATGTGGGTGACGCCGTAGGCGAAAATGGGCAGGGTGTACACCACCACCCCCAGCCGCAGCCCCTTCAGGCAGCGGTAGATCAGCAACAGGAACAACGTAAAACCGGGAATGCCGTAGCAGAACAGGATGGTGCCAAAAGAAGAGTGCATCTCGTGGTTTTCGATGAAGGTGTCAAAGCGGTTGTAGGCGCCCTCGCCGGCGCCGAGGATCATGTACTCGGGGTGGTTGAACATGCGGTCGTAGCCGCGGTATTCCACTTCGCTGACCCCGGCGGACTCCCGGACGGAGGTGTCCACCCGGTACTGGTAACGGGCGATGGTGGACTGCCCGAACTCCGTGTTGAAAAGCAGGAACAACCCGCCCAGGCCCACTACGAGCAGAAAGGAGATGGTGCGCAGGTTCAGAAGCCCCCGGTCCAGAATGAATATGCCGAAAAGGATCACCACCGAAAAGATGGCGGCGTTGGAGATGCTGGTGGCCGCCATGTAGAAACATAGGCCCGTCACCACGTAAATAACGAGAGCGGGGATCCGGACCACTTTTTGCAGGAGCAGTAAGACGGAAAGCAGGATGAGGCTGTAATAGCCCAGCTGGTTGGAGGTCTGAAAAGAAAGGGAGCCGCGGATGGTTCCCCCGCTGGCAGACCCGGAATCGACCAGGACAGTCATCAGAGCGCCGAATAGAAGGCCGGCCACCGTCGCCCGGATAAAATTGCCCCGGTGGCGGGCGTAGAGGGCAAGGACCAGCCGGAACACGAGATAGTTGTAGAGGTAAAAAGAGGTAATGACGTACCAGGGAAGCCCCTTACTTGGCAGCCCGGTCCGTACTACGAACAGGGATAGATTGACAATGGCGATGTAGCCAAGCAGGAAGAGAAAAGTCCGGTTGATGGTGCGGAATGCCGCCGGCGCCTTCAGTTTTCCCTGCAGAATAAAAAAGCCGATCACCACCACGATGTAAAAATCGGCGACCTGGGGGTTGCCCGAAGGGAAAAAATAGAGGGGGAACAGGGCGAGATAGATGATCCACAGGGCCAGCTCTCCCGGGTAGCTGAAAAGGTTGACCAGGCTGAGCAGAGAAAGGTTATGCGTTCTGGCTGACAAGTTGCGGTGCGTTGATGATGATCCGGGAGATGGCGGCCCCCGCGTTCCCGGGGTTGCTGAAATGCCGGCTGAGGTAGGCTGCCGCTTCCGGGCTCAGGCCGCTTTGTTGAGTAAACTCCTGAAAGAGGGCCCCGAAATCCTGGGCACAGGGGTCCAGGGCGCAGGCGCCGCCGCCGGAAACGTAGTCAAACACAAACCCATGGCGGGGAAGTTTTAAAACGCCGAGCGGCCTGCCCATCAGCAGGGCCTCCAGGCCGACGGTGGAGGCCATGACCACGGCGGCGTCCATCAGCTTCAAAATAGCAAACAGGCCGCCGCTGAGCAGTTCTACCTGCTTTTCCCACCCATTGGCGCCGATCAGTTGCCGGAAGGAGGCGACATCTTCCCGGGGGTGCAGTTTGATCCACAGTTTTCCCTGCCGGGCGGCCAGCATCGGCAGGGCCTTTTGGATAAAACCTTCCACCAGGCCCATCTTTTCAGCGGGGGTGCAGAACCCCTGGTCGTCAATCGGGTTGGAAAAAAGGCCGAGGTTGTACGGGGCGAAGGCATGGGCGGCCCGCAGGCGCTCCATTTCCGGAGCGTAGTCTTTTTCTCCGATCCGGTCATAGCGGGGGCAGCCCGCCGCAATGACGCGGGTGCGGGCGCCGGGCGGTTGTATCTTTTCAAAATGCCGGCGGCTGTGCTCGCCCCAGGCCAGGACCAGCCCGGCCCCGTTCGCGCCGTAGCTGTTGTCGGCCGTTTCATTGGGAAGCGGGAAGCGGATGCCCTCCTGCATCAGGTAGAAGGGTATGTTCCGCCGGCGCAGCGCCTCCGCGATGTGGTTCCCCGGGTAGGCGCTGTCGTTCAGCAGCACCACCTCACCGGTATGGCGGGTGGCCCGCAGGAACGGCCTCTGCAGATATAGCTGCCAGGCCAACTGCCGGGCCAGCTTTCGTTTGTTGCTGTTGCTGGCGCCGAGGGATTGCCTGCCGGAGGAGGGCTTCAGTCCCAGGCGGCGGAAACCGGGCAGGATGCGGTAGGGTATACCGTGGGCCTTCAGTTCCTCTACCGGAGTGGCCATGCGCCGGAATTCGCACAGGGAAAGGACGCAGACGGAAATGCCGTCTTCTTTCTGCAATTCCCTGATGACCGGCAGGGCCAGCTGCAGGTGGTGGTTGGGGTTGGTGATGAGGAAGTCTATATGGCGCATGGCGGGTTGGGGGTTCCATCTCGGGCGCCAATTCCCTATTGGCGCGCGAGTTTTTTATTAACGGCGTGATGCACGCCCTCGATGTGGCACAACTTGCAAGTCTCCGATGCCAGTATAGCTTGTTTACGCCAGTCAGAGACTGGCCGATTATCCCGCATCGCGTCACAGACGCTCGCGAACGAACCGATTTCTACTAAAAATAAATCTGTCCGGCTACTTACTTGCTCATACCCTTGAATAATGGCAATCCAGAAAATTGAAATAAGAATCCACAGCGGAATCGACACTAAACCGCTCTACCGCCAGTGGCGCTCTCTGCTGAAAGCGGCGGCGCAGGCCGTCGTCCCTGAGCAGCTCCAGTATCCGGGCGGCCAAGGCCTCCGGGTCGCCCACCGGTACCAGGAATCCATCCTCTCCGCCGGTGATCACCTCATTCGGCCCGGTAGGGCAGTCCGTACTCACGCAGGCGGCGCCGCAGGCCATGGCCTGCACCAGCACGCCGGGCATACCTTCGTGGCGGGAAGACAGGGCGAATACATCGCATCTCGCCATGTATTTGAACGGGTTCTTATCGAAACCGGCGAAGCAGGCATCGCCGCCCAGGCCCAGCTCCTCGGCCAGCCGCCGGTGGGTGTCCAGCAGTGGCCCCCGGCCCAGGATGAAGAGGCGGGCGGGCAGTTGATCCCGCACCCGGCGAAAGGCCCGCAGCAGGGTGGGGTAGTCCTTCTGGCGCACCATGCGCCCAACGGCGAGGATGACGGGCGCCGCCCCGTCGAAGAAAGGGTGGTTCACCGGCTCTTCTTTTTGCTTTAGCAGCACCGCATCCACCATCGGGTTGTGCACCACTACCACATTTTCCGGGCTGATCTTCAGCATTTCAACGGCCTCCTGCCGGACGCCTTCCGATACGGCCGCCACCCA
This sequence comes from uncultured Phaeodactylibacter sp., assembly GCA_964418125.1. Taxonomy (GTDB): domain Bacteria; phylum Bacteroidota; class Bacteroidia; order Chitinophagales; family Saprospiraceae; genus JACJXW01. The sequence goes on from CAYQKY010000285.1 coordinate 5,156, forward strand.
GTCCGCCCGGGGGTAGAGCAGCGCTTTCAGCCCCACCATAAAGCGGCGTTTCCAGTAGCCTTTACCGGGCGGGAAGAGGATATTCCGCTCGGAAACGACGACGGTGGCCCGGGGCCGGGCGATCCCCGCCGCGATCAGCAGGGGGATGCTGGCGCCGCCGCAGGTGCTGTATACGATGTCGTAACCGCCCTCCTTCAGGATCCGCACCAGCGGCCCCACCATGAACCAGAGGCTGGGCGCCCGGCAGTCGTGCACCGGCACATCGGCGGGCAGGCCTTCGAGGAAAGGGCCTTCCTTCCGCATCAGGGCCAGCTCGGGAGCGTACCGGCTGCGGTCGATCTCCCGCAGGAGGGTGAGCGTCACCCGGTCGGCGCCGCCCTCACCCAGCGTTGGGCGGACGAAGAGGATCTTCTTGGGAGGGCTGGGGGGCATGTGCATCAGGTTTAAATGTTTATACCATTTTTTAGAAGAAATGACGTATAACAACCGCTTCTTTTCCGGTTACTCTTCGTTGATCCCGCTCTCTGTGGGAGCGGGACGATGTAGCTCCGGCTATATCTGCGTTTTTCGTCTCGATTAGCCACAAAACAAGCTGGTTCTTATTTACGCCTTTCCTTCTAAAAACTGGTATTATATCGGGTTTGAGGAGGCTTTCTGGGTGCAGAACTCCCCCAACCCCCTCTTGTTCAGCGCAGGGCCCGGGGGAAGAGGGGGCTATGCCAGGCCGTGGCTTCTGGCGCGGGGCTTCCCGGCGGGGCACTTTTCCCCTCTCTTTTCCTGGCTTCAACGCAGATTAAGAGAGGGGGAGGTTGGACACAACGACAGTTGTGTCCAGCCGGGGGTGAGTTCCAATCCGGCTGCAGCCGCCTAACCTGGGAAGCCTCCCCCCAGGCGGGGGTGTAAAAAATTTCTCATTATAACGGATTGCGTAGCTCCGGGAACGTGTGCCTCGGTACGCCAAATTCATTTGGCGTCGGAGACGTAGACCCCTCTTCAGACGTTACTTCAATCGACACGTAGCGCTACACGTCTCCGAACCCAAATAAATTTGGGTAACCCAACAGCGTCTCCGATTGGCTTCGAAGAACAGCTACGCAATCCGTTACAATCAGAAAAATTCAAGTTGGCTACTTGAACTCCCCTAAACCTGCCCGCTTCCCGGCTCATGATTTTCCTCTTCCCCCTTATTTAACCCCTCCCGATGTATCTCCTCCACCAGCTGAATGATCCCCTGCCCCATATCCACATATTCGTTGGAGACGAGCTTGCGGCCCAGCTTGGGGGTGAAGGCGTAGGGGGTGATGCTGTAGTGGCCGCTCGTATTCTGGTGGTCGCCCAGGAAGTCGACGGGGACCTGCCGGCCGAGGATCTCGGAGAACATCTTGAACAGGTCGGCGATCGACAGGTGGTCGTTGCCGGTGAGCACCAGGTGGCGGTTGGCGTAGCGGCCCTCCTCGATGACCTGGGCGCTGAGGCGGGCGGCGTCCAGCACGTGGATGTACTCGCGCTTGTCGCTGGAAGCGCCGGGGTACGCCAGCTCGTCGTCGTGCATGAAGCGGTACAGGAGGCGGTAGACGCCGTTGGCCATATCCGTGCGGGGGCCGTAGAGGCTGCCGTAGCGCAGGATGGTGTAGTCGAGGCCGTAGCGGTTCTGGAATTCCTCGACGTAGTTCTCGCAGGCCTGCTTGCTGCAGCGGTAAAAGCCGCCTTCCCGGCTGTACACATAGACGGTACTGCCGAAGATGAACCGCCGGACGCCCGCCTCCCGGCAGCAGTCCAGCAGATTGACCGTGCCCAGCACGTTGACCCGCGCCGTGTCTACCGGCCGGTTCTTGGCGGCGTTGAGGTCGGCCAGGGCCGCCAGATGGTAGACGTAGTCCCTGCCCGCCACGGCCCGGCGCAGGGCCTCCGTATCGTTGATGTCGCCGGTGATCATCTCCTGCCCTTCCTGCAGCCAGGGAGACGGAGCGCGGTCAAATATGGCGACGGCGTGCCCCCGCTCCGTCAGGGCGTCGGCAATGTGGCTGCCAAGAAAACCGGAGCCGCCGGTGACGAGGATGTTTGACATTGATTTATGCTTCGTTTTTCGAGGATGATCATAATAAAAATGGAACGCGGATCAGCGCCGATTGGGCGGATTAGGCGGATTGAGCGCTGCCGGGTTGTGGATTTTTGCAGATAATTGTTTAGCCAGGGCTGCGTCAGGCGGAAGGCTTTCCTGCCTGCCCGCCTGGCCTGACGCCAGTCGGCCTGGCAGGCAGGTTTGTTACTTTTTTGCAAACAAGCACTAAGGGGGCGCAGTTGCGATTTGTCCCCGGTACTCGGATGAAGAAACTTACTGAATCAAAGGGGATATGCCAGGCTCTATGCGTAAGGCGCCCCCCTT
>CAYQKY010000286.1:0-6082 GCA_964418125.1 uncultured Phaeodactylibacter sp.
AAGACCGTATTAATATATCTCTGAAGGAAAACTCGGGTGTTAACATGAAAAGTTTACTCAAGATCTCACTAGTCTTGCTAGTGCTAGTCCTGGCATCCTGTGGCAGGCGCGAAAACGGCCAGTTGGTCGGAGTCCTCGATCGTCCCGCCTGGAAAGGCATCAATCCTTTTGGCATGGTTTACGTACCCTCGGGTACCCTGCACATCGGCCCATCCGACCAGGATGTGAGCAACACCTTTGTGCAGCGCCAGAAGGCCATCTCTATCCAGGGGTTCTTTATGGATGATACGGAGATAACCAATAACGAATACCGCCAGTTCGTATACTGGGTCCGGGATTCTCTGGCGCATACCTACCTCGACCACTACACGGAAACCGAGGACGGCAGGGAACTCATCGACTGGGAATACGAAATTGACTGGGAAGATGAAACCCTGGAAGACCTCTACTACCAGGGCGATGACCGGTTCGCCGGCAGAAAAGAGCTCGACGCCAGCAAGCTGGTTTTTGAGTACGAATGGTATGACTGGCAAAAAGCAGCCCATGACCATGGCCGCTCTCCGCGCAATACCTTCATTCAGCGCCGCAAGGTGAATGTATATCCGGATACCCTGGTCTGGATCCGTGACTTCTCCTACTCCTACAACGAGCCAATGACCCGTAACTACTTCTGGCACCCGGCCTTCGATGATTATCCGGTGGTTGGGGTCGACTGGCATATGGCCAACGCCTTCTGCTACTGGCGCACCAAACTTTGGGATACTTACGCTCAAACCCGGGGCGATGGCCTGAATACGGAAGACTTCCGCCTGCCCACCGAGCACGAGTGGGAGTACGCTTCCCGGGGCGGCCACGACCTGGCGCCTTATCCCTGGGGCGGATACTACGTGCGCAACGCCAAGGGCTGCCTCCTGGCCAACTTCAAGCCCGGCCGTGGCAACTATCCCGAAGATGGCGGCTTATATACGGTTAAAGCTGATGCCTACTTCCCCAATGACTTCGGCCTGTATAACATGTCCGGCAACGTGGCGGAATGGACGGTGACCGCTTACAATGAAAACGCCTACTCCTTCCTCCATGACCTCAACCCCGACATTCGCTATGATGCGAAAGACGATGACCCGGAAGCCTACAAGCGCAAGGTCATCCGCGGTGGCTCCTGGAAGGATATCGCCCACTATATGCAGACGGGTACGCGCCACTGGGAATACCAGGATACAACCAAGTCCTACATCGGCTTCCGTTGTGTGCTGACCTTCCTCGGCCGTTCTCTGAATGACTTTTAATACCTGAAAAATGGATGCCGTAAAGTACGCGGCATCCATTTTTCTCTGTTTCCTGATGCCCTGCCCTGGTTTTTAGGCAACTTCCACTCCAAATAAGCTCTTAGCCCTTGTCCACATTCTGCCCATATCAATGGCGCTGCCTTTGGCAAAGCCCGCCGGGCATTATCTCCTCAACACACAGAACGGAAATATATGTCCTTGAAAATCAAGGGCTATAGCATTCGGGAAAACCGGGCAGGGGGGAGAAGAGAAAAAAATTAAAAATATCCTGTAACGGGTGTAACCTTTTTAACGGGCGGCATTATGGTGGTGGGTTTCAGAAAATAACCCACCTGAGAGAGAATTCAAATTTTAAAAACCTAATCTAAAAGAGTACTAAAGATGAGTTTCTTAAAGTCAAAAGGGTTCAAGTACATTAAAAACCTGATTATCGGTGTCGGTGCATCAGTCGTTCTTTTGGGCGCATTGTTTAAGCTGGAAAGCTGGGAAGGTGCTTCCACCATGCTGATCATCGGCCTTTCTGTGGAGGCTTTTATCTTCCTTTTCCTCGGCGTTATCGGCCCGGAACCGGACTACTACTGGGACAAACTCTATCCCGGGCTGAGCGATTACAGCTCGAATATCGCTCCGCTGACTGCCGGTGATATGGGCGCTCCGAACATGCCGGCATCTACGCCGCTCAACGGTGAAGTCGTAGAGCAACAACTCGGCGGTATGCTGACCGAATTGCAGACCATGTCCAAGAGCCTGTCTTCCCTTAAGGCCCTTCAGGAAGTGGACTTCTCCGGCACCAGCGACCAGATCAAGGCTATGAATAACTTCTACGCCAAGCTGAACGAAGCCATGGCCGACCTGAGCGATTCGCTGGAGGACACTAAAGTATATAAGGACCAGCTGGCTTCCCTGAATCAGAACATCGGTACGCTGAACAATACCTACAGCCAGTTGAACAGCGTATATGGAAACGTTATTTCTGCAATGGCAAGTGTGAAGCAGTAAGTATCGCCGTGTGTTAATCTAATTTTGAATTTTAAAAAGCTATAAGCTATGTCTATACCTAAGGAACCGCGGCAGCTTATGATCAACCTCATGTACCTGGTGCTGACGGCGCTGCTGGCGCTCAACGTCTCCGCCGAGGTCATGAATGCTTTCTTCACGCTCAACAAGGGTATTTCTCAGAGTAACGATATCGTTGAAAATACGAACCAGACGCTGTTGAGCAATATACAGAAGCAGGCGGAAGCATATAAGAACCCGCAGAACGATCAGTACCTGGCTGACGCGAAACAAGTAAAGCAGACTGCAGATGAATTCGTGTCTTACGTCGAAGACCTGAAAAAGCAACTCTTCGACGCCGCCGGCGGCCCCTCCGAAGAAGACCCGGAGAAGCCCAAACGTATCAAAGATAAGGACGTCACCACCCGCCTGCTGGTGGGCCTGGAAAACCAGCCTGGCAAAGGTTATGAACTGGAGCAGAAGATCCGGGATACCCGGGAAAGGTTCATCAAGCTGGTCGGCGGCGACCAGTCGGTTGCTTCCGCCATTCCGCTCAATATCGACGAAGCGGCGGTGAAGCGTTCGGAAAAGAAGGACTGGGTGGAGTACAACTTCTTCCAGATGCCGGTGGCGGCAGTTTTTCCCATCCTGACGAAGTTCCAGAACGACGCCAAGGCTTCCTCCACCACCGCCCTCAACCACCTTCTGGGTAAGGTGGCGGGCGAAGACATCAAGTTCGACGCATTCGAACCGGTAGTCTCCGCCAGCAAGGGCTATGTGATCCGGGGCGAGAAGTACTCCGCTGATGTTTTCCTCAGCGCTTACAGCACTTCCGCCGGCGACAACACCAAGATCTATGTCAACGGCAGCAACCTGCCGGTGGAGAACGGTAAAGCAACTTACGAAGCTTCTACCAGCTCTATTGGCACCAAAAAGTACAAAGTGCGTATCGATGTGGAGAACCCGCTGACGGGTGAGGTGAAGTCGTACGAAAGAGAATTCGAGTATGAGGTAGGGGAGCGTTCGGTGACGGTTTCCGCCGAGAAAATGAACGTATTCTACATCGGCGTAGACAACCCGGTTGCCGTTTCCGCCGCCGGTATTTCCTCCAACGACCTGAACGTCAGCATCAGTGGCGGCGGCGGCTCGATCAAAAGGGTAGGGACTTCCAACTACATCGTCAACGTGAGCACGCCGGGCGAATGCCGGGTGAATGTCAGCGGCGGCGGTATGCGCGACAGCAAGGTCTTCCGCGTGAAGCGTATCCCCGACCCCGTTGCCCGCCTGAGTAAGTCCAGCGGCGGCGCTATGGGTAACGGCGAATTCAAAGCGCAGGGCGGCGTAGGCGCCTTCCTCGATAACTTTGACTTCGACGCCAACTGCACCATTCAGGGCTACAAGCTGGTATATGTCGCTTCCCGCCAGGACCCGGTCGAGGTGGTCAACGCCGGCGCCCGATACAACGATGCTGCCCGCCGCCTCGTTAACAGGGCCAAGCCGGGCGACATCTACTACTTCGATGACGTGAAGGCGCGCTGCCCCGGCGACAACGTAGGCCGCCCGATCAACTCCATGGTTTTCAAGATCCAGTAAAATGGATTTGATATATTACAGCCCGCTGTCCGGCAAAGGCCGGAAAACAGCGGGCTGTAAGAGCCTGTTGGAATTTCGCTTTTGGAGCGAACACCGTCAAATTTTGCGCTGAACGAGGCGCGATGAAGGAGCATAGCCTGAGCTACGCGACTGAAGAGCAACGAAGTACAGTGCAAAATTTGGCAAGAGCAGCCCAAAGGGTGAAATCCCAACAGGCTCTAACTCAATTTTGCCGGGCAGCATATAATAGTTGGCCTGGCATCACCGTTTAGAACAATAGGTATATGGCCTGAGCGGAGGGAAAGCCTCAAAAATCAATCATTCCTTCATTCCCTCAATCACTCATTCCATACACCCTGCCGTTTGACATCTGGTAAGGCCGATTGGATGGGGTCCCTCTTTTTTCAGCCGGAAACAATGCCCAAGAATGAACTCCTTCCAATAAGTACCAGTGCTGCTACAGCAGCTTTTCGGTAACCCTGGCAGTGCGAAATGAAGGTAACGTGGTGTTAATAACTGCTTTATTTTTCCCTTTCCCTGGGAAAAGCAGTAATTTTCGCGCTCCGTTTGGTTTTTCCAAGATCAAGTTCGGCCGTGCACTTTTTCATTTAAACATTTAAAGATTTTAAAAAATCAGCCATGAAGATCGCTCTGAAACTGCTAGGTTTAGGTTTGTTGATGTTTTTCCTCGCCGGCCCGGCCATGGCCCAGACCCCGGAGAACATCATCATGACAGAATCCGGAGACCTCAATGCCGACCGGCCGCTCGACGATATCGTTGAAAAGCGCATCACCGTTGAAAAACGGGTGCTGCCGTACGACAATATCCGCGAGGCCGACATCTTCTGGGAAAAGCGAATCTGGCGTATTATCGACGTACGTGAGAAAATGAACCTGTTCTTTGCTTACCCTGAACGCCCCTTCTTTACCATCCTGATGGACGCTGCCGAATCCGGTGAGATCACCGTCTACAGCACCGAGGATGACAAATTCTCCATCCCGCTGACCCCCGATGAGGTCGCCTCCATGGGCGCCAGCGTGGATACCATCGCTACCGTAGACCCTGAAACTTACGAAGAAACCTATCAGATCGTGCGCAACGAGGTGAACCCGCAGGACGTTAAGCGCTTCCGCCTCAAGGAGATCTGGTTCTTCGACGAAGAAACCTCCACGCTCCAGGTCCGCATCCTGGGCATTGCGCCGCTGATCGAAGAATACGACGACAACGGCAACTTCAAATACGAGCGCCCCATGTTCTGGGTGTACTACCCAGAGGCCCGCCAGGTGCTGGCCCGCGAGCGCGTATTTAACGTCGGCAACGACAGCAGCCCGATGTCCTTCGAAGACATTTTCGAAATGCGGTTCTTCTCCAGCTATATTTATAAGGAATCCAACGTCTTCGACCGCCGCCTGGAAGACTACCTCTCCGGCGTCGACCTGCTGATGGAAGCCGAAAAGATCAAGCAGGAGATCTTCAACTTCGAGCACGACCTCTGGACGTATTGAATTTTTGGGCGGAGGATTATCCCCGGAGCGGAGCGTGATGGGCTTTGCCCTGTGGTTCCCGAGCATAGCGAAAGCCTTCGCCTGCTCCTGAGATAGGATAATCCTCCGCCCGTCCCAGGCGGGCTGAACCCGGAGGGGCCAGGCGTAATGATCCATTGCGCCTGGCCCCTTTTGCATTTACGGCTCAATACTTCCAGCATGAATCCTCTTCCACTCACTCCTACCATTTACGATTTACCAACATGTTAAACCCTCCATCCCTTCGCCTGGGCATAGCCTCTGATACTGGCGCCTTGCTGGGCATGATGCAGCGCTTTTACGCCATCGATGGTTATCCCTTTGTACGGGAAAAGAAGGAACAGGCTGTCCGCCAGTTGTTCGCCGAACCCCTCTTTGGCGAGATCTGGATGCTCGAAGATGAAGGCAAAGCGATTGGCTATCTGGTGATCACCACCGGCTTCAGCCTGGAGTATAACGGCAGAGATGGCTGGGTGGATGAGCTCTTCCTGGAAGGAAACCACCGTGGAAAAGGGCTGGGGAAAATATTGCTGGAGCACGCCATTGCCCGGGCGAAGGCCCTCGGCCTCAACTTCCTGCACCTGCAGGTAGAACGCCACAACCGCGCCGGCCGGGGCCTCTATGAAAAACTGGGCTTCGAGGTCAACGGACGGGATATGATGAGTAAGGCCGTTCTCTGATCA
>CAYQKY010000286.1:6182-7521 GCA_964418125.1 uncultured Phaeodactylibacter sp.
CAATATAACCATCCAACCCCGCCGCTGCTCCTAAAACCCCAGCTTTCCCCCGTGCTCTTTCAGCCACCGTTCCTTCTCCTCATAATCCGGCATAGCCCTGGCGACCAGTTTCCAGAACCGGGGGCTGTGGTTCATCTCGATCAGGTGGGCCAGTTCGTGGATGATGACGTAGTCAATGACGTCGTCCGGGGCGAAGAGCAGGCGGGTGGAAAGGTTGATGTTGCTTTTGGCGGAGCAGCTGCCCCAGTTGGAGTGGTTGTATTTAAGGCGGACGTCTTTGATGGACTGCTGGAAATACCTGTCGTTGAGGTCGTCGACGCGGCGGGTGATCTCCGGCAGAAAGTCCTGGGCGACGATGCGGCTGAGCAGGTGCTGCACGTTGCTTTTCAGGCTATTGCCTTCATCGTGCCGGCTAAGCTTCAGGTGGATGGTTTTGTCTTTATCCAGTTTTCCACTGTGGGTCTGGCGGTCTTCGTACCGGATGCGAAGGCGGTAACTCCGGCTGCCCACCTGCAGGATATCCCCGTCCTGGTAGCTTTTCGAATCAAAATGGGCGGCGACATTCTCATTGCGCTTGAGGGTTTTGGACAACCACTGCCGGAACCAGTCGAGCCGCTCGCGCTGTTCGGCGGCGCCCATGCCCAGGGGCAGGCGAAGGATGGCGGCCTTCTTGCCGATGCTGGCCCGCACGTTGTAGCGGTGCTCCCGGTAGATCTTGATCGGCACTTCCTGCCCGTTGACCTCCAGCGTGCCCTTTTCCAGTGACCCTGTTTTTTTCTTCCGCCGCATAGTGGACAATATTAGCCTAAAACGAGAAAAAATCAAAACTTTTATTTTTTGACCCAACCTTTCGGTTCTGGCAGCCCGTCTAACTTAAAAAGCTTATGAAAAACTATTTGTTCTTTGCACTATTGCTGGTTCTCCTGACGGGATGTAATAAAGACGAAACCGCCCGGGTAGAAGGCCCGGATGATCTTATTGGTTATTGGAAGTACGATGGCCACGGAGAAGAAGGAGAACGTTATTATTCTGCCGTACCCTCTGATGAAGGGCTATCCATCCCGGAAAAAAGCCTGATGTTGGAATTCCGAACGGATGGTTTCTTCCGGCAGTTTTTCTGGAACTGGTGTGCTACTCCGCCCGCTATGCCTTCTGATTGGCAAAATGGCAGCTGGCAACAGATAACCGAAGAGCCGCTAGTGATCAGGGTATGGTTCGAAGCTTTTCCTGAAGATAATTTTCAGGAACTGGAAATCCTCGAAATAGACGAGACGCATTTGGTTATAAAATGATGAATTGTTAATTCCATCCGAGACAGTATGACGCGAAAGGGCAGGAA
>CAYQKY010000287.1:0-7516 GCA_964418125.1 uncultured Phaeodactylibacter sp.
TGGACGTGCTCAAAGGAAGAAAGGAGGCCACGACCAACGCCCTGGAAGGCATGAAAGTGGTGGAGATGATCGAAAGGATGTATGCGGCGGGGAGGGGGAGGTAGGGAGCGGCGGTTCGGGATTCGCGGTTCGCCAAACCGAACACCGAACACCGAACACCGAACACCGAAAAATAATTCACTAACACTTAAAACGCTCTTAAGATGAGAAATTTCAGGAACCTCGAGATCTGGCAATTAGGCATGGACCTTTTGGTAAAGACTTACCATCTAACCGAACAATTCGGATTGCGATACCAGTTGCGTAAAAGCAGTGTTTCCATACCCTCTAATATTGCAGAAGGCTGCAGTAGGAAAAGTGACAAAGAATTCGGCAGGTTCCTTGAAATAGCGTTGGGATCTGCTTTTGAAATTGAGACCCAATTTCTGGGCGCTCAACGCATTGGATTTTACGAAACTGCCGAGTTAGAGGAAGTTTTTGAACTCATTGATAAAGAACAACGAAAGATCAATAAGTTTATGTCGCGCCTGTAAATTGCAGGCGTAGTTCGGCATCCCGCAAGCCAGCGAATACCGAATACCGAATAACCGAATACCGAAATCAATGTACGAAGCACTAAAGAACAAAGAAAAAACCATCTCCGTCACCGGCCTCGGCTACGTAGGCCTGCCGGTGGCCCTGGCCTTCGCCCGCCACTTTCGGGTGATCGGCTTTGACATTAGCGCCGACCGGGTGGAAATGATGAAGCAGGGGATCGACCCCTCCGAAGAGCTCGACAGCAGCGCCTTCGAAAACAAAGACATCTTTTTCACGGCTGACCCCGAGAAGCTGAAGGAGGCCAATTTCCACGTGGTGGCCGTCCCCACGCCGGTGGATGAGCACAAGGTGCCCAACCTCACTCCGGTGTACAAGGCCTCGGAGACGGTAGGGCGCGCCCTGAAGAAGGGCGACTACGTCATTTACGAATCGACCGTCTATCCCGGCTGCACCGAAGAGGAGTGCCTGCCCATCCTGGAGCGGGAGTCGGGCCTGAAGGGCGGCCGGGATTTCAAGCTGGGCTATTCCCCCGAGCGCATCAACCCCGGCGACAAGGAGCGGACCATCGAGAAGATCCTCAAGATCGTTTCCGGCAGCGATGCCGAGGCCCTGGAAGAGATCGCCCACACCTACGGCGACATCATCGAGGCGGGCATCTACCGGGCGCCCTCGATCAAGGTTGCCGAGGCGGCCAAGGTCATCGAAAATGCCCAGCGCGACCTCAACATCTCTTTCGTCAACGAGCTGGCCATCATTTTCGACCGGCTCGACATCGATACCCAGGAGGTGCTCGAGGCTGCCGCCACCAAGTGGAACTTCCTGAAGTTCAGCCCGGGGCTGGTCGGCGGCCACTGCATCGGCGTCGACCCCTACTACCTGACCCATAAGGCCAAAAAGCTGGGGTACGACCCCCAGGTCATCCTCAGCGGGCGCCGCATCAACGACGGCATGCCGGCGTTTATCGCCAAACGCCTCGCCCAGCTGCTGATCCAGAAGGGTAAAAACCCCAGCCATACCAAGGTGCTGGTCATGGGCATGACGTTCAAGGAAAATGTGGCCGACATCCGCAACTCCAAAGTGGTGGACCTGGCCCGGGAACTGATGCAGTTTTCCATCAACGTCCACATTACCGACCCCCACGCCTCCCCCAACGAGGTGGCCAAAGAATACAACCTGACCCTCGTGGACAACGTCAGCGACGACTACGACGCCGTCATCGTCGCCGTCAGCCACGAGGAATACAAAGAACTGGATATGGACTATTTCCGGTCCATCACCAACGGCGCCCCGATCGTTATGGATATCAAGGGCCTGTACGAGTATCCGCAGGATAACTCCATAACCTACTGGCGGCTGTAACTATGGCGCCCGGTAATGCAGGAGCGACACAGCGCTTTGTGTCGCTGCTACGCAGCTCGACAACCGGCCATCCTCATGCCCTGGGCTTGCGCTCAAGGCTAAGTTATGTCGCCGCGATGCGGCCGTCCTTCAATTAAAAAAGTAGTCTTACTTTGCTAATTGAAAAAGCCGCGCCAGGCGGGTTTATTTGTTACCCATCCGCCTTTTCGGTGTCAAAACCAGTAAGAAAAACACCAAACCCAACCGATAACAACATCCCGCCCTCCGGGGGCGGCCATCATCAAAAACCGATCAGTATGAGCACGACCGCTAAGAATTATGAAAACCACCTCGACGCCAATGAAGCGCGCTGGTTTGCCGTGTACGCCCGGTACAAGCGCGAGAAGGTGGTGGCGCGGCGGCTGCAGGAAAAAGGTATTGAATGCTACCTGCCCCTGCAGCGCCTTACCCGGCATTACACCCGCAAGGTCAAGCAGGTGGAACTGCCGCTGATCAGCGGTTACCTGTTCACCAGGATCACCCGCCGGGAGTACGTGCCCGTCCTGGAAACCCAGGACGTCGTCCAGTTCGTCCACTTTTCCCGCAACCTCATCTCCATCCCCGACCGGGAGATCGACATCATACGCCGGGTGGTGGGCGAAAATATTGAGCTGGAGGTGGAGCCCTCCAGCTTCCGCCCCGGCGACGCCGTAGAGATCATCGGCGGCCAGCTGACCGGCCTGAAGGGCATCCTGCTGGAACGCCGCAGCGATAAGAACTTCGTCATCGAGCTGGAAAACCTCGGCTACTCCCTGCTCATGCAGGTAGACCCGGCGCTGCTGCGCCGCATCCGGCCCAGCGCCACCCCGCCGCCCGGCAAGGGCGGGAAGGGGCTGTTTGGGCGGTATTAAGGGCCTTCCCTACCCTCCCTCCGGTGCATATCGGAAGGTTGGGATGGGCTTCTTTTTTTAATGGGAAAACGAAACATACCCAACCATCGGGAGATAAGCCCCTGCGACTTATCTGAGGCGAAGCCATGTCTCCAAGGCGGAAATCGGAAGGCGGAAATCGGAAGGCGGAAGGCGGAAAATTCTGGAGGGAACTGGCTGGGAGAGGGAGCCTCGCTTTGGAAGCTACCGAAAGCTGCTCCCCTTCGCCTTCCGACTTCCGCCTTCCGACTTCCCACTTGGAAACCTTCCCACTTGGAAACTTTCCGCTTTCCGGAACGTAACATTAATTTAATACATCCGTAACATAGGGGAAAAATACAAATACTTCCCCCCCCACATAACAGTATAGCGCTACAGTAAATCACAATTTTAACACCACCAAAAAGTACAAAGTACTAAACACCATTAAAGATGAACATAGCAGTCATAGGCACCGGATATGTAGGCCTGGTAACGGGCACCTGTTTTGCCGAGACGGGTAACAACGTCACCTGTGTAGACATCGACGAGTCGAAGGTAAAAAAGCTGAAAGGCGGTGAACTGACCATTTATGAACCAGGGCTGGAGCTGCTCTTCGAGCGCAACTCCCGCCAGGGGCGCCTCAAATTCACCACCTCGCTGGCCAAGGGCATCAAGGATGCCGAGATCATTTTCCTGGCCCTGCCCACGCCTCCCGGCGGCGACGGCTCTGCCGACCTGTCGTACGTGCTGGGCGTAGCCAGGGAGCTGTCTTTCCTGATCGAAGATTACAAGGTCATCGTGGATAAGAGCACGGTGCCGGTGGGCACGGCCGAAAAGGTGCACGCCATTCTGGCGGAGAACCTGGACGAGGAGCTCTTCGACGTCGTTTCCAACCCCGAATTCCTGCGCGAAGGCGTGGCGGTGGAAGACTTCATGAAGCCCGACCGCGTGGTGATCGGCGCCAGCTCCAAGCGTGCTCAGGACACCATGCGCCAGCTTTACGAACCCTTCGTCCGCCAGGGTAACCCCATCTACTTCATGGATGAGCGCTCGGCGGAGATGACCAAATACGCGGCCAACTCCTACCTGGCCACCCGCATCTCTTTCATGAACGAGATCGCCAACCTGTGCGAGATCGTGGGCGCCGACGTAGACATGGTCCGCCTCGGCATGGGCTCCGACACCCGCATCGGCAAGCGCTTCCTCTTCCCCGGCGTGGGCTACGGCGGCAGCTGCTTCCCCAAAGACGTTCAGGCTCTGGCCCTTACCGCCCGGCAGAGTGGCTATGACTTTAAAATCCTCAATTCCGTTATGAATGTAAATGAAAAGCAAAAGCACATCCTGGCAGATAAGATAATCAAATACTTCGACGGCGACGTGGCCGGCAAGACCATCGCCGTATGGGGCCTGGCCTTCAAGCCCAATACCGACGACATCCGCGAGGCCCCGGCACTGGCCATTATCGACCAGCTGCTGGAAGCCGGCGCCAAGGTCAAAGCCTTTGACCCGGAAGCCATGGAGAACGTGCGCGCCCTCTACGACGGCCGCATCGATTTCGCCGACGACCAGTACGAGGCCCTCATCGGCGCCGACGCCCTGGCCATCGTCACCGAATGGCACGTCTTCCGCAGCCCCAGCTTCAAGGTGATGCGCCAGCTCCTCTCCTCCCCCGCCATCTTCGACGGCCGCAACATTTACGACGTCGACGACATGAAGCGGGAAGGCTTCCACTATGACAGCATCGGCAGGACGAAAGTTGAGGTAGGGAAGAAAGTGGAGGGGTAGCCTCCCCCTGGCCCCCTCCAGAAGAGGGGGGAAAAGCCTCCTCCTTGCAGAAAGCAGCGTGTTTATTTCCGCCCCCCAGCCCCCTAAAGGGCAGAGGTGATTGGTTCTATTGAACACAGCTCCGGAGGAGCCTAATGTTGTTAGTAATTGATGCCAGGCGTCGAAAACAGCTACAGAGTAGCGAAATGTAGGCCATCATCATGAATAGATTTCCAAATAACATTTCGCTCCGCTGGAGCTAAAGGCGAGTCAAAACTTTTTTCTAACAACATTACGCCTCTCCGAGGCTTTTCTATCCAGAACCAATCACCTCTGCCTAAAGGGGGAGGGCAATAAACACGCAAGTCATCATTACTGTGATCCCCGAATGAAGAGGTTATTAATGATCTTCAGCAGGCGCTGGAGGTTATAAAGCATGAATTAGCGAAATAGGGAGCTGTGCGCCTCATCCCTCTCCCTTCAGGGGGCTGGGGGGCAGATGAGGTGCACCACTCGCCCAAACAAACATACCAAAACATGAAACGCGTTTTGATCACCGGCGGAGCCGGCTTTTTAGGCTCGCACCTGTGCGATCGCATGATACGGGAAGGTTATCAGGTCATCGCTATGGACAACCTGCTGACCGGGCACCTCGAGAACATCGAGCACCTCTTCCCGCTCCGGGAGTTCGAATATCACCATCATGACGTGACCAAGTACGTGCACGTGTCGGGCAAGCTCGATTACATCCTGCACTTCGCTTCGCCGGCCAGCCCGATCGACTACCTGCAGATGCCGATACAGACCCTGAAGGTAGGCGCCCTGGGCACCCACAACCTGCTGGGGCTGGCAAAGGATAAGGGCGCCCGCATCCTGGTGGCCTCTACCTCCGAGGTGTACGGCGACCCGCTGGTGCACCCGCAGACAGAGGACTACTGGGGGAACGTCAACCCCGTCGGGCCGCGCGGCGTCTACGACGAGGCCAAGCGCTTCCTGGAGGCCATCACCATGGCCTACCACAATTTCCATAAGGTGGACACCCGCATCGTGCGCATCTTCAATACCTACGGCCCCCGCATGCGGGTCAACGACGGCCGCGCCCTGCCGGCCTTCTTCTCGCAGGCCATCCGTGGTGAAGGGCTCACCGTCTTCGGCGACGGCTCCCAGACGCGGTCCTTCTGCTATGTCGACGACCTGGTGGAAGGCATCTACCGCCTACTGCTGGCCGACTACCACCTGCCGGTCAACATCGGCAACCCGGAGGAGATCACCATCCTGGATTTCGCCAAAGAGATCATCGGGCTGGTGGGCAACCCCAAAGCGAAGATCGTCTTCCGCGACCTGCCCAAGGACGACCCCAAAGTGCGGCAGCCCGACATCAGCCTGGCCCGCAAACTGCTCGGCTGGGAACCGCAGGTGGACAGAAGGGAGGGGTTGTTGAAGACGCTGGAGTATTTTAAGAGGCATGCAGGCTGAGAGAATGAATTGCAAAGAAACACTAAACCAATGAAGATCCTAATTACCGGTACCGCCGGCTTTATCGGCTACCACCTCGCCAACGAACTGGCGGCGCGCGGCGATGAAGTCATCGGGCTGGACAGCATCAACGACTACTACGACGTCAACCTCAAGCGGGCCCGCCTGGAGGACGCCGGCTTCGACTGCGCGCACCTGGCCTACAACCGGCCATTGCAAAGCAAAAAGCACCCCAACTACCGCTTCGTGCAGCTGCAGCTGGAAGACAACGACGCCCTGCACGCCCTCTTCCGGGAGCACCGCTTCGAGGCCGTCTGCCACCTGGCGGCGCAGGCCGGCGTGCGGTACAGCATCGAGAACCCGGCGGCTTATATACAGAGCAACATCGTCGGCTTCGCCAACCTGCTGGAGTGCTGCCGGCAGTACGAGGTGCAGCACCTTGCCTACGCCAGCTCGAGCAGCGTCTACGGCCTGAACAAGAAGGTGCCTTTCCGAACGGAAGACAACGTCGACCATCCGGTCAGCCTCTACGCCGCCTCCAAGAAGAGCAACGAGCTGATGGCCCACACCTACAGCCACCTTTTCGGCCTGCCCACCACGGGCCTGCGCTTCTTCACCGTCTACGGCCCCTGGGGGCGGCCCGACATGGCGTACTTCCTTTTCACCGACGCCATCCTCAGCGGGAGGCCCATCAAGGTGTTCAACCACGGAGATATGAGCCGCGATTTCACCTACATCGGCGACATCGTGGAGGGCATCCGCCGCGTGATCGACAACCCGCCGGCCGGCAACACCGCCTGGGACCCCCGGGCCCCGGACCCGTCGAGCTCGCCGGCGCCCTACCGCGTCTTCAACATCGGCAACAGCCAGCCCGTCGCCCTGATGGACTTCATCGGCGCCATCGAGGAGGCCCTGGAGCGCCCCGCCGAGAAGGTGATGCTCCCCATGCAGCCCGGCGACGTGGAGACGACCTACGCCGATACCTCCGCCCTGGAGCGGGAGCTGGGCTACAAACCGAATACGCCCCTGAAGGAGGGGATCGGGGCGTTTGTGGGGTGGTATAGGGAATATTATAAGCTCCACGCCAGCCTTTCCAAAGAGGGGAATTGAAGGAGGAAGGGGGAATAAAAGTTCAAATCACCCCCTGTATTCCCCTCAAGGGGGGCGGCAAAGCTCCTATGGAAAGTGCGGAATACCGAATGCCAAATACTTCAAAACGAAAGCTCTGGACAGGAACTGCACCGCAGCCGTACCGACTCCTCCCTTACGGCCAAGAACCGGCGCCCCCCTCGAGGGGGGCGGCAAAGCTCCTATGGAAAGTGCGGAATACCGAATGCCAAATACTTCAAAACGAAAGCTCTGGACAGGAACTGCACCGCAGCCGTACCGACTCCTCCCTTACGGCCAAGAACCGGCGCCCCCCTCGAGGGGGGCGGCAAAGCTCCTATGGAAAGTGCGGAATACCGAATGCCAAATACTTCAAAACGAAA
>CAYQKY010000288.1:0-7463 GCA_964418125.1 uncultured Phaeodactylibacter sp.
TGCCTGCCCATGGACGACTGCCTGGCGCAGGTGGCCATCGACTTCGGCGGCCGCCCCTGGCTGGTGTGGGAGGCGGAGTTCCACCGCGAGAAGATCGGCGAGATGCCCACCGAGATGTTCTTCCACTTCTTCAAATCCTTCAGCGATGCCGCAAAATGCAACCTGAACATCAAGGCGGAAGGAAAGAACGAGCACCACAAGATCGAGGCCATCTTCAAGGCCCTGGCGCGGGCCATTAAAATGGCGAAGTGGCGGGATGCGGAGAATATGGAGCTGCCGAGTACGAAGGGGGTGCTGTAGGGAGATGGTTGAATATATTGCCGGGCCCGGAAGAACTGCCGAGGCGAGGCCTCCTGTACCCTAACCGTCCAACAGTATAGCCATCCAACCATACAGCAGGCCCTAACCGTTGAGCGGCTCCCGTTTTTTCAGTAAATTGTGAAGCCAATAGAAAATCAGCAACAGATATGGAAACGGCAGTTGACAAGAGATATACCCTGGAGGAATACCTGGAGATGGAATACCATGCCCAAACCCGGCACTATTTCCATGATGGAAAAGTCGCGCCTATGCCTTATACCTCTGATAGCCACGGTTCGATCGTCAGCAATTTAATTAGAGAAATTGGTGTAAGATCGAAGGAAACAATTTTTCGGGTTTACCCCAGCGACCGCATGCTCTATGTCCCGGAATGCCGCCTCAATTACTATCCGGATGTGATGGTGGTAAAAGGGGAACCGGTTTTTCACCAGCACACGAAGAAAATGCAGGCCACCTTAAATCCCTACGCGTTGATCGAAGTGCTCTCGGATAGCACGGAGGAGGACGACCGGATCGATAAATGGCAGTGTTACCGAAAAATATCCTACTTGCAACAGTATTTCATGGTAGCTCAGGACCGGGTGTATATCGACTTCTACAACCGCATCGACGAAACCCGCTGGGAGAACAGCTATGTAGACCGCATGGATCAGGAGATAGAAGTCGCCGGTTTTCGGATCAAAGCAGAAGACATTTATCTGAACGTGAAGCTTGAAAAACCAGGACAAAAAGCAGACAAATAGCCCTCGTGCTTTCGACAGTTGCCATCGGACAGCCAAGCCAATAGCAGGCCAGTCAATCAACCAATTTACCCTGAGCTTGCCGAAGAGCAACCAATCCACTTAATCAACCAACATGCCAATCGCAATAATAGACTACAACGCCGGCAACGTACAGTCCGTCCTTTTCGCCCTGGAGCGCCTGGGGGTGGATCCCGTGCTGGCCGGCGATCATGACATTATCCGTTCAGCAGACAAAGTGATCTTCCCCGGCGTGGGGGAGGCCAACACCACCATGGCCTACCTGCGCGAGCGGGGCCTGGACGAGCTCATCCGCAGCCTCACCCAGCCGGTGCTGGGCATCTGCCTGGGCATGCAACTCCTTTGCGAACATTCCGAAGAGAACGATACGCCCTGCCTGGGTATTATTCCGCAGAAGGTCGTGCGATTTCGCCCGGAGAAAGGAGAAAAAGTGCCCCACATGGGCTGGAACAGCATCCGCAGCCTGAAGAACGGGGTGTTTACGCCAAACCTGGAGGGCGAATACGTCTACTTCGTCCACAGCTATTACGCGGAGGTAGGGCCTTACACCACCGCTACCACCGATTATATCCTGCCGTTCAGCTCCGGCTTGCAGAAGGATAACTTCTACGCTACGCAATTCCACCCGGAGAAATCGGGCAAGGTGGGGGAGGCGATGTTGAGGAATTTTCTTGCTTTGTGAGCAAATGTTGATAGCCGTTTGTTTGCAGCAATCCAAACATACTCTAAGGCAGCTCTTCCACCATCAACCGGATGCGGTAGTCTCGTTTGTCTATAGTTTGCCCTTCCCGGGGGTGGGGAGATACATCCAGAAGGCTGACCGCAAAATTGCCGATGGTGTCCCGGTCAAATGAGCTGCGAAGGGCCTGGTAAATCAGTTCTACAGACTGGCTGCCTTCTGGAGACTTTACTTGCAGTTGGACGCGCGCCTGTCCCTCCCAGACACATACCGCCCCGATAGGGCAACGGGAATCCTCCACCACATCGGCAAAAGTGACGGAGAGCTCGCCACAGGTACAATCCGCCGTGTTTTCAAAGGCCAAATCAAAACTCTGGCCCAGTTGAAAATCCAGCGGGTTTCGGTTTTTTTCTTTATCACAGGAGGAAAAGAATACAGCGATAAAAAGAAAAGCAAGAAGGTTGAACGTTTTCATGGATCCGTTTTTATTTAAGGACGAAGGCCCCGCGGTTAGTGTTGGCTGGAAAAAGGTTAAGAATTTCCTAAATTTACAGGTGTGCTCAAAATCGAATAATATGGCGACAATCCAGGTGAAACGGAAAAAGGAATGGTTCGGCAGGCAGGATAAAGTCTATGTGCTCATTGACCGTATCAGGAGAGGAGAACTTTCCAATGGGGGCTCGATCGGCATCGAAGTGCCGGAAGGGCGCCACCTCATTCAGATAGAAAGCACGGACGGGGTCTATACCAGCCCCCTGTTGAAACTGCATGTCTATGAGGGGGAAATCCGTTGTTTTATGGTGTGTTACCCCAAATCCTTCAACTGGATAGTAGTGGCTGGATTAGGACTGGTTATGGCCCACTCCGTTTTGAAATATGTATTCCACACAGAAGCTTTCTTTTTGCTCATCCTTGCTGCCGTTCCGCTTTCGATCCTGTTGTATTTTGCTACAGTAGGGCGATATAGAGCGCTAAGGCTCATTCCGGAAGACAGCACAACCAATGCCCCGGCTGGCGAACCGGCCCGCCCGATCAACCAATCCTGAAGCCAAGCCAAGCGCATGCTTCATGGCCAATCAACCAATCAACTACCACCCCATGCTCATCATCCCCGCCATAGACCTCATCGACGGCAAGTGCGTCCGCCTGACGGAAGGCGATTATGCCCAGAAGAAAGTTTATAACGAAGACCCCCTCGAAGTGGCCAAAGAGTTCGAGTCCCATGGCATCCGCCGCCTTCACCTGGTCGACCTCGACGGCGCCCGGGCCAAACACATTGTCAACCATAAGGTGTTGGAGCGCATTGCCACTCAAACCAGCCTCCGCATCGACTTCGGCGGCGGCCTCAAGTCGGACGAAGATGTCCGGATCGCCTTCGAGAGCGGCGCCCGGCAGGTGACCGGCGGCACGGTAGCAGTTAAAGAGCCCGAACTATTCCTGGGCTGGCTGGAACGATACGGCCCGGAGCGCATCATCCTGGGTGCAGATGTAAAAGAGGGCAATATCGCCGTCAGCGGCTGGCAGGAGCAGAGCGAACTGGAGCTGTTCTCCTTCCTGGAAGATTACATCCAAAAAGGAGTACAATACAGCATCTGCACCGACATATCTAAAGACGGGCGGCTGGAAGGCACGGCTTTGAGCTTGTACAAGGATATCATCGCCCGCTTTCCCGATCTTAAGCTCATCGCCAGCGGAGGCGTCACCGCCATAGGGGAGGTGGAGGCCCTGCGGGAGGCCGGCTGCTACGGCGCCATCATCGGCAAGGCCATCTACGAAGGGAAGATCCGGCTGGAGGAGCTGGAGGGCTTCCTCTGAGGGGGGGATGGTACACTGATCGGCTAAGACCGGTTAGGATATATTGAGATACGCTTCACGCGGTGTCCGATCTTAAGACATTCTAAAAAGATCTTAAAAGATCAGTGTACCATCCATTTACGCCTACCGCTGCACCACCACCTTCCGCATCATCCGTTTTTCTCCCTGCTGCACCTGCAGGAAGTAGAGCCCCTCCGGCAGGCTCCCCAGCTCGAAGCTGGCGGCGTCCATAAACCTTTGCCGCTGTTGCCAGACGCGTTGCCCGGCTGCGGAGAAAAGTTCTACCCCGTCTATCTGTTGCCCGGGGAAGCGCAGCTCCAACCGCCCGTTGGTTGGGTTGGGGAACAGGCGCAGCTCACCGGCGGCCAACACCTCCTCATCATCAGTCACAATACCGTTGACCGTAGCGGTGACGGTAGCGCCGCCGATCTCGATCTCCGTCCCGTCGCTGCGGATGGCTTTGATGTTCTTGAAGCGGATGGGCGTCTGGTTGGTGGGCAGGGGCTCGGTGAACTCGTCTTTTACCTTAAGTCGGGACAGAGAGAAAATGGCGCCGCCCTCAATGGTGCTGTTCGGATCGGGCGCCAGCCGGGCGAAGTCGGCCTGCCCGGGAATGGCCCTACCCTGAAGGATATGGTTGATGGAGGCTGCGTATTCCAGTTCTTCCCGGCCGAAGCCCCCTGAAGAGGCGTAGATATAGTCAAAATAGGTGGTGTCAAACTCCAGGGAGAAGGCAAGTCCGTACAGTTCGGGCACATCCTGCAGGTTGATCATGAAGAGGAACTCCTGGCCCGGGGTGATATCGTCGAAGCTGTTGAGGGCGCCAAAGGGCGTGAGGAACAATTCCGGCCCTTCCCGGTACACTGCGGGCGGAGGTTGATACCCCGGCCGCGTCAGGTTGTAGTGTTCCTCGGAAAGAAGAAAGTCTTCATATTCTGCCTGTCCATCCCCATCGGCGTCGAGGTGTTTGTCATTGGCGCCGTTGGTTTGCTCGCCGGCCCAGGCTTCGCCGCTGCGGGGCGACCAGTTGTAGGGCGCCGGGCGGGTGGGGCCGTGCTGGCCGGCGCCCGGCCCGATGGCCAGCAGGTCACAGTGGTTGGCGATGCCGTCCGCGTTGAGGTCGCCGGGCCACACGCAGTCGGCCTCGCAGGTGGGCGGGGCGCAGGCCCCTTCAAAGTTGTGGTCGTACCAGCTTTGCAGCAAAGGGATGCCTTCGTACATGGCGGTGACGTTCCCCAGGAAATCGGCGCCTTCTTCCCGGAAGAACGTATAGCCGAAATCCACTTCAGCCACGGCTCCGGGTTGCAGCTCGCCCAGAAAAACGCTACCAACGGCCCTGCGGTCGGCAGCGCTGGAGAGCCCTTCGCTCAGGGCCGACCATTCCCCCGGGTTATTGGGGTCGCCGGGAAAGGCAAAGTTGGTGACGGGGTTGGAGAGGGTAGGGTCGTAGCCGGTTCCTCCTGAAGTGAGCGGGGTGCCATCCCGCCAGTGGCCGGTCAGGTAGCGGTAGAATTCAATACCGGCGTTGGGGTCCGTAACGGCGGGGGGAGGATCTATCACACTCGGGTTCTCGTAATACATCAGGTACGATAAGTCCTCGTTGAGAACGGTAATGGCCTGCACCGGCGGGTTTTGGCCATAGGAGGGGAGCCCCAGGGTGCATCCCGGCCCATCTTCATTATCGCTGTTATAGGCGAAGAAGGTATTCAGGCCGGGGGCGCTTCCCATTAAATCGTCCGTGTGGCAGCCAAGGTCGAAGTCCGTCCACAGGCCCAGGTGCAGGGAGTCGAGGGGTTCGATGCCCCGGTTGATCAGTTTGTAGGAAGTGAAGATTGTGTTGTTCAGCTGCGGGTTATCGCTGCAGTCGTAGGCCCATGAGGTGAGTTGTACTTCCACCTGCAGAGGTTCTCCTGAGGATTCGGTGTGAATATTTCCGTTGTCATTGAAAATCACCCAGGTGATCTGGCCGGGGATCACTGCCGAGTTGTGGATCATGGGGTAGTCGCCGGCCAGTGGGTCGTAGAGGCCGTCGCCGTCCTCATCGGCAAAAGGCGCCAGCCCCTGCGGCGTATCGGGCAACTCAAACCCGTAGATATTTTGGAAATGAGGGTTGCCCTGTCCCGGCCAGCCCATGATCCCGGGGATGGGGTTGTCAATAACGCCATTATCCTCAAAGTCGGCAACATGCGCTTCTATCTGATGGCGAAGGACGGAAAAAGCGCGGTCCCAGTTGGTACAGCTCTCTTCACTGGTAAGGCCTTCCTCGGTGAGCGGGCCGGCCCAGTAGTCGGTTGTTCCCTGGCCCCGGCCGTAGGTTTGGGCCGCCACTTTCAGGTTACCGCCCGGGCCGATGCCGCCCAGCCAGAGCCCCTGGGCGAAGATGGTGGAGGGGCCGCCGGGCTGATAGGGCACCTGGAATCGGCTTTCGTCGCCATCCCAGAACAGGTCGCCCCCGTTGAGGATCACCGCCCGGACGTTGTTGCCGTTGAGCGCTTCCTGATGCCGGGGAGCAAAACAGTGTTGCTGGCCATAGGCCTGTTGCAGAGCGAATACCATTGCCACAAAAGAGAGGGTGCGTAGTAGTTTTTTTGTCATAACTATTAAATTTTTTAATGCCCGTAATCGGGCTTCTTGGATGAGGGATGAGGGTTGCTTGTTGCTGCCTACTAAGTTAACATTTCAAATTGGAAGACGGCAAGGTAATAGGTGTAGGCCAGCTTCCGTTGTGTGAAACCCTACTCTGATCTACCAAACGCCTGCCAATGAACCTTTACCGGTTATTGGCTATTATCTTATTTTTGCATTCCATCAAGCATTCAGCAATGTTAGCCAAACGCATCATCCCCTGCCTCGACATCAAGGACGGCCGTACCGTCAAGGGCGTCAATTTCGTCAACCTCATCGACGCCGGCGACCCGGTGGAGCTGGGCGCCCTGTACAGTGAAAAGGGGGCCGATGAACTGGTCTTTCTCGACATTACCGCCACCCATGAGCGGCGCAAGACCCTGGCGGCCCTGGCCAGGGATATTGCTCAACACCTCAATATTCCCTTTACCATCGGCGGAGGGATCAGTTCTGTGCAGGATGTGGATGTGCTCTTGTCGTCCGGCGCCGATAAGATCTCCATCAATTCCGCCGCCGTGCGCCGCCCGGAGCTGGTGGATGAACTGGCCAGAAGTTTCGGCAGCCAGTTCGTTGTCGTCGCCGTCGACGCCAAACTGATGAACGGCGATTGGTACATTCACCTCAGTGGCGGCCGCATTCCCACGGAGATCAGGCTGCTGGACTGGGTGAAGGAGGCCGAAAACCGCGGCGCCGGGGAGATCCTCTTTACCTCCATGAACCACGACGGAACCAAGAACGGCTTCGCCAATGAGATCACCGCCCGGGTGTCGGAATCCCTTTCCATACCCGTCATCGCCTCCGGAGGGGCCGGGCAGATGGATCATTTTTACGATGTGTTTACCGAAGGCAAAGCTGACGCCGGACTGGCCGCCAGCATCTTCCACTTCCGGGAGATCGAGATCCGGGATCTCAAGGAATACCTTCAGGGCAGAGGGGTTTCCGTTCGGCTTTAGAAGCTGTTTGAATTTAGCACTTCGGTTTTGTTATGGCTCTTTTCCCGCCACTTTTCGTTCTGTCCTCACCTTGATGGCTATCGGTGTACCTCCGGGTGTGGGGCCCAAGGGGGAGATAAGCTCCGTAGGAGCGGCAGAGAGCCCCCATTATTGCGGTTCTGTCGCTCCTACGGAGCTAAATGCTTCTTCGATCCTTTACTTTACCAGGGGCTGACGCCCCTGGCAAAGATCTTTCGCCGCTACCTGCCTACCTACCAGGCCGATAGGCGTCTTGCCTAGCGGGCAGGCAGGCGCGGCTAAAAGTTAAAG
>CAYQKY010000289.1:0-7410 GCA_964418125.1 uncultured Phaeodactylibacter sp.
TCAAGAACGGCCGCTACGACGACGTGCCCATCAGCGTGGTGACCAGCACCAAGAAAGTGGTGGATGTCAAGAAGTTCTACAATACCGAACGGCTGCGGCCCTTCTACCACAGCTTCGAAATGAAGCCCATGCTGATCATGACCAGCGAGGGGTGAGTGTTTGGGCGGCAATGGTGATCGGAGCCGGCGTTGGGCGGGATCACCATTTTCGCCCGGGCTGGCCCCGGGCGCTTTGGCTTTGAAGTGGAGCGCCCGGAGGCTTACTTTGGGACGTCCGGGTTGGTAATACCACTGCTGCTTCTAATTCGAAGCGCTAAGGAAATTTTCCGGAGCCTTGTGCTTTGAGTAGGAGGGCAGAAATATTCGGGATTTTTTACCTTTGCCCCAAACCAACCGGCATGCTCGATCTTTTAACGGCGCCCTACCCGCTGAGAAAAAGCGCCGCCAGCGAGTGGGCGTACCCCATCGGGGCGGGTGCATTCGTAGCTTTGTTCCTCATTGTATTTCAACCCTTTGGCACCCGGGCGTTCCAAAGCGATAACAAGTATCTGTTCCTCGCCGGCTACGGGGTTGTTATTTCCGGCTCCATTTTGTTGATCAATAAGCTGCTGCCGCCATCCTTTCCCAGAAGGCCGCCGAGTTCATGAAGCTGTTCAGCTGGTACGTGGAAATGGACGGCCAGGCCCGCGGAGTATTCTACAAGATCACCTGGTACATCGCTTTCCCGCTTTTCATTCTGGGGCTGTTTCACGGCTTCCGGAATGCGCAGGAGGCTGCCGGTTTGTCCTTTTCCAAACTAAGGTATGGCCTCAGGGCCGGCCTTATCGGCACGTTGCCCATGTTGCTGGGAACCGGCCTGCTCGCCAATTTCAACCTGACGATCAACCCGTCCGCCATCCTCATCGGCTGCCTGCTGGCGGCAGTGGGCGAGGAGATCCTCTACCGGGCGCTACTCTTCGGGCAGTTGTTCCGCCATGCCGGTTGGGGTTTCGTCTTTGCCGGGCTGGCCAGCGCCCTGTTCTTTGGAGCAGGCCACCTCTATCAGGGCGACAGCTGGGGTGCGCTCTCCGGTATCTTCATGATTACCTTCATGGGCGGCATGTGGTTCAGCTGGCTGTACGTCGAGTACGGCTACAACCTGTGGATTCCCATGAGCTACCACTTTTTCATGAACCTCTCCTGGGCTGTTTTCGAGGTGAGCGACAACGCGCTGGGCGGAGTAGGGCCGAATATTTTCCGGGCGGCCACCATCGCCCTGTCCATCTGGCTGACGATCCGCCACAAGCGCCGGACGGGCGAAGCGTGGGTAGTCACCGGCCGCCGCTGGTGGAGAGGGGGCGCAGTGCAGGTTGCCGCCGGAAATTGAAACATCCGGAG
Source organism: uncultured Phaeodactylibacter sp. (assembly GCA_964418125.1). Classification (GTDB taxonomy): domain Bacteria; phylum Bacteroidota; class Bacteroidia; order Chitinophagales; family Saprospiraceae; genus JACJXW01. Next base: position 1,377 of record CAYQKY010000289.1, read on the forward strand.
CGCGGGGGAGTCGCCCATGAAGGCATTGCCATGAAGTCAGCAGGCAACTCGAAATTGCCAGCTGACAGCCCTTCCGCCCCGTCTTCGCTGCGCTCTTCCGGGCAAGCTTCCGCCTTCCGCCTTCCGACTTCCGCCTTCCAAACTACCCCCCCACCCACTCCAGCGCCCGTTCAATAATCGTATCCACGCCCGCCTGCTCGTCCTCCGGCGCCAGGGCAGCCCCGATATCCACCGGCACGCCGAACTCGAGGTGCTCTCCGGCCGGGTTGACGGATTGGGTGGCCGAGAAGCGGTACGTCCAGCCGTTGGACAGCTCGGCGTAGGCGGGCGTGCCGCCGCCGCCACCGGTGCGGTCCCCGATAAGGATGGCGCCGGGCAATACGCGGGCCATCTGGGCGAAGGTATTGGCGGCGCTGAAGGTGCTGCGGTTGGTGAGCACCGCCACCTTACCCGCATAGCGGCGGCCCTGGCGGGGCGTGATGAGCTGATCCTCCCATTCGGAGAACTCCTCCCTGCCGGGGCCGGTTTTGATGCGGCTGCGGGCGTAAACCAGGGGATCGGAGGCCAGGCAGGCAGCGATCCTTTTGGCGTTTTGCTCGCTGCCGCCGCCGTTGTCGCGGATGTCGATGATGAGGCCCTTCGTACCTTCAGCCAGCGCCAGAAGGGCATCCAGGTGGGCATCCTCCACGGTATTGGCAAAGGAGCCGTAGTAGACATAAAGGACATCGCCGAGCAGCTGCGCCCGGAACGGCCCCACCTGGTGAAAATCCCGCCCCAGGTAGTGGCGCTCCACAATATTGGCGTTGAAGTTGGGCGGGTATCCCAGAAACCATTCCCAGTTGCGGCTGCGGCCGAAGGTGGAAGTAAGGTTCACGTGCCCGTCCTCCAGGATGAAGAGCATCTCCGCCAGCAGATCGAACAGTTCCCCGTCACTCATCCCGTCGTGAACACGGGGCCGGTAAGCCATCCGGATAGAGTCCCAGTCAATACCCTTTTCCTGAAAGTAACTGTACCGGGCGTCGACATCCTCCCAGAGGGCGTCGAAAACGGCCAGGGGGGCGGTATCGGGATCGCCGCCCAGGAGGGCTTTCTCGCAGGCGCCGGCCAGGAGCATGATCAGGAGGGCAAGGGTGAAAGTGGGAAGTCGGAAATGGGAAGTCGGAATCTTGCCTGGCTGAGGGCAGCGAAGAGAGGACATGTGGCGGAACGGATTCAGGTATCCCAAAAATTGTTGCCTGTCAATAATATCCCACGTCAGGCGGATTACTTTCTGTAAGATATGGAGGTTCATAACTTGGCGGTTAGCGTTAGCAAATAGTGCCCACGGCTGGAGAAAGAACGGTGCGCCCCGTCCAGGATGGCCATGTCGTAGCGGTAGGTAAAGGCCAGGGTAGTGCCCGAGCGGAGGGTGTAGCGCAGGGCCGGCCAAATGCCCCAGTTCCAGGTTTTGCCCGGATAGAACAGGCTGGCAGAACGCAGCAATTCCCCGGAACCGGAACCATTGTTGCCCAGCGTCCCGTCCGGCGCGTCGGACACATATCCGGACTGCAGGAAAAAGCCGATCAGCTGAAAATGCCCTACGGCCTCCAGGCTCAGGCCGGAGAACGCTCCGGCGAAAGTATACCGGTAGCGGGCGGCCGGCCCGAAGCTGGTGTGGTAATCGAAGCGGGGGCTGAAGTTGGCGGCGTCCTCAAAGTCGCGCATGCTCAGCAGGTTGTTGTTCGACCAGCCGAAGTGGAAGCCCCGGGAGGGCTCCTGCTTAGAGTGATAAAGCGTATAGTTGAAAATCCCAGCCGTGGTGATGCCTGCCCGGGCGCCGAAGCGGTTCTCCACATTGCCGGCACTGAGGCCGGCCCACACCTGCTCCGACTTTTTCGGCCCTTCCACCCCGTATCCGATCAGGACAGACGGCAGGGCGCCGGCGTATGTCAGCGGGGAATAGGCCCGGCCCCGCTCAGCGGAGTGGAGCGGGCCGGCGGCGATGTGGAGGGCGCGGGTTTTCTGCGGTTCAACTTCCTGTGCGTTCCCCGCAAAGGGGGCGATAAGAGAAAAGACGAACAGGTAGATCTTTGCGCGTTTCATGGATGTTTCTGGTTTTTCTCAGGAATAGAACGGGGCAAAGATGGGGAGGTTTGCGGAGGTTGGAGGAAGAAACTTACCGAATATTTCTAAAGCGGGGCCGAACCGCCGGGAGCGGTGGCTGAATTGGATTGAGGTTAGATCCTACCGATAAAACTAACCGGCTCCACATTCCAGAAGCTATCTATCGCCCCTTTCTTAATAAAAAATTTAGGCTTCTTTTTGAGGTTGAAAACTCTATAAAGAAAATAGTTTGAAGCATGCTCTTGAGAAAACCGGAGCTCATTTCTAGTGAAATAGATTGGGACTTTTTCGCCAAGCTTTGTAGACTTAACCTCAATATACCGATCCGTACCATTCAGGTTTTTAGAAAGAATATCGAAGCCGGTCCCGTCACCCTGCTCTTTAGACACCCATTCAACGGATTCAGAAAGCTTTTCTTTTCCACTATTGATCAACCGCCATCGTTCATAATTCAGGATCAATTGCTCTCCCTGTTCCCCCAGAGAACGATTTTGTTGTTCTTTCAAAAGGTAGTTTGGTTTATTAACGAAAGGTTTTCTATAAAGGGCCTCACTGTCCATGATTATATCCGGTTGAGGTGGATCTACTACAAGGCTTGAATAATCAGCTATCTCCTTTACAGGCACACCCTCCTGAGAAAATTTATCGAACAGTCCAATGAGATTGTCCAATTTTCTCAAAAAATCCAGAATGACATCCTCCAATAACCCTTGGTAATTTGATCGTGGCTTATATCCTAAAATATAAGGATATTCATATTTAATGAGAACCGCGCTGATATTCTGATGCTTAAACTCAATGGAGCCTTCACTTCTGTTATTCAATAAAAATGATAAGTTTCGCCTTCTTTCCGCTTTGGAATACCCTATACCAGCCAATTCCAAACTAAGCATCTCGAAATAATCGGATACTATTGCTTCGACTTCCCGTTTCGACCAGTTAGCTGACATAAAAAGTTATACGGAAATATCCTGAAAAAGGATACCAACTGCTAATTTAACAATACTTTTTCGCATTAATCAGGCTTTTCCAATAGCTAAAAATTTTCAAACAAACCGAAGTTTTTATGCTCATACTCCCTATTCCTACTTATCCCCCTCCCCTCCCTCCAATAACTCCCCCGGCTTCACCTCCAGCAGCTCCGCCACTTCGAACAATGTTTCCAGGCTAGGCTGCTGCACATTGCGGCACCAGCGGGAGACCGTCACCTCATTTTTCCCCAGTTGTTCGGCCAGCCATTTGCCGGTCCGCTTTTTCTGTTTGAGCACCCATTTGATCCTGTTGAATTTCTTTGTTGCCATGCACTCCGGAATTGTCTTCCAAAGTATTCAAAATGGCGAAGACTCGCAAAATAAAAACGTTTTACGACTATATCATTGACATTATAGCCTTAAAACGACTATATTTACCCCATACAAAATTCTTTTATCGCGAACCCAACCGCTGCAACTATATTACCATAAATAACCTTAAGGGTGCGGAAAGCGGGGTGCTCCGGAAAGATGGAAAGGTAGTGGATATCTCCCTGGCGAACTGCTACACTCTGGAGGATGTGGTGCGGGAACTGGTCTTCCTGCTTGCGAAACAGGAGTGAAGCTGACGAGTTTCCCCCGCCCTCTAATGGAAAAATTGCCTGGTTCAAACCTGAAGTAATGGACAAAAAAGCGTTCATGGCCCTCCTCGGCCGAGCCTACCGCTTCCCCGCCTACTACGCCCATAACCTGGACTCCGCCGAAGAGATCATCGAAGACAGGAAGGAGGAGGAACAAAAGGACAAGCTGTCGCTGAAGCGTTTTTTCGACGCCCTGCTGGCGCAGGAAACGGAGGCGGAACGGGAAAAGATCTGGGCGTTTTTGGCGGAGCATTTTGAGGTGGGGTAACGGCCAGGCGCCAACAGGTTGCAGTTGTTTCCGGGCGGGCGATCAGGCCGAAGCCTTCCATAGCCATAGCAGGCTTCGGCCTGCGGAGGCAGGATGGTCGCGTCAGGCGGGTATGATTTCTTATCGTTTGTGTGGGCGAGCGATCAGGATGATCGCGCCACGAGGTTACCGTACCAGCGCCACCTCGCCTTTCACCAGGTGCTCCTTCCCATCTGTTGTCCGTATGTTAGCCTGATAGACGTACAGGCCGGGCTCGGCCGCCTTCCCGTTGGCCGTTCCGTCCCACCCGCTGCCGGGGGCGCCGGGCTTCAGCCCTTCGGCATCGAAGATGAGGCTGCCCCAGCGGTTGAAGACCTGCAGGCGGAGCACTTCCTGTATGTCCTCTCCGGCATAGATGGTAAAGGTGTCGTTGCGGCCGTCCTCATTGGGGGAAAAGGCGTTGGGGATGTAGGCGCCGTAAGTCTCCAGTACGAGGTGCACAAGGCTGTCGCATCCAAAGCGGGAGGTAAGGGTGGCGGTATAACGCCCCGGTTCAGTATAAGCTTTTCGGCCGACCTTCCAGCTGTCGCCCTCGAATATTCTTGCATAGACGGTGTCGGCCTCCTGCCCGATCACTTCCAGGTCGAGGCGGACGATGCTGTCGCAGTTATTGGCGGTTTTAAGGGTATCGTAGTAGGCGCCGGCCCCCTGCAGATCGCGGGCTCCGAAAGGATGGGATTCTCCCTCGCAGATCACGGCGCTCAACTGCGTGTAGGAAACCGGCCGGCGGTGGCGGTAGCCGGTGGTTATCCGGCAACTGTTGGGCCCCAGGGCCCGTACCTGATATTCTCCCTCTTCTTTGAGGTTCTCCAGCTGAGGCCCTGTCTCTCCCACCAGGGCCACTCCGTCTTTGTACCATTGGTACTGCAGGGTATCGTAATAAGGGATGCTCAGGCCGAAGTCCTCCGAGCAGGGGTGTTCAAGAGTATTGATACGGAAGGTGAACTCCCGTTCTTCGGCCAGAACCAGCTTATCGAAGAAGTAGTAGGTGCTGATGTCGAGCGGGGTCTCCACGCAGCCCGGGCCGATGGCGATGGCGTGGATGTCCTGGGTGGGCACTACATTGATCTCCTTTAGCTGCCACTGGTTGGCGCCGTTGATGGGCACCGAGCCCAGCTGCATCCATCCCTGCCCGTTGGTGGGGCAGCCGAAATCGGCCTGGCCGCCGCCGAAAGGCAGGTTATTGCAATCCGCAGAGCCGAAAAAGACGATGGCAGTCGGAGGAGAATTGTTCCGGTGGGTAAAGCCAATGTAAAACTCAAAACGATAGGCCACGCCCGCCTTCAGGGGAGCGGTCAGGCAGGCGCCGGCATATTCCTTCCAGTTGGGCTGGGGGCCGTCGCCGTTGTTGCCGCCGGGGCGGCCGTTGCGGAAGCCCATACAGCCGTCTCCATCGGGAAAGGGTAACGGCGGAGGGAGGTCCGGCCAGCCCATCCACCCACAGGTGTGCAGGTAATCGGTCGTGGGGGCAGAGGCCTGTATCCAGCCCGAGGCGCAGTTCATCTGCGAACGGTTGCCGGGGCAGCAGTCCTGATCCTCAAAGGAAGGGTTGGGAATGCGGGAGACCGGCGCCGCCTCCGGGCAGTCGCAGTCCGGGTCATTCAGGTCTATCCGGCCATCGCCGTCATCGTCGAGCGCGTTGTCGCATATTTCGGCATTGGCCAGCCCGGAAAGAAAGCTGCCGGGAGCTGACAACAGTAAAATGGAGAAGAGCATGTATAATAGTATGGGGGTATTCATAGGGTGGTCAAGGGAATGAGTGATTGAGTGAATCAGTGGATACGGCCGCATCTTAAAAATACCGGCTTATTGTGATAATACCAATGGCAGGGCAAGAAAAATTCGGGCAGATAGGCGGCATAGGATCAATTAGGAGGTGAGGATGGGCCTGATCCGCGTCCCATACCCTTTTGTTGGGGGCGGCCTGTCCTGAAATTGAAAAGCCCGGGCGCCCCAAAAGGAGCCGCCCGGGCTTTCATTTCATCTTGTTACGGATTACGGGCCGCCTTCAG
>CAYQKY010000290.1:0-7367 GCA_964418125.1 uncultured Phaeodactylibacter sp.
CCGGAGGAGGGAATAAATTGTACCGGAATGACAACCAGTTTTTCACTGATGTCAGCCGGGAAGCCGGTATTTATTCCAGCGCCATCGGGTATGGCCTGGGCGTTGCCATAGCGGACGTCAACCGGGACAACTGGCCGGATATCTACGTGGCCAATGATTTTTTCGAAAAGGATTACCTCTACATCAATCAGCACAACGGTTCCTTCAAGGAATCAATTAACCAGTAGGGGCCGGAATTAAGCCTGGGGTCTATGGGCGTGGATATCGCCGATCTGAACCACGACGGCTATCCGGAGATCTTCGTCACCGAGATGCTGCCGGAAACAGAGGCCCGCCTGAAAACAAAAGCCGTTTTCGATACCTGGGATCAATATGCCCTGAAAGTAAGAAACGATTATCACCATCAATTTCCCAGAAATGTTTTTCAACTCAACCGGGGCGGCATGCACGGCGGCCAGGTTCTGTTCAGTGAAATTTCGCGCCTGGCAGGCGTAAGCGCCACCGACTGGAGCTGGGGCGTTCACCTGGCCGATTTTGACCATGACGGCAACCGGGAAATTTTCGTCACCAACGGCATTGCCAAAGACTTGCTCGACCAGGATTACATCGACTTTTATTACGACCCTTCGCGGGTCAGGGAAATGCTGCGATCCAAAGGGGCCGCCATTAAAGACCTGATCGACCACATGCCTTCCCAGCCGGTTCCCAACTATATGTTCTCGCAAACCGCCCCCCTGAAATTTGAAAATGTATCGGCCCGCTGGGGCCTTGGCCAGCCTGGGTTTTCAAGTGGGGCCAGTTACGGCGATATCGATAACGACGGTGATCTCGACCTGGTAGTCAGCAACATCAACGCCCCTCCTTTCCTGTATAGAAATGAATTGAACCGGGCTGAAAACCATTTCGTGAACCTCAAAATTTACAACCGGGATGGCGCTACCGTATCAGTAGGAGCCCAGGTCGCACTTTATGCGGGCGGCAGGCAGTATTTCCAGGAGCTCTACCCCATGCGAGGGGCCATGTCTACTGTAGATGATCGATTACACATCGGCATAGGGCAGGCGGAACAGGTGGACTCTCTCTTGATCTTATGGCCTGACGGGACTCAGCTCACAGAGAAAAACATCAGGGCCGATCAGTTCCTGGCTTTTACCCAACCTCCCCCCGGCCGAAGCGGCTTGCCCGTTGCTGTCCGGCAGGGCGCTACGCCTTTATTGTTGCCGCAGGAAAGTTTCCCCGGCCTGGACTTTGAACACCAGGAGAACGATTTCGTGGATTTTGACCGGGAAAGGTTGCTTTTTCATATGCGTTCCAATGAAGGCCCCAGAATAGCGGTAGGAGACGTGAATGGCGACCAGTTGGATGATTTTTTTGTAGGTGGCGCCAAAGGTACTCCCGGAGCGCTTTTTATACAGGGCCGCGATGGGTTTAAACGCTCGAACGCCGCCGTTTTTGAACAAAACAGGCAATCCGAAGATATCGATGCCGTTTTCTTCGATGCCGATAATGACCAGGACCTGGACCTGGCGGTGGCCAGCGGAGGATATGAATTTTCTCCCAATGACTTCGCCCTGGCCGACCGCCTTTATATCAACGACGGGCGAGGAAATTTTCAATTATCCGCCCAGGCGTTGCCTACTTATAAACTTGCTTCGACTTCCGTCATCGTTCCATCGGATTTTGATCAGGATGGAGACCTGGACCTGTTTCTGGGAGGGCGCCTGGTTCCTTCTCTCTTTGGGATACCTGCTCCGAGTTTCTTGCTGGAAAATGACGGGAAGGGGAAATTTACCGATGTTACCCAGGATAAAGCTCCTGAATTTAAGGAGCTGGGCCTGGTTACCGATGCGCTTTGGTTCGACCTGGACCTGGACGGAGACGAAGACCTGGCCGTCGCCGGAGAATGGATGCCGGTCCGCATATTTGAAAACAAAAAAAACGGCCTGGTGGAAATAACCCGGGAAGTGGGGCTCGCTTCTACTGCCGGCTTTTGGAATGTGCTGGAAAAAGCAGACCTGGACGGAGACGGAGACCAGGATATCATCGCAGGCAACCTGGGAGAGAATAGCGTTTTCAAAGCCAGCGCTGAGCAACCAATGCTCATGTACGTAAATGACTTTGATGGAAACGGGCGCATTGAACAGGTCATCAGCGTTTATCATGGGGCTGATGCCTACCCCCTCTGTATGAAGAAGGAGCTGACGCGGCAAATGCCCTACCTGCTGAAAAAATACCTCAGGCATGCCGACTACGCCGAAGAACGGGTGCAGGATATTTTTACGGAAGAACAACTGAAACGTGCAGCCGTATACCGGGTTTTTCAAACAAGATCAGGCATATTCTGGAATGAACAAGGCCGTTTTACTTTTCAGCCCTTGCCGTTGGAAGCTCAGCTTGCTCCCGTTTACGGGGTGCAGGCCGTGGATGCCGATGAAGATGGACGGCCGGATATCCTTTTGGGGGGTAATCAATTCAAAGCCAAACCTCAGACGGGAATGTATGCCGCCAGCAACGGGCTGCTTCTCAGAAATATGGGCCAAAAACAGTTTGAGCCGCTTTCGGCAGCCCTCTCCGGTATTAACATCCAGGGGCAGGTACGAGACTTTGAGAAGGTCAAGATCGGGGATCGCCAGTACATCATGGTGGCGAGAAACCATTCATCAATAACATTTTATCGGTTGAAATGAGAAGTATTTTTTTTCTGGCTAACTTGTTCCTGATCGGAATTTTGAGCACTGGCTGTTCAAAGGAACAGTCATACGAAGCCATTGCCCGTTATGAATTAAGCCGTAATGAACGTTTTGACACCCTGATCTACGGGATACACTTCGGAATGGTGTACCAGGATTTTTATGATTACTGCTTCCAGATGAATCAAAAGGGGATCTTTATGCCTAAACCGGATGAAAGCGGGGTGCGCACCGTGCTGGAAGGCCCCTTTAATGCGCCGGTAGTACTGGAGTTTTTTCCGATGGCGCAAGTAACCGACGGGCCGATCGTCAAATTGAGCGCTACCCTGCAATACAGAGACTTCTCTTTTTATGACCGGCGGTATTCCATTGAAAACCTGGCCAGGGAAGCCATGCTTTATTTTGAGCAGGAGTACGGCGGGCGCGAGTTCATTGCGGTGCCTCAGAAAGATAAGCTGATCAAGAACTACTTTGTTAAGCTTGACGGCAACCGAAGGGTTACGCTAATGCCTTCTCCGGACGGCGCCGCCCTGAAAATTCTGTTTGAGGACCTTTCCCGGGTTTTAAACCCCATGCCTTTGGGAATAGAATAATGTTGGATACTAGAAAATAAGAATGAAAAAGTGTCTTCACATATGGCCTTTATCAGTTCTGCTGGCCCTGTCGGTAAGTGGATTTCAGGCTTGTACAAGTGAGCCTCCCGCCGAGGGGCCCCTGTTCGAATCTATGTCCTCACAGCAGACCGGGATAGATTTCGAGAACACCCTCACCTATACCAACAAATTCAACATCTATAAATATCGAAACTTTTATAACGGCGGGGGCGCCGGCCTCGGCGACGTCAATAACGACGGCTTGCTCGACATCTACTTAACGGCTAACCTGCTGCCCAACCGCTTGTATCTGAACCGGGGAAATTTCGAATTTGAAGATGTTTCCGCCCCCGCAGGGGTGCAGGGGAACAGGGCCTGGTCCACGGGCGTATCTATGGTGGATATCAATGCCGACGGCTGGCTGGATATTTACGTTTGCAATTCCGGCGATGTTGAAGGAGATAACAAACAGAACGAATTTTTTATCAACAACGGCGACGGAACGTTTACCGACCGCGCCCAGGAAATGGGATTGGCAGATCCTGGTTATTCTACGCACGCCGCCTTTTTTGACTACGATAAGGATGGCGACCTGGATGTCTACCTTCTCAACAATTCCTACCAGGCCATCGGGAGTTTTAATTTGCGCAAAAACGAACGCCCCAAACGCGACAAACTGGGAGGGGATAAATTGCTGCGCAATGATGGCGGCAGGTTTACCGATGTGAGCGAGGAGGCGGGCATCTACGGCAGCGTTATTGGTTTTGGCCTGGGCGTCGGCCTGAGTGACCTGGATAAAAATGGCTGGCTCGACCTGTACATCTCCAATGATTTTTTCGAGCGCGATTATATCTACATGAATAATGGAGACGGCACTTTCACCGAAAGCCTGGAACGGCAAATGCGGTCCATAAGCGTCGCATCCATGGGCCTGGATATCGGCGACCTGAATGCAGATGGGTATCCCGAAATATTCGTCTCTGAAATGCTGCCCGAAACCGAGGAGCGCTTCAAAACGACCATGACCTTCGAGAACTGGGATAAGTATCAGTACAACCTCGAAAACGATTATTACCACCAGTTTACCCGAAATATGCTGCACCGCCATAACGGAGAGATCCCGGGCCGCGGGATTACCTTCAGTGAAATAGGGCGATTGGGCGATGTAGAAGCCACCGATTGGAGTTGGAGCAGCCTTATTGCAGACCTGGACAACGATGGCCATCGCGACCTCTACATCACGAATGGCCTGGCGCAGGATATTCTCAACCAGGACTATTTGATGTACGTCTCCAGCGAATCTATCGCCAGGATGGTCATCCAGGATCAGGGCGTGGATTACAAGCAACTGATCGACATCATTCCCGTAAACCGCATTCCGAATTATGCATTCGCCGGTGACAGCCGCTTTCATTTCAAAAATAAAACCGAGGAGTGGGGCCTGGCGCAACCGAGCCACTCCAATGGCGCCGCTTACGGTGACCTCGACAATGACGGCGATCTGGACCTGGTCGTCAATAACGTGAATATGCCGCTGTTCGTGTACCGGAACAACACCTCCCTGTCATCCGGGCAAAATAACTTCCTGGCCGTTGAATTGAAGGGGGAGCGTGGCAATAAAAACGCCATCGGCGCCAAGGTGCTCCTTAAAGCCGGAGGTAAGGTTTTCTACCAGGAGCAAAACCCGGCCAGAGGTTTTCAATCGAGTGTAGATCCTCGCTTGCACTTTGGCTTGGGAACTATTCAAAAAGTCGACACCCTTGTGGTGGATTGGTACTACGGTAAACAAACCGTATTGCTGGATGTCGCAGTCAATCAGCAGTTAACCCTGCAGGAAACTGACGCCCGGGCCGGCGTTGATAAAGAACCTGCGGAGCCCCGTAGCCCATTGTTTAAAGAGGCGCTTTCCAAAACGCCCGGCTACCGCCATCGGGAAAACCGCTTCAGCGACTTCGACCGGAACCGCCTGATCTATCACATGACATCAACCGAAGGGCCAAAATTGTGCGTGGGGGATGTTAATAATGATGGGTTGGATGACTTCTATGTCGGCGGAGCCATCGGCCAGGCAGGTATGCTTTGGGTACAAAATGCTGATGGCAGTTTCCACCCGGGTAGTCAAAGTATTTTTGAAAAAGATACAGGCGGAGAAGACCTGGCGGCGCTTTTTTTCGACGCCGATGGGGATGCCGGCCAGGACCTTTACGTTACCTCCGGCGGTAGCGAGTTGTCGGCCAATTCCTTTGCGTTGGTAGACCGCCTGTACCGGAATGATGGCAGCGGCCGGTTTAGCCGGGATCAGCAGATCCTGCCTGCCGGAAAACCGGAAAGTACGTCTTGTGTGAAAGCCGCCGATTTTGACCGGGACGGGGATCTGGACCTGTTCGTAGGCGCCCGGCTGCGGTCCAATCTGATCGGTGTTCCCCAGAACGCGTACCTGTTACAGAATGATGGAAACGGGCGGTTTCAGAATGTGGCCCCGCAAATAGCCCCCGGCCTGTTGCAAGCAGGCATGATCACCGACGGCGAATGGAGCGATATCGATCAGGACGGAGATATGGACCTGGTCATCGTCGGGGAATGGATGCCGGTTAAAGTATTCAAAAATAATGGCGGGGCGTTTACGGAGGTAACAAATGAAGCGGGTTTGTCGCACACCTCCGGCTGGTGGAATTGCCTGGAAGCAGCCGACCTGGACGGCGATGGAGACGTAGATTTTGTCGCCGGAAATCACGGGTTGAATTCCCGCTTCAAGGCCACGCCCGCCCGCCCTATATCCTGCTACGTAAACGACTTCGACCGCAATGGCAGCGTAGAACAGATCATCTGCGCCTACAACGGCGATCGCGCCTATCCCACTGCGCTGCGGCACGACCTGGTCGCCCAATTGCCTGTGCTCAAGAAAAAATACCTCAAATATGAAGCTTATCAGGGACAAACCTTCGAGAGCCTGTTCCCTCCGGAGATGCGTGAAAAAACCCTCGAACTGCAGGTGCAGCTATTGGCCAGCGTTTGCCTGATCAACCGGGGAGACGGCACTTTTGAAGTGAAGGCCCTGCCGCAGGAAGCCCAGCTGGCGCCGGTTTACGCCATATTGATCGAAGACCTGGATAATGACGGCCTTATGGATATCCTTTTAGGCGGTAACCTGCACGAGGTGAAACCGGAAGTCGGCCGGTATGACGCCAGTTACGGCGTTTTTCTGAAGGGGGAAGGAAATAATGAATACCAAGCTCTGCCCGCCAGGCAGACCGGGCTTGTCCTGGAAGGGCAGGTGAGGGATCTTGCCCGCTTAAAAGTACAGGGCAAGACGCTGATCGTGGTAGCCAGGAATAATGCGCCGCTACAATTTTTTGAGGCCCTAAAATTTAATGAGTAGGATGAGAATCGTATCCCAATCGCTGGTTTTGGTTTTTATGCTCCTGGTGTTGGGGGCGTGCGGGCATCAGGAGCCTTTTAAATTGCTGCCTGCCGGCAAAACGGGTATTCACTTTGTCAATACCGTTGAAGAAACGGATCAGCTCAACATTCTCCATTACCTCTACATGTACAACGGAGGCGGTGTGGCCGCCGGAGATTTCAACAACGACGGCCTGATCGATATCTACTTCACGGCAAATCAACATGAGAACAAGCTTTACCTGAACAAAGGCGGTTTTTCTTTTGAAGACGTCACCGAAACCGCCGGGGTAGGCGGTAAAACCGGTGAGAACCACTGGGCGACGGGGGCCACTGCTGAAGACGTTAACAACGACGGCTGGTTGGATATCTATGTCTGTTATGTTCACGGTTACCGGAACCTGCAAGGCGGCAATCAACTGTTCATCAATAATGGAGACGGCACCTTCACAGAGCAGGCCGAACACTTTGGGTTAGATGCTCATACCTATGCTCAGCAAGCCTCCTTTTTCGATTATGACCAGGACGGGGACCTGGACATGTATCTGCTCAATCATGCGGTACATACTCCTGAATCTTACAAGCCGGGAACTTTGCGGAGCGTCCGGGATAGCCTGGCCGGCGACCGCCTGTATGAAAATCGCAACGGTTTTTTCCTGGATGTAAGTGAAAAAGCGGGCATCTA
>CAYQKY010000291.1:0-7339 GCA_964418125.1 uncultured Phaeodactylibacter sp.
CGCTGTATTCCAGGCCTTTCTCCTTTGCCTGCAGGGAGCGGATGTAGTGGATCACCTGCCAGCGCTCCTCATAGGAAAGTTTATCCTTGTAGGCTCCCATCACGTTCCTGCCGTACATGATGCTGTGATAGTAACGACCGTTGGATGAATTGATGAATTCATCCAGCAGGAAGTTGGCCGGCGCTGCCGGGTACTTCACGTTGGGGTTGTCATCACTGACCAGATACCCCAGGCCATTGCCCTTTTCTCCGTGGCAGATCCCGCAGAAAATGACGTACAGTTCCTTGCCTCGTTCCAGTCCCCCGGCGGTGATCGGGAAGGGGTTGTCAGTGATCTCTTCGGTTGCCCGGGTACGCTCCGCCTCGGTATCGCCGTAATAGTAAGGAACATGGCCGTTGACCGGCACCGCTATATTGTTGACGTCACCTGCGCCGCGCAGCTGTTCCATCACATCGCTGGCATTCTCTCCCTTTTCGGAGGCGAAATACAGGCCGGCGTATCCTCTTGGCACCGTACCTTCCACCGGAAGGCCGGGGTAAGACAAATCCTTGAGCCGCACGGTGCTGGCGCTGTCCCACGTATTGTAGTGATAGTAATTGTAGACATTGGCCTCCTGAGCGATGGAGTGGGCCATGTCGGGCATGTATTCACTACCCGGGAAGTTGTTGTCCGCCGGAGCACAGGAGTAAAGCACAACGGTGGCGACGATCACTATTACTATATGTTTCAGGTTTTTCATCACTTTTGGTTGAAAGTACGTTAAATCGTCTTCGTATTCACTTCGGATGCGCCGGAGGCCGTAAAGAAGCTCTTCAGCTTTTCCTTTTCGGCCTCTTCCGCACCGGTCACATCGAAAGCGATGCAGAACTTATCGTCAGTAATGCGGTCATCCAGGATCGGGTTCCAGATACCAGGGGCCATCCCGCAGATGGTATAAAAGGAAACCACCATTCCGATCGAGGCGAAAAGGACCGTCAGTTCGAAGGTGATGGGGATGAAGGCAGGCACCGACCAGTAAGGCTTGCCTCCGAAGATGATCGGCCAGTCCCGCGTAAACACCCAGGTCATGAACAAAAAGGCGGTGAGAGTGCCGATCGCACCAAAGACAAACCCGGAGATGTGAAGGCGGCTCTCCGAAAGGCCCAGTTTCGGGTCCAGCCCGTGGACCGGGAAGGGAGAGAAGACGTCCATGATCTCGAAATGGCCGGCATTGGCCTGGTCAACGGCTTTCAGCAGAACCTCCTCATCGTCGTATAAGCCGTACAGCACATCTTTATTTTCCTTGCTCATTGTATAGTGAATTGTAGGGTCTTTAAATTTATTTTCTGCTCCGCCCCGGAGGGGTTCACGCCTGAGTTTCCACTTCTTCCTTCACCACTTTGGCAGCATGCCTGGCGTTTGGTTCCAGATACTGGTCGCCGGCCGACTTCAGGATGGCCTTGACCTCTGCTACCGCCACCACCGGCGCGGTACGCGTGAAGATCAGGTAAAGGGTAAAGAACAGGCCCAACGTGCCGACAAACAGGCCGATCTCAACCCAGGTCGGCGTATAGTAGCTCCAGCTGGAGGGCAGATAGTCGCGTGCCAGCGTCGTGGCAATGATCACGAAACGCTCGAACCACATACCTATATTCACGAAGATGGACATGACGAAGGTGACGAAGATGCTGCGCCGCATCTTCCTCCACCAGAATATCTGCGGAGACAGTACGTTACAGGACATCATTCCGATATACGACCAGTAATAGGGCCCCATCACCCGGTTGTAGAAAGCGTACTGCTCGTAGATGTAGCCGGAATACCAGGCGATGAAGAGCTCCGTCAGGTAGGCTACCCCCACTATGGTGCCGGTCACCAGAATGACCTTGTTCATGCTCTCTATGTGGCCCAGGGTGATATATTGCTCAAGGTTCAGCACCTTACGGGTGATCACCATCAGGGTCTGCACCATAGCGAAGCCGGAGAAGATGGCGCCGGCGACGAAGTAGGGCGGAAAGATGGTGGTATGCCATCCCGGGATCACGGAGGTGGCGAAGTCAAAGGATACGATGGTGTGAACGGAAAGCACCAGGGGAGTTGCCAGGCCGGCCAACACAAGGGAGAGGCTCTCGAAGCGCTGCCAGTGCTTGGCTGCGCCGGTCCATCCGAAAGAAAGGAAATTGTAGATGTTCTTACGGATGCCTTTGGCGCGGTCGCGGAGAGTAGCAAAGTCAGGAACCAGGCCCGTATACCAGAACAGGAGGGAGACGGTGAAATAAGTGGAGATGGCGAACACGTCCCACAACAGAGGGGAGTTGAAGTTCACCCACAGCGGCCCCCGGGTGTTCGGATACGGGAAGATGAAGAAGCCCAGCCACAGGCGCCCCATGTGAATGAGGGGGAACTGGCCGGCGCACATCACCGCGAAGATGGTCATGGCCTCGGCCGCCCGGTTCACACCGGTACGCCATTTCTGGCGGAACAGCAGGAGGATGGCCGAGATCAGCGTTCCGGCGTGGCCGATACCGATCCACCAGACGAAGTTGGTAATGTCCCAACCCCAGCCGATGGTGCGGTTGAGGTTCCAGCTACCGATACCCACCCAGATGGTCCAGGCTACGCAGAAGACGTAGAAGGCCAGGCCCGCCACGGATATGATAAAGGCCACTATCCAGGCGATATTGGGGGCGCTTTCAGTAGGCGAACAAATATCCTCGGTAATCTGGTGGTACGATTTCCCACCTTCGATCAACGGTTCGCGTATCGGAGATACTACTGCACTCATTATAGTTGAAGCGTTATAAGTTTATTAATTGGGTGTCCGGCCCGTTCGGCCCAAATCCCTTGTGTTCATTTTTTATGCTTCCAGCTCTTCGCTGCGGTTGTTCACTTTGGCCTGGTAGGTGACGGAAGGCCTCACGTTGATCTCTTCCAGTACCAGGTAGTTGAGCGGGTTGTCCAGCTTTTTAGTGGCAACCGCTTCTTTGTTGTTGCTGTCGCCGAAGACGATGGCGCCGGTCGGGCAGGCCGTCTGGCAGGCCGTTTTGACGTCGTTGTCGCGCAGCCTGCGGCCTTCCCGCTTGGCGGTCAGCTTGCCTTCCTGGATGCGCTGCACACAGAAGCTGCACTTCTCGATCACGCCGCGGGAACGCACCGTCACGTCCGGGTTCAGTACCATACGGGTGAGGTTGTCCGCACCGAAAGGCACACTTTCCCCGTTCATCTCCACTTCATTGGCGCCGAAGAGGTCGGCGGTGGTGTAATCCAGCCAGTTGAAGCGGCGTACTTTATACGGGCAGTTGTTGGCGCAGTAGCGCGTCCCGATACAGCGGTTGTAGGTCATCTGGTTGAGGCCCTCCGAGCTGTGGTTGGTCGCGGCCACCGGGCAGACGTTCTCGCAGGGCGCGTTGTCGCAGTGCTGGCACATCAGCGGCTGATAGACCACATTGGGGTTCTCGAAGTCCCCGTAGAAGTAGCGGTCGATACGCAGCCAGGTCATTTCATGATGGCGGGAGACCTCCCGCTTGCCGACCACCGGAACGTTATTCTCGGCGATGCAGGCCACCTGGCAGGCGCCGCATCCGATGCAGGCGTTCAGGTCGACGTGCATGATCCAGTGGTGGCCCTGGCTGTAGAATTCTTCCTTATATTCTTCGTACGGATAAAGGGTCTTGGAGTTGAGCTCCGCGGCCTCTGCGCGGTGCTCTTCGATGTGGTGGACCAGCTCGGGCAGTTCCTCCAGGCGGCCCTGGAAAATAATGGAACGGTTCGTGATGCCTCCCTGATATCCTTCACCCAGAGCCATAGCCGTTTTTTCATCCACGTTGATCACTTTGCCCGATTTGGGGTCTTCCGCTTTCAGGCCCATGGCGTGGTGATATTGCACGCAGGCGAACTCATCGTCTACGCCGACCGGTTCGGAGACGTTCTCCACCGTAGCGTAGTACTGTACGTTGCCGTTGTCATCCAGCGTCAGCCAGGGGTATACGTTAGTGCCGACATTATTGCCGAGGGCGCGGCCCATCTGGCCCGTCTTCTCACGGCCGTAACCGATGGCCAGCGAGAGCGTGCCCGGCATCTGGCCAAACTGGCGGACTACCGTGCAGGCGCTCTCCTTTCCATCGATGGAGACGTTCACCATGTCGGCCTTGCCTTTGATCTCATCCGGGTTCAGGCCCATGAAAGCGACGTAGTCGTTGCCCCCCTCCCAGGATACGGGAATGCCCAGGTAATTGCCCCAGGAGCAGCGGTTGACCGGGTCGGGCATCTCCATCAGCCAGGGGTTGTTGGCATATACGCCACTCCCCATATTGACGGTTTCGAAGAAGGAGATCTCCAGGGCTTCCGCATTGCTGTTGGGCTGGCGGACGCGCTTGGCCGCCTCGTTCACGTCGGCGGAGAAGGCCTGCATGATGGTAGCCTGCGGAACCTCAAAGACGCCGTCGTGCAGCGTGCTGTCCCAGAAGGACTGGAAAGTGGCAAAGTCACTCTGCTGCGGGAAGAGCTGCTCTTCCCAGTGCTTTCGCAGATATTCGTAGTAGAAATAGCCGGTTTCGGCCATTGCTTTTTTCCAGTAGGGGTTGTCCGCCGGAGCAGGAGTACCCTCCTGAGCCGTAGTGTCTGCCGGAGCAGCCGAAGCTTCAGTTCCAACAACCTCTACACCGGCCCAGCGCAGCAGGCTTTCCTCCGCCTGGCGGGTGCCGTGGCGGCCTACACTGGCAAAGATGGGCGCAATTGCGGGCTGAATGAGGCTGTAGTGGCCGCGCTTCGGTTCAACATCGCCCCAGCTTTCCAGATAGTGGTGAGTAGGAGTGACGTAATCGCACAGGTATGCGGTTTCATTGGGTACGCCTGCGAAGGAGACCTTCAGGCCGACCTTGGCACAGGCATCGCGAAACTCACCGGCATTGGGCACATCGTAGGCCGGGTTGGCGCCGTCCATAACGAAAAGGGCGTCTACCCTGCCGGCATTCATATCTTTGATGAGGTTCTGAATATTCTTGTCCATCCCCTGGCGCTGAAGGGAAGCGTTCGTAAAATCGATGGTGCTTCCGTAGCTGCCCAGCATGTCGTTGGCCGCGTTGATGAGCACCTGCTCGCCCAGGTTATTGGAACCGGCGACTACCAGGGATTCTCCGCGGTGGCTCCACAACTCATCGGCAGCCTTCTGGATCTTACCGGCCTTTTCACCTTCCAACTGGGGCCCGCGCACCGTGGCGCGGCCTGCCTTACCCGCCAGGGCGTTGTAGAGGGCGATGATAGCGGCGCCCTGCTCCGACGGGCGGACCATAATGCGGTTGTCGGCATTGGAGCCGGTCAGGCTCACATGGCTTTCTACCTGTATGTGGCGGGACATCTTCGGGTTTTCCACATCGTCGATCTTCCTGCCTTTGGCGTACTGGGCAGCGTACTCGATCGGAGAGATCCAGGTGCCCAGGAAGTCGGCGTCGAAGCTGACGATCGTCCTGGCCTTATCAAAATGGTAGGCAGGGATCACCGCCTGGCCGAAGCTCAGCTGGTTGGCCTCCAGGATGGCAGAGCTGGAGACCGGGTCGTACATGACGAGCTCCGTGTTCTGGTATTTGGCCCGGAAGTCCGCGATGGCCTTTTTCGCCGTCGGGCTCATAAGAGTATGAGCGACGATGCGGACGCGGGAGTTGGCGTTCAGCTTGGACATGATCTCCACGTCGATCTCTGCCCAGGAGGGGCCTTTTTTATTGCGGTCGGCCGGCTTATCGATCCTGCCCTCGGCCACGCGGTAAGGGCCGTCCAGGCGGCTGGTGTCATACAGGCTCAGCACACTGGCCTGCGCCCGGGCGCTGGTGCCTCCGCCGGTCACTTTGGAAAGGCTGTTGCCTTCGATCTTGATGGGGCGGCCTTCCCGGGTCTTGACCAGTACGGAGCAATAGTCTCCGCCCTGTACAAAACTGGAAGCGTAATAGGTGGCGACGCCGGGCACGATCTCGTCGGGCTTCACCACATAAGGGATGGCGCGCTTGACGGGAATGTCACAACTGGCGGCAAGTGTAGCCGCTCCGATACCAAAACCGAGGTATTTCAGAAAATCGCGGCGGCTGCTGTATCCGTTTTCAAATACCTCTTCGTTATTGTTGAATTCCTGCTGGGTGGTTTTCTTGTATTCGGGGGTATTGGCCAGTTGGTCTACCCCGATCCAAACACCATTATTCTTATTCTTCATTTTTTCTTTTTTCAGGTTCAAACGGGCGGATTGGCATGAATTAATAGTGGCACTTCTGGCATTCGAGCCCGCCGATCTCCTCGACGGTCACTTTGTCGCGCGCACCACTGGCAATTTCATCGTGGTAGTTGGCGTAAGTCTTGTAATACTCGTTGCCGGCGAACTGCACTTCCGTCTGGCGGTGGCAGTTAATGCACCAGCCCATGGAAAGCGGAGAGTACTGTTGCACCACTTCCATTTCCTCGACCGGCCCGTGGCAGGTCTGGCATTCTACTTTCCCCACAGAGACGTGTTGTGCGTGGTTGAAGTAGGCGTGGTCGGGAAGGTTATGGATGCGAACCCATTCGATCGGGCCCTGTATTTTTTCCTTGTCTTCGTTGGTCAGCGAGCTGACGATGCCTTCCCACTGGTCTTCGATCGTCTTTTCCCCTGCGGCATCGAGGCTACCCTTCTCCTTGATGTAGTTGTCGCCGATCCACTTTTTGAAGATATCCTCGATCTCTTCCTGGCTCATCTCATCGTAATTCTCGATGTAGGAATCCGTATTGGGGTTCCAGCCGATGGAGGCGTAGATCTTGCTCAGTTCTGCCGTCCCATAGGTAGAACCCACTTTGACGGCGGCGTGGCAGTTCATACAAGTATTGGCCGCCGGAATGACGGAATGCTTGGAGCGGCGGGCGCCGTCGTGGCAGTACTGGCAGTCGATCTTCTGCAGGCCGGCGTGGGTGGCGTGGGAAAACTTGATGGGCTGCTCGGGAGCGTAGCCCTGCTGGCGGCCCAGCATGATAGCGTTATTGACGGTAGTATAACCGCCGAGTACCACCAGTGCGAAGATGACAAAAGCGATCAGCCCCTTGCTGGTCAGGATCTCAACCAGCGTCTTGCGGTGAGCCGGAGCATTGCCTTCCCTCACCTGGACCATATAGTTGAGGTTGGCCACGATGCGCGCCAGGACGACGGAGAGGATGGCCAGAATGACTGCCAGAGCAATGAAAAGCAGCGTATTGTCAGGCTTTTCCACCGCCTGCTGCGGAACGCCGTCAACAGGCCCCTGCGCCTGCTGGTCTTTGCCGGTATAAACATAATCAACGTAAGCGATGATGTTTTCGATCTCCTGGTCGGTGAGGTTGAAGTTGTTCATCACCGTGGGCTTCCACTCGT
>CAYQKY010000292.1:0-7321 GCA_964418125.1 uncultured Phaeodactylibacter sp.
CTTTGGCTTCTTTTCTACCAACATTTAGGCCCTAACGGGCCAAGCCTTGGCATTTTAGGCTCCGGCCCGGGGCAACCCCATGGTTTTAGCCCTGGATTCGCATAACAATATAACCATCTGACAATCTGACCGGAATTCCCACTTCCGAAGCAAAACAGGTTATACTGTACTATCATGAAGCCATTCCTCACCATCACCTTCCTCCTTCTCCTCACCGGCGCCCATGCCCAGGAACTCCGAACCGTCACCCGCCTGCCCGCTATTCTCAGCGAAACCTCGGGCATCGAGGCCAGCGGCAGCAACCGGTTCTGGTCCTTCAACGACAGCGGGGGAGAGGCCGCCCTTTATCAGTTCGACACCCTCGGCAATCTCCTCCGCACGGTGGCAGTAACCAATGCCTGGAACCGCGACTGGGAAGATATCGCCCAGGACGGCCAGGGCAATTTCTACATCGGCAACATCGGCAACAACGACAACAACAGCACCGATCTCACCATCTTCAAAATACCTAACCCCGACGCCGCCACGGGCGACTCGGTGGCCGCCGAAACCATCTCTTTTTCCTATGAGGATCAGTACTCCTTCCCGCCCCCCGACGACAGCCTCCGCTTCGACTGCGAGGCCCTATTCTGGCACGCCGGCCACCTCTACCTCTGCACCAAGAACCGCACCGTGCCCTTCGACGGCAAAACCCACCTGTACCGCCTTCCGGATGCGCCCGGCGAGTACATTGCCGAAAAGATCGGAACCTTCGACACCGGCGGCTCCCTCTTCCTCAACTTCTGGATCACCGCCGCCGACATCAGCCCGGACGGCTCCCGGCTCTGCCTCCTGTCGAGCGATAAGATGTGGGTGTTCTACGGCTTCACGGGCGATGATTTCTTCGGTGGGCAGGTGCGCCGCTTCGACTTTCCGCCCGTTACCCAAAAGGAGGCCGTCTGCTTCCTCACCGAAACCGAGCTCTACATCACCGACGAGGAACTGCCCGGCGGCATCGGCCGCAACCTCTACGCCATCCGCATCCCGAACCTCACCGCCGCCGAAGGCCTCCGGCAGCCGGAGAACAGACTTTCCATTTTCCCCAACCCCTGCCGGGACTGGCTTACCATCGAGGGAAATTTACAGCATAAGCAGGTCGAAGTTTTCGACGCCCGCGGGGTAATGCTTCAGGCCTTAGATCCTTCTGGCGGCAAGGCCAGGGTCAATGTGCAAGGCCTTCCGGGAGGCTCCCTTTTTATCCGGATAAAGGACAGGGCGAACGGGCAGGCCCGAATGGAAAAGGTCCTGAAACTGGAATGAAGGCAGGAGCTACTCCCTCCCCTTTGGGCCCGGCCGGAGCGGGGCCACCCTCACCAGAAACACCAGTCCGATCGTGAACCAGATGCCCAGGGCGATAATCGAATTGCGCATGCTGCCGAAGACGTTGTCCAGTGTGCCGAACATGACCAGGCCGCACATCATGGCCACCTTTTCGCATACGTCATAGAAGCTGAAGTAGCCGGCGTTGTTCTCCGTTTTGGGGATCAGCTTGGAGTAGGTGGAGCGCGAGAGCGACTGAATGCCGCCCATGACCAGGCCGATGAAGAAAGCGGCGATGTAGAAGTGGAGGGGCGTCCGGATGAAGTAAGCGCCGATGCAGATGCCGATCCACACCAGCACGGCGATGGTCAGGGCCGGTATGTTGCCCCGCTTCTTGGACAACCAGGCGAACAGGAAGGCCCCGCCGATGCCGATGAATTCCAGCGTCAGTACGGTGGCGATGAGCTCGGTGAGGCCCATTTTTATCTCCTTCTCCCCGAAGGAGGCGGCCATGAACATGACCGTCTGCACGCCCATGATGTAAAAGAAGAAAGCGGAGAGGAAGGTTCTCAGGCGGCGCTCCTGCTTCAGGCGGCTCCACACCTTGTTCAGCTCACGGTAGCCGTTGAGCAGGTAGTGCCCTTCCGGGCGTTTCCGGTAGATGCCCCGCGGCAGGTTGCGGAAGGTGACCTGGGCGAAGCCCACCCACCAGAAGCCGGTGGTGAGGAAGGCGATGCGGGGCAGCAAGGTGTCGTCTTCCACGCCCAGCGCCTTCTGGTTGAGGATGAAGGCCAGGTTGAGGATGAGCAGGGTGGAGGCGCCGATATAGCCGAAGGCGTAGCCCCGGGCGCTCACCCGGTCCTGCCGCGCTTCGGAGGCGATGGCAGGCAGGTAGGAGTTGTAGAAAACGATACTGCCCGAGTACCCGATGGTGGCCAGCATGAGGGCGCCCAGCCCCAGCAGCAGGTTGGGGCCGGTAAACAGGAACAGGGCCGAACAGGCCGCCGCCCCCGTATAGCAGAAAAATTTCATGAAGAACTTGTGGTTGCCGGAGTAGTCGGAAATGGAAGACACCAGGGGCGAAACCAGCGCAATGACGCCGAAGCCAAGCCCCAGGCAGATGGAGTAGATGGCGGTATTCTCTACGTCCCACCCCAGGAAATCCACCCGGTTGCTGCCGCCCTGCCGCGTCACCTGGTTGTAATAGGGTGGAAAGATGGCCGAGGTGATGACCAGGGCGTAGACCGAGTTGGCCCAGTCGTACATCGCCCACGCATTGATCACCCGCGGGCTGTCTTTACGGATCTCCTGCTGTGTCATAGGGCCGGCTTGTGTTTATCGTTCCAGGGTTTTCAACGGATGAAAATAGGGTATTTTGCGCACTATTTTTCTCCGGAGGGGCAAGTGGCTATTGTTCGACGGTTAAAATTGTTAAAGGCGCTGTTTGGAATTCGGTGTTCGCTGTTTCGCCAGGCCGCTGAAAACAAAAGGTTTTTGCTTTTTAAGACACACATTTCTGAACAGTCTCTGGCTAACCGCCCTTCCGCCCCGTCTTCGCTGCACTCAGCCGGGTAAACTTCCGATTTCCGATTTCAAACTTCCTTTTGTTGAGGAAGCCCTATTCTTTATGATGGGGGCACCTCCAGCCCCATCCTGGCAGCACTCTCTGGAAAAATTCCGATTTCCGCTTTCCGACTTCCGACTTTGAGCCCCCGGCCTGCACCCAAAAGCCTTCCGCCTTGGCCTAAAACGCCTCCGCCAGAAAGAAATACAACCCGCTCTGCCGCTTCCCCTCCCCGTCCGAGTCCGGGTCCAGCGCCAGGGCGTAGTCGATGCGGATGTTGACGCGCGACTCCTCGTTGAAGAGGATGCGAAGCCCGCCGCCCACGGCCCAGTGCATCTCGCTGAGGCTGAATTCGCTCATTTCGGGGAACACCTGTGCTCCGCCGGCGAAGGCGACGAGCCCCAGCCGTTTCCATACCTGCCACAGTTTGGAGGAAGAGCCCTCCCGCCAGAGCGGCAGGCGGTACTCCGCCTCGAGGGCGAAGACGTGGTTGTCCTGATAAGTGCCCTTGAAGTAGCCGCGGATGAACTCCCTGCCGCCCACCTGCGACAGCCCGCGCATGGGGATCGCCTCCCTGGAGAAGCGCAGGTTGGCCACCGTACGCAGGGCCAAGGTGTGGTTGCGGGTGGTGTTGAGGTACTTTCGGGCGTCGAGCAGGTAGCTGTTGAAGGTATAATCGCTGCCCATCCACTTGCCGAAATGGAGGGTGCCGAAGGAGACGAGCGTACCCCTGATGGGGTTCAGCACGTAGTCGCGGCTGTCGTACAGCAGGTGGAGCCCCATTCCGGAGCGGATACCCTCCACCGGCAGGTTGGTGATGGCGGTGGAGTCGGCCCCGGCGAAGCCGTAGTTGTCGAGCATGGGTTCGGAATTCCAGAGGTATTCCATTTCGCCCTGCAGCCCCAGGTATAGGTTGGAGTTTACCTTGCGCAGCACGGTGGGCGCCAGCTTGATGCGGTCGGAGTCGAAGGGCAGGTAGTTGAGCGTGTCGCACTGCTTGTCGTCAATAAATTCGATGACCGCCACGCCGGGCTCGTTGCCCCGGCCGTAATTGCGGTCCGGGTATTTGTTGTAGAACGCCATCCCGCGGGTGCGCCAGCGGTTGCCGTCCGAGAAGATATCCCAGTATCCCTCGATGGCTATCTGCCGGTTGAGGGTATACACCGCCAGAAAGTTGACGTTGGAAATTTTGGTGGCGGGGCCCCCCCGGTACAGGTCCAGGTAGTAGTAGCCGATACCCCCTAGGGTCAGGTTCGTCTCCGGCGCAAAGCTGATGGCCGGGAAGAGGTCGATCTTTTTAAAGGTGCGTTCGGCCGGAGTGGCGTCTGCCGTGTTCTGTGCCGTAAGAACGTTCAACGAGAGCAGGAATACGGCAAGGCCGATTACTTTGAGCCGTAGTTTTTTCATCGTTCCTTTGGTTGGGTTGGACCGTCAAGTTAGAGCATCACGGCCTGTTTGTAAATGACCTTTGTCATGAATGAATTCACTCATTCCCTCATTCCTTCATTCCTTCTCACCCCCCTCACCCACTTCTCCCCCTCCACAGCGTGGAACACGATAGACGATATCAGCAGGCAGGCTCCCAGTTCCTGCCACGTCAGCGGCTGCACGGAGAAGATGTCGTTCAGGGCGGGGATATAGAGGATGGCCATTTGCAGGAAGAAGGTCAGCAGGACGGCCCCGAGCAGGGGTTTGTTGGTGAAGATGCCCTGCCGGAAGAGGAAGGAGTACTCGCTGCGGATGGCCAGCACGTGCCCCATCTGGCTGAAGCACAGGATGGTAAATACGTAGGTCTGCCATTTGGGGTCTTCGGCGGCGATGGCCCATGCCTGGGCGCCGATGCAGACGGCCCCCATCAGCAGGCCCACCCACAGGATGTGGACGCCCAGGCCGTGGGCGAAAATGCTTTCGTCGGGCTTGCGGGGCGGCAGTTGCATCAGACCTTTTTCGGGGGGTTCGCCCGCCAGGGCCAGGCCGGGCAGGCCGTCGGTCACCAGGTTGATCCACAGGATGTGGATGGGCAGCAGGGGGATGGGCAGGCCCGCCAGGGGCGCCAGGAAGATGGTCCAGATCTCCCCGCTGTTGCTGGTCATAGTGTATTTGATGAACTTCCGGATGTTGTCGAAGATGCGGCGCCCTTCCTTGACGGCCCGGACGATGGTGGCGAAGTTGTCGTCCAGCAGCACCATGTGGGCGGCTTCTTTGGAAACGTCGGTGCCGGTGACGCCCATGGCCACGCCGATGTTGGCGCGCCGGAGGGCGGGCGCGTCATTGACCCCGTCTCCGGTCACCGCCACGAACTGCCCCCGGCGCTGCAGGGCCTTGACGATCTGCAGCTTCTGTTCGGGCGATACGCGGGCGTATACTTTGATCCTGTGGATACTCTCCTCGAAGGAATGGGCTTCCATCTGCCGCAGCTTGGCGCCGGTGATCAGCCGGTCCGTCGAGCGATGCAGGATGCCGATCTGCCGGGCGATGGCCTCCGCCGTATCGGGGTGGTCGCCGGTGATCATGACGGGTACGATGCCGGCGGCCTTGCAGTCGGCGATAGCCTGGGCAGCTTCGGCGCGGGGTGGGTCCATCATGCCGGCCAGGCCAACGGCTTCCAGGCCGCGCTCCAGGGTGTTGAAACTGATCTTTTCCGGCAACTTATCGATGAGGCGGCAGCCATATGCCAGGGTGCGCAGGCCCTGCCGGCCCATGCGTTCGGCCTCGGCGGTAAGGGCTTCCTCGTCGGCGTCTTCGCAGGCGTCCAGAACGGACTCCAGTGCGCCTTTGGTGACCACCAGGAAACGGCCCTCATATTCGTGGACGGTGGTCATCATCTTCCGGTTGGAGTCGAAAGGAAGTTCCGCTACCCGTGAGTACTGCTCGCGGCGGAAGCCGGGCACAGGGGGGTGAGCTTCGGCGTAAGCGGCCAGGGCCACCTCGGTGGATTCGCCGGTGAGTTCCCCCTCCGTGTCCCTTTGCACGTCGTGGTTGAGGGCCATGCACAGGAGCAAAGCCTGTTGCGGCTCCAGGGCCATCCCGGCGGGGGAGGAGGGGGGCGTCCACGTTTCGGTGGCCGTCATCCGGTTTTCGGTCAGCGTTCCCGTTTTGTCGGTGCAGATGAAGGTGACCGAGCCGAGGGTTTCCACTGCCGGCAGTTTGCGGATGAGGGCGTTCTTGCGCACCAGGCGCCGCGCACCCAGAGCCAGGGCGATGGTCACCACCGCCGGCAACGCCTCGGGGATGGCCGCCACCGCTACGGAGATGGCCGTCAGCAGCATGTAGAGGGAATCCTCGCCCCGGAGCAGCCCCGCCCCGTAGATGATGGCGCAAATGCCCAGCACGGCCAGGGACAGTTTTTTGCCAAAATCCCCCAGGCGCTTCTGGAGCGGGGTCAGTGACTCGTCTTCCTGCAGCATTTGAGCGATGTGGCCGATCTGCGTATCCATACCGGTGGCGACAACCACCCCCTTTCCCCGCCCGTAAGTGGCCACGGTGCTCTTGTAGGCCATATTGGTGCGGTCGCCCAGGGGCAGTTCCTCGCTCTGTAGCTTCTCCGGCTGCTTGTCCACCGCAGTAGACTCGCCGGTCAGGGAGGCTTCCTCGATCTTCAGAGAATGGGTTTCCAGCAGGCGGATGTCGGCGGGGACCATACTGCCGGCTTCCAGCACCACCACGTCGCCCGGCACCAACTGGGCGGCGTCGATGTGCATGGGCGCGCCCCCCCGCTCTACGGTGGCCGAAGGGGCCGACATCTTCTTCAGGGCCTCCAGGGCCTTCTCCGCCCGGTATTCCTGCACGAAGCCGACCACGGCATTGAGCACTACGATGATGAGGATGACGATGGTGTCCTTCAGGTCGCCTACCAGCCCCGACACCACGGCCGCCCCGATCAGGATCAGGATCATGACGTCTTTGAACTGGCCCAGGAACATCAGCCAGGCGGGTTTCCTTTTCTTGCCGGCCAGCCGGTTGGGGCCGTACTGGGCCAGCCGCTCCTCCGCCTCCGGGGCGTTGAGCCCGCCGGGGCGGCTGCCGGTAACTTCGAGCGCTTCTGCTCCGCTGATGAGGTGCCAGTTCATGGTAAAGGCGTTTTTTTTGGGGTATCAATATACATTACTCCCCGGGAGGGTGTACTGATAATTGTCAGCCCCGCCCTTCCTTCTCTTGGTGAAAATACTTTTCAGGCCCCTAAAGAAATCTTTTTACTATCACTTCGTTAAGAAACCATCTTTCCTAAAATTGGCCATCACATGATAAAAAACCGGACGGCATGGTTTCTGCTCCTGTTCCTGATGTTGCTGGTTGCCACCGTTTTATTTGTCCTGAATTGGAAAAAAACAGAGCATGCTGAACAGCTGTTTGGCTTTACCTCATTGATCCTGGCGGCCTTGTTGCTTTCCCCGTTCATAGGGTTTGAATGGGCTTCCAGGCTACAACTGATGGCTTACGTTCCGCTTACGGTTGTCT
>CAYQKY010000293.1:0-7244 GCA_964418125.1 uncultured Phaeodactylibacter sp.
GCCCGGACGAAGGCCTCCTCCTGTGCGTTGAGGTTATGTTCTTTATGTTGCAGTTCCGCCTCCAGCAGGCCAAGGCGCGGGCTGTCGTTCCACAACAGCCGCCGGGCCTTTTTGGGTTCAGTTTTTGCCATAGCCTGGTAATCCTTCACAGCCTGGCTGAGCTTATTCTGCAGGCTGAGCTTTTCCTCCCCCGTGGCCTTCACCCATTCCCACAGGCGGCCCCAGGCGCGCACCAGAGCGTCGTGGGCAGGCTCGACGTATACTTTTTCCCGGGCGTCGACGCCGCGCTGCACCAGGCGGGCTTCCACCAGTTGGCGGGCGACAGTGGCCATGCGTTTGGTTTCCGCCGCATCGGCAAATTGCAGTTCTTCTTCGTAGACGCGCTTGCCGGCCAGCTCGCCCCCTTCCAGAGAGGCCATTCTCAGCATTAGTTTGCGCATGCTGTTGCGGTGGGGGCCATCCTGCCGGTTATAGACGTCATCGGCTTTGGTTCGCAGGGCGCCGATCACGCCGCCCAGCTGTTGATAATCGGCCTCAAGCAGGGCGCGGTCCTGCCGGCCGCTTTTGAGGTAGGCCTCGTACAGTTCGCTCAACGTAAAGGAGAGCAGGGGCAAAGCGCCCGGCGCCTGGCTGACCTCTTCCACTATTTGATCCACCAGGCCCTCGGGTTCGTAAAAGAGCACTTCCTGAACGGCGGGTTTGACGATGGCCTCCCGCAGTTCGTCCAGGCTGAAGGGGGGCGCCACATAGCGCCCTTCCTGCCACCGGGGCGCCAGGGGCGATTTTTCAAACTGCGGTTCAAAATCGGAACGAATGCTCAGTATGATGCTCAATTGGGGAAAGGCATCCAGCCAGGCGGCCAGTTGCTGTTCAAAGGCCTGTCGCTGGGCGGGGTCCAGGCACTGGGTGATCAGTTCTTCGTACTGGTCGATCACCAGTACTGTTTTCCCATTTCCGCGAAACTGATTTTCGGCCTCCGGCAGTTCTGTTTCCAAAGTAACCACGGGCTCCTTTCCCGGGCGGATGACCGGCAGCACCCGGCAGCCTTCGAGACGCAACTGTGGCAGAAGGCCTGCCTTGACCACCGACGATTTACCCGTTCCGGAAGCTCCGCTGACGACCAGCAAGGGTACATTGTTCGCCATTTCCCGCAGGGCTTTCACCACCCGTTCCCGCCCGTAAAACAGGGAGGCGTCCGCTTCGTCGAAGGAAGACAGCCCTTTGAACGGGTTGCGGTTGGGGGCGGGGGGCAGGTTGAGGCGGTGGCGGGGGTGCAGGAAGATGTATTCTCCTTTATCGTGGCGGGCGAGGTTGAACAGGGAGGGCGTCTGCCGGGGAGTCAGTTCGGTGGCCTGCTTTTCCACCTGGTTGCGCAGATACAGGTATAGCTCCGTGGCGGTGATCACCCCGTCTCCTTCGCCCTGCGGGATCACATCGCCCTGGCCTTCCAGGGCTTCAAAAAGAGCCAGGGCGAAAGGAGAATGGTTTCCGTTGTCGTCCTCCCGCATACCCAGGCTGCGGTTCGACAGCACATCCACCGCCTGCTGGTCGTAGGCCGCCGAGGTGATCACCTGCCAGGCGGGGTCCTGCACGTAGCGCCAGAAGCGCTCTTCGTAGATCACGCCCGGCACATCGAAGACAATACCCCGAAAGCCGGACGACCATTTGAAAGCTCCCGCGAAGCAGCAGTCCAGGATCAGCAGTCCGTGGCGGCAGGGCAGTCTGTTGAGCGCCCGGTGGAATTCATTCATGGGGATGAGGGTCCCGGGATCTCCGGGGCGGGCGTCGGCGGGCACTAGGTAGCCGTTGGGGCCTTCCTCACTGTCGAGGGCGATGCCGTGGCCGGCGAAGTAGAACACCACGCGGTCTTTGGGCCCTACGGACCGGGGTACTGTCGAGGAGAGCCATTGGAGAATGGCGGCCTTCTTCACGTTGAGCAGAGGTGGATGCACGGTATAGGCGTGTTGCTCTTCCAGCCGCTGAGCGATGCCCAGCGCATCATTGACCGCTGTTTTCAGCGGGGTGATATGTTCGTAATCGTTGATGCCGATAATGAAGGCGTGGCTCCTTTCGAAGGGAAGCTGAATGTTCTGGCTGGGTTTGGACATGGGCGCGGGTTGTTATTCGATCTTTTGTATCAATCAGTTCCGGGGGGCTCAAATGTCCACCTCCGGCCCGTCTTCCCCGTACTTACTGATATCCTGATCCCCGCGCTCCAGCCCCTGTAATTGTTCCAGGACCTCCTCCTCGGAAACGACTTGCGGAATGGAGAAGATGGAACGGCTGCGGGGCCCCTGCGGCAGGGAGGGGGCGAAGCTGCCGGTAACTCCGGCGATCACCTGCTCCCAGTCGAAGCCCTCCTCCGGAAGGTCCCATTTGCCGGAAGCCCGGAAGTTGACGTGGCAGCAGATGCCCTTAAAGGCTTTGGCCTCCGCATGGCTGGCGAAGGTGTCCTGCCGTTTGCCTTCAGGCAGGAAATTGGGTTCGATGCCCAGTGTTTTGGCCAAATAGCGCAGCAGAATGATGACGCTTTCGTACTGGTGGGGCGTGATGCGGGCAAAATACCGGGCGCCCCGGAAAGGGCGGCTGAGTTTGACATAGGCATCTTCCTGATCCAGTGTGCAAAACCAGTAGCCGTGGTCCCAGGTGGTGAGGTTGCCGGCCCCGTCTTCCTTCAGCGGCCCCCAGTTGGAGATCTCGATGCCTACGGAGCTGGAGCTCATAGAAGTGTTGCCCCCCATAGAACCGCTGCCCAGGTGGTAGGACCAGGCTTTGACGGAATCGAACAGCTTGTAAATGGCCCCGTCCCGGCCGACCAGAAAGGCGGTGGATACTTCTTTGTCCTTCCGGGTCAGCGCCCCGAAGTCTCCGGAGATCTGGCCGGCAGTGAAATGCAGGACGATCTTGTCTTTGGGGCTGTTATTGCGGTGGCCTTCGGGGAAGTAATAACTGGCGTCCCCGTCCTTTTTGGTCACCTGGAGGAATTCCAGTTTAAATTCATCGCCGGGGATGTCGTGCGCCAGCGGGCCGAACCGGAAGGTATGGCCGAGCTCGTCCTGTATGGCCAGCGCGTCCCGGTTGGAGAAAGGGAACAGCTTTTCAAATTCGCTCCTTCCCCTCCGGCGGCTTTGCGTTGAGGCGGAGGTGGGGATGGACTCGGCCTTCAGCCATTCATCGCCCAGGAAGGGGGTATGTTTATCCAGGATCTTGCGGGCGAGTTCGGTGCTTACCCGGGCGCCATCGGAGGCGATACCCTCCTGTTTGGCCAGGGCCGCCACGGCAGCGGTAGTAGCTCCGCCGTAGTCTCCATCGGCCCCGTACTTATCCCACTGGAGCTCTTGGGCGAAGCCCAGGGCGCGTAGCAAATACTGTAAGGCCACTACGGCGCTTTTGTGGGAAGAACCGCGCGCCATTACTTTTTCCACATTCCCTTTATCGAGGGCTGTTTTCAGTTCCCGCAGTCCTTCCACCATCTCATGGCGCCGGATGATGGCCCCGGCCAGCTCGGCGCTGACCGCCTCACCATCTGTACTGATGCCGTTCTTTTCGGCGAAGGCCCTGACCGCTGCCGTAGTAGCCCCTCCGTAATCGCCATCGGCTCCGTACCTATCCCACTTTATCTCCTTGCCGAAGCCCAGCTCAAAAAGCACTTGCTGTAAGGCCTGCACGGCTCGTTTGTCAGCAGAGTTCTTCTTAAGGGTTCTGGCAACCTGGCCTTGTCCGATAAGGGTTTCAAGTGTCGATCTCATGGTTCTTCGGTTTTGATCCCATTAAGATATTGAAAATTTATTCGCATTTCTGCATGCTCTTTCATTTCTGTGCAGTGGGCCGGTTTTCCACTACCGCCGCCTGGATTCTACTGGTTTATGCGCTAGTCCTTTATCCGCTTGTGGGGCGGGCGCTGGGGCACAATTATCCGGAGACACCAACCTTCGGGCTCCCCTGCCCGCTCACCATCTTCACTTTTGGAATGCTGCTACTGACGAACCGGCGCGTGCCACGCTGGGCCCTGGCCATCCCTGCGATCTGGGCCTTGATCGGCTCGTCGGCAGTCTTTGCCTTCGGCATTTATCAGGACCTCGGGTTGCTGGTTTCGGCGGTGGTGGCCTGGGCATTCTTTATTTTTGGCAAGGACAGGTGATATTTTACGCCAGTTTACCTACGCTTTTTGCCACCACCATCGACACGGTAGCGTCTCCGGTGACGTTGGCGATCGTCCGGCACATATCCAGGGGGCGGTCGACGGCGAAGATGAGGGCCAGCCCTGCCTCGGGGATACCCGCCTGCGCCAGTACGATAACCAGGGTGATCATACCGGCCCCGGGCACTGCGGCGGCGCCGATGGATGCCAGCGTGGCCGTCACAATGATGCCCAGCTGGGCGCTCAGGGCCAGTTCGATACCCATGGCCTGAGCGATGAATACGGCCGCCACCGCCTGGTACAGGCTGGTGCCGTCCATATTGACGGTGGCGCCGACCGGAAGGACGAAGCCGGCCACCTCTTCATCCACTCCCAGTTTGTCCTTCACGCATTCCATGGTCACCGGCAGGGTGGCGGCGCTGGAGCTGGTGGAAAAGGCAAGCATCTGCGCCGGCGCAATGCCCCGCATCAGAAAGCGGTAGGGTTTGCCGGTGAAAACCCTTACAAGAGTGGGATATAACCCGAGGATCAGGAGGGCCAGCCCCAGCAGCACGCAGATGGAGTACCCCAGCAAGGCATTGAACAGGCTGATGCTGGGCGACTCGACTACCAGGGCGGCAAGCAGGGCGAAGACGCCGTAGGGCGCCGACCGCATGATGAGGTCGATAAGCTTCAGGATCACCTCGTTGGCGCTGTCAAAAAAAGCCTTGGCCGGCCGGGCGCGCTCCGCCGGGATGAGGACCAGCCCGATGCCGAAGAAAGTGACGAACAGGATGACCTGCAGCATGTTGGCGTTGCTGGCGGCGGCGCCGAATATGTTGTCCGGCACCAGTTCAACCAAGGGCTGTAAAGGGCCCTTTTCCTGTTGTTCTGCCGCAGCGGCGATCCGTTGAGAGGCCACGCCCGCATAGTCCTGAAGCAACTTGTCGCGTACTTCTGCTTCGATCCATAACCCCGGGCGAACCAGGTTGACGGTGAGCAGCCCGATGCTGATGGCAAAGACGGTAGTGGTGATGAAAAGGGCCAGCGCCCGGAAGCCAATGGCCGACAACTGAGAGATATCCTTCAGCCCGGCAATGCCCGTGACCAGCGATGTGATGATGAGCGGTATGGCGATCACCTTCAGCAGGTTGATAAATATGGCGCCGAAGGGCTTGACCCAGTCGACGACAAAAGGCTTCCACTCGAGCTGGGCGGCAAGCAGGCCGAAGAGTACACCGGCGGTCATCCCCAGAAGGATCTGCCAGTGCAGGGCGATCTTTTTCATTCGTTCGGTTAATTACAAACGGCTCCACACGGAGCCGGCCAGGAATATCATAGCGATATTCGGAAAGACGGGAAAATGAAAGATGGCCACTATCAAATTCAAACAGCTTCTCAGCCCAGCCGCACCAGCTCCCGCAACTCCGCATTGCCCAGCTCGCCGGAGGCGACGGCCAGTTCGGCCAGCTCTTTTTTGTTTTGGAGCAGGGTGTTGATCTTCTCCTCGAAAGTGCCCTGGGTGATGAAGCGGTGCACCATGACATTGCTTTCCTGCCCGATGCGGTAGGCGTGGGTGGTTGCACACCTGCTTCAGGGCGGTGATCAGTTTGAGCACCAACCCCCGGCGGTTGATGCCTTCGGCTTGCTCGATGGCCTTCATGGTATTATCGACCACGTTTTGGTAGAGTGCCGCCTGCTCTTTGGTGAGCTCGCAGTACTGGTCCTTTTCGATCTTATCGGGCAGGTCGCTGATGATGGACTTGTCGGAGCATTGAATTGCGGAATGGTAATGTCGACCGTATAGGGCCGGGGGCGGGACCCTGCTACTTTTGCATGGATGTGGTTTGCCGTAATATTGATTTCCTTTACTGCCCCCTTATTGGCATAAGTGCGCCCCCGGGGCAGGCGGTTGGAAAAATCGATGTCTTTCAGGGCGTTCAGCCATTGCTGCCCCCACCAGGCCGTGCCATACGATCTTCTCATAGAATGTAGTTGGAAACGAAATCCAGATAGCCCCGCTCACCCCGTTCCCGGTTCCAGCGTTTGGCCGACTTATGAATCTTGCGCAGGCAAGCCAGGTAAATGTCTTCTTTGGTAGTTTTCCGCAACGCCCGGCTGAAACGGGGGCGGCGCTTCTGGTTTTCCTGTTCCTCGTCCTCTTCGTCCATCTCACCGCGAAAATCCAGAATGCCTGCGACAGCCTCAAAAACGGCATCGGAAGGCGGAGGCAGGCCGGGCGGAGCGGGTTCCTTCCCCATCGCTTTGCGTTGCGTATGGCTGATAAGCGCGTCCAGCCCCTTGATCACGTCATAGTCCCGAAGATCGGGATCGGCGCGGTAAACGTTGACGATGGCGAATTCTATGTTTTGGAGTATATCCGGATGCCTGTCTTCTAAGCCCATGGTTGTTGAGTGATTGGTTTTTTCGATAGGCTCTGAATATAAATCCAAGGGTTTGAATCTACAAAATTTTTTCCCGGAAAAAACGAAGGGCCTGCTCAAGGTTTTTTACGGCTTCCGGGCTCAACCCTTCCTCCAGCCCCCAGGCGTGGCCCGCAATGCCCAGAATGAAAGCCTCCGGGGCCTCGCCGTACAACTCCTGGCACAGGGCCACTACCGATTCCGGGTCCATGGCATGGGTAGAAAAACCGAAGGAGGCTACCGGCAGGCAGGGTTTCCAGTAGAAGCCGTTCTCTGACGGTTGTTGAAGGGCGTCCACGAAGATGACCGTATTGTAGGGGCGGATCACATCGGCATCTTCCACCTGAAGCTGGTAGCGGTAGGCGGCCTCCCCGGCAAACCGCCCCTCGTCCCGGATGGCGTCCAGAAAAGCCCACCCCAGCCCGTCATCGCGGCGGGCGCTGTTGCCGATGCCGAGAATAAGTGTATGGGGTGTATTCAATTTATTGGTGGGTTGGGCCATGGGAATTGTCGATTTCTGATATATTGCTTGTTGTGCTGTACGGTGTACGGGGCTGTTTAGTGGGCTTTTCGGTGTACGGGGTCCGAGTTGGCCCGGGTTGGGCCGGTGTGCCGAGGGAGTGTTCGCGGTTCGCAAGAGAGTGTTCAGAAATGTGTGTCTGCCTGCATGGGGATAGTTCAATTTTCTGTGTCTCCTTAAA
>CAYQKY010000294.1:0-7187 GCA_964418125.1 uncultured Phaeodactylibacter sp.
GCCTCCAAACATGCTCTTAGGCTGTCCCGGGGCGAGCGGGAAACCCGGCAGGTTGGCTGTTCAAAATAGGATAAAAAAATTCCCCCCGTTTTTTAAGCTTGAGCCAGCTTAAGCCCGAGGTGCAGAGCACCGATAATGTTGGTAGAAAAATAAGGTACGAAATTTTTCACAGGTGCAGAGCACCGTAATGTGGATCTGGCGGCCAACGGTTAATATTACGGTGCGCTGCACCTACCCGGTGGGCAGGCTTGCTAAAGGTACTACCAACATTAACGCGGCTCTGCCGCTCTTCGGCCAGGGAGCTGGGGAAATGGCCCATGGGAAAATGTGGGGAAGTTTTTTCTTAACACCCCCCCCACGCTAATTCGGATCGCCAAAATTTTTTGGCGTCGTAGATGATAAGCTACGCAAAACGTTACAATCAGGTACTTTACAACAACAAAAACAAAGCTCATGAGAACTATCCTCGCGCTCTTCCTGATCGCAGTGCCCTTACTGCTGTACAGCCAGGACAACCGCTACGTCATCTATGAAAACTTCCGTTACGGCTTCATCGACGGGAAAGGGGAAGTGGTGATCCCCACCCCGTTTCCGCAACGTGGGCTCTTTCTCGCAGGGGCTGGCGCCGGCGCGGGAGGAGGCCTACTGGGGTTTTATCGATGCCCAGGGGCGCTGGGCCATCGAGCCGCAATACGACTATGCCAGCTCTTTTGTGGACGCGCTGGCGCGCGTATACAAGAACGGACAGGAGTGCTGGGTGGATAAAAATGGAGTGGAATGGGACAGCAATGTATGGAGCCGGCAAAAGGCCGATCCGTTCGGCATGGTGCAGGAAGAGGAAACTGGCACGACGCTCTCCTTCAACGGGAAGGTACTAAAGCTTGCCCCGGGAGATAGTCCCGCCTGGAAGCGAGGGCCCTACATCGCCATTGAGCGCACCATTACTATGGCCAACTGGCAAAGGAAGGTACGGTACGGCGTCATCGACACCAGCGCACAGGCCGTCATTCCGTTTGGAACATTCGACAAGATATGGCCATTCTTCGAAGAGCAGGCCCTGGCCAGCCGCTACGACACCACTACCGAACGCAGCAGTTATTACCTCATCAACACCGCCGGCGAGATCATTCGGGCCATCGCCCGCCCCGGCAGCAAGCTATTGACGATCTCATCCGGCCCGGACGAGCGCCTTTTTTATGCTACCTATCAGAATGAATCCGGCCAATTCTGCCGCAACCTGTTGAACCGGCGGGGGGAATGGCTGCTGGAAAGAGACACCATGGTCGACATCCAGCCAATCGGCCATGGATTGGCGATCGTCCATTATCACAACCTACAGGAGTATTGGCTGGCCAACGAGCAGGGCCTGTGTTGTACGGAAGCGCCGCTGCGAAAACTGAGGCCATTCTCCCGGGCCGCGAATGACAACTACCTATACGGCCAGGACGCCTCCGGCAGTTGGGTGCGCTTCGACACCAACGGTATCGAGCAGCCGGCGCCGGGCCTGCGGGCGCTGGATACGATCGAAGGGGCGCAGCTGTATGCCCTGTACAGCGACAACCTGGCCACCTTCGGCATCAGGAAAAAAGGAGAACCGGCCCGCATCGGGCTGCTGCACACAGAAAAAGGGCTGCTTTTGCCGCCGGTTTACGAGAAAGTCCTGCCGCAGCACAACGGAGAGCAGTCATCCAATAGCCCCACCGTAATTGCCGTGAAAAAAGACGGGGTGATCCGCTATCTCCGGGAAGACGGAAAAGTGCTATGGCAGGCTGATCAGTTGCCCGCCAAAAAACGACTCCCCTATGATGTAGACGAATGCGTGCCCATGACGTACGAGGTGAACTGCACCTTTAAAATGCGCTGGTCAGTGCGTGAGCTGCGATATGGTGGCCCTAAATGCGGTTAAAAGGCTGCCGCCCGGCCACTTCTGGGCCTTCCGCGTCCCGAAAATGGAGGGCGCTATACGCACCAAAATGCGCTATGTAGCCACCTACTCCCTGCCGGAGGAGGTTACTCCCCCGAGAGCCGATATCTTGCCCGACGGGCGTCAGGTTCGGTATCCCATCCGGCTCAAAGGGGAAAGGAAGTTGTACAGCCGCATCTTTAAGGGAGGCGTCAACCCGGCGCAGTTCCATCCGGAATATCGGTTGTTGTCGCCCGGGCCGTTCCTTCGGGAATGGGTGGCAGAGAGGTGAGGGAAAGCTATGGCTACACGGTTCGATGGACGGCCAACCGGCAGTTTTTCTACTCCGAAGCCCCCGGGTAATTATCTTCGAAAAGTACGATCGGGAGGTGCTTTCGGTAGCTTAAAAAATCTTGGTCGGTGGTGTAGATCTGAAATTCATTGGACGCTGCCACGGCACAAATGAGAAAGTCAATATGGGAACCTTGTACGCCATTCCGCCGGCACAGGTTAAAAAAAGACGCCGCCAGTTCGTAATCGGAAGTTTGGATGGGCGTATCGGGGAAGTAGGCCAGCCGGGATTTCAGGGCTTCGAACTGTTCCATACCGGGTATGCCGGAAAGCAATTCCTGCCGGATGGGACCGATCATCCTCACCTGGCCGTCGAGGATGAGGCGCTTCAATATTTCCTCCCGGGAGGAAGGCGCCGTCTTCCGCCGGAGCGCCAGAGACCAGACGCTGGTGTCTACGAGAATGCTCATTTGCGGTTCCGCTGTTTCTTGTAATCGTATTCCGGATCGTAGACGATACTGCCGAAAAGCGCAAGAATATCTTCCTGTTTCCTCCGTTGAATGAACTCTTCCAAAGCCTTGTTGACGGTGGCTTTTTTGGTCTTTAAGCCGCCGACCTTGAGGGCTTCTTCCAGCAATTTGGGGTCAATATCTAAGTTGGTGGCCATTTTTTACACAAAATTTTACACAAAGATATGTAGGTTATACCGGAAACGCAATTAGTTTACGAAATGGCGCCGTCCTTTTTTAATTATTTTCCTTTCTGGCATCTCCGATAAACCTGCCGGCCGCTGGCACAGCAGGCGGGCGCTGCCGGGTTAGGCTGTCCCGCGGCGAGGGAGAAACCCGGCAGGTTGGGTTGCATTTTCCCGGATCAAATTATTTACGAGCTTGTTTGGAAGTTGGCGAAAACGAGGGGCTTGGTTCAAGGCCGGAAGATGTTTAAATTTACGGCTGGCTATGCGGAACTTTTTTCTCCATTGCCAGCTGTTGGATTCAATGCAGGATCAACACCCTCCGTACAAAACTTAACTGTCAAGAAGATGAAGCAAAAAGAACTATCAGAACTAACAGATCAAGAGCTGCTGGGCCAGGCAAAAAAAATGAGATCATCGTCCATTGCTCATGCGTTCGTTATTGGATTCATGATCGGAGTTGTGGTGTTCAGCATTGTAAAAAACACCTGGGGGCTTTTAACATTGATCCCTTTGTTTTTTATCTATAAGTTAACAAGCTATCCCAATAACAACGAGGAATTGAAGAGGCTCTTAAAGGAAAGAAAATTGAACTAAAAGCATGTTTGGAGCATCAATGGGAAAACAATTTTAAAAAATGCTACACAGCAAACAACGGCTATGGTAACCAATAGCGTGCCATACCTTTTTGCACAACCCCGAACCAATCCCCAGCCGCGTTGTTCCTTATCCTGAACCAGGTATTGCACCAGCTTCACCAGTCCGGTGAAGTATTTCCTTTTCGCAAAAGCCCTTTCTTTTTAACCGGGCGCTTTTGCCACCAAATCACAAAGGGCACAAAATCCCGCAAAATTTCGTGCGGGTTTCGTGTTTTCGCGATTTCGTGGCAAGTATTATGGCCCGCTCTTTCTAAAACCACAAAACGCATATATGCCAAAAACAGCGATCATCACCGGCAGCACCAGCGGCATCGGGCTGGGCCTTGCCGCCTCTTTTGCCGCCAAAGGTTACAACCTGGTATTCAACGGCCTGGAAGAGAACGGCGCGCAGATCGCCGCCGGCGTGGCCAAAGCGCACGGCATAGAAGCCTTCTTCTCCCCCGCCAACATGCTGAAACCGGAGATGATCCGGGACATGGTGGCGCAGGCCGAAGAGCGCTTCGGGAGGGTGGACGTACTCATCAACAACGCCGGCGTGCAGCACGTGGCGCCCATCGATGAGTTCCCGGAAGCCAGGTGGGACCTCATCATCGGCGTCAACCTGAGTTCGGCCTTTCACACCTCCAAGGCCGTGTGGCCGGGCATGAAGAAGCGGGGCTTCGGGCGCATCATCAACATTGCCTCCGTGCATGGCCTCAGGGCCTCAGAATACAAAGCCGCTTACGTGGCCGCCAAGCACGGTATCATCGGGCTGACCAAGGTGCTGGCCCAGGAGGGCGCCCCCCTGGGCATCACCTGCAACGCCATCTGCCCGGGCTACGTGCGCACGCCCCTGGTGGAAGGGCAGATCGAGGATCAGGCCAGATCGCACGGCATGAGCGAGGAAGAGGTGGTGGAGAAGGTCATGCTCAAAAAACAGGCGGTGAAGGACTTCGTACCCGTCGAGCTGCTGGGCAAAATGGCCCTGATGCTGGCCAGCGAACAAGCCGGCACCCTGACCGGCACGACACAGGTTATTGACGGGGGGTGGACGGCGCAG
Organism: uncultured Phaeodactylibacter sp.; assembly: GCA_964418125.1. Classification (GTDB taxonomy): domain Bacteria; phylum Bacteroidota; class Bacteroidia; order Chitinophagales; family Saprospiraceae; genus JACJXW01. The sequence goes on from CAYQKY010000294.1 coordinate 4,587, forward strand.
TAACCGGAGCGGCCACTTTCAAGTGGCCGTTAATAAAAGAAGATACATGAACCAAAAAGAAACGAAATCCCTCTCTCTGGCCCTGCAGGGCGGCGGCTCCCACGGGGCCATCACCTGGGGCGTACTCGACCGCTTTCTGGAGGAGGAAAAACTGGACCTGGAAGGGTTCTCCGGCACCAGCGCCGGCGCAATGAACGCCGCCCTGCTGGCCTACGGACTGCACGTAGAAGGGCGCGACAAGGCGCGGGAGTTGCTCCACGATTTCTGGAAGCGCGTATCGGATACGGCGGCCCTCTCCCCCATTCAGCCCTCGCCCTGGGATATACTCTTCGGCGGCGGCAATATGGACTTCTCTCCCGGCTTCATGATGGCGGAGGTGGCCAGCATGTTCGTCTCCCCCTATCAGGCCAATCCGCTGGATATCAACCCCTTGCAGGACATCCTGGAAAGCATGGTCGACTTCCGGTCGCTGCGCAGTTGCAAGGTGACCAAGCTGTTCGTCTGCGCCACCAACGTGCGGCGGGGGCGCGCCCGGGTCTTCAGCCTGCCCGAGATGACCTGCCGGGCCGTGATGGCCTCGGCCTGCATCCCCTACATCTACAAAGCCGTACGCATCGACGGGGAAGACTACTGGGACGGCGGCTTTATGGGTAACCCGCCCATCTTCCCCCTGATCGACGCCGGCTGCAAGGACGTCATGCTGGTGCAGATTAACCCCATCAACATCGACAAGACGCCCACCTCCTCCACCGAGATCCGCGACCGCATCAACGAACTGAGTTTCAACTCCAGCCTCATGCTGGAAATGCGCCGCATCGCCTTCGTCGACCGCCTGCTCGACGCCGGGGTGGACCTGGGGCCGAAGTTCCGCAAGATATACATACATAATATCAACCCCGAAAAGGAAGTGCAGCCGCTCAACCTGTCGAGCAAGCTCAACGCCCGCTGGGATTTCCTCTGCTCTCTGCGGGATATCGGCCGCCAGAAAGCAGATCAATGGCTGGCGGAAAACTTCGAGCGGATCGGGAAGGAATCGACCTGTGATGTCCGGGCGACGTTCCTGTGATGGCGGTGGAGTGAGGCAATGGCGCTGTCGTAAGTGAGCAGGAAGCTTCAATATCTCATGCTCACTGCAAAGTCAAAACTTTTTCCAATCAAAGGGTAGTTTTCAACGGCCTGGCGAATTCCGAACAGCGCCGTATTACCGGCTTCCTCCCGCTTTTTCCTTCCCCTTCTCCAGGTTCTCCTCCAATTCCTGTATCTTTTCTTCCGCCCGCTTAATGGCCTCCTCGCGTTTCTTTATCTCTTCTTCGTCCATTTTCTTCTCCTTCTTATCCTTCTCGAGCTTCTCTTTGGCAATTTTCACCTTTTCTTTTCCGCGGGCAACTTCCGCCTCGGCCTCTTCTATAGCCTGGGCAGCCTGTTGCTTTTTCTCCTCGGCTTTCTGCCGGGCTTCGGCGGCACGCGCCTGGCCGAACTCACGGCCTTCCAGGCCGCCTTTGTCCCTTCCGTAGGCGTTGCCTTGCCCTTTACTTTCCCTGGCCTTGTCTTTGCTCATATCTTCACCGGATTCCATCTCTCCCCCGGCTTCTTCCCCTTCACCGGATTCCATCTCCTCTTCGCCCTTACCGGCTTTCTCTTTCCTTTCCTTCCTTTCTTTTTCTTTCATTTCCTTATCCGGCTTGCCACGCTCTTCGCGGGCCTGCTCGCCTTTCTCCTTTTTTTCTTTTACTTGTTCCTGTTTCTCCTGGCCCTTGCCTTTGCCTTGCTGGGCATAAAGGCCGTCCGAAAACAGGAGTGCCAGGCTAAGTATCAAAGCTGTCGTCAGAATGGTTTTGAACTTCATGATAAGCGTGTTTTTTGGTTAAAAATCAGGATTACTGTTCTTCACCGGTATCAAGTGCATCGAGTGCATCCTTCAGTTCTTCGGTATTCTGTTCGATGTTCTCAATAACCGTATCCAGTTCATTGGAAATGGAATCCAGTTGCCGGATCTCGGCTTGCATTTGTTCTTCTCCGGCCTGCTTCTGGCTGTCTCCGCCGCCGCAGGACAGGAAAAAGGCCATGGCCAGGAGGGCCAGGAAGCTGAAAAGCGTACGTTTTTTCATACTCTTTAGGTTTTCAGTTCTGGAAATTTAGAGTTTGTTCAAAATTCGATGATGAGGCGAAAGCGAGGAAATTTTGTTCTGAACAAGGCAAAAAACGTAGGCATACCTGGAAGGTATGACGAGGCTTTTTAACGCAGTGCAGGATAAAATTTGCCGCTTGGAGCCCATTGATTGAATTTTGAACAAACTCTTAATTTGTTTTAAAGTTACAAATTCTTTCATCATCGGGTAATATACCATGAAGGGCCGGGCTGCTTCTACTCAATCGTTTTATCTGCCTAGGTTCCCTCCTGCTGCTTTCCTCTTTTACTCTTCAGGCCTACTGTATTATTCGGAGGGAATGTGTAAATTACCCCTTGCGAAAGCAGCCAGGCCAGATGGAACTTCGGAAGCACCTTCCATCTGACGCCAAATTTATCAAACTAGCTAGCGCTTCTAAGAGCATGTTTGGAGGTGGTGCTTTTGAAGCGAAAAATCCAGATTTTGGGTTCTC
>CAYQKY010000295.1:0-7178 GCA_964418125.1 uncultured Phaeodactylibacter sp.
TCCGTAGACATCTACCGGCGCGAGCTGGCCAAGGAGGTGAAGGTGGCGTATTTCAACTACGCCCAGGCGCAGCAGGGCGTCGGCATCCTGGAGAATGCCCTGGCCCTGGTGCAGGAAAACCTGCGCACCAGCGAAAGCCTTTACAACAACCATAAGGTAACCCTCGATGTCGTCTACAGCGCCCGGGCCGAAGTGGAAGGCGTGGAGCAACAGCTGGCAGAGGCCGTGAAGAACGAAAAAACGGCGAAGGCCTACTTCAACTTCCTGCTCAACCGTAATTACGAGGAGGAAATTGAAGTCATGCCCGAAGAGGCCCTCTCCCGACCGGCCGTCAGCCTGGAGGAAGCCCGCAGGCTGGCGTTACAGCAGCGGGAAGAATTTCAGCAGATGAATTACTACCTGGCGGCACAGGGCCGGCAGATACAGCTCAGCAAAGGCGCCTACCTGCCCCAGCTCAACCTGCAGGCCGACTACGGCATTCAGGGCACCCGGTACGAAGTCAACGATGGCGCCGATTTCTTTCTTGGCTCAGTGGTGATGAGTTGGAACCTCTTCGACCGCACCACCAAAGCCAGGGTACAACAGGCCCGGATCGAAAAGATGGAAACGGCGAGCCGCAAAGCGGAGTTGCAGCAACAGGTGGGCCTGCAGGTGGTTAATGCCTTTTACGAACTGGAAGCCGCCCAGCAACGCATCCAAAAGGCGGAGGCCGAGGTGGAGGCCGCCCGGCAGGCATTCCGGCTGATGAACAAGAAGTACTCCCAGGGCCAGGCCAACCTGGTGGAGTTTACCAACGCCCGCACCCAGCTGACCAATGCCGAACAGAACCGCTCCATTGCCCGCTACGATTACCAGGCTAAACTTGCCGAGTTCGAGCGGGTGACGGCAAGCTACCGTTTTGAATAACATTCCCTCACGGATAAAAGAAAGCCATCATGACCGACAAAATAAAAACCATCACCTTGCTCGCCTTCGTCCCCCTGGCCCTTGCCGGTTGCGGCAACAACGGGGAAAATTCCGAAGCAGTAACCGCCAACCTGCCGGCCCGCAAGGTAGAAACCGCCGCTGTAAAGCCGGTCGAGTATCGCGAAACCGTCTTTGCCAGCGGCAAGCTCTCTCTCGAACAGGAAGCCAGGCTGAGCTTCAAGACCGGGGGCATCATCCGGCGCATCTTCGTCAGCGAAGGCCAGGCCGTACGGCAGGGGCAGGTGCTCGCCGAGCTCGCTCTCGAAGAGATCAGCGCCCAAACCCAGCAGGCCCGCCTGGGCGAGCAACAGGCGGAGATCAATGTGGAAAACGCCAAACTGGCCCTCCGCCTGGCCGAACGGGACTATCAGAACGCCCTCGGCCTGTACCGGGACAGCGTCGCCACCCTCGAACAGCTGCAGAATGCGGAAGTGCAGCTCGACAACGCCCGCAACCAGCTGGAAGCCGCCAAAAAAGGGCTTGCCATGCAGGGAGAACAGGTAGATGTGGCCTCCTTCAACCTGCGCTATTCCAAAATAACGGCCCCCTCCAACGGCACCATCCTCAAAAAACTGGCGGAAACCAATGAACTGGTGGGCCCGGGAACGCCGGTCCTGCTCTTTGGCTCGAAAGACAAGGCCAAGGTCATCAAGGTAAACCTGACCGATAAGGACATCATCAACGTCCGGATCGGCAACGAGGCCGAGGTGCGCTTCGACCCCTACCCCGGCCATACCTTCAGGGGTACGGTGCGGGAAGTGGCCAGCATGGCCGACCCCTACACCAACACCTACGAAGTGGAGGTGGAAGTGGACCCCGAAGGCAAAACCCTGCTCTCCGGCTTCATCGGTTCGGTATCCATTTTCACCAGCAACACCACCAGCCTGATCCAGGCGCCCATCGACGCCCTCATCGGCGCCGACGGCAGCCGGGGAGAGGTATTCGTTGCCGAAAACGATACGGCCGTGAAAACGCCGGTCAGCATCTTTAAGGTAGAAGGCGAGCGCCTCCTCATCAGCCGCGGGCTGGACAGCACCGACCGGGTGGTCACCAGCGGCGTCGGCTACCTGGAGGACAAGGAACCGATCATGATCAGCCAGCGGTAGGTAAAATGTGCATTCGTGCATTCGTGCATTGGTGTATATGTGTATACGACGAATACACGAATACACGAATACACAACAAAACAACCCACAATGAACATCCCTCAGCTTTCCATAAAGAACCATCAATTCACCCTGACGGCGTTCGCCTTTATGCTCGTCATGGGCATAGCTTCCTTTTTCAATATGCCGAGGCGGGAAGACCCGGCCCTGGATATACCCAACGTGCTGGTCATTGCCGTCTATCCGGGCGCCAACCCGGAAGATATCGAGAGCCAGGTGGTGGACGTACTGGAAGAGTCGATCAACGAGCTGGACGGCCTCAAGGAGATACAGACCAACATCCGGGATGGAGTGGCCATAATGGAGGTGGAATTCAATTTCGGCGTCGATACGGATGAGAAGTTCGACGAGGTGCAGCGGCAGGTCAACCAGTCGAGCAGCGAGATGCCGGCGGGCCTGTACCAGCTCGACGTCAGGAAGATGTCTACCAATACCGTCACCATCATGCAGGTAGGCCTGGTTTCCGAAACGGCGGGCTATGCCCTGCTCCACTCTGAGGCCGAGCGCCTCAAGCGGGAGATCGAAACGATAAACGGCGTTCGCAAGGTGGAAGTGGACGCCTATCCGGAGCAGGAAGTGCGCATTGCCCTCGACCCCGTACTGATGAGTGAGATGGGCATCTCTCCCGACGATGTGGAGCGCGCCATCCAAAGCAACAACGCCAATATTCCCGGAGGGGCGGTCAAGGTCTCCAACAAGCTTTTCAACATCAAGACTTCCGGCCAGTACAGCAGCCTGGAGGAGATCCGCAATACAGTAGTCGGTTCTTATCAGGGCAAGATCATTTACCTCAAAAACATCGCTGATGTGGCATTCGGCTTTGAAGACGAGCGCTGGCTGGCGCGCTATAACGGGAAGCGGGCCGTTTACCTGAACATTCAACAGAAAGAAGGGTACAACATCTATTCGGTCACCGATCCGGTCAAGGAAAAGCTGAACCAGGCCAACCTGGCCGGCGACATCCGCCTGGCTTACATCTTCGACCAGTCGGAAGGGGTGACCGAGCGGGTATCGGGCTTTCTGGGCAACCTGCTGCAGGGGATCATCCTGGTAGGCGCCATCATATTTATGGTGCTGGGCATCCGTTCGGCCAGCCTGGTCATGCTGGCCATTCCTTTTTCCATCCTCATCGGCCTGTGGGTGATCGGGCAGCTCGGGTTTGCCCTTCAGCAAATGTCGATCGCCGGCCTGGTGGTGGCCCTGGGCCTGCTGGTCGACAATTCCATCGCCATCCTGGAAAACATAGAGCGGTTTCTCGGCCAGGGCTATTCACGGGAGCAGGCGGCTATTAAGGGCACCCAGCAGCTGATCGCCCCCATGGCCAGCGCCACCCTGACCACCATCCTGGCCTTCATCCCCATCGTCATGATGCCGGACACCACCGGGGCCTTCATCAAGGCGCTGCCCACCACGGTGATCGCCACCCTGGCCGCCTCCTTCATCGTAGCGGTGACGCTGACCCCCTACCTGGCCAGCCTGATCCTGAAAGAAGGCACGAACGGCAACAGCCGAAAAACGACGCCCCTGTTCCGAAGCCTCAACCGCTTCGTGAAAGGGCCGTACAGCAATGCCTTGCAGTGGGCGCTGAACCACAAGCGCCTGACGGCCTCCCTGGCCGTGCTCAGCCTGGCCGGCGCTCTGGCGCTTTTCCCCCTGGTCGGCATCGCCTTCTTCCCCAAGGCGGAAAAGCCGCAGTTTCGCATCACCGTGCAACTGCCCAACGGCAATAACCTCGACGCCACCGACACCGCGGTCCGATACGTGGAAAGCGTGCTCGACACCATCCCCGACATCAAATACTACGCCGCCAACACGGGCCATGGCAACCCCCGCATTTACTACAATGTGGCTTCCGAGAACTACTCCAACACCTTCGGCGAAGTGCTCGTCGTCCTTAAGGAATACGACATCACCCGCTTCTACGAGCTGCTGGAACAATTGCGGGAAACCTTCCGGGACTATCCCAACGCCCGGATCGACGTGCGCGAGTTCGTCCAGGGCCCCCCCACCGAAGCGCCGGTCGCCATAAAGATCTATGGCCCGTCCCTCGACAAGCTGCAGGCTTATGCTCACGAGGTGGAAGACATCGTTGGTTCTACCGAAGGCACCGTCAATATCGACAACCCCATAAGGAACAACAGCACTGATATTTCCTTCCGCGTCAACCGCGACAAAGCCATGATGCTGGGAGTCCCCACCCATGTGGTGGACAAGACGATAAGGACTTTCGTCAACGGAACGGCGATCGGGAAGTTTCGGGATGAAGAAGGAGAGGAATACAATATGGTGATGCGTTTGGGTTATGAGGACAAGTTCCACCTGGAAGATTTCGACAAGATCAGCGTTCAGTCCGTATCCGGGCGCTTCATCCCGCTGAAGCACCTGACGGAGGTGGCGTTTGCCGAAGCCCCCAGCCGGATCACCCACCTGAACAGTGAGCGCACGGCCACCATCCTGGCCGACATCGAAAAGGGATATACGCTGGATGAGGTGATCAACGACATCGACCGTCAGCTCCGGCAACTGAACTGGGAAGACGGCTATTCATACGTCTACAAAGGCGACCTGGAGAGCCGCAATGAATCCTTCGGCGGCATGGGCATTGCCTCGCTGATGGCCCTGCTGCTGATCCTGGGCGTCCTCGTCATACAGTTCCGCTCCTTCAGCCAGCCGCTCATCATCTTCACGGCCCTGCCGCTGGCCATTATCGGGTCTATCCTTGCCCTGCTGGCCACCGGGATCAACTTTTCCTTTACGGCCTTTATCGGCCTGACCAGCCTGATCGGCATCGCCATCAACAACTCCATAGTACTGGTGGACTTCGCCAACGAGATGCGCCGGGAAAGGGCCAGCGTCCTGGATGCCGCCCGGCAGGCCGGCGAGGTGCGTTTCATCCCCATCGTGATGACCACGCTGACGACCATCCTCGGCCTGCTGCCCCTCACCCTTATGGGCGGTTCCCTCTGGGCGCCGATGGGGTGGACCATCATCGGCGGGCTGCTGACGTCTACCACTTTTGTTTTGCTACTCGTGCCGATCCTGTACATCCTGTTTACGAAGGAAACCAACGGTGAAGGGGTGAGTGAATGAATGAAGGAAGGAAGGAAGGAAGGAAGGAAGGAAGGAAGGAAGGAATCATGCATTTCGCTTTGGAATTCAGGGCGCCAAACATCACTCAGGAGGCTATCCGTTCGTTTTTGCACATAGAAGGATCTTCCGGCCGCCGCCCGTCATGGCCGGACTTATGCCGGCGGAGATGGAGCGGCCTCCATCCGCAATGAAGAGTAAAAACCAATTTCTCAGAGCCTCGCCCTCAGGGCGGGGCTTTTTTCCAGATGGAAGTTGCGAACGCGTTATATTTTAATTCCCAAAAAAAGTGTATTATAGACAATGGGGCGAAATGATCCGCGGGAATAAATTGTTTATTTTCAAAAACGGCATAACTTAAGCCCCTGTTAGGATCAAAAAATACGTTGCCGGCCATGTCTTTGCCGGCCTGCTTTACTTCCGGGCAGCAAGCTTGAAACTCCGGGATTTCCACACCGACGAACCCGGCAACGGATTTTTTGAAAACATTCAATTCCACAATATTATGAAAGCCATCATCCCAGTCGCCGGCGCCGGCACCCGCCTCAGGCCTCTGACATATACACAACCCAAACCACTGATCCCTGTCGCCGGGAAACCCATCATTTCCTTTATTCTCGACCAACTTACCGAGCTGGGCATCCGGGATTTCATCTTCGTCATCGGGTACCTCGGAGAAAAGATCAAAAATTACGTCGACGCCGAATACCCCCACATCAGCCGGGAATACGTCAACCAGGACGTGCGCCTGGGCTCCGGCCACGCCATCTGGACGGCCCGGGAACACCTCAAGCATACGGACGAACTCTTCATCTTCTTCGGAGACACCATCATCGATGTCGACTTCAAAAAGGTGCTCGACAGCCCCCATTCCTGCCTGTGTGTCAAGAAAGTGAGCGACCCGCGGGAATACGGAGTAGTGGAATACGGGCCACGCTCAAAGTTCGTCAAGCGGGTGGTAGAAAAGCCGCGCATCCCGAAGTCCGACCTGGCCATGGTCGGGTTCTACAAGATCAAGGATGTGCCGAGGCTGATCGAGGCGCTGGATTTCAACATCAGCCATAATATCCGCTCCAATGGCGAATTCCCCCTCACCGATGCCTTCATGTATATGATCGAAAAGGGCGTCAAATTTTCCACCGTCACGGCCGACAACTGGTTCAACTGCGGCAAAAAAGAGGTGCTGCTTGACACCAACGCCACCTTCCTCGACCGCGACGGATACGCCAGCGCCGACCTGCCGCCTTTCGACAATTCCATTCTCATTCACCCGGTGAGCATCGGCAAGAACTGCAATATACAGGATTCCATCATCGGCCCGCACGTGACCATCGGCGACAACGCCCGCATTAAACGGGCCATCATCCAGGATTCCATCATAGGCAATTTTGCCCATATCAAAGACATCAACCTGCAGCGCTCGGTGGTGGGCAACGATACGGCCATTACCGGCCTGCGGCAGAGCCTCAATATCGGAGACAATACGGAGATCGATTTCAGCCTGCCGGGGGGATAGGTGTTGAGCCAAAGTACATGAAAAAGTAACTTGACTATGCGATACCTCTTCTTTTTCTTTCTTCTGTCCTGCATCAAGCAGGCGCCCGCCCAGGAAGTGCACATACGCACCAACCTGATCGGCTATTTTCCGAAGGATGCCAAGGTAGCCTTTATCATGTCCGCCGAACCGCTGCAGAAGCAAATCAGCCTGGTGGACGCGTCATCGGGTAAGGCCGTGATGAGCGGCCGCCCCGAGCCGGCCACGGGGGCGAGGTGGGGGAAGTTTACTCATCAGTACTGGTTCGATTTCACGGATCAGAAAAAAGAGGGGGCCTATTACCTGGAGGCGGAAGGCGCGAAGTCAGCCGGTTTCGTCATCAGCCCGCAGGCCTATGGCAATTACCAGGAGGACCTGCTGGCCTTTATGCGGCAGCAGCGCTGCGGCTACAACCCCTACTTCGA
>CAYQKY010000296.1:0-7158 GCA_964418125.1 uncultured Phaeodactylibacter sp.
TCGCCCTGGGCCTTGGCTTCGGCGCCGACCAGCGGATCGTCACCATCATCGGCTTTTTCTTTGTAGTGGCCGTCATCTGGGGAAAGTACTACCTCAAGCCCACCGATGCTCAGCGGAGCCTCAACTTTACCGTCATGGCTGAGAACTCCCTGGGTATCTCTCTGGACCGTATCGTCGAGACGATCATGCCGCACTGCAAAGAGCTGGAGATGAAGCGCCTCGATGAGAACAAGAACTATATGGAAGCTGCCTTTGTAGCGGAGTTCAACAACTTCAGTGACCTGAACAAGGCCCGTTCGGCCCTCCACGGCCTGGACGATTCCCTTCAGATCAGCTTCCTGGATCAAAACGGGATCATCTGATCCCCGTTTTAAACCTGGTTGAGAAAGACACCTTCCCGTACAGGGAGATAAAACGTTCGCCCCCCCCTGCCAGGAGACAATGTCATTGAGCTATCGTATAGTCAAAGAAACATTATTATGGTACAGAACAAGGAAAAAGTAGAAACGCAAGCCGCAGAAGCATTGACGAACGGAGCTGTGGAACCGAAAGCGGCCCAGGCGCCCACCAAAAAGGAGACGAAGGCTTCCGACTTCAGGAAGGAGCGGAAGTTCGTCATCGAAGGATTCGACTTTGCTCAGGTGGAAGCCGTCGTGAAGTCTCATCCTGCTCTGTTTACATCACCCTTCCCTCCCCGGTATATCAATAACATCTATTTTGATACCCGGGAATTCCGGAATTACCGGGATAACGTGGCGGGGTCGATGAAGAGAGAAAAGTTCAGGATACGCTGGTACGGCGAACAATACGGACAACTCAAAAAGCCGGTGCTGGAAATAAAGATAAAGCGAGGCCTGGCGGGTACTAAAAAATATGCCCCGCTCAAGCCGATCGTTCTCAAGCCTGGTTTTTCTGTGGAAGATATCAGGGAATGGCTTAAGGAGTCGGGCCTCAGCCCCGAATACCTGGAAGCGTTGCGGTATCTGGACCCTACCCTGCACAACCGGTATCGCCGTAAATATTTCCTGTCGGCAGACAAGCGATTCCGCGTCACGCTCGACGACCAGCTGAGCTATATGAATATTCCCAAGCTGCCGGGCTTCTTCGTCCGCCGGGAAGTGGAATACGGAAAGGTGGTCATGGAACTCAAGTACGATACCGAACACGATGGAGACGCCAGCTGGCTGACCGACCATATCCCGTTCCGCCTTTCCAAGAACTCCAAGTACGTCATCGGCGTAAAGAAGCTGGATATCTGGAACGAGCACGAATGGTAGTTAGCCGGGCCGTTCCGGGTGTCGCCACATAGAAGGGCGGCGCCTTCCAGATCCGGTTCGGTAGGGGTGTCCGGGGCTATAGTGGGTTATATTGCTGTATGGTAATATGGCCTTTTCAGGGCCATGTTTATCCACTTAAGTTAAACCGATAAGGATCAATGAACGGCAGTGATACCGTTGCAACAGAAATGTACGCTCTGGCGGAACGCCTCTATCCCATTTGCCGAAGCATCACGGGAGACGGCGTCCGCCAGAGCCTTCGCATTCTTCAGGAATACATTCCTCTGAAAATTCACGAGGTGCCTTCCGGCACGCCGGTATTTGACTGGGTAGTTCCCCGGGAGTGGAACATCCGCGAAGCCTGGGTGAAGGGCCCGGCAGGAGAAAAGGTGGCTGATTTTCAGCGCCATAATCTTCACCTGCTCAGTTACAGCGTCCCGGTACACCTGCGCCTGCCCCTTTCCGAGCTGAAGGGTCATTTGTTCACCCTGCCCGAACAACCGGAACTGATCCCCTACCGGACGTCCTATTATCAGGAGAACTGGGGGTTCTGCCTTCCCCACCGGCAGTTGGCAGCACTTCCCGAAGGTGAATACGAGGTTTTCATCGATTCCAGCCTGGAGGAGGGCTTTCTCACCTATGGCGAATACTATCTGCCCGGAGAAACTGAAGAAGAAGTATTGTTTTCCACCCACATCTGCCATCCTTCGCTGGCCAATGACAACCTTTCGGGCATCAGCCTGCTCACTTTCCTGGCAAGGGAACTGCAAAACGAGCGGCGGCGGTATGCTTACCGGTTTCTGTTCATCCCCGGCGCCATCGGCGCCATCACCTGGCTTGCCCGCAATGAAGGTAAGGTTGGCCGTATCCGCCACGGGCTGGTGGCTTCTCTGCTGGGCGACCCGGGCGCCTTTACTTACAAGCGGAGCCGCCAGGGGAATGCGGAGGTTGACCAGGCTGCGGAACACGTACTCCGCCATTGCGGCCACCCCTTTGAAGTGAAAGATTTTGTTCCCTACGGTTATGACGAGCGGCAGTTTTGTTCTCCGGGGTTCAACCTTCCCGTAGGCAACCTTACCCGTTCCTCTTTCGGCTCTTTTCCCGAATACCATACTTCCGCCGATAACCTCAGCTTCATCCGGCCGAAATGCCTCGAAGGATCGCTGCAGGTATACCGTGAAGTGGTGCAAGTGCTGGAAGGGAACGGCTATTATGAAAACCTGAACCCCAAATGTGAACCTCAGCTCGGAAAGCGGGGCCTGTACGATGCCATCGGAGGTGACAGCGGTAGCAAGGCCAGGCAGATGGCCATGCTCTGGGTGCTGAACCTCTCCGACGGGACGCACAGCCTGCTGGATATTGCGGAAAGGGCCGGTTACCCCTTCGCCCTGATCCATCAGGTGAGCCGGATGCTCATAGATGCAGGGCTGCTGGCTCCCATTCAGCCTGAAATTTAAATCCCAAGTGATATGAATGCCATTTTTTATGACTCACCTGCTTCTGATGGCCAGAGACGAGAAGAAATTTATCAGGGGCAGCTTTTTGTATATGCGCCTACGGATGCTACCCTGGGCTTCATCCGGTTCGCCCGGGAGATGATTGAAGAGGCCTTTGGCGGCCTGGACCCCGTCACCGCCCAGTATCACATGCCGGTCGAGGAATATGCCGCCGTGCTTTCCCGCCTCAAGCCGGCCTTTATCCACCATCCGCGCTCCAAGGAATTCCTGCAGGCCATCCTGCAGGAACGGGGTTGTGACCCTGAGTTGACCTACTTCGACGTGCCCCGCATGCGCTCCTCTACCAGCGATGATTATCTTACGTCCGGAATTGCCTATGCTTTCCATCCTCACCGGGACACCTGGTACTCGGCGCCCATGTGCCAGATCAACTGGTGGTTACCCATTTACGAGGTGGAGTCCGGAAACGTGATGGCCTTCCACCCCCATTACTTCAGCCGGCCGGTCCGCAACGGGTCCCGGGAATACAACTATCAGCAGTGGTCAGCAACCAGCCGTAAAGAGGCTGCCAAACACATCAGAAAGGATACGCGCAAGCAGCCTAAGCCGGAAGAACCCATAGAACCCGACCCGCAGGTCCGGATCGTGACGCCTCCGGGCGGCCTGCTGATATTTTCCGCCGCCCACCTCCATTCCTCCGTGCCGAACCAGACGGGCAAAACCCGTTTCAGCATCGATTTCCGGACGGTGCACCTGGGAGATGTCCGGAACTTCAGAGGCGCCATAAACATCGACTCAGAATGTACCGGCACTACCATGGGGGATTACCTGCAGGTGGGCTCTCTGGAGCACCTGCCGGAAGAGGCCGCCAGCCCTTACCGGAACGGGCCTCCGCAGAAACCGGTGGCGGTAGGGTAGGGTAGAAAGCATGAAGAATGGAGGTGGCAGGGAGGGAGATTCATGGTGGATAAGTAGCCGGACATATTTAGATTAAGTTAAGTTTAGAAAACTCGCGCGCCAATGGGACACGAGCGAAGCGACTGATGGAATAAATTGGCGCCCGAGAGGGCACTGTCGGGGCGCAATTTTCTATTGTGCTCCGACTTGAGCCCAGGTTTGTACTTAAATTAATACTGTCCGACTACTAACTTCCATCCCTCCTCCCATCACTCCTTCACCACCGGAAAAGCCGTCTTGTCATTACTCTCCCTGTCCCGCCGGACGATCAGATAATAAGGGCCTTTGGGCAGGGAACTGAGGTTGAGCGAAAAATCCCGATCATCTTTGAGGGATTGTACAAAAACCTCTTTGCCATCAGGGGTGATCAACCATACTTTATCGGCGGAAACCCCTTCTTCCAGGGTTATGTTCAGTACGTCGGAGAAAGGGTTGGGAGACAGCTGTATGGCGCCCCTGACTCCGGCCATGTTGGCCGGCTTCCATTCGCTGTATGAGTAACTGCCGTCTTTTCGTACCATTTTCAGGCGGTAGTAGGTAAGTTTCTCGGGAGGGCCCTCATCGAGGAAATGGTAACTCCGGGACGGGCTGCCGGCGCTGCCCAACGCTTTGGAATGCCCTTTGAGGAAAAACTCTCTGCCGTCATCCGAGCGCTCGATCTCGAAGAAGCCGAGGCCATCTTCCCGCGAGGTTGTCCAGTTGAGGCGGACGGTACCTTCTCCTTCCTCTACGGTAAAGCTTTCCAATTCGACGGCGGGTGTACCCGAAGTGATGAAAGCCAGGTTCTGGCCGGAAGCTTTAGCTCCCTGCCCGAGCCTTATCCGGCGGGCATCCTCGCTTTGCGTACAGGCGGCCGCCATACCTTCGAGGGGCTGGCCGGTGTTGAAACCGGAGGAAGCGGCGCCGAGGGTGTAATCCCCGCCAGGCAGGCCGTTGAACCGGAAATTTCCGTCCGCGTCCGTATATTCCATGGCGAAGAATTTGCCGTCATTATCATAAAGGTTGACGATCAGCCGGGCTATGCCGGGCTCATTGGCGTCGCGGGCGCAGTTGCCGTTTTTGTCAAACCATGCCCGCCCTTCAATGGATGACGGCAAACTTATGGCCTTGTGGATTACTTCGTGTGCGCCCATGTCATTCCCGTTTTCCTGGGGGCGGGGAGTCTTCCAGAAGTCGGTTTTCACGGGAAGGTTTACCCCTGCATCCCGGCAGGAACTGAACCATGAAATCCTGAAATATTCGGGCTCATTTTTGTCGGGATGAAGGAACCGGGGGTCGGCCCAAATGCCATTAGGTTCAAACCGGGGGTTTGCATTGCGCATGCCTTCAAAAGTGAAATTGTTGAACACTTCCTGTTCGGGGGAAACGCCATAATAACAATTGTTGTCGAAAACGATATTGGGGGTGAGTTCCCCATCAATTTCCTGGCTGGTGTTGCTGAAGTCGAAAATATTGTTCCTGAATTCTACCCCGCTGATGCCTTCTCTCAGCCAGATAAGGTTGCCGGTACGGTTTCCCGGTGCGATCACGTTATTCCAGAACTGGGCCTCTTCGGTATTGCCGACCAGCACGGAGTGATGGCCGTTTCCGGCCACGATATTATTGACGGCGCGCACCCGGGGCGAGCGAATGGTCAGGTCGCCGTAGCCCTGGCTGATCGAGTTGGAGTACAGGAAATTACCCCTCACTTCAACAGTGTTCACCCAATCGTAATTGACGTAAATGCCGCCCGCATGGGAATACATGAGCCGGTTGCCCTCCAGGAGGATATTCGAGCCGGTGGTAATGTCTATCCCGTCTTCACCGGCCCGGAGGGTAGTATTGTTGCGGATGATGATGTTGCCGGACAGGTCGTTCTCCTCCGAATCCCGGTGGCAGGTGATGGCGTCTTCCAGTTCGAGCACTTCCGGGTTTTCCACCCAGCAGTCTTCCACCAGCACGCCCCGTAGTTTATTGTTCGGCGACCCGTTCAGCAGGATGCCGTTTACGCCGTAGTTATAAATGTAAAGGCCTTTCAGCCAAAAATTCCCGCCTCCGTAACTGGACCGGACGGCATTTCCGGAGCAATTGGTGACATCCACGTCTTTGATGATGATCCAGGAATTGCCGTTTTCTCTTCCCAGCCACAGCATATTGTTTCCCCCGTTGTCGATATGAAGGCCCTCCACGATGATGTAGTTGTGAAGCAGGACGATCCCCCTCCCCCCCTGGCAGTCGATCTTGGGTTTGTTCCGGCCTTGGCCGTAGGATCCGAAGTAGATGCAGTTGTGGTTTTGCGGGTCAACCAGCTGGAAGCTGATAGGCTGGCCGACCACGCTGTCCTGAATGGTGGCAACCCCGCCGGGAATGCCTCCGTTGCGCGGCTCCAGCGGGCCGTCTGTCCAAACTCCTCCTTTTTTGAAGAGAATGCTGTCGCCCGGCAGAAATTCCACTCTGTTGACCTTGGATATGGTTTTCCAGGGGCCGGAATTGCCTCCCTGGTAAGCAGGCGCCAGTCCGTCGTACCGGTCGCTTCCGTTTTCGGGGTCTACGTAATAGGTCCCGCCGACGGCTTCACTGCAGGATATTAACGACAGCATCAATATCAGCAGGCCTATTTCCGGAAGCCTGGCAATAAACAACAAGAGAGCCGCTATCGGGCGGCTTTTACTTTGATCGGGGTAGAAAGCCATTGATTTAGTTTTTTTTGTGCAGGCTGGTTGCTGAGGCATTTTCTTCTTCCCTTATACGGGAAAAAGGTGCCGCAGGGTTTCTAAAGCAGGGGAGAATTCAAAAAAAAACTCCGCCGGTGTTTCCACACAGCGGAGCCTGGATAGCCTCTCAATGTTTTATGAAGGGCAGAGGCATTTTACTCTTTCATGATAATGAACTTACCAGATTGTACTGCCCCTCCGGCAATAAGCTGCAGGGCATAGATGCCATCCGGCAGGGAGAGCTCTTCCAGGCTGATGACATTCCTGCCCCGGTGAATGTCCTGCTCTTCCCAAAGCACTACCTTTCCGCTCATGTTTACGGCCTGTATCCTTGCCGGGCCTTCGAAGATGCTGTTGAAGGCCAGCACCAACCGGTCGGTTGCCGGATTGGGATAAACGGATAGCCCATCTACAGCCGGCAGGGCTGCCTGTGTCGCCTCCCGGGCGAATTCTTCCTCCTCTTCTTCCCAATTGTCCACAACCGGGGCGCCACTACCGGGCGCCGGCCGTGCATTGCCGGGAGCGATGTATTCGACGCACAGCTCCGGCGCCAGGGCGGCGGAGCCGTCAAAGGCCCATGCCGACCGCCTCCCAATGCCGTCGATCATAATGGCGACCGAGCTGGCAGGCGTGTAGCCGTTCCGGTTGACGATCTCCTGGAGGATGGGAGACAGGTCCGGCGATTGCTGCGCGTATCCGGCCTCACCGAGCAGCAACCAATCGGCGGGCATCCACTCCACCGATGTATTGGTGGCGGGGCGGCCGCTGATGTTG
>CAYQKY010000297.1:0-7152 GCA_964418125.1 uncultured Phaeodactylibacter sp.
ATTGCGGCCCGCTGGGCCGTTGACAGGCCATTTAGCCCTGGATTCGCATAACCATATAGCCATATAACCACCTACCCCGCCCCCATGAATAAAGCCCCCTATACTCTACTACCAAAGCAGGTTGTGTTATACTACACTTACCTTCGGCCTATCTCGCCATCAACGCCTGTGCCCGGGCGATGGCGGCGGTGCGGCTGTTCACCTCCAGCTTGAGGTACAGGTTTTTGAGGTGGGTTTTGACGGTATTGACGGAGACGAACAGGCGCTCGGCCATCTGCTGGTTGGTGTAGCCTTCCCAGAGGAGGGCCAGGAGATCGAATTCCCGCCTGGTAAGGGGAGCGCGGAGGTGGCGGTTGATGGCCTCCGGGTACAGGGGCGGCAGGCTGGTTTTGCGGCGCTGGGCGTAATTGTACAGGCCGACCTCCAGGCTGGCCAGCAGCCCCTTTTCGGTGAACGGCTTGACGATGAACCCGGCGGGCTCGGTGACCTTGGCGGCATCCAGCACCTCGGGGCTGGCGTAGGCGGTGAGGAAGAGAAAAGGGATGTGGCAGTGCTGGTGGATGTATGCCGCCAGTTCGATCCCTTCCATCCCGCCCTCCAGGTTAATGTCGAGAATAACGGCATCGGGCTGCCGGCTGTCCAGCAGGGCCCGGGCGGTGGCCAGGCTGTAGGCTTTCCCGCACACCTCGTAATCCGCCTGGCCAAGGCAGGCAGCCACTTCGGCGGCGATCAGCGGCTCGTCCTCCACGATAAGTATCCGAATGGCGCTCATACGAGTTTGTAGTTTTTGATGCTCAACACAACGGAGGCGCCGGGGCCGGGTTGGATGGAAAGCTGAGCCTGAAGTTTTTCCGCCAGCATTTCGATGAGCTGGAAGCCAAAGGATTGGCGGTTTTGCGAGCCCGGCGGCGGCATTCCCACCCCATCGTCCTGCACCAGGGCCTGCAGCCGGCCGCTTTCTTCTTTGAGGGCTACTTGCAGGCGGCCGGCGCGCCCTTCCGGGAAGGCGTGTTTGAGGGCGTTGGAAATGAGTTCGTTGAGGATGAGCCCCAGCGGGATGGCCGTGTCCACATCCAACCGCAGAGGTGCGATGTCGGTCGACAACTCGATGCGGCTGTCGCTGATGTTGTAGGAATGGAAAAGCGTTTCGATCAATCTCGGCACATAATCGGCGGCATAGATGCCGGTCAGGTTGTCCTCCTGGTAGAGGTTCTGATGGATGAGGGCCATCGACTGTACGCGGCTGCGGCCTTCGGCCAGGGCGGCCAGGGCATTGGGGTCTTCCAGATGGGCCGACTGCAGCTTCAGCAGGCCCGAGATGACCTGCAGGTTGTTCTTCACCCGGTGGTGGATCTCGCGCAGCAGCACCTCTTTTTCCTGCAGGGCACTGGAAATGGCCGCATTCTTTTCCGCCAGCTCTCGGTTGGCGCGCCGCTTGGTGCGGTAGGCGTACAGGGCGAGCAGGGCCCCGGCCAGGCCCGCCGCCAGCAGGATGGCCAGGAACCAGATGCTGCGGCGCGACTGCCGGAGGCGCAGGGCCTGCAGCTCGTTCTCGGCGTTGAGCAGGCGGATCTGTTTTTCCTTAGTGGCCACCTGGTAGCGGGTTTCCATTTCCTGCACCCTGTCCAGTTGTTTTTCGTTGTTGAGGCTGTCGTGCAGGGCCGAGTACGCTTCGTGGTATTCCAGTGACCGCCGGTAGTCGCCGGCGGCCTTGTGAGCCTGTGCCAGCAGTTGGAGGGCGGATTCCAGCTTGGGGCGGAAGCCGTTGGCCCGGCCGATCGCTTCCGCTTTCTCCAGTTGAGCGAGGGCCGGCTGGTACTGGCCTTTCCGGAGGAACAGCTGCCCGAAGGCCAGGCGTACATCCATGAGGTTGTCCTGCCTGCCCACTTCGGCGGCCGTCCTCTCGGCCTCCCGGAAGGCGGCTTCGGCCTGCTCTCCAAAGCCCTGATCCAGGTAAATGTGCCCCATACGGAGCAGGTTGTCCGCCAGGTGCAGCTTATTTTCGCTGGCGCGGTAAATGTCCACCACCTCCTGGTACCGGGCCAGCGCCTCCCGCCATGCGCCCTCCTTCAGGCTCAGCAGGGCCAGGTTGCTGAGGGCCTCCGCCTTATAGCGCTTCAGGCCCAGGCGATCCGCCTGATCATAGGACCGCTGTGCGTAGCCGGCCGCTTTGTCCCAGTCTTCCAGGTCGATAAAAACATTGGAGATGTTTTTGAGCATCAGCGCCACGTTGGCGGAATCGCCAAGTGCTTCCTCGCAGCGGATGCTCTGCAGGTAATAATCGAGGGTGCGCTCGTAATCGCCCAGGCGATAGT
Source organism: uncultured Phaeodactylibacter sp. (assembly GCA_964418125.1). GTDB lineage: Bacteria > Bacteroidota > Bacteroidia > Chitinophagales > Saprospiraceae > JACJXW01. Next base: position 2,316 of record CAYQKY010000297.1, read on the forward strand.
AAAAAACCCCCAGGTAACTCAGCGCCATGGCCTGCCCCTTGACATCGCCGATCTCTTCCTTGATGGCCAGGGCGTCATCGAGGAGCACCCGGGCGGTGTCGAGCGCCCCCTGCTGAAAATAGATATAGCCCAATTGCACCAGCAGGGTGGAATATTTTTTCCGGCCGCCCTCGGCTTCGGCAATGGCCAGGCTCTCCTCCAGCAGGGGTAGGGCCTCTTTCAGGCGGCCCGTGAGGAAATAGGTCGTGGCCAGTGCATCGGAGGCCTTCCGGTAGGCTTCCTTCAGCCCGGAATCCCTGGCAAAAGCTACCGCCTGTTTATAGCTCTCCAGCGCCGCCGGAATATCGCGCAGGGAAACCTGGGCGTAGGCGATCTGCCGGAGCGCCTCGGCCACGCCCTCCTTGTCCTTCTCGGCTTCAAACGCCGCCCTGGCCCGCTGGAAAATATCCAGCGCCTGCTGATGGGCGCCTTTTTCCAGCCGGGCCTCCGCCTGTTCCATTAAGGCCCGGCCTTCACTGTTGGAGGCAGCTGCAGGCAGCCCGGCCCAGAGCAGGCAAAACACAAGAACGACAACTTGAAAGGCAGGTCCGGAGAAACGCATGGCTTGATTTTCAACCCAAAATTAAGGATTTTACAGCCAAAATAGCCTGCCCCGTACACGCAGTGTGAAGTATGTGTTTAGCGCTCCAGTCTTTCTATCTAAATACATATATTACAGAGCATTCAGGAAATAACCTGTACATCAACAATTTTTAATCGAACATTTAAGAGTGAAAGAGATATCTACGGTACAAGAAATCATTGAGTCCAATTTATGTTCTTCCACCCGCAAACTGAGGCTTATGTCATAGGTACATTTAATGACAAATCCTATACCTCTAAAGCATTAAGGTTTATGCTTACGAAATTAATTAAACCTTTAACCCAAAAACAACCCGAATAACCCAAAATGACATTGATCAACACCCCACTTATCCCATCCCTCCTGCTCAGCCTGTTACTAGCATGTTCCGCCTGCAAAGGGCAGGGCCGCACCGATACTACTGCAACACAACCTGAACAAGAGGCGGCCGGCAGGGCCGTCACCGAACTCGGCCCCAAAGCCAACCTTATCTTTCAGGACAGGCACGACAACTACTGGTTCGGCAGTAAGGACAAAGGCGTTTATAGATACGATGGCAAAGGCCTCCTCCTTTTCACTTCGGAAGACGGGCTTTGCGGCTGGCCGGTTTTGAGCGCTCAGGAAGACAGCGCGGGTATCATCTATTTTGATACACCGGACGGCGTATGCCGGTTTGACGGGCGGCAATTCACGACATTAGCGGTAACCGAAAGGGATGGCAAATGGACATCGGCGCCTGACGATCTTTGGTTCAGGATGGGTTGGAATAGCAATGGGCCGTATCGGTTTGACGGAAAAGATCTGTATCATCTGAAATTTCCGAAAAACGAGATGGAAGAGGAATTCCGCGCCAAATACCCAAATATTTCCTACGACCCCTACGGCATTTACTCCATCTATAGGGACAGGGGCGGCAATATGTGGTTCGGCACATCCAGCCTCGGCCTGTATCGCTTCGACGGGAAAAAAGTGAGCTGGATGTATGAACACCACCTGACGGAAACACCCTCGGGCGGCGCTTTCGGCATTCGTTCGATCATAGAAGATACAGACGGATATTTCTGGATCTGCAATCCCAGCTACAAATACAGGATACTGCCCGATAGTACAGAAAGCGCGGGGCTCAGCCCGATCAACTACCAGCGGGAAACCGGAATAGCGGACAAAGCAGAAGAAGCCCTGTATTTTTTGTCAATGACTACCGGCGATAACGGCGACTTGTGGATGGTTACCTTTGACAACGGAGTATGACAAGGTGTATCGCTCTGGCGTTGCAGTATCACGACGTGAAGGGGCTGCTACCGCTGCAGGGTAAAGTTTAGCCCGAAATGTTAAATTTAAACAGCTTCTAAACCCTCTCTGGACTTTGGACGTTCCGGCGTCGAAGGCGGAAATCGGAAGTCGGAAGTCGGAAAAGCAGGCGTTTTGCGCCCATTTAGAGCCCTATTCCGACTTCCGACTTCGCACTTCCGACTTAAATTGGTTGCACGTCCAAAGTCCAGTAAACCCTCTACAATTGACATTCTGACTAAATTTAGCTAAATTTAGTCAGCAATATGACCAAATTTAGCAAATAATCATATCTGATGGAGACCATCCTCACAAGAAGTATTGAAAACCAGGTCATAAAGAGTTTGGCGCCGAATAAAGTGGTCATTCTTCTAGGGCCAAGGCGAGTTGGGAAAACGGTATTGATCCGACAAATAATAGAGAGGTTAGAGGAACCCTACTTGTTATTGAACGGGGAGGATGTGGATGTCAGAAAAAGGATAGAGCATAGAAGTAAACAGCATTATCTGAATGTATTAGGGAGTAAAAGGATTTTGATCATTGATGAGGCCCAGAAAATACCGGAAGTGGGGCGTATTTTAAAGTTGATGGTGGATGAGATCGAAGGGATAAGGATATTAGCGACGGGATCTTCGGCATTTGATATCAATAAATACACTGGCGAACCATTAACCGGACGAAAAAAGACCTTCAATCTATTTGCCTTATCAGAAGCAGAATTGGGCCAAGTGGAAGATGACATTCAAAGGATGGCCAATCTAAAGCAGCGTCTGGTGTACGGAAATTATCCTGAATTATTGCAGATCCCTGATGAGGATGAAAAAAGAGAATACCTTCAGGATCTAGTAAATGCTTACCTATTAAAAGACATACTTGAATTTGAGAACATCAGGAATTCCGACAAAATTTTAAGCTTACTGAGGTTAATAGCGTTTCAAATAGGAAGTGAGATCTCCTACAATGAGATAGGGCGACAATTATCGATGAGTAAGAATACCGTAGAGAGGTATTTAGACTTATTGTCAAAAGTCTATGTCCTCCATTCCGTTACCGCCTTCAGTAGAAATCTAAGAAAAGAAATAGCCAAAGGAAAGAAGTGGTATTTCTATGATAATGGATTGAGGAACATTTTAATCGGCAACATGAACCCGATTGAGCTGAGAAACGATATTGGGCCATTATGGGAAAACTACATCATAAGTGAAAGAATAAAGTTTCAGAAATACAACCGAATGCTGGTATACAATTACTTTTGGAGGACGTATGACCAACAAGAAATAGATTGGATAGAAGATAGAGGCGGGGTATTACACGCTTATGAGTTTAAATGGAATCCCAAGAAAAGAGCAAAAGAACCAGTAGCATGGAAAAAAGCATATACAGATAGTACATTTGAGGTGATCAATAGTGATAATTATCTGAATTGGTTGGCCTTGTTGCAGGAATAGAACTGCAGGCATTATTCTTCAAAAGAACACCCAGAATGGTAAGGCTTTTGAGAAGTTTAAAATAAACTGAAAAGGAACAACAAAATGAGTAAAAACATCACCTTCTTTGACAAATTCTGTGGACAGTTCCTCGTGCGGAAGCCATGCGACAAGAAGGAGCAGGGGGTTCGCACGAGGAACTGTCTCTCGATCACAGGATTTGTCAAAGAACCAAATATCATTGTCCTACTTTTTTTCCTGATCGGGATTAATCAGGTAAGCTCACAAAATGCCGAGCCGGTTGTCATCGGCGAGAAACAGATACTCCACTCCGATATTTTGAATGAAGATAGAGAATATTGGGTAGGCCTTCCTGAATCTTACAGCAACGAAGCCTCCTCCTATAAGCGATATCCCGTGCTTATCGTACTTGATGGAAATGCCCATTTCAGGCCGGTAACAGGTATGGTAAACTATATGAGCGCCGGATACAATGGGAACACGAGAATTCCGGAAATGATCGTAGTAGCGGTTCAAAATGTCAACCGGCGCAGAGACTTTACCCCTGACAAAATTATTACAAAGCGGGAAAATGATTCCGGCGGAGGGGATAGCTTTCTCAGCTTTCTGGAAGATGAACTCATTCCTGAGTTGGATCAGCAGTATAGAACAGAACCTTATCGAATACTTTTTGGACATTCTTTAGGTGGCCTGCTGGCTACTCATGCCTATATGAAAGAAGAGACGCTTTTCAACGCATTCATCGCTGTTGACCCCAGCTTCGGCACATGGGATGCAGAAACCATGGACAAAAAGTTAGAGGCCGTGACGGTAAATTCTTTTAATAGGTTTATTTACATCGCGACGGCCAATTGGGGAAAAAGAAACATCAGAAACCGGGATCGCCATGTAAGGTTATACGAGGCGTTGAATAGTAAATGTGAAGGTGAGTTTCCCGCCAAACTGGAATACTTCGAAGGTGAAAACCACGGCTCTGTCCCCCCAATTGCTTTCTATAATGGGATTTCAGCCATTTTTGAAGGCTATGGGGTTTACTATCGGGATATTGACAGTAAAGAGCAGCTGATTCAACATTTCCAATCGCTTTCCCGGCGGCTTTCCTGGGATTTCAGCCCCCCGGAGTACCTTGTGAACCGAATAGGCTATAACCTGCTGCGAAGCAAAAATGAAAGCGAACAATCCAGGGCATTGGCATTCTTTATCCTGAATACAGAAAACTTCCCGGATTCATTTAATGCCTATGATAGCCTGGGAGAGGCCTATGAAGCGCTGGGAGATAAGGAAAATGCAGTCAGCAATTACAAAAAATCTCTTCAACTCCATCCAGGGAACGAACACGCCAGAATGAAAATAGAAAGCCTGAAAAAAAGCGAATAACTCCGATTGGCAACACCACCGCACATGAATTGAATATAGGAGGCGAGGGCGCAGTTGCGATTTGTCCCCGGTACTCGGATGAATAAACTTACTGAATCAA
>CAYQKY010000298.1:0-6943 GCA_964418125.1 uncultured Phaeodactylibacter sp.
CACGAATCAACGAATCACGAATCAACGAATCACGAATCAACGAATCAACGAATCACGGATCAACGAATCACGGATCAACGGATCACGAATACCAGCGCCGCCAAATCGCGGGGAAATTTTCTAAATTTACGGCCATTGCCGAATCAAAAACAGAATTATGCTACAACGCATTCAATCGATCTTTTTATTGCTGGCCGGAGCAGCTTCTCTGGCCTTGTATGGCGTCCCTTTCGCTACCACGCCACAGCCGGTGGAAGGGTCTATGTTGTTTGCCGATGCCGCTTACAACGTTCAGGACCAGGTTGCACTGATGGTGCTTTTCGGCCTGGGAGGGGTATTGGCGCTCGTTGCGATCTTTCTTTTCCGCAACCGCCTGTTGCAAATGCGGATGAGCATTTTTGCCATTATCGCCAATTTTATAGGGGTGGTGCTGGGGGTACTTTTCTTTATGCAGAACAGCCAGGATGTAGGCGAGCGTACGATCAATGACGGCATTGGAGCTTACCTGCCTGTTGCTGCCATGATCCTGGCCCTGCTGGCTTACCGGTTTATCAGCAAGGATGAAAAGTTGGTCCGTTCCATGGACCGCCTGCGTTGATCGGATGGAAAATGAGGGGGTAGGGACTCGCTTACGGGACACTTCAAAGCAGCCCGTCCGAAAAAAAAAGTGACACTTTCCAGAAAGTGTCACTTTTTCTCCTTCCCGGAGTGGGAAGGCCGCAGGAAAGAAATGGCTTATCTTATCTTCTGCCTTTTGTCGGCCTTTTCTTGGCGGAGTAGTTTACCTTCAGCTGGCCGGATTTCCGGAGCTGGGTTTTTACATCCTGGACGATCCCCATGGTCACTTCGCCGTCTACCCGGAGAGAAGAGGTGATCTGTCCGTGCCGGGATTCCGGCACTTTGATCTTGTGTTTCTCCAGGAAGAGGGGAATGTCGGCGATGGTCGCAAACTTATCTCCGAGTTGCAGGCGCGGCTTGGTGCCGTAGAGTGCCTGATACTTCTGGAGCGGCCGGCCGATATACAGATAGTTGACCAGCGACTTCTCTTCCAGTTTGGTCAGTTCTGTAGCGTAAGGCGTCGTCACTTTCACCTTGAGCTCTGCATCCCGGAGTACGGTAACCACCATGAAGAAGAACAGGAGCATGAAGATGATGTCCGGAAGCGAAGCAGTGGATATAGCGGGAGAGGCCTTACCTCTTTTTTTAGAAAATTTAGACATGATGATTCATTTTTAGTCTCCTCCGGGAGGAGTGTTCGTTGAAGGAATAAGCGGCAGTTTTTCGACCGGCCCCGGCGGGAAAGCAGGGGAGGATGCCCTGACGGCACCTGGTGCGTCAGGGCATCACCGTTTATTCTTCGCCGAATGCTGTCGGTTCAGCTTCCGAGAGTACGAATGGGATCTCGTCGCGAATAGCCTTCTTATAAGCGAAGGGCATATCTTCGCTGTAGGGAATGCCGTATTTTCGCTGGCTCATTTCATCCCACAGTTCGTTGTAAGCAGCTTTTAGTTCGTTGTAAACTTCCAGATAGGCGTTGTAGCTCGTACCGCGGTCATTCTTCAGGGAGATGATGGCCTTGGTTGGCCTTTCCGCCATATCGGGCCGGTTGTAGGGGTTGGCGATGAAGATCTTGGCCTGCTCGCGAAGGCGGTCAACATCCATGACTTCACCCCGGACGAGGAGTTGGTCCTGGGCATTCACAAGGACGGAGAAAACGTTACGCTCTTTCAGCCTTGTGATGTCGGGTTCCTCTTCCGACCAGGGAGGAAGTTTAACGGTAATACCCTTGTCTTCCACGATAGTCGTGGTAACAAGGAAGAAGATCAGCAGCAGGAAGGCAATGTCGGCCATCGAGCCTGCATTGATCTCATTGGTCATCCGATCTCTAGCGCTCGTCTTTGCCATATGCCTCTATTATTTAAATAAGTTACGGATCTCTGCAAAAATGAAAGCTGCAGCGGCGATGGCCACCAGGGCGACAGCAGTGGAAATGCCACCGCTGATAAATTTGAGGTTGTTGGACGTAAACACGGCGCCCCCTTCTTCAAATTTATCGATTGCCCCCTGAATGAAAGGCGTTGGCTCGCCACTGGCGGTAGAGTAGGTGACGAAGAAGATAACCAGCAGGATGGCGAAGCCGATGATCCCTTTGAGGGAGCTTCTGAAGTTGCTGACCATTTGGAACAGGCCGAAGGCCAGCATGGCCAAAGCGGCGATGGCCGCCAGAGCGATCGCTCCGGCCAACCCGAAGTTGAAAATGGACGTCTGATCCTGCTCTTCTTCCGGGAGAGCAGAAAACTCCCCTACGCCGGAGAGCACCATCCCCAGGAAGATAACGGTTATCAATACACCTAACCCGAAGGCCAGCGCTTGGCCGTGTTTGGTTAAGAATTTATAATACATAGCGGTATTGATTTCTCTTATTTCTTAAAAATGTCGTTCGCAGCCATGATGTCGACCAGAGCGATGGAAGCGTCTTCCATTTTGTTGACGATCCCGTCGATCTTGCTGACGATGTAGTTGTAGAAGATCTGCAGGATGATGGCTACGATGAGGCCGAATACCGTGGTCAGCAGGGCCACCTTAATACCGCCGGCAACAACCGAGGGTGAAAGGTCGCCGACTGCTTCAATGCGGTCGAAGGCCTGGATCATACCGATTACCGTACCCATGAAGCCGAGCATCGGGGCAATGGCGATGAAAAGAGAGATCCATACCAGGCCTTTTTCCAGAAGGCCCATCTGTACGCTGCCATACGAAACAATAGCCTTTTCTACGGCTTCCGGGCCGTCGTCAGCGTTTTTCAATCCTTCGTACAGGATGCTGGCGGTTGGGCCCTGAGTGGACTTGCAGACCTCCATGGCGCCCTGTACATCACCAGACTTGAGTTTCTCATCGATCCGGGACAACAGCTTGTCAGTATTCGTGGTTGCGATGTTGAGCGTGATGATTCGCTCGATACAGAATGCCAGGCCGAGGATCAAACAGACCAGAACGAAGCTCATGAAGCGCCAGTCACCATCGATGAAGTACTTCTTCAGTACCTGATAGCCACTTTGCGGCTCACCAGCACCTTCTTCTTCGGCGGCGGGAGCGGCTTCCTGCTCTGGCTCTTCAGCCGGGGCAGCCTCTTCCTCTGCGGCCATGGTATCAGCCTCCATTTGTTCGGTACCTTCCTGGTCACCACCTTCTGCATCCTGCGCATATACGAAATTGCCGGAGTATACTGCCAGGCCAAAAACCAGCAGCATTGCTATTAATTTTCGCATAGTCAATACGGTTTTACGATTGTTTTTGAAAGTTTAGTTGTACACTAAGTTGGTTTAGCGGAGAGAGAGGGATTCGAACCCTCGATACCCTTTTGGGGTATACACGCTTTCCAGGCGTGCCTCTTAAGCCACTCGAGCACCTCTCCGGTCCTTATGAAGCCTGTGGCGAGCATGGTAAAGGATGTTCAGGATTGCTCGCCCTGAGCAAATATAGTTATTAAGAACTTTTTGCCAATGCAGAACAACACAAAAATTGTAAAAAGATGGAACATATCAAAATTTTGAACCGCAGTATAGCGGCTCCCTGTCCATAATATAATAGCCGGCAAGCCCTTAATCCTCGGGGGCTAAACCCTTTACGGGGGTAGCGGCAGGGAATAGCCGTTCGGCATTTTTTGTCGTCACTTCCGCCACTTCACGGAAAGATACCCCCTTTATGGCCGCCAGTTTTTCGGCAACCAGGCGTACATAGGCGCTCTCGTTGCGTTTGCCCCGCCGGGGCGCCGGCGCCAGGTAGGGGGAGTCGGTCTCCAGCACGACGTGCTCCAGCCCGATATTTTCCATCACCTTGTCCAGCCCGGCGTTCTTGAAGGTCACTACTCCTCCGATCCCGAGGTAAAAACCCAGTTCTATAATGCGCCGGGCCTGATCTTCGGTTCCGGAAAAACAATGAAAAACACCGGACAGGCGCTCGTCCTTGGCTTGCCCGGCCAGTTCTATGAGGATGTCGGTGGCCTCCCGCGAATGGATTACGATGGGGATGCCCAGTTCCTTGGCCCATTCCGCCTGCAGGAGGAAGGCCTCTTTCTGCTGTTCGAAAAAGGACTTGTCCCAGTACAGGTCGATCCCGATCTCCCCGACGGCGCAGAACGGCCGCTCGTCCAGCCAGTCGCGGACAATGGCCAGTTCCTCTTCAAAATTTTCTTTTACCGAACAGGGGTGAAGCCCCATCATGGCAAAGCAGCGTCCGGGCCAGGCTTCTTCCATTTCCAGCATTCGCGCGATCGAGGAGCTGTCGATATTGGGCAGGAAGAATTGTTCCACGCCGCTGTCCAGCGCCCGCTGTATCATCTCTTCGCGGTCTTCGTCGAATTGTTCCAGGTAAATGTGGGTATGGGTATCGATCAAGCGCATTCCTTTTGCCTCTTTTCCGCAAAGGTATAGATTATATTTTAAACGCTTTTGGTGTGAAGGGGAGGGAAAAATCTTGTCCAGAAACTTCGATACTGGTAAGGATTGACTATTTTCCCGCCATTGATAAATGTTGTTTGTTGCCGGATGTTCGTTGTGCCCTGCTTCCATGGCCGGGAAAGAAATGCACGCTTTCGCAAACCAACAACCAACAACCAACAACCAACAACCCTCAACCGTCAATATGGCCAAAAAGAAAAAATACTACGTCGTCTGGGAAGGCAACAACCCCGGCGTTTACGATAACTGGACAGACTGCCAGCTGCAGATCAAGGGCTATCCCGGCGCCAAATACAAGGCCTTCACCTCCCGGGAGGAGGCCGTCGAGGCATTCCGCGGCAGCTTCGACGAGCACATCAGCGCCCGCAGCCCCGGCAAGGCGAAGCCCAAACCGGCCGTCTCAGAAGAGGCCCGAAAAGAGATCGTCTGGGACAGCATCAGCGTAGACGCCGCCTGTAGCGGCAACCCGGGCGTGATGGAATACCAGGGGGTGGATACCCAGACCGGAGCGCAGATCTTCCACAAGAAATTCAGCATCGGTACCAATAATATCGGGGAGTTCCTCGCTATCGTCCATGCGCTGGCCCTCTTTAAACAGCAGGGCAAAAGCACCCCCATCTACACCGACTCGAAAACGGCCATGAGCTGGGTGAGAAGGAAAAAGGCCAATACCCAGCTGAAACGCACCGCCCAGGCCAAACTGATCTGGGAACTCATCGCCCGGGCCGAGGCCTGGCTGAAGAACAATACCTGGGATAACCCAATCCTTAAGTGGGATACGGAACGGTGGGGAGAGATACCGGCGGATTTTGGGAGGAAATGAGGGGTTTGTATTCGTGCATTCGTACATTGGTGCATTCGTGTATGTGTCTGTGCCAACGAATGAACCAATGGACAAATACATGAATGCACCAATACACCAATGATCACCTTCCGGCCGCAAACTTCATCTTATACTCCACCTTCACGTTTCCTTTCTTGATGTCCTCCAGCTTGCGGCGCACCAGGCGGCGTTTGATCGGCTTGAGGTGTTCGGTGAAGAGGATGCCGTCGATATGGTCGTATTCGTGCTGGATGACACGGGCGTTGATGCCGGTGAAAACCTCCTCGTGTTCTTCGAAATTTTCGTCCAGATAGCGGAGGCGGAGCTGGGGCGGGCGGTCCACATCGCCGCGAACGTCGGGGATGCTGAGGCAGCCCTCTTCGTAGGTCCAGGGGTTGCCGGCTTCTTCAACCTTATGGGCATTGATGAATACCTTTTTGATGCCTTCATCTTCTTTGCCTTCTTCCATGATCTGGATGGTGTCGACAACGAAGAGCCGGATGGATTTGCCGACCTGAGGAGCGGCGAGCCCCACTCCTTCGGCGTGGTACATCGTCTCCCACATGTTCTCGATAAATTCCTCAAGGCCGGGGAGTTCCGGAGTGATATCTTCCGCCTTCTTTTTAAGTACCGGCTGCCCGTATGCGTATATCGGTAATAACATCGCTCGTTTTTAGCTACTTTTGGTTTCAAGATAGTCCTGCAATATCAATGCGGCGCTCACCTTGTCGACCAGGCCCTTCTCGCGCCGCTTTTTCTTCCTGGCGCCGCTTTGAAGAATAACCTGCCTGGCCTCCTCGGATGTGTAACGCTCATCATGAGTAACAACTTCAATATCGGGAAAAAGTTTTTTCAACTTTCTCACAAAACCGACGACCAGGTGGTGGATCTGCGCCGGTTTGCCATCGGGGTACAGAGGCTCTCCGACGACGATGGTTTCCACCTCCTCCTGCTCCAGGTACTGCTTCAGGTATTCCTCCAGTTCCTGAGTGGCTACGGTGTCCAGCCCGCTGGCGATGATCTGCAGGGGGTCGGTCACGGCCAGGCCGGTGCGTTTGGTGCCGTAGTCGATGGCAAGGATGCGGGGCAAAGGATGATGGTTAAATTGTTATATGTCTAAATTGTTATATCGTTACATGGCTCCCATAGGCTGGCTTCCAAATAAGCGCTCAAGGCCTGCGGCAGCGGAGCAAGGCAACCCTTCAATTGAATAAACAATGGCGCCCGGCTATTTCCTGGCACGCAAAATTAAAAGTTATCAGCCGATGTGCCAAGTTTCCTGCAGAAACATACTTCCCCGCCAGCCAACCAGGAAATCAAACTAAGCGCATACTTCCTGGCCTACAAATTTAACAATATAGCAATTCAGCAATTACTCCCGCCAGTTCTCAATCCACATATCCCTTCGCCTGCAAATGGAACAGCTCTGCATATTTCCCGCCTCTGGCCACCAGTTCCTCATGGCTGCCCAGTTCGAGCAGCCGGCCATTTTCCAGGAAGAGGATGCGGTCGGCCATGCGGACGGTGGAAAACCGATGGGAGATAAGCACTGCGGTTTTGCCCTGTATGAGGTCGGAGAAGCGGAGGAATACCTCGTGTTCGGCCCGGGCGTCGAGGGCGGCGGTGGGCTCGTCGAGGATGAGCAGCTGGGCGTCGCGCA
>CAYQKY010000299.1:0-6890 GCA_964418125.1 uncultured Phaeodactylibacter sp.
CCTCACATCAAACACCTGCCATTCCAGGACGGGCTCAAAGCGGCTGACGATATCCTTGATACAACGCATGCCCTGATTGGGCGTATTGTCGTACATATCCAGAATAGCTAACCGTATTCTATGCATTGCATTTTCGTTTTGGAACGCGAGGGAAACAGCTGGCATGGCAAAAGAGTTGCGTTTTCTTCCGCGCGTTCGGTTCCCGGGCCCGAAGATAGGGAAATGGTTGATTGGTTGATTGGTTGATTCGTTGATTGGATGATTCGTTGATTGGTTGATTCGTTGATTGGTTGATTGGGGTTGGGCTCTGTGGCAGCCCCAATCAACCCAATTAACTCAATCAACCAATTCCCCAATCAACTAAACCCTCACCGCTTTCCCGACGGCCTCCTGCATGAACGTGCCCCAGGTCAGGTTGTCCTCACCGTCCTTCTGTGAAAGGGCGCGTTCTATGGCGTAGTTGGCGGCTGTTTCCACCACCCATTCGAAATTCTCCTGCCCGACGGAATGAAGGTCTGCATCGGGCGCGGGGTTGCAAAAGTCGATGGCGTAAGGAACGCCGTCGCGGATGGCCAGCTCGACCGTATTGAAATCATATCCCAGCGCCTGGTTGAGCCGGAGTACGTAATCCTCCAGTTTTTCCGCCATCTCACTACTCACATCATGCTGGGCGGCGTAGCGCAGGTGGTGCGGGTTGCGGGGTTCGTAATGCATAATGCGAACGTACTTGCCGCCGATGCAATAACAACGGAAGTAAGATTCAAACTCGATAGCTTCCTGCAACATCATCACCAACTGGTTGGTCTCGTTGAACTTTTCGAAGAACTCCTCGGGGCTGTTCAGCTTGTAAACATTCTTCCATCCGCCGCCGGCAAAAGGTTTCATAAAGGCAGGGAAGCCTACATATTGGAAGATAGACTCCCAATCCAGCGGGAAAGCCAGGTTGGAAAAGGAATCCGAAGAAGTGTCGAGGGGGTGGTCCTTGGAAGGCAGCAGGACGGTTTTCGGGACCGGCACGCCGATCTTCTCGGCCAGGGTGTTGTTGAAAAACTTTTCGTCGGCGCTCCACCAGAAGGGGTTGTTGATCACGGCAGTGCCGCTGGCGGCGGCATTTTTGAGGTAGGCCCGATAGAAGGGTACATCCTGGGAGATGCGGTCGATGATAACGGCATAGCCTGAATGAGCAGCCTGTATGACTTTATCGATCAGGACAGGCTCAGCGGTGATGCCTTCCACTTTTTTGGCGTTCACCCGTTCGATGAAGGCTTGAGGAAAAGAACGTTCCTGGCCGAAAAGTATTCCGATTTTCTTCATGTCAATCTTAGGAGTTTGGATGTTCAAATAAGTGAAATATAGTGAGGGAACATTTCCTTCCACAGCGGCCAGTCGTGCTCCTTCCACCCTCTCATGTCCAGCCAGTGGTTGATGCCTTTCTGGTTCAGCAGGTGGGAAAGGTGCTTGTTGGCGTCCAGGCAGATATCCCATTCCGAAGTGCCCAGCACGATGTTCATGTGCCAGAGGCCCGGATGGTTGCTGCCGGGCAGAAAATCTACCGGGTTGTTAAAATACACATTGTCGTCGTAGTAGCCGTCCATGAAGGACCTGATGTCAAAGGCGCCGCTCATGGAGAACAGGTGGCTGACCACTTCAGGGTGCTTGAAAGCAAAATTGGCGGCATGATACCCACCGAAGCTGGCGCCGGCAACGGCCACCTTGCCCGTCCCGGTATTCCAACGCACCCGGCCGGCGATCTCTTCCAGCACCATCTTATCGTACCAGGCGTGGTTCTTCGCCCGGTCTGCAGGGTGTATGTTCTTGTTGTACCAGCTGTGAATGTCAATGCTGTCCGGACAGAAGACCTGGATGAAGCCCCGTTCCAGGAACCAGTGTACCGTCTGGATCAGCCCGAAATCCTTGCTTTCGTAGTAGCGCCCCATACTGCTGGGGAAGAGGATCACCGGGTACCCCTGGTGTCCGTAAACGAGCATTTCAATATCTTTGCTCAGGTTTGGAGAATACCATTTGTAGTACGTTTCTTTCACTTTGTTTTATACATTTGGAAGTGAACCGATCAAACTCACTAATTGTACATCTTACACTTAGTGCAAAGGTACGGGCTTTCTCCGAATAAAAAAAGTCCAATCAACTGATGGCCAGCCCCTTACACCCCTAATAGAAAATTACTGGCTGAACTAATATTTAGCATGCTAATTAATTCGCCAAAACTTATTCTGCACACCTGCCGCTGTGTTGCCGTAAATTCCAACAAAATATGCAATTCCTGAAAAAGCAATTCCCAAAAAAAATTCGGTTTCTTAACAAAATTTTTTTTCAACCCGAATATTCCCTCGAAACCCATAGCCTGCAGAACTTCTTTTCAGAGGCATTGCAACGCACGGTACATATAGACGTACTCTTACCTCCCGGCCACTTTTCCAAAGGCCCGGGATCCTACCCCACCCTTTTCCTGAATGACGGCCAGGATATACCCTCGATCGGGCTGGCCGACACGCTGGAACGGCTGTACGCCAAGAAGAAAATTCCCGAAATAATCGTCGTTGCCATCCACGCCAACCAGAAGCGGATGCAGGAATACGGCATCCCCGGCCGCCCGGACTATAAAAAGCGGGGCGCCAGGGCAAAGGAATATGCCGATTTTCTGGTTCAGGAGCTTATCCCCGAATTGCGGAAGCGCTACAAGATCGCCGACACCTCCGCCCGGACAGCTATTGCCGGTTTCTCCCTCGGCGGCCTGTCCGCCTTTGGGCTGGCATGGTTTTATCCTGGCGTGTTCGGAAAAGTGGGTGTCTTTTCCGGCTCCCTGTGGTGGCGCTCCAAAGCCTTTTCCGCCAAAGCGCCGGACGCCCACCGCATCGTGCATGAGATGGTGGCGGGCAGCACCCGGCGCGAAGGGCTGCAGTTCTGGCTGCAGGCCGGCACCGAGGATGAACAGGAAGACCGCAACAACAACGGCATCATCGACGCCGTCGACGATACGCTGGACCTGATAAAAGAACTAAAAAAGCTGGGGTATCGCGAGGAGGAGGACGTCCGGTACGTAGAGGTAAAGGGCGGCCGGCATGACCCCAAAACCTGGGGCAGGGTGATGCCGGATTTCTTGCAATGGGCCTTCCCGAAAGAGCCGCACTGATCCGCCCCTTACGGCTCTGCCCCTGCCACAATACTGCGGGAAATGGAAATGGGCCGTTGCCTTTCCTCCTGGAATAGAAATCATTTATTTTGCAGCATTCTCACTCAAATCAACTAATACCATGCCCTCACAAAGGATCGAATTCCGGAATGCCCAAGGAGAACTGCTGGCTGCCCGGCTGAAATTCCCCGTAGACCAGAAGCCTTATGCCTATGCGGTCTTTGCCCATTGCTTTACTTGCAGCAAAAACATGGCCGCCATCCTCAACATCAGCCGGGCGCTCACCCAAAAAGGAATTGCCGTCCTTCGTTTTGACTTTACCGGCCTGGGGGAAAGCGAAGGAGAATTTGCCGGCACTAACTTCTCCTCCAACGTAGAAGACCTGATGCAGGCCGCTCGGTACCTGGAAGAGCACCATCAGGCGCCGGCTTTGCTGGTAGGGCATTCGCTGGGAGGGGCGGCGGTGCTTTGCGCTGCCCACGAACTGCCGTCGGTGAAGGCCGTGGCAACCATCGGCGCCCCCTACTCTCCCGATCATGTCAGCCACCTTATAGAAGAGAAAGCGGAAAAGATCCGGGAAGAAGGGGTGGCTGAAGTCAACATCGGCAGCCGCCCCTTCACCGTCAAGAAGCAGTTCCTCGAAGACATCCGCGAACAGAACCTGGAACCAAAACTGAAAAAACTCGGCCGGGCCCTCCTCATTCTGCACTCTCCTCAGGATATGGCCGTAGAGATCGAAAACGCCGCCCGGATGTACCGCGCCGCCCACCACCCTAAAAGCTACATCTCTCTCGACGGAGCGGACCACCTACTCTCTGACAAGAAAGACTCCCGCTATGCCGGAGAAGTGATCGGCGCCTGGGTGAGCCGCTATGTGCCCCGCCCGGAAAAAGATGAGCTTAAGGTAGAAAAAGAGGTGGCGGTACGGCTGGGAGACGAAGGGTTCACCACGGATGTGATGGTCCGCCGCCACAGCCTGACCGCCGACGAACCGGAATCCGTAGGGGGTAACGACTATGGCCCTTCTCCCTACGAACTGGTTACTTCCGGACTGGGGGCATGCACCGCGATGACCCTGCAGATGTACGCCCGCCGGAAAAAATGGCCGCTGAAAGAAGTGCGGGTACAGCTTGAGCATTTTAAGGACCACGCCGAAGATTGTGAAAATGCCGAAGACCCCAAGAGCAAGATCGACCATTTCAGCCGCACCATCGAGTTGGAAGGCGAACTGGATGAGGAACAGCGCCAGAGGCTGCTGGAGATCGCCAATAAATGCCCCGTGCATAAGACATTGCACAACCCGATAAAAATAATCACCGATTTGAAACAGACTGAATGAGCATCGGGTAGTGGGGCATTTTCTTCTTCTCTTAATACGGGCCGCTTAAAAGCAGCCCGTCCGAAAAAGTGAGGGCCATCCCGGAGTTCAGGATGGCCCTCATTCTAATTTCCTTTTATTCGCATGCTCGTTACCACAAGAGGGTAAAGTTGCCTGAGATCCTTATTTCCTCCTGCCCGCCACCGGCAGTAGGGCATACTACGTCGATGTGATAGCCATAAACGTCGGGAGGCAGTAACTGTCCGTTCAACCGGCCATCCCAGCAGAAAAAGTCGGGATCAGGAGCGTCGTTCGGATCATTCGGATTTCCTACCCACTCCCGGAAGAAGACCTGCTGCCCCCAGCGGTTGTAGAACATAACCGTTATCGCATCGAACCGGTCAAAGTCTTCACTGCGCAGGCAGATGACATCATTCATGCCATCTCCGTTGGGCGTGAAAGCCGAAGGTATGAACAGCCGGTTGATGGGGCACAGGTCGCAGGGTTCCGTCGTAACTACTGTGGCCAACACTTCCTCACAGGCCTGCCCGGTCACCGTGACGCTGTACGTTGTCGTCTCCAGAGGAGAGGCTATGGGGTTGGAGATCGTTGGGTTACTCAAGGAACCGGCAGGTTCCCAGCTGTAGGTGCAGTTGTTGCACCCCGTAACCTCAAGCTGGCTCTCCTCATTGATGTCCGGGCAAATGGTGGACGGATCGGCGGTGATCCCGAGGTTCAGCTCTTCCCCTTCAACCACGACTTCAGCCGTGCTCGTCACACAACCGTTATCGGCAACAGCCGTATAGGTGTTGAGGCCCGCAACCGGAAAATCAACAAAAGTGTCGCCCATGCCAATTGGATTACCCATTTCATCAAACCAGGTGATCTGCGCCATGGTCCAGTCCGGATCCACCTCGGCGGTAATGGTTACCTGATCGCCCACGCATACCAGCGTAGCCGAAGGGGTAAGCGTCAGGTTGAGAACATCCGGCAATACTTTTACCATAACGGTATCCCCTTCCACGCAATCAGCCTCCGGTATGTGGGCGCTGTAGGTATGAATACCCAGGCCCGGCATAACCGTGATCATCATACCCGACCCGATAGAATCTCCGTTCTCATCATACCAGACTACGTAGTCGCTGCCGGGGTTTTCCACCGAAAGCTTGACCGGCGCCGGCGCACAAAGAATGGTGTCGGGTGAGATAACCAGCTTCATGGTTTCAACGACCGTCACAGTTGCCATTGCCGTATCGGCTACACAGCCATTATCCGCAATGGCTATATAGGTATATACACCCATATCATCCGGGCTGACGGTGATCATCATTCCTGTCTCTCCCAGGGGATTGAAGTTTCCATCGTACCAGGTAATCTCGGCCATACCGTTATCCGGCGTGACATTGGCCGTCAGCTTGACGGATTCCCCCTCGCATACAATAGTATCGGAAGGCATGACTTCCACAGAAATATCTTCCGTAGACAATTTTACCGTCGCCGTATCCGGGATCACGCAGTCCAGATCCGGCACCATTGCAATGTAGTAGTTCAGGCCCTCTTCCGGGACTACACATAGTTGGGGGCCCATTCCAAGGCTGTCGCCCTGAATATTCGTCCACACCACGCAATCCGGAACCGGGCCGGTTGCCGTCAGGCAAACGGTAGCGGATTCGCACAGGAGGGTGTCACTCGGAATGATCTCGATTTTCTCCTGATCCGCAACCACTTCTACGGTGGCCATATCCATCGCGGTGGCGCAGCCGTTATCTACTGTTATGGTGTATTTGTGAATGCCAGGCGGCGGCGTTATACAAAGCTGCAGCCCTGTACCGACAACAGCGCCCGACTCGTCCGTCCATGTCCCCATCGCCATCAGGGCGGTCGGCGTCACCGTGGCCGTCAGGCATACCTCATCGCCTTCGCAGGCCTTCATTGGGCCCTCAACGCTTACCGACAGGCTATCCGGCAACAGCTTCACATAGGCCGTGTCTGGAATGATACAATCCAGCCCAAGGCTGTCGTTCACCTGAGCGATGTACATATACAGGCCGACATCCGTTGGCATAACACACAGTTCGCCGCCCATGCCTACTATCGTGCCGCCGGCATCCACCCACTCGATGCAGTCCCACAGCGTCGTGTCCGTCACCGTGAAGCACACCTGTTCCGGGGCGCACAGCGTAACAGTGTCCGAAGGCATGATCTCTATCTTAGTAGTGTCTGATAATACCTCAACGGTAACTCTATCCGTAGCGGTGGCGCAGCCGTTATCGACCGTCACCGTGTAGGTATGCGCACCCGGGCCGGGCGTTACACACAGCTCCAGGCCCGTGCCTACTACCGTGCCCGACTCATCCGTCCACGTCGCCATCGCCATCAGCGCGGTGGGCGTCACCGTGGCCGTCAGGCATACCGTGTCGC
>CAYQKY010000300.1:0-6855 GCA_964418125.1 uncultured Phaeodactylibacter sp.
CCCGGCAAAAAGGGGTGATCCGGGAGCTGACGAAGGGGCTGCGGGGGATTGGGGGGCGGTATTGAGGAGAGGGGAAATAAATCGCCTGTCGTTTATCCAACCATTTAAAATATAAGCAGCTCTTTCTGCTATGAGACACACAGCAACGATAATCCTGATCACCCTCGCCGCCTGCTCTCAACCGGACTTCGACATCGAGCCCGAAGATCCCCGCCTGGTGGTATACGCTTTCTTCGAAAGCGGCAAACCGCTTGCCGTCGACGTTTATCAATCCGGCCCGCCCCTGGGAGAGGGCCAGGATATTGTCGCCAACGCTGTAGTACAGGTGCTGGAGGACGGGGCGCCGCTCCTTCCTCTGAGCCATACCCAGGGCGGCCGTTACGTTTCCGAATACCGCCCCCGGGCCGGGCGCCGCTACCAGGTGCAGGTGAGCGCGGAGGGTTTCCCAACCGCCTACAGCCGGGAGGAAACCATGCCCCGGTTCTCGGATATCGCCCGCGTGGAGACCCGGGACAGTACGGTAGGAGAGGGGGAGGGCCAGCGGCGCATCTTCTCGCAGTTCACCGCCCATCTGGCCACCCGCCTCGATTCCTCCCTGTTCTTTACCCACCATGCCGTTCACACCCACGATGAAGGGCTGGATATCTACTGGGTGAGCGCGGAGGACCTGTGTTACGACCAGGGCAGTTACTTCTTCGGCAGCCGCGCCGGCTTCGGCCTGTCGTGCCGCCCTTTCGTGGAGGAGATCACCCTGGAAAACACCAATGAGGACCGGGGGGAGGATTTCAACAGCCGCCAGCGCATTACGCTCTGCCAGGTGAATGAGGCTACGCACCGCTTCAACATCGCGCTGAGCAATACCTCCCTGAACAATGACACAGACCTTTTCATTGCCCCGGTCAGCATCCCAACCAACATCGACGGCGGATTCGGGATATTATCCCTGTCCAACTGCCGGGCCTTTGAGATAAAATATTGATCAATGAGGAACTTTTTGTTCTTTTGCTGCGCCCTGTTTCCACAGGTTTTTATGGCGCAAATGGTGGTGAGCGGTTATGTGGCGGATGAACAGGGGGAAGCCCTCATTCAGGCTCATGTTTACGATACCCTCTCGCAGGCCGGGGCGCTTTCCAATACTTACGGCTTTTTCAGCATCAGCCTGAAAGAAAGTAAGGCTGCACTGCGGTTTTCTTACGTCGGGTATCGGGACACGGTGATCCTTATCTCGGGGCAGCCGGCCAGTGCGCTGAGTGTCACGCTGAAACCCTTTCAGTTGCAGGAGGTCGTGGTATCCTCCGGCGCGGAAGGGCCCTCCTCCCGGATCCGGATGAGCACGGTGCAATTGCCCATACAGCAGATCGAGCGCATGCCCGCTATCATGGGGGAAACCGACGTACTCAAGGCGCTAACCTTCCTGCCGGGAGTGAGCGGCGGCATTGAAGGCTCCTCCAATATTTTTGTCCGGGGCGGCACGCCCGACCAGAACCTCATCCTGCTCGACGGCGCGCCGGTGTACAACGTCAACCACCTGTTCGGTTTCCTTTCCCTTTTCAATTCAGACGCCATCCGCAATGTGGAGCTCGTCAAGGGCGGCTTTCCTGCCCGCTACGGCGGCCGCCTGTCCTCGGTGCTGAAGATCGATATGAAGGAGGGGAATAAAGATCGGATACGGAAAAAACTGAGCCTGGGCGTCGTTTCTTCCCGCTTCATGATCGACGGGCCGTTGTCCAAAGACAAAAGGACGTCCTGGCTGCTCGCCGGGCGCACTTCTTACCTCGACCTGTTCACGTTCCCCCTCCGGCTGCAGTTCAATGCGGAGAAGGGCAACCAGTTTTTCAATTACAACTTCTTCGACCTCAACGCCAAGGTGAACCACGCCTTCAACTCCCGGCACCGCCTCTTCCTCAGCTTCTACGGCGGCAGCGACAGCTTCATCGAGAAATTCCGGGAAATAAGCGCCGTGGAGCGCAACCGCCTGCGCTGGGGCAACCGTACGGCCACCCTGCGCTCGGCCCATCAACTGGGAAATAAGCTGTTCCTGAACAACAGCCTGGTATACTCCGATTTCAACTATGCCATTACCCACCGCGTGACAGCAACCGAAACCGGTGTGGAAAAGCAATTTTTCCTCAGCCAGTCGGGCCTGCGCTCCCTGAGCTTTCAGCAGAGCCTGGAGTACGCCCCCAGCGCCGCCCACGCCATCGTTCTCGGCGCAGAGGCCAGCCGTTTCCGGTTTACTCCTCAGCGCAACGAAGTGCAGGCGGAGGGGGACCCCGAAATTTTTTACGAAAACCGGCTGGACGCCGGTAGCCTGAGCCTGTTCGCCGAAGATGAATTCATCCTCCATTCCTGGCTGAGCCTCAGCGCCGGCTTGCGCTGGAACACCTACCTGCTGAAAGAACAGAGCTTTACCTTCCTGGAGCCGCGCCTGGCCGCCCGTATTTCCATGTGGAAGGAGTGGCAGCTCAAGGCCTCTTTCTCCAATATGCACCAACCCATTCACCTGATCGCCAATAACAGCATCGGCCTGCCCAACGACCTCTGGGTGCCCGCCACTGGCCAGACACCCCCCCAACAGGCGCAGCAGTGGGCGCTGAGCCTGCACCGCCATTTCGCCCAATGGGGGCTGGAGGCCAGCCTGGAATACTACCAGAAATACAGCTGGGGGCTGATCGACTACAGTGAGAGAAAGGATTTCATTTCCACCCTGGATACGGACTGGGAGACCGTGATCGAACGGGGCGGCCGGGGCTGGTCGGAGGGCGTCGAACTGCTCCTGCACAAAAAGGCCGGCCGGCTGAACGGCCTGCTGGCCTATACGCTCTCCCGGCACGAACGCCAGTTTGCCAACATCAACCTGGGCCGGCGCTACCCGTTCCAGTACGACCGCCGCCACGACTTCGCCTTCTCGCTCAACTACCAGCTCAACAAACACTGGAACATCGCCGCCAACTGGGTGTATCATACCGGCAACGCCGTCACCCTGCCCACCGCCCGCGTGCCGGCGCCCGAATACGCCAGGACGTATACCGGGAAATACCTCTTCACCTATACCACCCGCAATGCCGCCCGCCTGCCGGCCTACCACCGGGCCGACCTGGGCGTGAGCTATTCCAGGACAAAGACAAATGGCCGGGCCCACGAGTGGCGCCTGGGCGCCTACAACCTCTACAACCGCAGGAACGTCTACTATCTGCAGCCCACCAACAACCGCGTTGTCGGGCCCGATGGCTACACCATCACCGACTGGGATGTGGCGATCAACGAGCGCCGGTTGCTGTCCTTCCTGCCCTATGTGAGTTATACGCTGGAATGGTGAGTTTACAGTACATTCAACGCCAGCCCCACCTGCAGGCTGCGGTTATACCAGGCCGGCTCTTTGCCCACATTGACCGGTTCTCCGTTCTGATTCGTAAACCGGAATTCCGCCACCTTGCTCAGGCCGTGGTAGTATTGTACGAACAGGCCAAGGCGGGGGTGAACGTCAAAGCCGGCTCCGAACGCCACTCCCAGGTCGAAGTCCCTGTCTATTAGGCTCTTCCGGTCGAAGTCTTCATCCTCTCCTTTTGGCTTTGAGCGGGCGCTCAGCAAATATCCCACTTGCGGGCCTGCTTCCAGAAAGAACCGGCCGGTGGCGTAAAAGCGGGCCAGAATGGGCGCGGAAAGGTACTGGAGGCGCAGGATACTCTCCTGTTCCCTGCCGGTAACCGGGTTCACGGGCTGGTTGGTACCGCCGCGTTGCACGAGAGCCAGGCCGGTGCTCAGGCTGAACCGCCGGCTGAAGACAACCGGCACGGCGGTGATGCCGGCCTGGGCGCCGGCCTGCCAGCTAAAATCTTCATTGAGGTTAATGGTTCCGCCGGGGATGGGGATCACCCGGTTGGAGATGTGGATGCGGCTCAGGTTGGCGCCCATCGTTATGCCGATACTTTGGCGGGCCTGGCCGTATGCCTGAGGTAGAGCGAACAGAATAAAACAGAGAACGCTTGCCAATAAAATCTTCATGGCGTTATTTTTTTTATCTCCTTCAAAAACGACAGGGTGGAGCGGCTGATGTCGCTACCGATAATTTTTAACACAGGGAAGAATGCCGTGAAGCCTGTTCGGGCAGGCAAAAAAATCGTATACTGGCAGCTGAGTTAAACTTCTCAATAAAAATGTAGCATGTTCACTCAACCGGTTTGGGACGTAGCCTTCTATGCGCTGCTGACCGCCATAGCGACGGGCCTGGGCGCGGTTCCTTTTTTCTTTTTCAAAAAGGTCTCCCGCAGGTGGCTGGGCTATGCCGGGGCAGTGGCTTCGGGCATCATGCTGGCGGCCAGCTTCCGCCTCATCAATGAGGGCACGGGCTACAACCTGTACCGCGCCATCGCGGGGGTGGGCATAGGCCTGCTGTTCATCCTGCTCAGCCAGCGTTTCATTTCGGAGGAGGAAGAGGTGCAGGTGGGAAAACTCCGGGGAGCGGACGCCATCCAGGCCTTGCTCATCGTCGGGGTAATGACGCTGCATTCCTTTGCGGAAGGCATCGGTGTTGGCGTTTCTTTTGGGGGCGGCGATACCTTCGGCCGGTTTATTTCGGCGGCCATCGCCATCCACAATATTCCCGAGGGGTTGGCCATCAGCCTGGTGCTCATCCCCAAGGGGGTGAAAGTTTGGAAGGCCATGCTCTGGAGTATCTTCTCCAGCCTGCCCCAGCCCCTGCTGGCAGTCCCCAGTTTTCTCTTTGTGGAAGCCTTCCAGCCTTTCCTGCCGGTAGGCCTGGGGCTGGCCGCAGGCGCTATGATCTGGATGGTGCTCTCCGAGCTGCTGCCCGACGCCTTTCAGGACGCCAAAAAAGAACATGTGGCCACCATCGCCACAGTGTCTGTGGCCTTGATGGTGCTCTTTCAAATGCTGATGGATGGGGGATAAAAAAAAACCTTCCAGGCGGTGAAACCCGGAAGGTTGATTGGATTGATGGAAAGAAACGGTTATTACACCTTCGTCTCTGAGCTGATGCTTGAAGACAGGTATTCCCGGTTCAGCCGGGCGATGTTCTTCACGGAGATCTCCTTCGGGCATTCCACCTCGCAGGCGGTTACGTTAGAGCACATGCCGAAGCCTTCGGCGTCCATCTGCCGGACCATGGCCTGGGCGCGGCGCTTGGCCTCCACCTTTCCCTGGGGAAGCAGCGCCAGATGGGCCACCTTGGCACTCACGAACAACATGGCCGAAGCATTCGGGCAGGCCGCCACGCAGGCGCCGCAGCCAATGCAGGCCGCTGCGTCGAAAGCCTTCGCCGCCTGTTCCTTCTCGATGGGGATGGCGTTGCCGTCCTGCGGCGCTCCGGTATTGACAGAAATGTAACCTCCGGCCTGAATGATGCGGTCGAAGGCCGAGCGGTCTACCGCCAGGTCTTTCAGGACGGGAAAGGCGGCGGCGCGATAAGGCTCGATGACTATGATGTCGCCGTCCTTATAATGGCGCATGTGCAGCTGGCAGGTCGCCGTGCCCTTGTTCGGGCCATGCGGCTGGCCGTTGATCACCAGGCTGCAGGTGCCGCAGATGCCTTCGCGGCAGTCGTGCTCGAAAGTGACGGGGTCTTCCTTTTTGGAGATCAGCTCTTCGTTGAGCACGTCCAGCATTTCCAGAAAGGACATGTGCGGGCTTGCCTCGACCTTATACGTTTCGAAGCGCCCTTTATCCTTGGGGCTTTTCTGCCTCCATATTTTTAATGTAAGGTTCATGATCTAGCCTGTTTTTTCATTTTTTGAAAACCTGCCAGGTTTACAGCCAGGGCCCGTATGGCAAACCTGGCAGGTTTAAACACATTATTTATAACTCCGCGTCTTCAATTCCACATTTTCAAAGACAAGCTCTTCCTTGTGCAGGACGGGGCCTTCCTCCCAGCCCTTGTATTCCCAGGCCGAGACGTAGGCGTAGTCCTCGTCGTTGCGCAGGGCTTCGCCTTCTTCGGTCTGGTATTCTTCGCGGAAGTGGCCGCCGCAGGACTCATTGCGGTCCAGTGCGTCGACGACCATCAGCTCTCCGAGTTCGAAGAAATCGGCGACGCGGTGGGCTTTTTCCACCTCGGGGTTGTACTCGTCGAGAGAGCCGGGGATGAAGACGTCTTTGTAGAATTCCTCCCGCAATTCCTGGATCATTTTGCGGGCTTTCTTCAGGCCGTCGGCGTTGCGCGACATGCCGCAGTAGTCCCACATGATCTTACCCAGGCGCCGGTGGAAGCTTTCTACCGACTGCTTCCCTTTGACGTTCATCATCCCTTCGAGGCGTTCGCGGGTATCCTTTTCGGCATCGAGGAACTCCTGAGCGTCGGGGTCGAACTTAGGCGTGCGGATCTCATTGCTGAGGAACTGCCCGATGGTGTACGGCAGTACGAAGTATCCGTCGGCCAGGCCCTGCATGAGGGCGGAAGCGCCGAGGCGGTTGGCGCCGTGGTCGGAGAAGTTGCATTCGCCGATGGCGAACAGGCCCGGAACGTTGCTCTCCAGGTTATAATCCACCCAGAGGCCGCCCATGGTGTAGTGCACGGCAGGATAGATCTTCATCGGCAGCTTGTAGGGGTTCTCTCCGGTGATCTTTTCGTACATCTCGAAGAGGTTGCCGTACTTTTCTTCGACGACCTGCTCGCCGAGTTCGCGGACTTTGCTGTCGCTGGGGTTGTGCAGGCCGGCCGAGTGGGCTTTCGACCTGCCGTAGCGCATGATGGCGTCCTCAAAGTCGAGGAATACGGCCAGGCCGGTAGGCGCCACGCCCAGGCCTTCGTCGCATACTACCTTGGCGGCCCGGGAGGCCACGTCGCGCGGCACCAGGTTGCCGAAAGCGGGGTAGCGGCGCTCGAGGAAGTAATCGCGG
>CAYQKY010000301.1:0-6847 GCA_964418125.1 uncultured Phaeodactylibacter sp.
CATTTTCATTCAACAAACAGGCAAAAGCTACGGAATAGTGTAATATTTTATTTTTATGACGCCCGGAACCCATACAATTCCTCCTCCAATTCCTGCAATGCCGCAAGATAGCCATTCTTCCCCCCAAACAAATCCGTGATCTGCCGGGGCGTGCCCATCTGTCGGAAAGGGTCGAGTTGCAGGACCTTCATCGTTTCAATCTCTTCAATGCCTTGGTCCGCATATTTGTCCAGGATGCCCTCCAACACTTTACAGGCCGGCTCCCCATATTTGGTGAAATAATTACGCTTTTTGACGTTGTTGGCCCGCTCCCGGCGGGTCAGCGGCGGCTGGTCGAATGCGATGTGGCAGATCAGGTCGAAGAGGTCCAACTCCCGGTCCACCACCGATTGCAGCTCGTGCAGCAGCAGGCCCTGCTCTTCCAGCTCTTCGATGAGTTCCTTCTTGCGTTTTTTGGCATTCCAGGTATTGAGGAATTCATCCAGCGACTGGAATTCCTGCCGCAGGCCCTTGCGGGTATAATCCCGCAGCGATTCCGTGATGAGCTTACCTTCGGCATTCAGGTACTGCACCCGCTCGCGGAGGATGGACACTTCCACGCCATCTACCCGGGTTTTCCGGTAGCGTACTTCCGCCTCTTCCACAGTGGGCGGTTCCCAAACTACCTCTTCCTCTGTCGGGTAAGCCAGTTCCTCTTCCTGCTCCTCGGAGGGCGCCGCATCCTCATCCGCTTCCGGCTCGTACACCATGATCGGTTCCCCGTCGAATGCCGGGTCGGCAAACAGCTTGGTTACGTTGCGGCAGTCCATAATGGTAAAATAGCTCTTGCCGAAATCCTCATTGATCCGCGTGCCCCGCCCGATGATCTGCTTGAACTCGGTCATGGACTCGATCGGAGCGTCCAGCACGATCAGCTTGCAGGTTTGCGCGTCCACGCCGGTGGTCAGCAGCTTGGAAGTTGTGGCGATCACTGGATATTGTGACGCCGGGTCAATAAAATTGTCGAGCTGCCGCTTGCCCTCCGGGTTATCGCCGGTAATGCGCATCACGTATTTGGGGTTCTCGGCGCAGAGGTCCCTATTCTCATTCGCCAGAGCGATGCGCATGCGCTCCGCGTGGTCGATGTCCACGCAGAAGACGATGGCCTTGCTGAACCGGCCCGTCTTTTTTAGAAAGTCGGACACCCGTTTCGCCACCAGGCGGGTCCGGTTGTCGATGACCAGGTTGCGGTCGAAGTCTTTGGAGTTGTAAATGCGGTCCGGCACAATATTGCCTTCGATGTCCAACTGCCCCCCTTCCGGCCGCCAGCCGAGGACGTCCCGGTCAATGTCTATGCGGATGACCTTGTAGGGCGCCAGAAAACCATCCTGAATACCCTGCTTCAGCGTATAGGAATACACCGGCTCTCCGAAGTAGAAGATGTTAGACACCTTGCTGGTCTCCTTGGGCGTAGCCGTCAGGCCGATATGGGTAGCCTGGTCGAAGTATTCCAGAATGCTCCGCCAGTTGGATTCCGCCGAAGCGCTGCCGCGGTGGCACTCGTCGATCACCACCAGGTCGAAGAAATCGCGGGAAAACTCCCGGTAGATGTTGTCCACCTCGCTCTGCCCGGTCAGCCCCTGGTAAAGTGCGAGATAGATCTCAAACTGCTTTTCCACCTTATGCTGCCGCACGATGGTCATCTTATCGCCGAAGTAGCGGAAGTCGCCGGTCTTGGCCTGGTCCAGCAGGATGTTGCGGTCCGCCAGGAAAAGGATGCGTTTTTTGAGCCCCGATTTCCACAGCTTCCAGATGACCTGAAAGGCGGTAAGGGTTTTGCCCGTGCCGGTGGCCATCACCAGCAGTATTCTATCCTGCCCTTTCGCCACCGCCTCCACCGTCCGGTTGATCGCCACGATCTGGTAATAGCGCGGCTGCTTCCCATCCTGGTATTCGTAGAACTCGTGGGTGACGGCTTTCTCCACTTCATCATCTTCGATGCCCTTGTGGCGCTTGTAGCGTTCCCACAACTCCCGGGGAGAGGGGAAATGATCCAGCGCCAGTTCGCGTTCCAGGTCCCCCTGGCTCAGGGTTTTGTCATGCTCGTGAAAAGCATCCCCGTTGGAGCTATAGGCAAAGAGCAGGTCCAGCATCTCGGCGTATTCCAGCGCCTGCTGCATGCCGGCGCTCACCGCCAGCGTATTCTTCTTCGCCTCGATCACTGCGATCGGGACGTTGTTGACCACCAGGATGTAGTCCGCCCGTTTCGGTTTCCCCCGCTGGTACATCTGCCCGCGGACGTGTATCCGCCCTTTGGTGAGTTGGTTGAGGGACGCCTCCCGAAATACCTGGGCATGAATATCCCAGCCGGCCTTCTGCAAAGCCGGTGTGATGTACTTCATGCAGATGTCTATTTCGGAAAGTTGGCGCTTCATTTTTTCCTGCTGTAAAATCTTTTCTTCCTGCGTTAGCCGGTTGTGTTGGAAAATGGTATATGACTTTAGCAATAATAGGGATTTTGGGAATATTTTTACGTAGAGGCAGGGGTTTTGTTGCTCAATAGGGAAGGGTAACGATTCTGGCTTTTGAAAGTGTCGCACTAGCAATATTATGGCCCTCCGGGCCATTCAACAGGCTTGAAACAGCCCAAGCCGGGGAGCGGTGATGTTGGTAGAATCGATATGCATAACGTTACGAAAAGCTCCGGAGTAGTGTAATATTTCAGGGTAGATTAAAAGTCCCAAAGCAACAGTAAATGGCATATCCGGAAATAATTCACCCCAATTTCTGTACACGAGTTTAAAATACAGCCAAAAATCCGTACATTTGTACGGCAAAACAGAGCCCTCATTGTACAGGTGAGCTTATTTCTGCATCGCAATGAAGAAAAAGATCATACAAAAGGCCATTGAGCTCTTCAACGAACGGGGCTATTTCGACGTCCGCATGCGCGACATTTCGGATGCGCTGGAAGTCAGCGTCGGCAGCCTGACCTATCATTTCCGGAGCAAGGAAGCCCTGATGGAATCCATCTACCGGTACATGCTCAAGACGCTGGAAGAGCTGGGCATCAGCGGGCGCCTGTTCCAGAAAAAAGGAGAAGAGCTGGAAGTCGCGGCGGTCTATATGGGTTACATGCAGCAGTTCCGCTTTTTTTTCCAGGATACGCTCGACATCATCCGCACCTATCCGGAGATCGGGAAGCGGCACCGGCAGCAGGTGGCCGAGGAGATCAACATCATCAAGAACCTGCTCTACATGCAGGTAGGCAAGGGAACACTGGTTCCGGAGCCCGTTCCCGGGCTTTACGACACCCTGGCGGAGATGATCTGGCAGACCCTGCATTTCTGGTTTGCCCGACAGGCCATCCTGGGAGACAGCCAGCCCGGCTGGGACGACGCCATCCGGGCCATCGGCCATTTGGTGTACCCCTACATTTCCGAGGAAAGAAAAGCCGAAGGGCTGGAGATCATGCCCGGCATTAAAATATCAGAATAACAGCTATTATCTCATGACGCAGACAACACTGGAAAAAACAAAAGTAAACCGGCAGGGCAGGGCCCTGGCCCAGGCCAACCCCAAACTGAAGGGAGGCTATTTCGTCATTGGGGACACGAGGCCGGAAGAGATCTTCATCAGTGAAGAGCTGAGCGAAGAGCACCGGATGATGGCCGAGATGGTCACCGAATTTTGCATCCGCGAAGTGCAGGAGCCCTTTATCAAGCGGGGAAGGGAACTGGAGGTCACCAACCCGGCCGACCGGGAAGAGGTGCTGGCCCTGCTGAAAAAGGCGGGCGAGCTGGGCTTGTGCGGAGTGAGCATCCCGGAGCAATACGGCGGAATGGCCCTTGATTTCAAAGGCAATACCCTCTTTTCCAAGGTCATGGCCAATGGGTTTTCCTTCGCCACCACGCTGGGGGCGCAGACGTCTATCGGCTGCCTGCCCATCGTTTATTACGGCAATGAGGCCCAGAAAGAAAAGTACCTGCCCGGCATCGCTTCCGCAGAACTGGTGGCCGCCTATGCGCTCACCGAGCCCGGCGCCGGTTCGGACGCCAATTCCGGGAAAACCTCGGCTACGCTGAGCCCCGACGGCCGGCATTTCATCCTCAACGGCCAGAAGATCTGGATCACCAACGGCGGCTTCGCCGATGTCTTCATCGTTTTTGCCAAGATCGATCAGGATGAAAAGCTCTCGGCCTTTATCGTGGAGCGGCATTTTGAAGGGTTTTCCGCAGGCCCGGAGGAAAAAAAGATGGGGATCAAGGGGTCTTCTACCGTTCAGATCTACTTCGACAACTGCAAAGTACCGGTGGAAAACCTGCTTGGCCAGAGGCAGGAAGGGTTTCGGATGGCCCTGAATATCCTCAACGGCGGCCGGATCAAGGCCGGAGCGGGAGGCATCGGCGGCGCTCAGTTTTCGCTTACCCGGGCTGTAGAATATGCCGTCGGGCGCCGGCAGTTCGGCAAGCCCATTGCTGACTTCGGCGCCATACAGTACAAGATCGGGGACATCGCCATGCGGGCTTTCGCCAGCGAGGCCGCCTTGTTCCGCACTGCCGACAACATCGACCGCAAAGAAGCCGAACTCACCGCCGCCGGCCTGCCGGAGAACGAAGCGAAAGCCCTGGCCATCCGGGAATTCGCCATCGAGGCGTCCATCATTAAAGTAAAAGGCTCGGAACTGGCCTGCTATGCCACCGACGAGGCGATCCAGATACACGGCGGAATGGGCTACGCCCAGGAAACGGGCATGGAAATGGGCTACCGCGACGCCCGCATCACCAAGATCTACGAGGGTACCAATGAGGTCAACCGGCTGCTCTCGGTGGGCGAACTGACCAAGCGGGCTATGGTGACAAAAGAGCTCGATCTGGCGGGCGCCGGCAAAAAGATACCGGCCTTCCTGCTGAAACAGTTGTCGCCTTTCCGTTCCAGAGCAGGATACGCAGAAGAGGAACGCATCGTGCAGGGGTTGAAAAATACCTTCCTCTTCCTCTCCGGCATGGCCGGCAAAAAACTGGGCAGAAAGATGATCGAAGAACAGGAGATCGTCATGAACCTGTCGGATATCCTGGCCGAAGCCTTCGTTACGGAAAGCGTACTGCTGAAAATTAAAAAGCTGGAAGGTATGCCGGCCGCCGATAAGGCCAAACTGGAGGTACAGCGGCAGATGATGCAGCTCTACTTCTACGAAGCCCTGGCCAAAGCCCGCAAGGCCGCCCTCGAGGCCGTCGCCAGTTTCGCTTCCGGCGCCCAGAAACGGACCTATACGCGGCTAGTGAATACCCTGCTGAAACCCTACGATGTCAACCCCAGGGAATTAAGGCGGAATATCGCTGGATTTGTTATCGAAAAAAGAGGATATTGTTTTTAGGCTGTGTTAGACTTGACAAGTTTATCGAAAGGCTAACCTGCGCGAAACTTGTCAAGTCTTCCCACAACGCAGGCCCGAATCCCGAATCAACGAATAACGAATAACGAATAACGAATCCCGAACACAACCATGCGCAAAGTAGTATTCATCGACGGCAGCCGTACGCCCTTCCTTCGTTCCGGTACGGATTATATCGACCTCATGTCCTATCAGCTGGGGGCCTATGCCATTAAGGGCCTGCTCACCAAGACGGGCCTGGATCCGGCCCTGGTGGAAAAGGTGGCCATGGGCAATGTGATCTCGAACATCAAAACGCCCAATGTGGCCCGGGAGTCGGCCCTTACCGCCGGCATTCCGAGCACCACGCCCTGCCATACGGTATCGCAGGCCTGCATCTCCGCCAACCGGGCCATTGCCGACGGCTGCCTGGAGATCATGACGGGGCAGGCCGATATCGTCATCGCGGGAGGGGTGGACCACACTTCTGATACGCCCATTCAGTTTCCCCGCAAGATGCGCAAGAAGCTGTTCCAGGCTCAGCGCCTGAAGACGGTGGGGGATAACCTGGGCTTCCTGTCTTCCCTACGCCCTTCCGACTTCATCCCGGAGCGCCCGCAGGTGGCAGAGTACACCACCAACCGGGTCATGGGGGAAGACTGCGACATCATGGCGGCCCGCTTCGGGGTCAGCCGGGAGGAGCAGGATGAATATGCCGTGCGCTCCCACCAGCTGGCCGACAAGGCCTTCGGGGAAGGCCACCTGGCGGAAGAGGTGGTGGAAGTGAGCCTGCCGCCCAAATTCAAACCCATCAAAAAGGACAACGGCATCCGGGGCGACAGCACCGTGGAGAAAGTCAGCAAGCTCCGCCCCGCCTTCGATAAAAAATTCGGCACCCTGACGGCGGCCAACTCCTCCTTTCTGACCGACGGCGCCGCCGCCGTCCTGCTCATGTCGGAAGAGAAGGCCAAAGAACTGGGCTTTACGCCGAAAGCGGAAGTGGTGGACTTCGTCTTCACCGGCCAGAGCCTGGAAATGGAATTGCTGCTGGGGCCCACCTACGCCGTTTCCAAACTGCTGAAGCGGCAGAATATGGAACTGAAGGACATCGACGTGATCGAATTCCACGAGGCCTTCGCCGGGCAGATCCTGTCCAACCTGAAGGCCCTGGCCTCCGACGCGTTCGCCCGGGAAAACCTGGACAGGGACAAGGCGGTGGGCGAGATCGATATGAGCAAGTTCAACCTCTGGGGCGGCTCCCTGTCCATCGGCCACCCCTTCGGGGCGACCGGGGCCCGCATCACCACCACCACGGCCAACCGCATGCAGAAGGAGGGCGGCGTCTACGGGCTGCTGGCGGCCTGCGCGGCGGGGGCGCATGGGCATGCGATGCTGTTGAAGCGATGGGGGTGATTGTTGGATGGCTGGATTGCTATATGGTTATGCGAATCCAGGGCTAAAACCATGGGATTGCCCGGAGAGCCGGAGGCTGAA
>CAYQKY010000302.1:0-6816 GCA_964418125.1 uncultured Phaeodactylibacter sp.
GCCTGGCAGGCAGGGAGTAAATCGGAACACTGCCTGGCTGTGAGCGGCGAAAGGGGCCTGCACCATAAAAAACAAAGCTTCCTTATCAAAAGGGAGTTTGAAGCCGGAAAGGCAAGAACCGGACGCCCATTGAGCGCCACATTCCGACTTCCGACTTCCGAATTCCCACTTCCCCCAAGCCCGTCCGAAGATCAATAAGCTTTGGCGAAGAGGACGCGGCGCTTTGAGGGCTTGCCGGTAAGGATACACTGCCCTTCCTCCTCTTCGGCATCCAGCGGGATGCAGCGGATGGTGGCCTTGGTCAGTTCCTTGATCTTGAGCTCCGTCTCGGTGGCACCGTCCCAGTGAGCGTAGAGGAAGCCTCCGCCCCATGACTCGGGCATGCCCTCTTTGGGCGTTTCCACGATGGCCTTGAAGTCGTCGAAGCTGTCCACTTTGGTAGTATTCTCTTCACGGAATTTTTTGGCCCGGTTGAAGAGGTTCTGCTGAATATCATCGAGCAGTCGGGCGACGTAGTCCGCCACACCGTCGAGCGGAGCAAAGCTCTTTTCCTTAGTGTCGCGGCGGGCGACTTCCACCTGTCCTTTTTCCAGGTCGCGCATGCCGATGCCCAGGCGCACCGGTACGCCCCGCATCTCGTGCTCGGCGAATTTAAAGCCCGGGCGTTTCTGGTCGTCCTTGTCGTATTTGACGGTGATGCCTTTATCGCGCAGGGCTTTCATGATCTTTTCGGCCGCCTCACCGATCTCCGGCGATGGCTTTGGGATGGGCACGATGGCCACCTGCACCGGCGCCAGCTTCGGAGGCATCACCAGGCCGCTGTCGTCGGAATGGGCCATGATCAGGCCGCCTATCAGGCGGGTGGAGACGCCCCAGGAAGTGGCCCAGACGTATTCTTCCTCGTTCTTATCGTTGACGAACTTTACGTCGAAGGCTTTTGCGAAGTTCTGGCCCAGGAAATGGGAAGTGCCGGCCTGCAGGGCCTTGCCGTCCTGCATGAGGGCTTCGATACAGAAAGTCTCGTCAGCCCCGGCGAAGCGCTCATTCTCCGTCTTGATGCCTTTAATGACCGGTACGGCCATATATTCTTCGGCAAATTTGGCGTAGATGTCCAGAATGCGCAGGGTTTCTTCCATAGCTTCCTGCCGGGTGGCGTGGGCGGTATGGCCTTCCTGCCAGAGGAATTCGGCGGTACGGAGGAACATGCGCACGCGCAGCTCCCAGCGCACCACGTTGGCCCACTGGTTGATGAGCAAAGGAAGGTCGCGGTAGGATTGTATCCAGTTGCGGTAGGCATCCCAGATGATGGTCTCGGAAGTCGGGCGGACGATGAGTTCCTCCTGAAGCTTGGCCTCCGGGTCGACGATGACGCCCCCTCCGTTGGGGTCGTTCATCAGGCGGTGGTGAGTGACTACAGCACATTCCTTGGCGAAGCCCTCCACATGCTGGGCCTCGCGGCTCAGGAAACTCTTAGGGATAAAGAGGGGGAAATAAGCATTTACGTGGCCTGTTTCCTTGAACATGCGGTCCAGTTGGTCGCGCATATTTTCCCATATTGCATAGCCGTTCGGTTTGATGACCATACAGCCGCGCACAGCCGAATTATCAGCCAGATCCGCTTTTTTTACGATATCCTGATACCATTGGGAGTAATTCTCCGCCCTGTTCGTGATTTCCTTCGCCATGGACAATTCTGAATTTTCTGGATAATTTTACGTATATTGAAAGTCAGCCGCTTACAACGGCGCCTTAACGTTTTTTTAACTATTATTGCGTGCTTTTTTCTCGTTACCGCAGGCCATTTCCTACATCTTAACAGTGGTTAAGGTTCCCGATTAACGACTTTAACAAGACGCAAACGGGGATTTAAAAGAGCTTTAACTAAAAAATCGGCACAAAAGTAATAAATTGCTTGTTGTTAGAAGTACAGAGAGTCACGGTAATTACATTAAAAATCAGTTATATGAGAATCTATAGAACCACGGTATTCTTCTCCGCGCTATTTGCCCTGCTGGCGTGGGGAGGCATCGCACAAGCCCAGTACGATGACCTCTACTACGACCCGGCCACGGATGGGGAGTACTATAATTACAGTAGCAGCGCCACTCCTTCGGGAGATAATTATGCCTACTCGGGGGATGACAGCTACTACGATGATGACAGCTACGACCATTATGAGGATGACTACGATTACTACTACACCTCCCGCATCCGTCGTTTCCACCGCCCCTATTATGGGTTTGATTATTTCGACCCGGTCTATGTAGACATGTCCTACTACGACCCCTTCTTCAGCCCTGGCTTCAACACGGTCCTGATTTATGATAATTTCTACCGTTGGAACAGCTGGAACCGCTGGAACAGGTGGAATCGGTGGAACAACTTCAGCTACTGGAACCGCTGGGACCCGTGGTATAACCCCGGCTTCGGGTGGAATGCCTGGAATCCCTGGGGCCCGCGCAGTGGTGTATTTGTTTCCTTCAATAACTTCTACGGTGGCGGCCTTTATGGTGGCGGCTTCTACAACCCCGGCTTCTTCGGCGGCGGATTCTACGGTGGCGGTTTTGCCAATTACTACTGCCCGCCGTCCTGGGGTAATGGCTTCGCATACAATACGGTAAGTAACGTCAACAACACCTATTACGGCCCGCGCACCGGCGGTTCTTCCCGCACTTCGGGCAATTCCCGGCGTGATTTTACCAACCCCAGCCTGCGCGACACACCCAAGGATGTGACGGCCACCAGCCCGGCAGTAGTCTCCCGCAATAGTGGCAGGGAAGCAGTCCGGGCCAATACCAATGCCGAAACCGATAACAGTGCCGTTGCTACCCGTTCTACCACGGAAGCCAGCCGTGCAACCCGCTCCCGGACGTACGACCGCAACAATATCCGCGAGAGCAGCCCGAAAGCTACCGAGTATGGCAGCAACCCGAGCAGCAGAAGCAGCTACGGCCGTACTTCCACTACCCGGCAGTCGACACCGCGTTCCTATGACCGCAATACCAGTACGCGGCAGTCTACGCCGCGCACGTACGACCGCAACACCAACACGCGGCAGTCTACGCCACGTACGTATGACCGGAACACCAACACGCGGCAGTCTACGCCACGTACGTACGACCGCAATACCAACACGCGGCAGTCGGCGCCACGCACCTACAACCGTGGCAATAGCAGCAATAGCCGTTCGTCCGGTAGTTACAACCCGAGCAGCAGAAGCAACCGCTCATCGGGTAGCTATAGCCCAAGCAGCCGCAGCAACCGTTCGTCCGGCAGCTACAGCCCAAGCAGCCGTAGTAACCGTTCGTCCGGCAGCAGCTACAGCCCAAGCAGCGGAAACCGCTCGTCCGGCAGCAGCTTCAACCGTAGCAGTGGCAGCAGCCGTTCGTCCGGCAGCTACAGCCCGAGCAGCAGAAGCAGTTCTGGCAGCAGAAGCAGCGGCAGCACCCGCTCGAGCTCCAGCCGTCGTGGCGGGAACTAAGTGCTTGTTTGAGTATTTGGAATACCGTTTGTACTGAAATATAGTGAAGATGAAATGGCGCCAGCCACCGGAAGCGAATGAGCTTCACGCCTGGCCACTCCATTTCACTTCACAGGATACCGGCCTGAGGGCATTCCGATGTCACCCATCAATACTTCGGCGCCGGTACAGTTGAGAAAAGTGGGTGGAGAACATGATTGTGTGTCCACCCACTTTTTTTTTGCCCAACCCCGGAATTGTTAACAGAAAAAATACAGATCAATGGCTAATCGCATGCTCTCCCTTTTTGTGGTTTACCTTTTTACAGTGCTCAGCCTTTCGGCCCAGAACAGCTTTGACGCCTTGCGTTATTCCAATTTCCAGGTGGGAGGTACTGCCCGTGCTATCGGTTCGGGAGGAGCGTTGGGAGCGCTGGGCGCCGACTTTTCGGTGCTGAGCACCAACCCGGCAGGGATGGGATGGTACCGCAGAGGGGAATTCGTCCTTTCTCCCACCTTTTACAATGCCCGAACCACCAGTACGCTTACCAATGACCCGGGTGGTTTTGCTACTGAGGAAAGTCGCAACAATTTCAATTTCAACGCCCTCGGAGTAGTTGTTGCCGGCAACCCCAGGTCTCCCGACTGGCCTACTTTCAACTTCGGAATAGGTATCAACCGGCTGGCCAACTTCCATCAGGAGTTCATCTACGAAGGCGTTTCCGAAGGGTCCATCATTCTGGCCCACCAGGAGCAGGCCAACGGGCCGACCGGGATCAGCGATTTCGAGTCGGGCGTCTCCATCGATGCCCAGGCCCTCTACGACCTGGAGCCGCAGGACGGCTTTTTTGAGTCGGACATGGAACTGGCGCCCGAGGCGCCCATCTTCCGCCGCCAGGACGTCATCAGCCGCGGGTCCATCAACGAGCTGGTGTTCTCCTTTGCCGGCAACTATAAGGAGCGCATCCTGCTGGGTGCCACTATCGGCGTTCCGTTCCTGCGTTATGAAGAAGACAAAACCTACCAGGAAGAAGACCAGGGCGCGGGCGACGGAGATGTGCCCCTTTTCGACGACCTGGAATACACAGAAGAGCTCAATACGACCGGTACAGGCATCAACCTGAAGGTGGGTATGATCTTCCGCGCCCATCAGGCCCTGCGCCTGGGGCTGGCCGTACATACACCGACCGCCTTCCGCATGGAGGACGCCTTCCGCACCAGCATGGCCTACAATTTCACCTATCCCGACGGGGAGGTCGTTAACGGCTTTGCCGAATCACCGGACGGCCTGTTCGAATACCGCCTGCGGACGCCCTGGCGCGTCATCGGCAGCGGCGGCCTGATCATCAAGAAAAACGGCTTCCTGAGCGCTGAAGTGGAATACGTGAATTACGGCAATAACGAGTTCCGCTACGACGGCTTCATCGACGCCGAACGCGATGTCAACAACAGCATTGCCAACGACTTCGAACCGGCAATGAACATCCGCCTGGGCGGGGAGATCGTCTATGAGATCTTCCGCTTCCGCGCCGGACTGGGCATTCAGCAATCACCCTTCACCAACGATGACACCACCAACAAGACCTACAGCGCCGGCTTTGGTATCCGCGAAAGGAATTTCTCTCTGGACTTCGCCTACCGCCTGCGCCAGAATGAGGAGCTTTTCATTCCCTACCAGGCTTCTGGATCGCCGGAGCAGTTGGTGATCAATGAGGGGAGCTTCAATACGTTCGCCTTCACCCTGGGCTTCCGGTTCTGAGTTTTTATGCAGAGGCGCAAAACTGCTGATGGACTTGAGTATTGCGCCTCTGCATTCCGCCTCTCTCCATTCCTTCTTCCCGCAACCACTTTCCACCTCATCTGTTCTAACTATATTTGCCAGAAAATATGCAGACGATAATAGGGAGGCCTGAAATGATGAACGAGTTGCTTGTATTCGCTTCCTCTCCCCCGCTATCCTGCCCATGGCTCAGCCGGAAGAAATTCACTCATTCACTCATCCACTCATTCTATAAATGGATTCACTGACACAGATCACCCTGGGCGCCGCGGTAGGCGAGGCCGTCCTGGGCCGCAAGGTAGGCAACCGCGCCATGCTCTGGGGCGCTATCGGCGGTACCATCCCCGACCTGGACGTATTCGCCAATATGGTGACGGACGATATGAGCGCCCTGGCCTTTCACCGGGCCATTACCCATTCCTTTGCCTTTGCCTTCATTGCCCCCCTGCTGTTGGGGTGGCTGGTGTACCGGCTGTACGACGAGCGGAAAACCTTCTGGATGGACTTCCTGAAAATATGGCTCTTCCTCGTTCTGCTCATCGGAGTGGGAGCCATATTTATGCCTATACCTCCCCTGGAAGTAATACAGATCGCCCTGGCGGTAAGCGCCGTAATCCTGCTGTTCCCGGCGGTATCCTGGGTAAAGCGGCGACTGAGCAAAAGAAGGATAAAGCCCGGCGCCACCCAACGCGACTGGAGCCTGCTCTTCTTCTGGGCCATTTTTACCCATCCTCTGCTCGATGCCTGCACCACCTACGGCACGCAGCTCTTCCAGCCCTTCTGGGACTACCGGGTGGCATTCAACAACATCTCGGTAGTGGACCCGATCTATACACTGCCCTTCCTGATCTTCGTGATCATTGTGCTGACGCTGAACCGGCAGAACCGCCTGCGGCCGGTATTCAACTACATCGGCATCGGAGTGAGCTCCGCCTACCTGCTGTTCACTTTTTATAATAAGGTGCAGGTTAACCGCGTATTCGAAAGCTCCCTGCAACGGGAAGGCATCGCCTACGAGCGCTACATGACCAGCCCGACCATCTTCAACAACGTCCTCTGGCAGGGCGTAGCCGAGGGGGACACTGCCTACTATCACGGCATGTACTCCATACTGGACAGCAAACCGCAGGTGCTTTCCTTTGCCGTCATCCCCAAAAACCACCACCTGCTCGAAGGGCACGAGGAGGATCGCTCCGTGCGCATCCTCCGGTGGTTCTCCAGCGGCTACTACAGCATCCTGGAGCGGCCCGACGGGCAACTGCAGTTCAACGACCTGCGGTTTGGCTCCCTGGGCGAGTCATTCGACCGGCCGGAAGACTTTGTTTTTCACTTTCTGCTGGAAGAGCAGGAAGGCGTATACATTGCCCGGGAGAGCTGGGAAGAAGAACGGGATGCGGAGGGGGCTTTCAGCCGGTTGTGGGAGCGGATCAAGGGGGTTGAGGAAGTGGAAACCGGCATGAAATGAGGAAAGGCATTTTTTAGGCCCATTTTCCCCTTGCTCACCAAAAGGCAATTGATAATAATAACGTGAGTTCGGGATTAGTGGCTTTGAAAATCAATCCTTTAGGCCAGTTACT
>CAYQKY010000303.1:0-6696 GCA_964418125.1 uncultured Phaeodactylibacter sp.
CAGGAAATAGGAAAAGTTGACCTCCTCACCCCGG
Organism: uncultured Phaeodactylibacter sp.; assembly: GCA_964418125.1. GTDB lineage: Bacteria > Bacteroidota > Bacteroidia > Chitinophagales > Saprospiraceae > JACJXW01. Next base: position 35 of record CAYQKY010000303.1, read on the forward strand.
AAGAAGAAGTGGAGCTGGCCAAGAGAATAAAACAAGGTGATCAGGCTGCTCTGGAAAAGTTGACCAAAGCAAACCTGAGATTCGTCGTTTCTGTAGCGAAACAATATCAGAACCAGGGCTTATCCCTGAGCGACCTCATCAATGAAGGCAACCTGGGCCTGATCAAAGCGGCCCAGCGTTTTGACGAGACCCGCGGTTTCAAGTTCATCTCCTATGCGGTATGGTGGATCCGCCAGTCTATCCTTCAGGCACTGGCCGAGCAATCCCGGATCGTGCGCCTTCCCCTGAACAAGGTGGGTTCTCTCAATAAGATCAACAAGGCTTTTTCAGAGCTCGAGCAGGAGTACGAGCGCGAACCGTCCGCCGATGAACTGGCGGAAACCCTGGAGATCCCCACCGAAGAGGTGGAGACCACGCTCGGCGTCGCTGCCCGCCACGTATCTATGGACGCCCCCTTTGTTGAGGGCGAAGACAACTCCCTGCTGGATGTGCTGGAAAACAGCAGCACCCCCGGAACCGACTCCGCGCTCGATTACCAGGAGTCTCTCCGAAAGGAGATCGAGCGTTCGCTCAGCACCCTGACCGAGCGCCAGTGTGATGTCATCAAACTTTACTTCGGTATTGGTGTGGAACACCCCATGTCTCTCGAAGATATAGGCGAGAAGTTTGGCCTGACCCGCGAACGGGTACGCCAGATCAAGGACAAGGCCATCAACAAACTGCGTTCCGCCAACCGAAGCAAACTGCTAAAGAACTATCTCGGTGCGTAATAATATATCTTTCTAAAAAAAGCCGGAGCTTGGGAGAGTTCCGGCTTTTTTTTTAGAACGCCCCCCCTTCTTTTCTTTTCTTTTCCCGTTCCTCCGCAGCAGGCAGGTACGCTCGCCGGGCGCCTGAGAAGCCATCTAGCCCGGATTATTCATGGGTTCTTCGTCACGAGAACCTATGAATAATCCGGGCTAACCATCAGACAATTTTACCCGGCCGGGGCACAGGGCGGACGAGCGCCCAATTTACCCCCTGCTCCTAAACGCAAACCCGAACTTCGCCGTCACTTCCTCCTCCGGCTCCAGCCTTATCAATCCCTCTCCGTTGTTAAAGGCATCGATATTGCAGGTCATCGGTTCGACGGCCAGCGAATGCCGGTGGGGAGGCGTAAACAGCTGAAGATATCCGAATTTGCCCGGGCCTACTTCCTGCCAGTACCGCAATTCTCCTTTTTCACCCCGCAGTAAAATGCCGATCCGCCCCTCCTGCTGGCGAAGGGCGAAGCAGTTGTCCAGCACTTCCGGCCCGATGCGCCGCGTCTGGGTGAAAGTGGTATATTCATAATACTTGCCGGTCGGGATCATCGCCTGGTCTACGCCGATCATATTACAGGGCGGCAATTGCATGGCCATGTCGTCTACTTTTTCGGACAGCTGAAAATAGGGGTGCCAGCCCATGCCGAAAGGCATAGCGCTGTTGCCGTTGTTGTGCACTTTCAGCCCTATTTCCACTTCTCCGGGGTTCGCTATCCGGAAGCTGGCCTCAAAAGTAAAAGGGAAAGGATAGGGGTCCATGTCTCCGCCATACACATAAGTGCAGTGGATGGCCGCTTCTGCTTCTCCGGTTTCCACATCGGTAACTTCCATAGGTTTATCCATGCCGAAGCCGTGCAGGGCATTGCCCGTCTGCCCGTCGTTGATGGGAAACTGATATTCTTCGCCTTCCCATTCGTATACGCCGCCTTTGAGACGGTTGGGAAAGGGGAATAGCAGGACGTTCTTTGCCCAGCGGTTGATGTTCATCTCTTCGGCGGTGGAATAGCCGTCGAGCAGGGGCTGCCCCTGCAATTCAGTGTTCAGGACACAGGCGCCGTAACCCGGAACTAGCTCGATGCGGTTGCCGGCCGCCTCGTCGGCCAGGCTGTGTTTTTCGTATTTTCCGAAGGGAGTAGTGTGATGTTGATACATAGTGGCGGATTAGGCTGAAAGGGCAATATAAGAATAAATTCGATAGGCTCTTAAAGCCCGAAAGATACCCCTGCTAATTTTTCCGAAACCTCCCAGAGCGCTTCCCACTCCTCGGCCCTTCGCGCCGAAGGAGGAACCTCTACCTGTCTGGGATAACCGTAATACTGGCCGAAACCGTCGAGGCCGTAGTAAGCGCCGCCAAGCACTTTCTCTTCACCGGCGGCATAGGCCTGAGCGCGGGCGCCTTTGGCGGCCCCTGGCAGCAGCGGAAGGATGATCTTTTCTCCGATAAAGCTGGATATTCCGCCTTTCAGCAGGTGGTTCCCAAGGTTGGTCGCCGCTCCGCCCGGATGGGTGGCCACGGACAGGGAGTTTTCACCGGCTGCCTTGAGGCGTTTATCGAGTTCCAGGGCGAACATCAGGTTCGCCAGTTTGCTTTGTCCGTAGGCCTTCCAGGGGGTGTACCCCTTTTCCCAGTGGAGGTCGCCGAAATTTATTGCGCCATTGACGGCCGCCAGGCTGGAAACGGCCACCACCCGGCTGTGGGGGGTAGCGCGCAACAGGGGCAGGAGATGGGCAGTGAGTGCGAAGTGCCCGAGGTGGTTGACCCCGAACTGCCGCTCGAAGCCGTCTTCCGTCCTGCCGTAGGGCGTAGCCATGATGCCGGCGTTATTGAGCAGCACGTCGAGCCGGTTGTATCTTTCCGAGAATGCTTTGGCGAAAGCCGACACTGAATCGAGGCTGCCCAGGTCGAGAAGCATCAGCTCTGCCCTGCCATCAGGCGCCACCTGCCGTATAGCCTGCAGGGCCTGGCGGCCGCGTTCCTCGCTGCGGCAGGCCATGATGACGGTGGCGCCGTTGCGGGCCAGTGCTTCGGCGGTAGCAAAACCCAGGCCGCTGTTGGCGCCGGTAATGACGACCACCTTTCCGGATTGGCAGGGCATATCGGCTAAGGTCCATTTCTGTTTCATGAGAGAGGTTTCTGTTTCAGTGCAGGGGTGAAACAGGATAGGGAGCAGTTGGTTCACATCCAGCTCAACCGGGTAATCTCCCCTCCCTCCGGCCGCTCCCCTCTTCCCACATGGACTCACTTTTCCATCAACAACCGCAACAGCACCCCGTTGGTCCACCCAAACCCATCCTGTACGGGGTACTCGCCGCCGCCGGCCAGCAGGCTCATGTCTTCAACATTGTACTTTTCGACCATTTTTCCGGTATTGCGGTAGACCCTTACGTTGAGGTCCACCCAGCGGTTTTTGGCTTCGTCGGCCAGTTCCTGGAAGCCGTAGTTGCGCAGGCCGATGATGCTCACCCATTGCAGGGGCGCCCAGCCGTTGGGAGCGTCCCATTGCTGGCCGGTGTGGTTGAGGGTGGTCAGCAGGCCGCCCGCCTTGAGGAAGTCGCGTTCGAGGGTGGTTGCCACCATTTTTGCCTGTTCGGGGATGGCCAGGTTGAAGTAGAGCGGGAACATACCCGCCAGGGATGGTACGTCGATGAGCGAGTCGCCGGTGAAGTCATAGTCCTTGAAAAAAGCGCCGTCATCATCCCAGCAGTAGCGCAGGATGGCCTGGTGGCGCTGCTGGGCTTTCTGCTGGAAGATGGCCCCGTTTTCCAGGTCGCCGGCCTGCATGTAGGCGCCGGCCAGGGTCTGTTCCAGGTTGTAAAGCAGGCAGTTGAGGTCGACGGGGATGATGTCGTTGGTGTGGATGGTGTGCAGGTTCTGCTTGTCGGCCAGCCAGCGGCTGGAAAAGTCCCAGCCGGACTCGCAGGCCGAGCGGATGTGGCGGTAGACTTCCCCGTCATCCCGGCCGCTTTCTTCGGCCGTTTTCACATCATCGTGGTACATCTCGGCGCGCGGGTAGGAGCCCCGGTCCCAGTAGCGGTTGAGGATGCTGCCGTCCTTGAGGCGCACCACATGTTCGGCGGTAGGGCCGGCGGCATTGACTTGTCCGGCGCCCCTCATCCAGAACTCATATTCTTTCTCCAGCCGGGGCAGGTACTTCTGATAAACTTCATTTCCTTTTTCGCTGGCCAGCAACTGCACCATAGCGGCAAAGAATGGCGGCTGGGAGCGGGTCAGGAAGTAGTCGCGGTTGCCGTTGGGGATGAAGCCGATGGTATCGATAAGGTAGGCGAAGTTGTCGATCATGTTCTCGATCATGTCCCACTTTCCGGCGGCCTGCAGGCCCAGCATAGTGAAGTAGCTGTCCCAGTAGTAGATCTCCCCGAAGCGGCCGCCGGGCACGATGTAGGGGTTAGGCAACGGGATCAGGGTGCCGCGGACGGCGGCAGTATCGTCAGGCTGGCGGGTAAGCACCGGCCAGAGCTCATTGATGTGCTCGGCGGCGCTGCGGCTGGTATCGCTTTGATATCCGGAAGCGTACTGCTTCGGAAGTTCAAAATTTTCCAGGACGAAAGCCTTCAGGTCGAACCCTTCCAGGCCTCTGGCCGCCTGGTATTTGTCGAGGATCTCGTCGGTGGGGTACCTGGGCGTGCAGTCCACAAAGGTCTTCCCGTCGGGGAAAACCTGGTTCATCTGGACGGCTACGAAGAGCTCGCCGTAGCGTTCCTGTGGCGGGAGGTTTTGTTTGGTTTCCCGGTATTCAATCACGCCTTCCGACGCCTGGCGGCAGGCAACGGTCAATGTAAGGAGCAGGATCATTGGCCAATAAAGGTGTTTCATCGCTTTGTAGGTTTTTTGACTTCGTTTTACGCTCCGGGCCATCATACCGAGCCCGGTAATTTTTTCTCGCAGGACGGTAAATATAAATGAACTTGGGCATTTTCTCACGTATTGAGCCGGCAAGACGGGAATGGAGCCGGCAGGAATGGCGTTATTGCCGGAAAAGTCGTAACTTTAAAAACCGTTCATTTTCAGCTCAACAGAACAAAAGCCATGAGGAAATTCCAACGGGCCGCTTCGCTATTGGCCCTTCTGGCAATAATAAACCTGTCCGCTTGTCAGAAAGAGGAAGGGCTGGATCCCAGAAGGCAGCCCGATGCTTCTTATCGGCCGGAAATAAAGGCCTCCGGTTTTCCCAACAGCACCGTCCTGGATAATCCTTATTTCCCCAACGAGGCAGGTAAAGTATACTTTTACGAAGGACAAACAGAGGAAGGCCGGGAGCGGTCGGAGGTGAAACGCCTCAGCCACACCCAATTGGTGATGGGCATCGAATGCGTGGTGGTCGAGGAGGTGTTGTGGAGGAACGGCATTTTACTGGAAAGGGGCGAGGAGTATTACGCTCAGGACGAAGAGGGAAACGTCTGGCATTTTGGCGAAGAAGTCGATAACTATAATGCCGCCGGCGTGCTGATCAACCACAACGGAAGCTGGGAAGCCGGAGTGGATGGCGCCCTGCCCGGCATCATGATGGCGGCAACCCCCGATACGGGGCATTATTACCGCCAGCAGTACTATTTCAACCTCGCCGAAGATGAGGCGGAAGTAATGGAAGCCGGCCTGGCCCTTACCATCCCATGGGGCACTTTCGGCGATTGCATCAAGATAAAAGAGTGGTCCGCCCTCGAACCGGAGGCGCTGGAGTACAAATTTTACGCTCCGGGAATCGGCCTCATCAAAACGATAAATATCACGGACAATGAAGAGCAGGTGCTGGTCGAGGTCAGGTGATGGCCTTTCGCACCGGGCCGGCCGGCAAAACCCATAAAAATGAATCCACTATCCCTTTTTTTTCCGGTATTCCTGGTACTGGCTCTGGCGGCAGGCCCCGGCCATACACAGTCTCCTTATTATCTGAGATTGGGTAAAGAAGCCGCTTTAATAGGTGTCGGCGGAACAGCTCTCGTGAGTGGTATCCTTCTCAAGGACCAGACTACCCTGTTCTCACCCGGTGAACTGGAAAGGCTCGACCCCGCACACGTCAATGCTTTCGACCGGGGAGCAGTCTACAATACTTCCCGCGCCGCCCGGGAAGCGAGCGACTACTTTCTGGACGGCTCTCACCTGCTTCCGCTCCTGCTGCTGGCCGGGCGGGGAACCCGCCATGATTTTGGCTCCATCGCATTCCTGTGGGGAGAAACCCTGTTGGTGAATGGCGGCCTTACCCTGGCCTCCAAATATGCCTTTCGCCGGCCCCGCCCCTACGTTTATAACCTGGAAACAGAGGCTCGCCATAAACAGACAACCAACGCCAAAACGGCCTTTTTCTCCGGCCATACCTCCATGACGGCCGCCAACACCTTCTTCGCCGCCCGGGTATTTTCCGATTATTACCCGGACAGCAAATGGAAGCCGGTGGTGTGGGCGGCGGCGGCTGCTGTACCTGCCGTCACCGGTTATCTTCGGGTGAGAGCCGGGCGGCATTATCCCTCCGATGTTATCGCCGGGTATGCCGCCGGGGCGCTGGCAGGATATTTTATCCCTCACCTGCACAAGCGGCCGGGGAGGAAGAACGACGGAATTGAGCTGTATGGCAGTATGAACGGCGCCCTGCTGAGGGTGGAGTTTTAGTGCTTATTTGGAGGTGGTCCCCGACACTGCGTGTACGGGGCAGGCTATTTGGGCCCGTCTGGCCAGCCGGGTAAACTGCAAATGACCGCTTTCGGAACCTCATTTCGGCTTTTTTCTCGCCCGTAGCCCTGACTTCGGCGTGAGCTCTGTCGAACGCTATGTGCTCGAAAAAAGCCTTATGAGAACCCAAAATCAGCCATTTTCGCTTCCAAAGCACCACCTCCAAACAAGCA
>CAYQKY010000304.1:0-6593 GCA_964418125.1 uncultured Phaeodactylibacter sp.
GGGGGTCATGTTGGATTTGGGGGGGGCGTGAGTGCTGCTGGTGGGGTTTTTTTGTTATTCGTTTTGGGGGGCTTGGGCTAGTGGCCAGTCGACTTAAAGTCGCCTGGCCACTAGCCGCCCTGCGCAACAGATCCGCTATCAGCAAAGTTATCCGTTTTTTTGGATAAAAACCAGGACAGTCAACCAGGCATTCTACACTCCTTTTTCAGGGTAATTTACACCAAAAACAGCAGCAGCATATTGATAATCAAACGGTTTCAACAATGCTCTCTTCCCTGTTTTTACTTTTTGCCACCTCATTCTATACTCGCTGACTGGGCATTTTGCCTAACGTAAAATGCTCTCGCCATTTGCACGCCTACCCCCAGCTGCCACAGGGCGGTGATGACGCCCGCTTTGAGCCCGATTGTAAAAGTCTCCTTTGGCAGCTCCCGCACGGCGATCATGAATAGTATCCCCAACAAAACGGCCCCTATCCCCGTAATGACGATGGGCCGCAGATGCGGCCAGCCGAGATTCAGGAAACGCCGCCCCAGCCAGCAGGCCAGCCAGGCCCCCAGGCCGCCGGAAATCGGGGCCAGAACAAAAAAGAGCAGGTTGTAGGAAAGGCTGAACAACACCAGCCAGACGGCAAGTGCCAGCCCGGCAAACTGCAATTGAGCATCCCAGCTTACCTGTGGCCGTAAGGTGAGCAACAGGGCGGCGATGAAATACAACCCTATCGGAACCGCCAGGCCCAAATCCAGGCTGTGTTCGGATTTTTGATAGAAAGTAACCACCGAAAGGACGGCAGAGAGGGTGAAAAAAAGGACCGCACGAATCATAAGCATATTTTTTAAGGGCATTCGATCATTTTTACCCGTCCGAAGCTTTAGCGAGGGGGGGGCTTCACTCATTCCATCAATACGGGTCTACATCCACGCCCACCCGCACGCCGCTGTACCCGGAGGTTTGTTGCATCGTATCAATAGCTTCTTCCACCACCTCCTTGGCATAGCGTATCTTTTTCGCATCGCGGCTCAGCTTGATGAGGAAATCCAGCAGGTAGTAGCCCCGCACGCGGCCGACGTAGGGTACGGCCGGGCCCATGGCCCATTCGCCCAGCTTGCCTTTGAGCACCTTTTCGAAGATCTGTGCCCCTTCGTTGAGGGTTTTCGGTTTTTTATGGCGGAGGGTGATGCGGATGAGGCGGTAGTAAGGCGGATATTTAAACTCCTGCCGCTCCATCATCTCCCGGGTAAAAAAGCCGGAATAGTCGTTGGCCAGCACTTCCCGGATGACGGGGCTCGTGGTATTGAACGCCTGAATAATCACTTTGCCCTGTTTGTGCTTGCGCCCCGCCCGGCCGCTCACCTGCAGCATGAGCTGAAAGGCCCGTTCGCCGGCTCGGAAGTCCGGGAACTGCAGCAGTTGGTCGGCGCTGAGCACTCCGACGATGCCCACCCGTTCGAAATCCAGCCCTTTGGTGACCATCTGGGTGCCGACCAGGATGTCGAGGCGGCCTTCTTCGAAGTCGTTGATCAGCTTGGCGTGGGCGTTCTTGCCGCGCACGGTCTCCAGGTCCATACGGCCGATCTTCGCATCGGGCAGATATATCTTGAGTTCGTCTTCGATCTTTTCGGTGCCGAAGCCCTTCAACGTCAGCTGTTTGGAGCCGCAGGCGGGACAGGCGTCGGGCAGGCCGGCAGTGTAGCCGCAGTAGTGGCACTTCAGGGCATTCCGGAACTTGTGGTAGGTCAGGCTCACATCGCAGTGGATGCATTCGGAATGCCAGTTGCAGGTGAGGCAGCGGTAGGTGGGGGAATAGCCGCGGCGATTCTGAAAGAGGATGGCCTGCTCTCCCCTCTCCAGAGCGGCTTTGAGTTCATCCAGCAATACGGCTGTGAAGTGAGAATGCAGCTTCTGCTCCTGCATGGCCCGCTTGGCGTCCACCAGCTCTACCTCCGGCAGTTGCAGGCCGCCGAAGCGCTCCGGCATTTCCACCAGGCCGTATTTGCCGGTTTTGGTATTGAAGTAGGATTCAATAGACGGAGTGGCCGTCCCCAGCAGGGCTTTGGCGCCGTGCAGGTGGGCCAGGTAGACGGCCGCGTCGCGGGCGTTGTAGCGGGGGCTGGGGTCGTATTGCTTGTAGGAGCTGTCGTGTTCTTCGTCGACGATGATGAGCCCCAGCTTGCGGAACGGCAGGAAGAGGGCCGAGCGGGCGCCCAGCACCACAGGTTTGCCGTCCAGCACGCTGTTCCACAGTTCCACCCGCTCGTTGTTGCTGAGGCGGGAATGATAGATGGCGATCTGATCGCCGAAGACCTTCTCCAGGCGGGCGGTCACCTGGGTGGTCAGGGCGATTTCCGGCAGCAGGTAGAGCACCTGCTCGCCCCGCTGTATGGCCTCCTGAATGAGTTCGATGTAAACGCGGGTCTTGCCGCTGCCGGTCACGCCGTGCAGCAGAACGACGTTCTTTTCCTTAAAAAGGCCGCGCAGCTCTTCCAGTGCCCGCTCCTGCTGTTCGGAAAGCACATCGGCGTCCACGGTGTCTTCCTCGTAACCGCCCAGGCGGCTCACCTCCCGCTCGTACAGTTCAAAGATCTCTTTCTTTTCCATGGCCTTGAGGACGGAAGCATCCACATTGGCCTTGGAATATATGTCCTGCCGACGGACGAACTCCTGCTTTTTGGCCAGCTGCACGTAGGCCATAAGGGCTTCCACCTGCCGGGTGGAGCGGCTGCACAGTTCGAAGGCCTCCTCCAGCAGTTGGGGCTGGGAAGCGTAGGGTTCCTGCAGGCGAACGCAGGATACGGTTTTGGGTTTGTACTTGGTTTTCAGGCCCTCCTTAAGGTAAACGATGCGCTTTTCCAGCATCCGGCGGATGAGCGGGTAGACGGTCTTCTGCTGGAGGATGCCCCGCACATCCTCTATACTGATCTCGTTCTGAATGGCCAGGGCCTCGGCGATGAGGTACTCTTTGTCGTCCAGCCCATCCATATCCTCATCAAAAAGGGGGCTGAGGGTCAGGCGGGTCTCGCTGGACAGCTTGAGGTTGGCGGGCAGGGCGGCGTGCATCACCTCGCCCAGGGTGCAGAGATAATAATCCGCCAGCCATTGCCACAACTGCAGCTGTATCTTATTGATAATGGGCTCCTCATCGACCACCGACAGGATGGGCTTGGGCCGGTAGGCCTCCGGCGCCCGGCGGTGCTGCTCGATCACCAGGGCGGTATACAGCTTTGACTTGCCGAACTGCACTTCCACCCGTTTGCCAAAGGTGGCTTCCGGCACCAGGGGCTCCGGCACGGCATAGGTGTACGGCTTGGGCACTGCCAGCGGCAGGATGACCGTAACGTAGGTTTGGGTGGCGGTGATGGGGTGCATTTTTGGTGTATTCGTGTATTCGTGTATTCGTGTATTCGTGTATTCGTGTATTCGTGTTACTACTTTTTGTTTCAAAAATATAACTTTTTTGTTTAAATCAAAACCATACTTGAAACAAAAAGGTAAAATTCTTATCTTGCGAAGATATAAAACCAGCGCATGGAAACCACCACCAAAAAGATTACTTATCAGGAATTTCGCCAGATGGAATTTGACGAAGACGACCGCTTTTTCTATGAACTCTTAAATGGTGAATTGGTGAAGAAATCCGCACCTTCAGCCCTGCATCAAAGGATCTCCGGCCGGCTATTCAGTAAAATAAGGACCTGGATAGACGAAAAAGGCCTGGGAGAACTATTCTATGCACCCATCGATGTTTTTCTGGACGATTACAATGCGCCCCAGCCGGATCTTGTTTTCGTCAAAAAACAACGACTTGAAATTGTTCACTTGGATAATGGTATAGTAGGCATACCCGACCTGGTAGTGGAGATCCTCTCCCCAACTTCCATCAAACGAGACCGCTTCGAGAAAATGGAGATCTACCAGCGGTTCAAAACCCCCGAATACTGGATCGTCGACCCGGCCAACAGCAGCATTGAAGTTTACATCCTAAAGAATGACAAGCTGGAGATCGCCAGTTTTGCCGCCCAGGAAGGCGCCGTTCAGTCTTCGGCGCTCGATGGCTTTGAGATGGAAGTGAAGAGTATCTTTGAATAAACACTCGGCTACGGGAAGCTTGTCGGGTTACCCCGGCCATTCCCGCAGGAAAAAGGTGACAAGTTCAAGCTCAATCTCCCGCCAGCAAAAAGCTCATCCGCCACCTGTCTCCTTCCTTCTTTTCGAATCCAACCCGATAGCCCACCGGGTCGCCCACGAACTTGCCGAACACATAACCTTGCGTGCCGCTGAGCAATTCCACCCGTATCCAGGGGTAGGTTTCGCCGCCGATCTCCTCTTCCGGCCCTTCTTCCAGGATGGTTATGATATCATGGGAGACGGTTTTCAGGATGCGGCTGTTGAGGGAGGGTTCTTCCCGCAGGCGCACTCCGGCCCCGGCGATAACACCGTAATCCACCGGGTCGTACTGGCTGGGCCAGGTGGAAAAGTAATAGGGGGCCGTAAAGACGGTGCGGTTGTCAGAAAAGGTTCCGCCCTCAACCAGCAAGCGCCCCAGCAGCGCCCAAACCCGAAGGGTATCCGCCTGTTTGGAATCCAGGCCCCACATGCTGACAAAGTCATCGAAGCCCTCCTCGGCGCCGAAGCCCACTTTGATGTCTTTGGCGGTCAGATCCAACAGGCTAAAGACTTCCTTTTTCGCCACTATTTCTTTCAGCTGCTCCCGGAATACAAAAAAGGCCGTATCCAGCGGCGCTTCGTCCACCGGCCAAAGCTTGCCTTCTTCCTTCACCTGTTGGGTGGGCATGGGATCCGTCCGGGCTTCCAGGTAAGCCCTGTACAATTTGCGCAGGGAATCCCGGCTGATCGCCGGCTTTTCATTTTCAGCTGCGGAAGCAGCCTGATCGCCGCCGGGGCCGCAGGCCGCCAGCAGTAAGCCCAGGCTAAGGGTAATAAATAACGCTCTCATAATAAGGGGGTTTTTCGTTTGCTAGTCCATCCGTCTAAGGTTGGACAGAAGGCCCCGGGGACGTGTACGGTGTACGAGCCTATGGCAGCCCTTAGGAATGTACGATGTACGGGGTTGTCCAACCTTAGAATGGTAGCCGTTTGCTATGCAACTTGTTGTCGCCCCACTAATTTACAATTATCTGGTGAGATAAGTCAGCAGGCAACAAATATGGCTTCGCTTCAGCTTCAAACTCCGGCCGACAGAGTTAGCCACGTCCGACGGAGCCGGTAACCGAAGAAAGTTGGCAGCTGTCGGCAAGAACAAAAGCCGAGCGTTCTGAATTCGGCCACCTCATGGGCAAAACACCGTTGAAACCCGCGTAAACCCGCCGAATTCGCGTAGATCCGTGTTCTGTTTACAGGTTATTCCAGCTGTCCAGGTAGATCTTCCACTGCCCGTCCGCCGTCTTTTTCCAGACGATGACGTACTTACCCTCCCAGTGCACTTCTTTGCCTTCGCCGAGGCGGGTTGCCCCTTCGTAGTAGCCCCAGTCGTAGGCCGTATCGCCCTGCACGACGATCTCTTCCGGCCGGATGCGGTGGTGTACGGTGCGGCTCTCCCGGCCGGGAGGGGGCGTCCAGTACCGGCGGATGGCCTCTTCGCCCTGCAGGATGTCGCCGCGCTGGGGGAAAAGCTTGCCATCAGGCGTATAGGCGTTAACGACAGCTTCGTAATCGCCCTCCACGAGGCTGCGGGAAAAGGCGTCGATGTTCTGGTGGATGATGCCCAGATCGGTAGCCAGAAATTCCCGCCTGAGTTGTTGGTACGTTTCGGCCAGGGCGGCGATCTTGCCGGTATGCTCGTGCAGGTTGGTTTTACCCTGGAACGCCGCCAGCGCCGGCTCATCCAATTGTTCTACCTGCCTCGCCCATTCGGCCCAGGAGGGCAGCCCTGCCAGCCGGCCGTAGTACAGGCGGTTGAAGCCGTCGATGGCGTAATGGGCCGTCCGGTTAACCCATTCCCCACCGGTTTCCACAAAAATGGCAAAGGGAGCGATCATATCTTCCGAACCGGCATCGAGCGAATACCGCTTCGTAAAACCATAGCGTGCGGCCAGCCAGGGGCGCATGCCTACCACGCCCAGGGAGGGGTCAGCGGGCATCCATTGCTCCGTTTCCTGATCGAATACCTCCAACCAAACGTGGTCGTTATGCTGCCTGCCGAAAACGGAGGCCTTATTTCCAATTTCCGCCACCCTTTTTTCCGCATCGGCCTGCCGTCGATCGGAGGTAACATGCAGGTTGATCTCGCGTACGCGGCGCATCTTCACACCGAGGGTTTCCAGGGAGGCTTTGGCTACCATGGCCAACTCGTTGCAGTTGCCGCCGCGGCGTTTTAGAATGTCCTTGACGCTGCGCTTCTGGTAGTCCGTATACGTCCAGTCGAAGTGGCGGGCGTACCAGTCTACCACTGCCTCGGCCTTTTCGAGGTCCGTCTCCGCCTGAGCGGTGATATGCCTGGAAAAGGCGGACAGGTCATCCAGCGCCAGTTGGTAAAGGCTGTCGGTGGGAAGCTGCTGGCCGAAGGCTGGAATAGCCAGGATAAGAATTGGAAAGAAAAGATGTTTTTTCATGGTGATGTAGTCGGGTTAAATAAT
>CAYQKY010000305.1:0-6561 GCA_964418125.1 uncultured Phaeodactylibacter sp.
GGCCTGATAGCTGGCGGTAGTGGCCACATCGGCTCCCGCCCGGAAATAATCGAGGTGCAGCTGCCGGATCATCGCCGGCTGTTCCAGCAGGACCTTTGCCGACCACAAGAGATCGTTAAGATCGGCGCCGCGGGCCTCCAGCTCGGTGGCCAGGGCGCCGTCAAGGATGATGGCTTTCTGCTGCTTCAGGATCGCTTCGATATGCATGTGCTCTATTTTTTCAAGGTATACTCCACCTGCAATTCCAGGACATAGGCCAGGCCCACTTCCACAGGAACCGGGTTGAGCACTTTATCGAAGCCGGAGAGATCAGGGGGATCGTAATAAAACGTCCGCTCCTTTGGCGCCTTTTTGATCATATACTGCCTTTCCCAGCTTGAATTGTATACCTCGCCGCTGTCTTTGGCTTCATAAGAACGGTAGCGGCCCTCCGGAGGAACAGAGTAGAAATGTTCGCGATAAGGCCTTGCCCGGGCCTTTGCCTCCGCCCCGGAAAGCCCGAGCCAGGCTTTCCGCTTTCTGCCGATCACTTCCGCCGCCGCTTCGAAAAGCCGGTTGTAAATACCTTCCTCATCGGTGGAAATGTATTCAACCGCTACCAGGTCATATATCTGCTGTTCGGCGGCAAGGTCCAGCATACGGGCAATCTGCCCGTGGCGCCGACAACGGGCAATCACGTTTTTCTGGATCTTAAACCCCTTCAGGTATTCGGTGGCGAGGTTTTGCTCCACCCTGTAATCGTATACCTTGCTTTGAGCGATGAGGTCTATGAAAACATCTCCCTCACCCACTCCCAGTTGATCGAGGCTGGAAGTAAAAGCAGACACCCGCCGGTTGATGGCGGCATTGCACTCCTGAGGAGAATTCCCCTCCTCGCTGATGCTGAAAGTTACCAGATATTCATCGGCCGGCGTTTGAAGCAGCACTTTAGCCTGTATGAGAAAGGTGGAGTCCGTAAGGGCGAGCTGGACCGGACTGCCCACAGGATCCGAAGAAGAACTACCCTGATAAGCCCGGTTGCCGATGGCCTGAGCGGAAAGGCAAAACGGCATAAATAAAAGGATCGGGAAATAAATGATTTTCATGAGGATGGTTTTTTCTTATACAAACTTCCCAGGCCGAAAAAAATTATACCCTTCCTCCCCTTCGGCCCCTCAACCACAATGATTGTATTCACCGGGCCACCTGATACACCCGCGCCTCCCAGGGCCTCATTGTATCCTTGAAAGAGGCATCCTGCTGGTAATTGGACGCAAAATGCCGAAGCCGAAGGCCAGTAGGTAAAGGCATGCCATGCTGCTCTTCCGAAGAAAAATTGAGATAAATGTAGAACTCGCCCTCCTTACTCCAGCGGCGATAGGCGTACAGCCAGTCGCTGCTTCCATCGATGCACTCATAATCTCCGTATACGAGAGCAGGGTTTTCCTTGCGGAGGCGCAACATCTGCCGGTAGTAATAGAATATGGAGTTCGGATCCGCTAAAGCTGCTTTTACATTGACCTCCCGGTAGTTGGGGTTCACTTTGATCCAGGGTTCAGGCGCGGAGGTAAAGCCGGCGTTGGGGCTGTCGTCCCATTGAATGGGCGTCCGGACGTTATCACGCCCTACCTGATGCACTACTTCCAGGAGGGCGTTTACATCATCCCCTCTTTCTTTCGCTTCCCGGAATTCATTGATGGTCTCCAGGTCGCGGTAATCCTGGAAATTGTCGAAAGAAACATTTGTCATACCGATCTCGGTGCCCTGATAGATAGAGGGCGTCCCGCGCATCGTCAGCAGGAGGGTGGCCAGCAGCTTGGCAGATTCTACCCGGTATTCCCCGTCGTTGCCCCAGCGGGAGACGAGACGGGGAAAATCGTGATTGTCCAGAAAAATGGAGAGCCATCCTTTCTGGCCTACGGCCTTGTGCCAGGTGTTGAACACTTCCTTGAACTCGGCCAGGTTCCAGCTTTTGGGGTCGAACTTACCGCCAGGGCCCCAGTCGAGCATCATATGGCCGAAGTGAAAGATCATATTGAGCTCTTCCCGGTCTTCGCCGACGTACAGGTTGGCCAAATGCGGAGGTACGCCAGGAGCCTCCCCCACCGTCATGATGTCGTAATGCGACAATACCTTCTGGTTCATTTCCTGCAGAAACTCATGGAGGCGCGGCCCATTGGCGTAGAGCTGTTCGATAGCCGAGCTGAAGTCGCCGGGATCCATATCGGGCCAGTCCAGCCGTTTGGAGATGAAGGGAATGACGTCCATACGAAAGCCGTCGATTCCCTTGTCCAGCCAGAAGCGCATCAGGCTGTACACCTCTTCCCGTACTTTGCGGTTCTCCCAGTTCAGGTCGGGCTGCTTTCGGGAAAAGAGGTGCAGGTAATATTCTCCGGAAGGCTCATCGTATTGCCAGGCGCTGCCGCCGAAGAAGGACTTCCAGTTATTGGGAGGTTCGGGCTCCCAGAAGTAGTAATCCCGATAGGGGCTGTCTTTTGAGCTGCGCGACTCCTGAAACCAGGGGTGTTCATCGGAAGAGTGGTTGACTACCAGGTCCATAACCAGTTTCATGCCCCGGGCGTGGACGCCGTCCAGCAACTCATCGAAATCGGCCATAGTGCCGAATTCCTTCTGGATCGCGCGATAGTCGCTGATGTCATACCCATTATCGTCATTGGGTGATTCGAAAATGGGGCTGAGCCAGAGGACGTCGACGCCCAGGCCCTTAAGGTAGCTCAGCTTTTCAATAATTCCGCGAAGGTCGCCGATACCGTCGCCATTGCTGTCCTTAAAGCTGCGGGGATAGATCTGATAGATCACCGCTTCTTTCCACCAGGTACGGGCCATAGTTTTTTTGGGGAAAGATAGAGCTTTTTGTGGTTCCATAGTATCCCGTAAAGTGGCGATTCAGAGCACGGCAGAATCAATATCCCCCGCCAGCTTCCCCCGCCAACGGGGCTTTGCCGGCCCTGCCCTTAATGTCCGGAAGCCGGGAGCCGCGCAGTTTTTCCTTCCCTTCAGGGCCTCTCTCCGGGCAGGGGAAGGAAAAACGGGGCAATAAACTCACTTCGCCATCATGCGCTCAATGCCGGTCCAGTCGTCGGACACGCCACTGGCAATGCATTCGAGGGTTTTGTTGAGGAAAAGCTGGGTCGTGGCGTCATCAGGATTTTCCTTGAGCACGGCCTCGAAAGTACGGTAGGCTTTAGCAAACTCTTTCCGGAAGTAGTAGTCCCGGGCCTGGCCGAACGCTTCCAGGGTGGCCATTTTCCTTTCGAATATCTCCGGCGGGTCCCCATCGAAACATTCGTAGATCTGAACAGGTACTTTTTTACCTTTCATCTGCACCTTTCCCAGCCTGCGGAAGTGGAAAGTATCGGGCTGAGGGATCTCCTTCAGGCTATCTTCACTGAGTAATATACGGGTGCCGTAATATTTGTTGAGGCTCTCGATACGGGCAGCGGTATTGACTGTATCGGAGATGGTGGCGGCATCCAGCCGTTTTTCATCTCCGATGATGCCCATGATGAGGGATCCGGTATGGAAGCCGATGCCGGATCGGATCGGGCGCCGTTTCTTCCGCTCCCGGGTGAGGTTGTAATCCAGCAGCACCTTCTGGATCTCGATGGAAGCCCGCAGGGCATCCGCCGGGTTGAACTGAAATATGGCCATTATGGCGTCGCCGAGGTATTGATTGACGAACCCCTGGTTGCGGTCGATAATGGGGCCCATGCGCCGGTTGTAGGCATTGACGAACCTGAAGTTCTGGTCGGGTGTCATCGATTCGGACAGGGTCGTGTAATCGCGGATGTCGGAAAAGAAGACAGTCACGTTGCGCTCCACCTGGTCTCCCAGGCGCACCTCGGTGATGTTCTCCCGCCCCAGGGAACGCAGGAAGGCGTTGGGTACAAAACGCCCGGTAGCGCGGTTGATCTGATGGAGGTTGAGCTGCGTTTTCACCCGCGCCAGGAATTCATCGCGGGTAAAAGGCTTGGCGAGATAATCGTTGGCGCCGGTATTGAGGCCGGCGACGAGATCTTTGACCAGGTTCTTGGCCGTGACCATAATAATCGGCAGCTCTGAAGGCAGGAACTTCTCTCTGATTTTTTCGCATACTTCGTAGCCCGACATGCGCGGCATCATGATATCCAGCAGCACCAGGTCGAAACGTTCGCCCGATTCGAGGGCTGCCAGGGCTTCCTCTCCGTTCATAGCGGGCGTGATGGCATAGTAGCCCGAATCGAGGTGGTTCCTCAGGACATGCTGGTTGATCGGCTCATCATCGACGATAAGGATATGGATCCGCTCCTCAGAAGAGACAGGGGCTGCCGGGCCCGGTTTGGCTTCTTCTTTTTCGGCCGCAGGCAGCATTTCCCGCGGATTCTCCTTAATGTCTTCAACGGCCTCCTCCGGTTGTTTTTCGGATACCGGAATGGTGAAAAAGAAAGTCGTCCCTTTGCCCGGCTCGGATTCCATCCAGATCTCCCCGCCGTGCAATTCAACGAGGTGGCGGGTAATGGAAAGGCCCAGCCCGGTGCCTTCGTATTCCCGGGCGGCCGAGCCGTCGCCCTGTTGAAAGGCCTGGAAAATGAACTCCTGTTTTTCTTTGGGAATACCAATGCCCTCATCGCTGATGGCGATCTCCAGTTCGCCTCCGGTTTCCCGGGCGCTGGCCCTTACGGTTCCCTTGCTCGAAAACTTAACGGCGTTGCTCACCAGGTTCTGCAGGATCTGCTGCAGGCGGTCTTCATCGGCCATGGCAGGCGGCAGGCCGGGCGGTACATCATTGGCCAGCTGCAGGGATTTGCCCCGGGTGAGGGGCAGGTTGATACGCAGGATGATATCGACAAGGGAACGCAGGTGAAGAGGCTTGGGGCGGAGTTGCAGCTCCGCGTTCTTCAGGCGGGAAAAATCCATGATATCATTCACCAGGTTGTTGAGCCGCTTGCCCGAAGAGATGACTACCGACAGGTTTTCTTCCAGGATCTCCGGGCTGGCCTCCGCTCTTTTCTCGTACAGCCATTCGGCAATGCCGATGATACCGTTGAGGGGCGTGCGTAGCTCATGGGAGGTATTGGCCAGAAACTGGTCTTTCAGCTCATCGATCTCCTGCAACCGCTCAGCGCGCTGCTTTTCGATCTCCGCCAGTTTTCTTTGCTGGGTAAAACGATAGCGCTGCCAGACAGCTACCAGCAGCAACAGCAGCCCCACGGCTATGGCGAAGATGCGGTTGCGCATGGCGCGTTCTTTACTCAGCTCCAGCTCCAGCAAGGCCGCATCCTTTTCCATCTCGGCAGCCTCCCGCTCCAGTTCGGCTTTAGACTGCGCCAGTTCGGCAGCCTCCTTTTCAGCAACGGCCAGCTGGGCTTCTTTCAGCAATTTCTCGGCTTCGGTGAGTTTGAGCGCTCCCAAAACGGCATCTTTTTCCTGGGAGATCTGCTGCTTTTCCTGTTCTACCTGCCCCAGCACCTCGGTAGTGGTTTCAAAATCTTTTTCCAGCTGCGCCAGCTGTTCGGAAGTTTGGGCCAGGTCCACTTCCTTTTTAAGGCGGTCGTATTGATCCCGGTATTCTGCCATCTTCTTTTCCCGGCCACTGACCTGATAAATGGTCTGCAGGATCTTATACCCCTTCAGTTGGGCCATCTTATCACCGGCGGCCTGAGCCGCAGCTAGGCCCTGCTCCCCATAGCGAATGGCACGCCGGGTGTTGCGGCTGTCCCGTTCGGCAATCGCCAGGAAGTAAGCGCCGGCGATCACCCCCGAATGGTAATTCAACTGCTCACTGAGCCCCAGGGCCTGTTCGGCATAATCCACCGCCTGGCCGGGCTGGCTGAATTTTATCTCCTCCACCAGGGCATTGAGAAGGTCGACGCGCTCCTTACCTTCCGCAGCGGACAGGGCTGCCTGCAGTTCCTGAACGGGCCTCTCCTGCCCGTAAGAAAGATCCGGAAAAACAATCAAGAACAACAGGCTGAATAGTATGGTTCTCATAATCAAGGGGTGTTGAATGTGCACCGTCGTAAAAGTATATCCATAAGGATGCTTCGGAAAGCCCTCTGAAAAACTTTCACCAGTAAATCTACAAGAGGCTTTCAAATAATATACGGATAAGCCGGTTAAATGATACACGCTCTGCCAGGGAACAGTATCGGCACGCAGCATCAAATAAAGGGGAACACTAATTTACATAAATTACAATTGAATACCATTCCAGGCCAAATTAAAATATTGCAGGGGATAACCTGCAACAAAAATTTAACATTTGCGGCGTTGAACTATTATGCCTACCTTGCACGTTATTCTTAAGTGCCCCCGCAAAGGGTACGATATTTCTAAAACAGAGGGATATTTCCTCACAGAACACAACTGCTGATCCGGAACCCACCAAAAATTTCAAGGAGTTTTAGCCAGCCGTTCTCAATTCATTTGAATGACATTTCAAGATTTGAATCTCATCGAGCCCATCCAGCGGGCTCTAAAAACGGCTGGATACCAAAAACCAACACCCATTCAGGCACAATCGATCCCGCTGGCGCTGCAAGGCAGAGACCTGCTGGCCTGTGCCCAGACCGGCACCGGCAA
>CAYQKY010000306.1:0-6552 GCA_964418125.1 uncultured Phaeodactylibacter sp.
CCAGCGGGAATGGCCGGAAGTGAAGACCATCAACTACCTGACCGGCATCAAGCTGCTGCCGGAGATCCGCAAGGCCGGCGCCCTGGAGGTGGTTTATCACTATAATGGCGTACTGCGGGAATCGGTGCGCTCCAATGTCTTTCTCATCAACGACAGGGAAGAACTCATTACACCGGACAGCGACATCCTCTTCGGCATCACCCGGGATTCGGTGATCAAAGCGGCGGCGGGCCTGCTGCCCATCATCACCCGGGAAGTGAAAATGGAGGAAGTATACAACGCCCGGGAGGTGTTCCTCACCGGCTCCAACAAGAGCGCCATGCCGGTGGTGCGCATCGACGGGCGGCCGGTCGGGGACGGGAAGGTGGGGTACTGGGCCAAGACGCTGAAGGCGAAGCTGGAGGAGTATAGGGAAGCGTACTATCAGGGGGCGGGGGTGTGAGGTTGCACTTGAAAAGGGTGCGATTCCCGTAGAACTTTCCGAATAAGTTCCTATTTTTAGCAGATCAAATCATTGCCTCTGAAAACGATTTTCATCCACCGCTTCACTTTCCTGCCTGGAATAGAGCAGAAGTAATGCTTTCCGGCCAGCGGCCCCTGTTTTTTTCATTACTTCAACTAACTTAATTCCAATGCTGGAAATAACCACTTCCCGCCTTCGGCTCATCGCCCTGAGCCTGGAGCAATTACATCTTTTGATCAATGACATCGCCCAACTGCAGGAGCAGTTGGGCCTGAATGCCTTTGACATTCAGCTCACCCCCGAGTTCGATGCCGAATACAAAGATTCCCTCCGGGAGTTCTGCCTGCCTCAGGTTAAGGCCTACCGGGAGGACTACGCCTGGTTTACCCACTGGATCGTCGTACACCGGACGGACAATCGCCGCATCGGCGGCATCGGGCTGGGCGGCCTGCCGGATGAACGGAGGGAGTCGATGATCGGGTATTTTATTGACAGCCGCTACGCCGGGCGCGGCCTGGCCACAGAGGCCGCCGGCGCCCTTTGTGACTGGCTGGGCAGCGATGAGCGCCTGGCTGCGATCATCGCTACCGTACCGGTGGGGCACGTAGCTTCTGAACGGGTGCTACAGAAGATCGGCTTCGAGATGTTGACGGTGGATGAAGGGGTTGGATTGTGGCGGAAGGAGGTGTGAAAATGTAAAACCGCAGTAACTATTCAGCATGAGGCTGCGGATGCTCCGGAGCGAAATCACCATGATTCTGAATAGTTACTGGGGTATTGCGGTTTAATTACCGGGGGCAGGTTCTCCCGCCGGCTTCTTCTTATTCAGGATCTCCAGTACCTCGGTGGTAATGTCCAGGCTGTCGGCCGCCAGCAACACGCTGGATCCCTGGCCATACTGAAGGATGTAATCGTAGCCGCGGCGCTGGCGCATTTCGTCGAGCGACTGGCGCAGTTCAGTTTCCAGTTCCAGCTGAATGCGCTGGGTTTCGGCGACCAGTTCCTTGCTCAGTTTTTCCTGTTCCGCCATCAGGGACTGTTGCCGCTGGCCCAGGCGCTGCTCCTCCTCGGCGATCTGGCTGGGGGCAAGGAGGCCTTCCTGGATCTTTTTCTGCACGGCCCGGAATTCATTCTCCAGGGCCGCCCCTCTCTGGTTGAGGCGCTGGCTGGCTTCCGCCTGCCGCTTCTCCAGCGATTCCTGCTGCTGGCGGAAATATTCGTACTGATTGATCAGGGTGTCTGCGTTGATGTAGACAATGTTGAGCGGTTCGGATGCCTCCGATGCCACTGCCTCGCTTCCCGTCGCCTTTTCTCCACCCGAAGAAAGATGTTGAGAGAGCAGATAGGCTACTGCTATCAACAGTATACCGTTTAATATCAAAGAAATGTTCGCTTTCATTTTTTCAAATTTTCGCAAAGGTACATTTATGGCGGTAGAGTGCAAAGGAAAGGTTGGATTGTTAAATGGTTTCCTGGTTGGATGGTTGGCCGCCACAATGCCGGCAGGATGGTTCCCGGGAGGCGAGATAGCCGAATGGCCAGGCCTTACCCGGGCATTTTCGTTACAAACATAACGATTACTTTTGTAATCATTATATTTGTAATCGTTATTTTTATAATAATTACTTTTGTAACGGCCTCGCCGGTACGATTGGGTCCCCCCCCAACTGACAACAATCAACAGCCAACAGCCAAATCTAACGCAGCTTGAACACATCCCCCGGCAGCAATACACTCAGTTCCATGCCCCGGCCGCCCAGCAGGCCGTTCTGGATTTTGCCTTCGTGGGGATTGCGCAGCAGGATCACCTGGTAATTGCCAACGACGGTGGCCTCATCTCCTTCCACCAGGATGGCCGTCGATTCGTCGATGCCGATGCAGGCCATTCCGGGGTGTTCCAGGGCGACGGTGATCAGGCGGTTCATTCGCATACGGTAGATGAAATGCTGGTCGACGATGGCTTCGGGCAACAAGGCCAGCCCTTCCTTTATTTCCATATTTCCGGCTTCGATGGTCCGGAAATCGCCGGTGTATTCAGGGTGTTTATACTCATTACCGGTGATCATCTTCCGGCTCATAACGGCGGCCCCGGCGCTCGTTCCGGCGATGGTAGCGCCTTCTTTGTACGCCTGATGAATGGCGTCGTACACCGGGCTGCCCAGGACGGCGTCCATGAAGCGGTTCTGGTCGCCCCCGGTGATGTAGATGAGGCGGGCGCCACGCAGGGAGTCGATGGCGGCTTTGGAATAACTCCCCTGTTCAAAATTGCAGGCGCGGAATCTTTCCGCAGGCAGGCCCAGCTCCGTAAACTGCCGGATGCCGTACCAGGCGGCCGTATCCGGCTCGCTGCTGGCCATGGGCAGGATGAAGGCGTAGCCGGCGGTATCCAGCCCGGAAGCGTCTACCATCGCCTGCAACAGTGCCGGCGGGCGCTTGCCCCCTCCGATGATGAACAGTTTGCCGGAGGGAGGGCTGAATGCCTCTTTTGCAACCAAAGTACCGGGCTGGCTGAAACCCTGAAAGCAAAACAGGAGTAAAAGAAAGAGGGTGTAGAAAAATTTCATCCTTCAGTTTTTTATTTAAAGTGTCCGGCAGGTGAAGTTCCCACTTAGCCTGTGCCGGATTCGCCTTTCCCGAATCTCATGAGCGGCGATTCCGGCACAAAACTCACCAATCTGCTGACAATTTAGGGAAAAAGTATATTTTTGCTAACATTCCGGGTATTCCTGGCGATATTTGTTTAAATTAAGCCACATTCTTGCAAAGCCATCAACGTATTGATATGGGAAAAGTCATTTCATTACTCAACCATAAAGGAGGAGTGGGCAAGACCACCAGCGTGATCAATATCGGCGCGGCCATGGTGGAGCTGGGCAAGCGGTCACTGCTCATCGACCTGGACCCGCAGGCGAACCTGACGCTCTCCCTCGGCGCCACGCGCCCCCCGGCGACCATCTACGAGGCCATGCGGGGCGAATCCGAACTGGTTCCGGTGCCGGTCAAGGAAAACCTGGATGTTATTGTTTCCACGCTCGACCTTTCCGGCGCCGAAATGGAGCTGATCAACGAAGCCGGCCGGGAGTTCATCCTCCGGGAATTGCTGGCCCCCCTGCGGGAGGAGTATGATTTCATCATTATCGACTGCCCCCCCTCCCTCGGCCTGCTTACCCTCAACGCCCTGACCAGCAGCGATTTCGTGATGATCCCGTTACAAACGGAGTTTCTCGCCCTGCAGGGGCTGGCCAAGATCAAACAGGTCATCCAGAAAGTAAAGGTCCGTCTCAACAAAAACCTGGAGATCGGCGGCGTTGTCGCCACCATGTACGACAGCCGCAAGGTCCTCAACCGCGATGTAGTGGAAACCATCAAGAAATACTTTGGCGAACTGGTCTTTGAGACCATGATCCGCGACAACGTATCTCTGGCCGAGGCGCCCTCCCAGCGCAAGGACATCTTCGACTACAGCCGCAACAGCGCCGGAGCGGAGGATTATCTGGAGCTGTCGAAGGAAATACTGGTGCGGGTGGAGCGGTTTGAGGGGATTGAGGTGAGGGGGATGAGGGAGTGAAGGAATTTTACAATGCAAAAAAAATGAATTAGAATACCTGAATGGGGAAGCATTGGAAATTCTTTCAATCGTAGCCACTGCCAGAAAAAATACAAACTGATATTGAGAGTTGAGGATGATGGAATGTGTTCACCGAACCAGGGGGCGTCAGAAAAATCATTCCTTCATTCCCTCATTAATTCAATCATTATTCACCTTGAGCAAAAAAAGATTCACAGAAGGCCTGGAAAGCCTGTTCGGCGAGGCTGCTGAAGACACCCTTCAGGAGAACAGCCCCCTATTGTCCAGGACGGAGAAGCGGAAGAAAAAGGAGGAAGAAAGCAGTAAGCGTTCTTCCGCCAAGGACTTCTCCTCCGACCTGCAAGCCTTCCTGGAGAATGCTTTTGAAGAGAGCGTGGAAGAACAACTGGAGCAGCGCCGGCAGAAGCGCACGCCCATCTCCGGCAGCGCCCAGGTGAAAAAGCGCCACCGCAAGCCCCTCAGCGGCCTGGATGCCCTCATCCGCAGCACCGTCGAACCCGACAGCATCCACCTCCAACCCCAGGCCACAAGGCGCATCACCCTCACCATCGACCCGGAGAAGCTGGAAAAGCTCAAGGCCATCGCCCGCCGGGAGCGCACCTATCTGAAAGATATTATCGATGAGATCGTGGCGGAGTTTCTGGATGAGTATGAAGCCAAAAAAGAAAAAGGTAAAGAATAGCAATGGCTGCCTTGCAGAGAGCCCGCCAATTTCTCCAGTCTGTCCGGGAGCCTGTCGAATTAAACCTCAAGCCCTACGAAGAAACCCTCCGGCAGATCCGCCACCACCATGAGGAGCTAAAAAATAAGCCGGGCCAGGAATTGCAGCAACTGTCCCGCAAGCTGGCAGAAGATGTCGCCGGCGGCATTACCACGGAAGAGCTGTTACCCTCGGCCTTTGCCCTCATTAAAGAAGCCTGCATCCGCTGCCTGGGCCTGAAAGCCTACGATGTACAACTGCTTGCCGCCACCGCCCTGCATCACAACCGGCTGGTAGAGATGCAAACCGGCGAAGGCAAGACCCTGGCCGCCGTTTTTCCCGCCTTTCTCCATGCCCTCTCCGGAAAAGGCGTGCACATTCTGACCTTCAACGATTACCTCGCCCGCCGGGATGCGGCATGGATGGGCCCCGTATACGAATTCCTGGGGCTGAGCGTAGGCTACATTCAGGAAAACATGGCGCCGGAAGCGAAACGCCGAGCTTACTATTGCGATATTACCTACGCCACCGCCAAGGAGGTAGGGTTTGACTACCTGCGCTCCTTCATCGCCTACGATGAGCAGGAGCTGGTGCTGCGCCCCTTTCACTACGCTATCATCGACGAGGCCGACGCCCTGCTGATCGACGAAGCCCGCAACCCGCTGGTGCTGGCCGGCGACATCATCCGAACGGGCCTCGACTACCACCGCATCGCCCGCCTGGCCGAAAGGCTGGAAGAAGGGCAGGATTTTGGCATCAACGATTACTCCCGAAACATATTTCTTGCCGAAAAGGGCATCGAAAAAACAGAACAGGCCCTCCACATCGATAACCTGCTCGCCGATGAGCATTACCAACATCTGTCCGCCATCAGCCTCGCCCTGCATGCGCGTATATTGCTGCACAAAGACGTGGACTACGTCATCCGGGACGGGCAGGTGAAACTAGTTGACGAATTCACCGGACGCATCGTGGAGGACAGAAAATGGCGAAGCGGCCTGCAAACGGCCGTGGAAGCAAAAGAAGGCCTGGAGATACAATCGGAAGGGCACATCCTCAATGCCATCTCTCTGCAGCACTTCATCACCCGGTATCCCAAACGGGGGGGCATGACCGCCACCGCCCGGCCGGCAGCCACTGAATTTATGGCCAACTACGGCCTGGGCGTCGTGGTGATCCCACCCAATAAACCCTGCCGGCGGGTGGACCACCCGGATGAGGTGTTCACCAATCAGGCGGCCAAGATCAAGGCTATTGTTGAGGAAGTGCAAGGCGCCCACTCGGCGGGGCAGCCCATCCTGATCGGCACCCGAACCGTGCGGGAGTCCGAAAACCTTGCCGGGATCATCCGGGAAAGCGGCATCCCCTGCCAGGTGTTGAACGCCAAAAACGACGAGCTGGAAGCCGGCATCATCGCCCGGGCGGGCCTGCCTGGCGCCGTCACCATCTCCACCAATATGGCGGGGCGGGGAACGGATATTATTCTCGGCGGGCCGGACGGGAAAGAACGGGAGGCGGCCATCCGTGCCGGCGGACTGTATGTCATCGGCACCAACCGCCACGAGAGCCTCCGGGTTGACCGGCAGCTGCGCGGGCGGGCAGGCAGGCAGGGCGACGCTGGGCAGTCCCGCTTCTTCATCAGCCTGGAGGATGAGCTGATGGTGAAGTACAAACTGAAAGACGTTCTGCCCAGGCGGTACCGGGAGTGGGCCGGAAGGGAGCAATCAGGACAGGTTAATTGGGTTGACAGGTTGATTGGGTTGATTAAGGGGGCTCCCAATCAACCCAATCAACTAATCA
>CAYQKY010000307.1:0-6420 GCA_964418125.1 uncultured Phaeodactylibacter sp.
CTAACAACATTTCGCCTCTCCGAGGCTTTTCTATCCAGAACCAATCACCTCTGCCTCAAGGGGGGCGCCTTACGCATAGAGCCTGGCATATCCCCTTTGATTCAGTAAGTTTATTCATCCGAGTACCGGGGACAAATCGCAACTGCGCCCGTATGATCTTGCTAATTCAGGATGCTCCGGACCCATAGTCGTTTTGACGATTACACTTGCTTTATGAAGAAATTCCAAGGCTTTTTCGTATTGGCCCAAACTGCCATAAGTAAGCCCAGCATTGTTGTATGAGAATGCCAGATCAGGATGTCTTAGGTTTAATCTTTCTTCCTGAATATGCAATGTTTTTTGCAGCTTCTCCAAAGCTTTTTCGTATTGCCCGTTATCTTCTAATGCCGCAGCGGCCTTCACATAATATTCCGCAAGCTTCAGCGGATCAACTAACCCCATTCCCTCCAAATAATAAATGATCGTATCGTAACAGGCGATCGCATCTTTATAATCAAAGATACTCATAGATGCCCCGGCCCGGGTTTCCAGTAACTCAATATTGGCTTTGCAGGCATTTTATTGCTGTTCATGAACAGGATCTCTCCTCGGAAAGTGTTATTGGGTTCTGTTTGACTGAAGGAAGAGTGGCTCGCCAGCAGGGCAAGCACAAAAAGGAGCAGTGCATTTCTCATAGTGTATAGTGTGTTATTTAGAGCTTGTTTGGAGGCCGGGTTTGAAAGCGAAAAGAGTCAATTTTTTGATGAAACGAGGCGGGAAAACCGGAGTTTAGCCTCAGCTAAATGAGGATTTTTCCAACGAAGTGTCACCAAAAAAGTGGCCTTTGCAGCTCAAAGATCGGCCTCCAAACAAGCTCTTAGCCTTTTCCAAACGGATATCGGCGTC
Source organism: uncultured Phaeodactylibacter sp. (assembly GCA_964418125.1). GTDB lineage: Bacteria > Bacteroidota > Bacteroidia > Chitinophagales > Saprospiraceae > JACJXW01. The sequence goes on from CAYQKY010000307.1 coordinate 886, forward strand.
CGACGACCCAGGGGAATAATACTCCGTAGTGGTTTGATACCCCTTTTTGGAAACCGTCAGCAGGTATCTGTCCTTATGTTTTTTTACCCGTATTTCTTCGGGGAGGGTAACCCTGAAAATGCCCAGGGAATCCGTCAATATTGTTGTGTCCGTATTGATGAGCACCAGGGCGCCGGCGATAAACTCCTGCCCGTCCCGGCTCTTTACCAAGCCCTTCACCTTTCCCAGGCTGTCGTCTCTTTTTACTGTCAGGTGGATGGGCTTCCCGTCAAAGATAAAGTTGGAGTTATTGTCCGCCAGTTCCCAGCCTTCCGCCTCCAGGCCGATGCGGAGGGTATCGCCCAGGTTATCCGCAGTAATATCCGGAAAATTGGCCCGTCCATTGGCGCCGATGATCTCGTTCAGAGAGCGGTTGCCCAACGGGATGTTCAGCCTGCCTTCGTTTTCGAGCGCCACATTGCCTCTGGCGTCAGTTACAAAAACAGTCAGTTGCAAACTTTTTCGCGGAAAAAAGTGAATGAGATCCAATACTTGGCCCAGGCCGCCAAAAATGCCGGTCACAATCCCGGCAGCCACTACAAATTTCCAGGGCCGGAACCGGGGCAGCCTGCTTTTCACAAAGCTTTGGCCTTCAGAATCGTTTATTAGCGCAACCAGTTGAGCAACGATCTGATTATTGCCGACCCGCGCCTGTTCAAAGGAAATGACGCCTGACCTGTTCTGTTGTTCCAGTTTCCTGTATTGGGAAGCAATGGCAACCGCTTCGTTTTTTCGGGCAACACCCTGTCTTCTTGCAGCCGTAACCTTCCCGGCGCCCGCCTGCGCCACTGGCCGGCAGGTTGCGCCGGAGGTAACAAAAGGACGATATCCAGCATCTCCGATAAACGCTGCCGGATTCAGCTAAACGGGGCCAACCTGGAAACCCGGCAGGTTGCGCCACTTTTACACATTTACACTTTCACACACTTACACACCCTCTCCAACGCCCCCCGTATCACCTCCTCCCCATAGGGCGCATACCCCAGCACCAGCCCCGGCGCCTGCCGGTATTCCTCCGTATAGCCCGAGATCGGTGAAGCAACCACCTCCCGCTGGGCCAGCAGCTCCGCCACCCGGCGGTCGTCCCGGCCCTTTTGCAGCCAGCCCACGGCGTGTAGGCCCGTGTCTGAAGGATTAATCCGCAGCGCCTCCCCCAGCAGCTTTTCACTCCAGTACACCAGCGCCTGTTGCCGCTCCTGGTAGAGCAGGCGCATGCGGCGCAGGTGGCGTTCGAGCTGCCCCTCCTCCAGGAAGGCCGCCAGGGTGGCCTGCTCCAGGATGCTGTTGCCGCGGTCGGTGTAATCCTTGGCGCGGCGGAACGGCTCGGCCAGGGCGGGCGGAACCACCATGTACCCCATGCGCATGGCCGGGAAGAGCACCTTGCTGAAAGTGCCCAGGTACACCACCCGGTTGTGGCGGCCGATGCCCTGCAGGGCGGCCAGGGGCTTGCCGCTGTAGCGGTATTCGCTGTCGTAGTCGTCTTCCAGTATCCAGGCGTTGTGGCGGGCGGCCCAGTCCAGCAGTTCGAGGCGGCGGGACAGGCTCATCACGACGCCCAGAGGATATTGGTGGGAGGGGGTGACATAAGCGAGCTTGGCTTCCGGGGCGATCTCCCGGCCGGCCTGTACCGAAAGGCCCTCAGCGTCCAGGGGTACCGGTATTGGGCGGATGCCCGTCAGGCGCATGGCCTCGCGGGCGCCGTTGTAGCCGGGGTCTTCGATCCAGGCGCCGTCGCCGGGATCGAGCAGAAGCTGGCAGGCCAGCCCGAGGGCCTGCTGAGTGCCGTTGACGATGATGACCTGCTCCGGCTCGCAACGCACGCCGCGCGACTGCCGCAGGTACTGCACGATGGCGCTCCGCAAAGGCAGATACCCGGCGGGGTCGCCATAGCCGTAGGCCTCGAAGCCCAATGATTTGCTCTGCCGGCCCATCAGGCGGAACCACTGCTGGAAGGGGAAGTCCCACAGGGCGGGCACGCCGGGGCGGAAGGGGCGGAGGTTGTGCCTGGAAAAAGCCCTGCCCGCCGAATGTTGAATGATCACCTCTCCTCTTTGGGAAAGGGAGGGCATATCTGTCGTTTTCCGGGTTTCGGGCCGCTGCATACTGGCCCGGCTAAGCTGGTCCGGCACCTGCTCGCTGATGAAGGTGCCGGCGCCGGTGTGGCCACTGAGGTATCCCTCGGCGGCCAGGTGTTCGTAGGCTTGCATAACTGTGGTGCGCGATACGCTCAGTTGGCGGGCCAGCGTGCGGCTCGGCGGGAGCTGCTCGCCGGCTCTCAACTGGCCATTGAGGATGGCGCGGCGGATGTGCTCATAGAGCTGGAGGTATTTGGGCTGGCGGCCGCCGGCCCATTCGAGGGTGGTGAAGATAAGGTGGATGGGCATGGGGTGTTGGATTGTTATATTGTTGGATTGTTGCTGCGGGCCGGGCATCTGGGGCGCCAATTTTTCTCCGGCTGCCATAACTTTATGCGAAGGCTGCCATTGGCGCGCGAATTGGACTCACAATACCTTCGGCATCAAAAAATTGGCCCTGCCTTTCTTCTTCATTACTCCTGCTTGACAAACCAATTTAATCATTCCTCTGGAATGGGCCCGCTTTCCGGTACGGCCAATTGGCCATTTTTAAAAATTAGAGGTGAATTTTAGCGAGGAACGCTAACTTCATTCGCAGAAACCAAAGCCGAATGGCTTACAACATCAGGATATGAAAAAAGTACAGCATTGTCCTTCCGCTCCGAAGGTCAATAAAAAGCAGGTCCTCAATTTCCTCCTCACTCTGGCGCTCCTGGCCACCTCCTGCCTCCCCCTCTCCGCCCAGGAAGGCCTCGGCAAGGTGGTGGTAGAACAAAACATCATGATCCCGGCGGGCGACAGCGTCCTGCTGGCCACTGACATCTACCGGCCGGGCATCGACGGGCAACCGGCTGAGGCGCCGGCGCCCCTGTTGCTACAACGCACGCCTTACGGAAAGTCCTCGGAACGGTTCGCGGCTCAGGCTATGTACTTCGCCGAACAAGGTTATGTGGTGGCCCTGCAGGACTTGCGCGGGCGGTATTCCTCCGGCGGCGCCTTTACCAAATACAATCACCTGGAAGCCTCTGACGGCGCCCATACGGTGGAATGGCTGGAGCGCCTGCCCTACGTGGACGGCCGCGTGGCCATGTGGGGCACCTCCTACGGGGCGCATACTGCAGCCGATGCTTCAAAACTCAACCCCGAAGGCCTCTCCGCCCTGATCATCAACATGGGCGGCATGGCCAACGCCTGGGGCCACGCCGTGCGGCAGGGCGGCGCCTTCGAACTGGGACGGGAGCTCACCTGGGCCTTCAGGCAGATCCCCCTGGAGATCGAGGATCCGGTTGTCAAGGCCCATTTCGAACGCGAACAGGCCGACGACTGGTACCACGCCTGGCCCTTCCGGCGGGGACTCAGCCCGCTTTCCATCGCCCCGAATTTTGAGAATTATGTGCTGGAAGAGTACGCCCATGGTGATTATGATGAATACTGGAAGGCGATCGGCATCAACTGGGAGGAATACTACGATCAGACGGCCGATGTGCCCATGGTACACGTTGGAGGCTGGTACGATATTTTCCTGCCCGGCACGATCCGGAATTTCCAGGAGCTGTCCCGCCGCCAGTCCACCCCCAAATGGCTCATCATCGGGCCGTGGACGCACAGCGGCAACGAGCGTACCTATGCCGGCGACGTGGACTTCGGGCCCGCAGCGGCCATCCCTGATTTTCACAGCGGATTCCAGGTTCGCTGGTTCGACTACCTGCTCAAAGGGAAAAAAGCCGAAGGCATCCCGGACAAGCCCGTGCAGCTCTTTGTAATGGGTACCGGCGACGGCAGTAAAAACGAGGCCGGCCGCCTGAATCACGGCGGCTACTGGCTGGAGGCGGGTGGCTGGCCCCTGCCCGATGCCCGGCCCGATACGTTCTACTTCCACGCCGACGGCAGCCTGAGTACCCTGCCGCCTGCCAAAGGCCCGTCTTCCACGACCTTCACCTTCGACCCCGGCCATCCCGTGCCCACCATCGGAGGCAATGTCTCCGCCCGGGTAAAGGACGGCGCCTATGATCAGCGCGAGCGCCCCGATTTCATCGGCAGCCGCCCCCCTTATCTCCCCCTGCGGGCGCGCAGCGATGTGGTAGTGTTCCAGACGGAACCCCTGGAAGAGGACTTACAGGTAATCGGGCCCATAATTGTAAGGCTCTACGTATCCTCCACCGCCAAAGACACCGACTTCACCGTAAAGCTCCTCGATGTCTATCCGCCCAGCGAGGACTTCCCCTCCGGCTTCGATATGAACCTCACCGACGCTATCGTGCGCATGAGCTACCGCAACGGCCGGCACACAAGGGACCTCATCACTCCTGGCAAAGTCTATGAACTCACTATCGATCCTTTCCCCACAGCCAACGTCTTCAAAAAAGGCCACCGCATCCGGATTGACATTTCCAGCAGCAACTTCCCCCGCTGGGACGTCAACCCCAACACCGGTGAACCCTTCGAAAGCAGCCGCAGGAAGGTGAAGGCGGATAATACAGTGTATCATTCCAGAGAACGGCCCTCGCAGGTGGTTTTGCAGGTGGTGGGGGATTTTTGATTTGCGATTTTTGATTTGCGATTTTTGATTTGCGATTTTTGATTTGCGATTTATGGCCTCCCCGCTGCCAACTGCCCCTGGATGGCTGCCCCACCAGGACACATCGAAAATCAAACATCATAAATCGCACATCAAAAATCAAATTGGCCCTATCATTTTGTAAAAATTGGCTATTTACACCAAGCCAATTCCTCCTTTTCTTTGCAGGAAACAATTCCCGAACATGCCAAGGCCTTACTTACAAGAACCACCGAACAAGCTGCGCCGCAAGGACCGCGCCGTAGAAGATGAAGCCTGGATCAGGGCATTCCTGGCCCGGGCGCCCTTTGGGGCATTTGCTTTCAGCCAGGACGGCCAGCCCTTCATCAACAGTAATATTTTCGTGTACGACGAAGGCCGCCACGCCATCTATTTCCATACCGCCCGGGAGGGGCGCACCCGCAGCATCCTGGAACAAAACCCCAGGGCTTGTTTCAGCATCAGCGAGATGGGGCGGCTATTGCCGGCCAAGGAAGCGCTGGAAATGAGTGTGGAGTACAGGGGGGTGACAGCGTTCGGAAAAGTGCAGGTAGTAGAAAATGAGGAAGAAGGCTTTGAGGGGCTGCAACGATTGCTCGACAAATATTTTCCGCACCTCCAGCCGGGAGAAGATTACCGGCCCACCACGCCGGAGGAATGGAAGCGAACTGCCGTTTTCCGGTTAGATATCGAGCTGTGGAGCGGGAAAGAGAAAAAAGCGGATCCGGATTTTCCGGGAGCTTTCCTTTACCAGAATATTGCCAGATAAGTGCCTAGCCAATAATGGATAATCATAAATAATGTAAACCAACGTCAGTTCGGGATGCATTCGAGAATATATAGTCTCAAAACCCTGATTTTGTT
>CAYQKY010000308.1:0-6404 GCA_964418125.1 uncultured Phaeodactylibacter sp.
ACGGTATCAGACGTCGCCATCAGTTATCTTTTGTTTGGTTATTAGACGTTTATGAAAAAGTGAAGAACACTAAGAGATATACCCACAGAAGATCGACAAAGTGCCAGTAGATGAGCGTCAGCTCAAAGCGCAATTTCCGTGCGGGCGTTACGCGGTGCTGCAACACAAAAGCATGCAGTATGGCCACCAGGAGGACGGCGATGCCCCCCAGGATATGTGCTGCGTGCACTCCCGAGATCACATAAACAAATGACCCCGAAGGGTTTGTGGTCAGCTCTACGCCGATCGCCGTCAGTGCCTGCCAGCCCTGGTATTGCAATACCAGAAAGGCCATCCCCAGCATCAGGGCGCCTACCAGGAACAGCCTGTACATGCGGGTTTTGCCCCGCTTGAAGGCCAGGTAGGAAGAATGCAGGCTCAGGCTGCTCAGCAGGATCACGCCGGTGTTCAGGTAGAACAGGTCCGGCAGCCTGAACTCCAGCCAGTTGCCCGCCGCCTGGCGCACGATGTAGGCGCTGGTAAAAGCAGCGAACATCATCAGAATGCTGGCGCAGGCTATCAGAAGCGCGAACTTCTTAGGGTGCATCCTGTTCCTTCTGTAATCCGTCGTCGCCAAAGTCGCGTTCATATTTTCTTATTAAATTTTGTCTGCAAATAAAACCACCAGCGAAACTGGTATATAGGCAAAGGAAAAGAACATCAGCTGCAGGGCCGACTTCCTGCTTCCCGCCCGGTAAAAGTTCCAGCCGAAGTAGGCGTAGCCCAGGCTGAGAGCCGCCACCACTGTTGCCGAAACCCAACCGCTCACTCCCAGCATGAAGGGAATGAGTCCCACCGGAACCAGAAAAATGGCGTACAGGAAAGCCTGCAGGCCGATCCGCCGGTCACGTTCTCCCCTGCGGTTGGTAGGCATCAGCTTGTAACCGGCATTGGAATAATCTTCAAAGCCCAGCCAGCCGATAGACCAGAAATGGGGGAACTGCCAGAGGAACTGCAGCGCAAAAAGGCTGAGCCCCAGAAAAGTGAGCTCTCCCTGCGCCGCCACACAACCGATCAGCGTGGGCAATGCGCCCGGCACCGCGCCGATAGCCACTGCCGAGGGGCTCAGGCGCTTCATCGGCGTGTAAAGAAAGGCGTAGGTCACCAGGGCCAGCATGCCGAAAAAGGCAGCCCAGGGATTGAAAAGCGCCAGCAACGTGATGCCGAAAAGGCTCATAAATCCCGCCGCCATCACCGCCTCGGAAGTCCCCATCCGCCCGGCGGCCAGCGGCCGGCCCGCCGTGCGCTTCATCAACTTGTCATAGTCGCGCTCCAGGACCTGGTTCAGTGCATTCGCCGCGCCGGTCACCAGAAAGCCTCCCGCCGCCAGAATGCCAATAGCAACCCAGCTTATCGGCCCGCTCAGCGCGATCAGGAAAGCCATCACGGAGGAAAAGACCACCGTCAGGGTCAACCTGAACTTGACCAGCATCTTGTAATCCTGCACCTTCTGCAAGGCCAGGGCCCATACGCTTTGCTCTACCGCTTTTGTCTGCACTTTTCCTTCTGTCTGTTATTTATTTATTCATTCCTTCAATCACTCATTCACTCATTCCTTCATTCTCAATGCCCCTCTTTCTCTCCTTCTTCGAGAGGCTGTATCTGAGGGATGAATTCCTTGCCATCCTTACCGTAATCGTAAGCCCAGCGCTGTACCGTCGGCAGTTTGCCGGGCCAGTTGCCGTGGCCGGGTTCGAGCGGCGTGGTCCATTCAAGCGTAGTCGCACCCCAGGGATTGCGGCTGGTCATCTTGCGGCCTTTCCAGATGCTGTAGAAGAAATTGATCACAAACAGGATCTGGAAACCGAAGGTAAAGATGGCAGCAATGGTGATGAACTGGTTCATGGCATCGAACTGGCCGAAGGCGGCGAAGCTGTCAAACCGGTAGTAGCGGCGGGGAACGCCGGCCATACCCAGGTAGTGCATCGGCCAGAAAACGGCGTATGCGCCGATGATCGTGCCCCAGAAGTGGATCTTGCCCAGGGTCTCGTTCATGAAACGGCCGAACATCTTCGGGAACCAGTTGTAAATACCGGCGAACATGCCGAAGAAAGCGGCAACGCCCATTACAATGTGGAAGTGGGCCACTACGAAGTACGTGTCGTGCAGCTGAATGTCAATGGCGGAGTTCCCCAGGAAAATACCGGTCAAACCGCCGGAAATGAACATGGATACGAAGCCGATGGCAAAAAGGCTGGCGGCAGTGAACCGTACGTTACCGCCATAAAGGGTTGCGATCCAGTTGAATACCTTGACCGCCGAAGGCACTGCGATGATCAGCGTGAAGATCACAAAGAAGTTGGAAATGAATGGATTCACGCCAGACATAAACATGTGGTGCGCCCACACGATGAAGGACAGGAAGCCAATTGCCAGAATGGAGTAAACCATCGCCTTATATCCGAATATCGGCTTGCGGGAATGAACCGAAAGCACTTCTGAAACCAGGCCCATCGCCGGAAGGATGATGATGTATACCTCCGGGTGGCCGAGGAACCAGAACAGGTGCTGATACAATACCGGGCTGCCGCCCACATGGTCGAGCGCCTGCCCGCCGATGAAGATCTCACTGAGGAAGAAGCTGGTGCCCAACCCACGGTCGAACATTACCAGAAGAAAAGCGGATACCAGTACCGGGAAGGACAACAGGCCAAGGATGGCCGTTACAAAAAGCGCCCAGATGGTCAGCGGCATGCGCCACATGCTCATCCCTTTGGTCCGCAGGTTGAGAATAGTGGTAATATAGTTGATCCCGCCGAGTAGTACGGAAACTACGAAAAAGACCAGGCTCAGCAGCCAGAGCGTCATACCGGCTCCCGACCCGCTCGATGCCTGTGGAAGAGCGCTCAGCGGCGGGTAGGCCGTCCATCCTCCGGAGAAGGGCCCCGTATTCAGGAACAGAGACAGGAACATGATCAGCCCGGACAGGAAAAAGAACCAATAGGACAGCATGTTCAGGAATGGAGACGCCATGTCCCTCGCTCCGATCTGCAACGGAATGAGAAAATTGGCAAAGGTACCGCTAAGGCCGGCTGTCAGTACGAAGAATACCAGGATGGTGCCGTGCATGGTCACCAGAGCATAATAAAACTCCGGGGCCAGCGAGCCTATACCTGCCTCATTGACGGTGATCCACTTACCGAGCAACGGCTTCAGCCATGCCATGTTTTCCTCCGGAAAACCCAGCTGAAGGCGGAAGATCAGGGACATAGCTGCCCCGACGATCGCCCAGAACATACCGGTGATCAGGAATTGCTTGGCGATCATCTTATGATCCTGGCTGAAAATATAGGTCGTTATGAAGTTCGACTGATATTTATCGCCATGGTGGTGTTCGTGAAAGTGGTCGTCATATCCGTACTCCTCAATTAAGAGGTCTTCTTCGTGTACTACCGGTTTGGTTTCTACGTTAGCCATCTGCTGAAAAATTTATGTATTATCCTAAAGGAATATCGGTTTCAAAAATTGTTGTGTGCTGCTTTACTCTGTCGTCTCAGGAGTTTCCATTTCTGCTTCCCCGGGCTGGCCTTCGGCCTCCGATTCCGGAGCCATCTCCTCCTTGTAGGGGTCATCGTCAGTCCCCTTGATCGTGCTTTCATAATAGGATTGCTGCTTGCTGAGCCAATCCTGGTATTCTCCTTCCGAGACGATCTTGACCACCCGGCGCATGGCGTAGTGGCCTTCTCCACAGAGCTCGGCGCAGGCCAGCTCGAAGTCAAAGGCCTCAAACTTCTTGGGGCTCTCCGGGTCGGAGGGGTCTACCGGCTCGTGCCATTCCGGGTACATCGGTTCCCCGTTGAGGTCCAGGGCGCCCAGCTTCCGGCGGTATTCTTCGGTCGTCGTCTTGGGGGTGAAGACGAAATAAGTCGGCATGCCCGGCACGGCGTCCATCTTCACGCGGAAGTGCGGCAGGTAAAAGTTGTGCAGTACGTCGCGCGCTGTGATGCGTACGCGCACCTTCTTGCCGACAGGCAGGTATATCTCACTCGGGTGGAAGTCATCGAGGTTCTTCGGGTCGGTCCAGTCCTGCCCCAGCGGGTTCGTTCCCGAGACCAGGCGGTAGTCCCTCGTACCCAATTTGCCATCGGGGCCGGGATAGCGCAGGTGCCAGGCGAACTGATAACCCGTACCTTCGATCTCGATGTACTCCTCATTGGGGCCTACATCTGCCATCACTTCGTTCCAGGCGTCCAGGCCGCCGACGACCAGGAAAGTCATCACGATTGCCGGAATGACCGTCCAGATCACCTCCAGGCGGTTATCATGCGGCATGTACAATGCCTTTCTGCCTTTCTCACCCCGGTACTTCCAGGCAAAATAGAACAGCAGTATCTGGGTGATGATGAACACCAGCCCCGTGAAGAAAAGGGTGATGTTGAAAATGCTGTCGAGGCTGCTGCCGTGCTCTGAGGCCGATTCGTTAGGGCCGTACCACAGCATAGTGTCCTTGTAATACCAGGCCGATACTACGGTAGCGGCCAGGAACAGCACCATAAAGATCAGGGAGTAATTGGCGTGGCGCTTATTGGATTGCTCCTGAACCTCTTCTTCCCCACGGATCTTGCCGGCCAGTTCGGTGACTTTACCGATCTGTACCACGATGATCGAAATTAGAATCAGACAGATTGTTACCAGTAAAGCGGTCATTATTTCTGTTCTAGTTTATTTTGTAATTGAACGATCTCTTTTCGTTCGTAAAAATACAGCCATATAACAAGGTACTTTGCGGCTGTGATTAACAGTTGAACTTATTTAGAATAGGTCTAAATAAATTCCGGTTATCCGTTTAGTGCGCCCCCTCTTCTCCGTGGATCTCCACGTGGTGCTGAAGGCTTTCCGCAAGGTAAGGATCGTTCTTCGGAACGAGCGAAGCCTTACTCAGGCGGTCGAATGCGACGTACAGGAACAATGCCAGGAAGCCGAGCATCGTTCCCAGTTCCAGGAAGCCGGGAATAGTGAAGCCCATGGCGAAGGGCAGTTCGTGTGCTCCCATTTCGCCGTGTGCGATCATTTCGTGCCCGTGCTCACCGGCGTGGTGGGCCAGCGCTTCCATCGCTGTGGTGCGGGCGCCCGGTTTGATCATCTGGAAGAAATCCCACCAGTGGCCGAAGAATACGATAATAGAGGTAAATACCAGGGTGCCGTACTTCCGCTTGGTGTCGTTGCGCATCAGGATGAAGAAAGGCGCAACGAAGTTCAGGATCAGGTTGCCGTAGAACAGGATCGGGTAGTTTTCCCTGCGTTCCAGGAAGTAAACCGTCTCTTCTCCTACGTTGGCGTACCATATCAGCATGAACTGGGAGAACCAGAGGTAAGTCCAGAAGATGCTGAAGGCGAACATGTACTTGCCCAGGTCGTGGAGATGCTCGATGTTCACTTTTTCGAGATACCCCCTGCTCTTGAGGTATATGATCGTCAGAATGGTCAGCGCCATGGCGGCAACGAACCAGCTGGCCCCGGTATACCAGGCGTAAAGGGTGCTGTACCAGTGTGCGTCAATAGACATGATCCATTGCCAGATGACGGCGGCGCTGGAAAAACCGGCCAGGGGCAGGAAGGCGGCCGACCAGATCCGGATCTTGCGGTGATGGTCATAATCCGTAGTGCCGTTCACGTCTTCATCAACGGAAAGCTGGCGGATGCGCACGGCAAACAGGATCCACAACCCTACGATGATCAGAGTGCCGAAAGTATACCAGCCGGGGTTGAGAAAAGAGGACTTGCCCTGCAGGATGGGGTCGGCAGCCACAGCTTCGGAATCGGCCCAGTGATAGAGGTGGTGGAAATGGCCCCAGATACCGATAATGACGACCAGCATCAGGATCAGGCCCGGTATCAAAAACAAGGAATAGGCTTCCCATATGCGCTTCACCAGGGTATGCCATCCGCTCCAGGCCGTGGTAAAGGCCGCCATAATGAACAGGGACATCAGCGCGATACCCGTAAAGAACACGCTATTGTGCAGATAGTTGGTCCAGAAGCGGGTGTGCAGCTCGTCATCCACAAAAAAGGTGATGCCGAGGCATACCAGGCCCAGAACCATGAACCCGATGAGGATATTTTTTAATCTGCTGTCGAAGGAATATTGGTTCATTTTATGCCTTTGTTTGAAGTTTTGTCAATTCATTCAGTTGGCAACGCCGGTTACTTCTTTCCGGTGCTGTCGCCTCCGTGCGTGCTTTCGCCCTGGCCTTCGGCAGGAGCAGCTTCCTCTTCGGCGGGAGCTCCTTCTTCCGGCGCCGTTTCCGTATCGGAAATGCTCTCCGCCAGCGAAGACACCTGGTTTCCGGGTACGCCGTACGCGGGGTTCAGGGTATTGGCCTGTTCGCTGTATTCCAGGCCTTTCTCCTTTGCCTGCAGGGAGC
>CAYQKY010000309.1:0-6317 GCA_964418125.1 uncultured Phaeodactylibacter sp.
CTTGTTTCGTCTTGATGCTTTTATTGTACAGCGAGCTGGCCATAATGGCTACCAGATAGCGGCGCATTTGATGCAGCTGGGGAAGCTGAAGGAATGCCCCTGTTTTTTGGGGCAGGTCCTTCGTCGAGCGGGTTGGGTTAAGCGGGCCCCCGACGAAGCTGAAGCTTGTCGGGGCGAGCTCTGTGGAATAATCAGAACTCCATTGGGCCTATTCCACAGGGCGGGCGGCACCGGCAGGCGCCGTTGGGAAAGCGGAGCGCCGGGCGTGAAGTGCCCGGTGCGGAGCCACTGAGCCATAGCCTGCCGGTGCGGCCCATGCGGGGCTGGACAGGCTGCCGATGCCTGCCGGCGTAATACTTCCATTGGCGAGGCAGGAGGAGGCTGGCTGGACAGCTTTGGTTGCGGGAGGGTCATCGGAGATGGTTCCTTCGTCGGGCGGGTTAGGTTGGCGGGCGGCACCGGCAGGCGCTGTTGGAAAGCGGAGCGCCGGGCGTGAAGTGCCCGGTGCGGAGCCCTTAAGCCATAGCCTGCCGGTGCGGCCCGCGCGGGGCTGGACAGGCTGCCGATACCTGCCTGTGTAGTACTTCCATTGGCGAGGCAGGAGGAGGCTGCATGGACAGCTTTGGTTGCGGGAGGGTCATCGGAGATGGTTCCTTCGTCGGGCGGGTTAGGTTGGCGGGCGGCACCGGCAGGCGCTGTTGGAAAGCGGAGCGCCGGGCGTGAAGTGCCCGGTGCGGAGCCCTTAAGCCATAGCCTGCCGGTGCGGCCCGCGCGGGGCTGGACAGGCTGCCGATACCTGCCTGTGTAGTACTTCCATTGGCGAGGCAGGAGGAGGCTGCATGGACAGCTTTGGTTGCGGGAGGGTCATCGGAGATGGTTCCTTCGTCGGGCGGGTTAGGTTGGCGGGCGGCACCGGCAGGCGCTGTTGGAAAGCGGAGCGCCGGGCGTGAAGTGCCCGGTGCGGAGCCCTCAAGCCATAGCCTGCCGGTGCGGCCCGCGCGGGGCTGGACAGGCTGCTGATGCCTGCCTGCCGGAAGCTCCCATCGGTGAGGCAGGAAGAGGCTGCCTGGACAGCTTGGCAAGGCGGGCGGGATTTCGGAGGCGCCTTCGGCAAATGCCGGTTTCATGACGATTACCCCTTCACCCTCTGCACATAATTCCAAGCCGTCCCGTAAGAAACGCCCAGCTCCTTCCGGATCTGGTTGATCGATTTCCCGTCCCGGTACAGCCTGGCAATTTTCTCCTGGACACCATTCGCAATGGGCGGCCTCGATGTTCGCTTACCCTGCGCCTTGGCTCTCGCCATACCCGCTCTCACCCGCTCACTGATCAGAGCGCTCTCAAACTGCGCAATAGAAGCCATGATGCTGAAGATCAGTTCCCCCTGAGGCGTGGTGGTATCAACGTTCTCCTGGTAAGAAATAAAATCCACTCCCAGCGAATGAAACTCCTTCAAGGCGTTGACCAGCGCCTGGGTCGACCGGGCAAAGCGGTCATACCGCCAGACCAGCACCACATCGATCTTCCGTTTCCGCACCTGGTTAATCATCTTCTGGTATTCCTCCCTCTGCTCCGAGGCGCCGGGAGCATAGTCCACAAATTCCCCCACCAGGTGAAAGCCACGCCGGCGGGCATAATCCCGCAGCTGGATTAATTGGTTTTCCGGGTCCTGCCCCTTGTCTAAAGTGGAGACCCTTGCGTATATGGCAGCACGTTTTTCCATGTCATAAAGGTACTCTGCCGTGCGACGGAAAGATTGTCCCACAAAAAGCGACAGAAAGATTGTCCCCAAAAATTCGGTGAAAAAATATACTTTAGAGTTCTTTGGAATACTAGCAAACCCCATACTAATGGCTACTCCAATCCCCTACGACTACCGTAAGAAAATTGTGCGCATGCGCAAGGAAGGCAAAACCTTCAAAGCGATTTCCCAATCCGTCGGCTACCCTGAAAAAAGCGTTAAACGAATATGGTACCGCTATGTAAAAGAGGGAGAGGCAGGGCTCGCTACTAAGTATCATCATAGCGGCCGGCGCAGCCCGTTTGATGAATCAATCTCCCAGGAGATTGCACGGGTAAGAGACGGGGAGCAAGGAGCTCCTTACGTTCGCAGCATTCTGCTGGAGCGCCACCCTGAGCTAAACATCCCCCATGAACGGACCATCCAGCGGTGGTGGAAAGCCAAGGGTGCTCATCGCCCCAAAGGCAGGCCCAAGGTTAAATCCAATTGGGCTACAGAGCCTAACCACACTTGGCAGATAGATGGCAAAGGGCATATTAGGCTAAAAGACGGGCAAAAAGCCAGCTGGATGAATATAGCAGACGAGGCGACAAGTTGTGATTTACACACTTGCCTTTTCCCCCCAACCGATAGTAGAAGCCATTCCAATTGACAAAGCTTGCCAAGCGGTCAATGAAAGTATGAAAATATGGGGTTGCCCCAAACGGATCAAGATTGACAACGGACTCCCTTTTGTAACAGCGGGCGGCAAAGACATCCCCACTTTGAGCCAATTATGGTGGATAGGGTTAGGTATAGAGGTCCATCTTAATGAATTGAAAGTTCCACAACAAAATGGCACAGTCGAAGGCTTGCATGGGATTTGCCACCGATGGTCTGCGCCCCATATACATCAGGCGCTGCAAGCCTACCAGAAGCGCATAAATGAAACCAACCGGATTCAAAGAGAAGTTTACCGTATCCGCAAATTAGGAGATAAGACAAGGCGGCAGCTTTATCCAGAGCTTTGGAAAAACCCTCGCCAGTATAATCCAGCAGATTTTAGGATGGACAGGATCTACGAAAACCTGGCAACCAGAGTATGGGAACGCAAAGTCAATAGCGCAGGGGCAGCCAGGTTCTGGAAAGCGTTCTTCTACGTGGGCACCCAATTTATCCGCCATACTGTAACAATTACCTACGACCCATTGGAGCACCAATGGCTCATCCGGGCAACCGATGGCCGGCTCTTGAAAACAAACAAAAAGAAATTCTTCACTAAAGCGGTGATCTTTAAACACGCCGGTATTGTAGAAAGCTGAAGGCTGCAAATTTGCACAGCCCTTCCAAGCCCTTCCAGGCTTCCTGGTAGCTTTGCTGCTGGGCAGTTTCCACAGCCAGCAACCGAGGGCAGTTAATCATAAGCAACACCAGCAAGGGCCGTTTTATGCCATCCGTGTCGGCATAGAAGGCCCAGCCCAAGTGCCAGGACTCATTGGAATGCTAACCCGCTGGCGACGGCGCTTTATGCGGCAGTACTGGAAAAGGCGAAAAATTGCATGTGAGAAAACCAGCAGTGGCCTGCTGCTAACGCCAACCTGGCAAGCAGCTGCACGAAAAAAGAAGGCTATTGCCCTCGTCCTCCGCAGCCTTGGCTTTGGCAGCTAGGCAGAAGTGTCAACTATTTGCTTTGCTGTCTCAGAAACCAGAACCAGTGCCATATCGCCGAGCATCTTGCTTTGTAGGGCGGATTTGGCTGACTGCTTCACTCTCTTCCAGGGATTTCAGTCAGCTCTGTTTCATCACGCCGCAAGGCTGAATTTTTGGGGACAATCTTTCTGTCGTTTTTTGTGGGACAATCTTTCCGTCGCACGGCAGTACTCCTTTTTGATAAGGGAATTGGGGTTTGTAAGTTGTTGGTTTTCAGGGGTGGTTTTTGGTGGATTTTGGAGGCCCTTTTTGATAAGGGGGTAGAGGAGAGGGTTTTGCATTGTTTTGTAGGGCAGAAGCCCTGGGCTTTGGGCCGTGTACGACGATACGTCGTAACGAACCGTGCAAACAAGTGGGGCGCAAGCGGTAGGGGGTGTTTTTTCCTGCCTCTGTTAATCATCGGCAGGCTTTTCAACCTGAAAAGCATGCTCAAAAGGATAAATATTTTTCACACCGTCCTCATCAAAAAAACCAATATTTCCGTACAGCTGATAAGTTCCAGCCCGTTTGGGGTTATAGGAATAACGGAATATCCCCCTTTTACTTTCTTTGGGGATTTTCTCTGGTTGCGGTTTATCTTCACTTTCAGGAGCATTTACGCCTATTTCAGCGAAGTAATTCGCATTGGTATCAGGGGCGGGATGGTAAATAAAAAATGTAATCGAATCACCAACTTTGTGGTTTTTTGTATCGGTTTCCACTATTGGTAAAGTGAAAGTATATTCCAAGTCTCCTGAAGAATCAAATTTTTGTTCATAATGTAAAGAATCTTTCACATACCTCCTGTAAGAGGATAGTTCGCCATTTTGAGAAAAAACAAAAGCTTCTCCATGCAATTTCCCATCGATAAAATCAAAAACCGTTTTCAGGCTTCCATCAGGGTAATACGTTTTAACTTCTCCGTCTAATGTTCCATCCGAATAAAAAGAAGAGTCCTTTGGGATTCCATTTTCATAAAATTGAACTGCAGTCCCATTTATTTTTCCTCCTTTTAAATAATGTATGCTTTTTAAGCTCCCGTCAACATAATAGTTTCGAACAATTTCCATGTCGTTTTGCCTATCGTATTCGGCTAATAAAGCCAAATTACCATTAGGAAAAAACTCTTTTTTTGTCACTTCCACCTGATTTGCACTATTGCAAGCAGCATTTACAATGATGCTTAAAAAGACCAGGAGTAAAGCAATAAAAAAGAAATAGTTTGCCTTCCTTAAATCCATTGTCATTTATTTTTTTCAAGCCTTTCACTCGGCTTCCAAGTACCTATTTCAGAAGGTGTTTTACGCCCGGTTGTGTCAAATCGAACCACCCTGACGACAGTGCTCGAATCACCATTTGAAACCTTAATTTCATCTGCATGAATTGTATCGCCGTGAGCCGCAGTTTGAGGAACATTGAACTCTTGCAAATAGTAGACAGATGTTGACTCAGAAGAATTACCCGTGGCTGTAGAGTTCCCACCATTCTCGTCTTTATAAGTATTGTAAGCGTCTACGGCTTTGTCCAATCCATTTGCTACATTTTCAAAACTTTCCAATTGAGAGTTACGCCATACCTTTAAACCAGATCCACCACCAACTGGAAGAGGAAGCCCGTCTATGATTACACTTGAAGTTCCTTCTCTATCTTCAGGCCCTCTTCCGGCAAACCTTCCGACACCCATGAAATTTTCCGTGCCAGCAGGAGGCTCATACCCAAGTGCCGACCAAAATGCATTTTTCGCCTGGGAATATTTTGCATTCACATACCCCATACCCTGCTCAAGTTTCCTGCCTACCGCTTCAGTGGCGCCGGCGACTCTTGACTTAAATTCATTAACGGCACGAACTTTCTGTAACCCATGCAAATCAATATTCGCCACCGGCTCATTCTCCGCATAATTAAACGCATTCACCCACGGAAACTCCTCCGCAATCGGATCCACCCCCGTAAACCTCCCCACCGCCGGGTCGTACCACCGCGCCCCGTACTCGTAGAGGTTGATCTCGTAGTCGGCGCTGAGCTCCTTGCCATTATACAGGTACTTGTTCTTCCCGAAGCTACGTCCGGGACTTCCGCTGCGCTACAGCCGGAGCCACCGTCTCGTACCATGGGCCGAGATGGTTCATCCCGAAGTTTACCCGGCTGAGGTACGAAGACGGGGGGTAGTAATGGCTTTCCCGGCGATAAATGCCGAGACTTCCGTCCCGCTCAAAAGAAGCGGGACTCCAGCCTGAGTAATCTCCAACTCATTCAACGGCGTCGCCGGATCATCTTCCTCCAGATTTTGGAGGGGAATGGCAAGGGGAACTTATTCCTTTTTTATCGATGCTAAAACCTTTTCAAACTGCCTTTTTTGAGTATCGGATATATTAATATATCCCACGGTAATATTGCCCAAAATGCTTTCCATCCAATATAAGCCATTGGGCTGCCTGCCACCAATTGAAATGGTATCATTTAGTCTTTCTTTGGCATAGGCAGAATGGCCTATAGCTTCTCTATTGGGAAAGTTTAAATTAGATCCAAACCAAACATCATTGGAGATATAGTAAGCTGAGGAATCTTTATAAATGAACCTATATTCACAGAGGCCTTCTCTAAAAACCTTCTCTTTATAATATCCACTTGGTACTCGAAGTGAAACGGAATTATAATTGTCAAAAGCAATAGTACAGTTTTCAAAGTTAAGCCGGATTTTTTTCCAACCATTTTGCTTTTTGGTTTGGCTAATGATTTTACAAGAGCAAATCAAAATAGCAATTAAAAGAAAAAAGATAGCAGAACATTTTTTCAGGCTTATTTTTGACATGACCATCTTGCTTTTTCATTTTTTAGGGATAGAAAGAGGATAGTTATACACCGCTCGGTCACCAGAGGTGAAAATGTCAAGCGGCTTCAAGGAGCT
>CAYQKY010000310.1:0-6264 GCA_964418125.1 uncultured Phaeodactylibacter sp.
CGGCCCGCTGGGCCGAAAGGGCATGGCTCCAGACGCCGTCGGCCATAGCCTTTGGCGACGAGCCGGGGTGCCAAATATTGGCAGTTAAAAGAACACGAATTGCCATGTTAGCTCCGGCGGAGCGTAATATTGGTAGAAAGAAAATGTTTAAATTGCCGTTTCAGCTCCAGCGGAGCGAAATGTATGTAGAGATATTTCATTTGAAAAATTGGAACCGCCCAATATGTCCATAAACACCACGATAAAAACCATCCAGAACATCATGCGCAAGGACGCCGGCGTGGACGGCGACGCCCAGCGCATCTCCCAGCTCACCTGGCTGCTCTTCCTGAAGATCTACGACGCCAAGGAAGAGGAGATCGAGCTGCTGATGGACGAGGAGGACGAATACCGTTCGCCCATCCCCGAGGAACTGCGGTGGCGCAACTGGGCGGCCGACGACGAAGGCATCACCGGCGACGAGCTGCTGGACTTCGTCAACAACCGGCTCTTCCCCGAGCTGAAGGAGCTGCGGGGCGACGACAAATCCCGCCTGGTGCGCAGCGTCTTTGAGGATACCTACAACTACATGAAATCCGGCACCCTGCTGCGGGCGGTCATCAATGAAATACAGAAAGGCATCCGCCTGGACACTCGGGAGGAGCGCCACCAGATGAACGACATCTACGAGAAGATCCTGCGCGACCTGCAGAGCGCCGGCAATGCCGGGGAGTTCTACACCCCACGAGCGGTAACCCGTTTCATCGTAGAAATGGTGAACCCCCAGCTCGGCGAAAAGGTGCTGGACGCCGCCTGCGGCACCGGCGGCTTCCTGGTGGACACCATCGAGCACATCCGCCGCAATGTGGACTTCGACAAGCTGGAAGTGCGCGAGCAACTGCAAAATACGGTGCGGGGCGTAGAGAAAAAGCCCCTGCCCCATATGCTGGCCGTGACCAACCTGATGCTGCACGGCATCGACGTACCCCGCATCGCCCACGACAACCTGCTGATGGAGTCGTACAAGAAATGGACGGACGCCCACCGGGTGGACGTTATCGTGGCCAACCCGCCCTTCGGCGGTATGGAGGAAGACGGCATCGAGCGCAACTTCCCCGCCGACTTTCAGACCCGCGAAACGGCCGACCTCTTTCTATGGCTGTTCATCCACCTGCTGAAAGACAAGGGCCGGGCCGGCATCGTACTGCCCGACGGCTCCCTCTTCGGGGAGGGCATGAAGACCCGCCTGAAGGAAAAGCTGCTCACCGAATGCAACCTGCACACCATCGTGCGCCTGCCCAAGGGCGTATTCGCGCCCTACACCAGCATCAACACCAACCTGCTGTTCTTCACCAAGGGCGAACCGACCGAAGAGGTGTGGTACTACGAACACCCCTACCCGCCAGGCTATAAATCGTACTCCAAGGGCAAACCCATCCGCATCGAGGAGTTCGAACCGGAGAAGAAGTGGTGGGACAACCGCCGGGAGAACGAATACGCCTGGAAAGTCGGCATCGAAGAGATCCGCAAGCGCAACTACAACCTGGACATCAAGAACTCCCACAGCAAAGAGGAGGACCTTGGCGATCCGGAAGAGTTGCTTGAGGAGTATCGGAAACTGGAGGCTAAGGTGGAGGAGATGCGGGAGGCGTTGAAAAAAGAACTGGGTGAATCTTTGAAAAAGGAGGCGTATGGAGTTCGTGGTTGAGAATTTTGGGGTGTTGAGTACGGATGCTGCTCATATTCAGGAGCTGAAGAACTTGGTGCTGGATATGGCATTTCGTGGGAAATTAACGAATCAAACTTCTGATGATGAGTCCGGAGAATTGTTGCTCCAGCGCATAAAATCAAAACAGGAGCAACTTAATAAAGAAAGGAGAATAGGGAAACTAACAAAGTATAAATCGTTAGGTGAAGATGAGATACCATTTGAAATTCCTGAATCATGGATTTGGTGTCGATTAGGCGAGTTAGGTGAAACTCAAACAGGCACTACACCTTCGAGGAGTAATCCAGAATATTATGGTACTTTTATTCCATTTTTGGGGCCAGGTGACCTCCAAAATGGTGTGATTAACTATGAGAATAAAGCATTATCGAAGCCAGGAATAGAGAAAGGCCGACTAATAAAAAAGGAGTCTATCCTTATGGTCTGTATCGGAGGTTCTATTGGCAAATCCGTATTGGTTGACAGAGATGTCAGCTGCAATCAACAAATCAATACAATTACTCCTGTTATTGCTCTATCAGATTATTTGCATTATGGAATGCAAGCAAATTTTTTCCAAACCTCACTTTTGAAAAAAGCATCAGGATCTGCTACACCAATAATTAATAAAGGGAAATGGGAGAGGTTGCCTTTCCCTTTAGCTCCCCTCCCCGAACAACGCCGCATTGTCCAAAAAGTCAACAACCTCTTCCGCCAGATCGACGCCTTGGCCGCCGGAGCCGAGCAGGCGGAGGGCGTCCGCCTGCGGTTGCGGGCGGCGCTGCTGCACCGCCTGGAGCAGGCGCCGGGGCGGACGGCTGCCAGCCGGGCCTGGGCGCAGTTGGAGGAGCAGTTTGGCCTGGCCATTCGGCGGGTGGAGGATGTGCAGGCGCTGCGGCAGAGTATTTTGCAGCTGGCGGTGAAGGGGATGTTGGTGGAGCAGAACGCTGACCTGCCTGCCCCACAAGCGGACAAATATTGGGTATATGTGATAAAGTGTTCCAACGGTAGCAATTACATCGGCCAAACCGGCAACCTTCGGAAACGCTGGAGAGAACATCTGAAAGGAGAGGGCGCAGACTGGACGAAAAGGTATCCTCCTCAGTATCTTATGTATTGGGAGACATTCGATTCGAGAGAGGAAGCCATAAATAAAGAAAAGTGGCTGAAAACAGGTTTTGGCCGAAAATGGATTAAAAGAGAAGAGGCTGCGAATCGCTTGTGGCGCGCAGGTGAGCCAGCTTCGGTCTCGTTGGAGCGGATTAAGGAGGAAAAAGCCCGGTTGGTGAAGGAGGGGAAGATCCGGAAACAGAAGGCATTGCCGGCGATTTCGGAGGAGGAGATGCCGTTTGAGTTGCCGGAGGGGTGGGTTTGGTGTAGGTTGGGGGATATTATGCATAACTTGCAAACCGGCCCCTTTGGAAGCTCCCTGCCAAAATCAGAATATGTTGAAAACGGTATTCCTGTTATCAACCCCAAGAGTATAAAAAACGAAAAAATAACGCCCATTCCAAAGATGGCAATTAGTGAAAAAACGCTTAAAAGGCTAATCTCATTCAAACTAAATGAAGGCGATATTATTATGGCGAGACGGGGCGAAATGGGAAGGTGTGCGTTAATTACCGAAATTGAATCTGGTTGGTTGTGTGGAACTGGCAGTTTGGTGATAACCTTGCCCAAAGAAATATTTAAGCCATATTTTGTTAAGTTTTTGGGATCACATTATGTGAAGACATATTTGCTAAACGCTTCTGTTGGGTCAACCATGAATAATTTAAATCAACGGATATTATTGAATTTACCTGTTCCCCTCCCGCCCCTTGCCGAGCAGCGGCGCATTGTGGAGCGGGTGGAGGGGTTGATGGGGTGGTGTGATCGGTTGGAGGCGGCCATGGGGGAGATGGAGGAGGTGGAAGGCAAGCTGGTTCAGGCTAGTGTACGCGTGAATGTGGCTCCATAGGGCTTGGCAAATTGACGGCCCAATACTTTAGCAATGGCCCACCTTGTGGAATAATTGACAATACCACAGGGCCCAGCGGGCCCAAAATATTGGTAGTAAAAGGGCAGCAATCATTTCCTCAAGGCCCAGCGGGCCGAAATAAAAAAGGGGTAATCAGCCTGGGCAGAAGGGCACATTCCGGCTCGCCGGGCCTGAAGCTGGGTTTTAGCTTTGTGTTCTACCAACATTAATCGCCCCTCGGCCCGCCGCCAAAGGCTTTGGCCGACGGTGGCCAGGGCTGGAAATAGTAGCTTCAGAGGAGTGTCAGGTTACCCGGAAATGTATATGCAAGAGTATGGATTGATATGGCTTTGTATTCGATATTGAAAAATATAAAATCAAATGAATCAACAACAAAGAGAGCAGATTTTGAATATGATCGCGGAGATCAAGGAGGTTTCAATCGAAAAAAAAGTCGCCGATCATTTTAAAGATTCTCCAGATTTAGGAAACGAAAAAATAGGTGAATTTTCAGCAATTAATTTTTCATCTCTTCTTGATCGGGCAATAAAACAACTCGAAGCTGAACTGGATACGGATTCCTTTCATTTTTTACCCGCAGTTAATGTAATTATTGGGCAACAAAACACCAAATATAACCTGATCCAGGGGGTTCAAAGTATTAAGAATTTTCTTAATGCCGATCAAATACAAAACCTTCCTTCACATTTGATAAACCTGGTGCAGTATCAGCAAACTTTTGGTTTTTGGCGGAGATCCGAATCAATAGTTCATGACGCCGACAGCCTTTCTGTGAAAAAGAAGGAGAAGGAGTTAAATATTTTGGTGGAAGAGGTCAAAAACCAATTGGAGATAGTTAAGAAAACGAGGAAAGAAATAACCCAAAAGAAACAAGAATATCAAAAGTTCATAGATTCGAAGAAGGGTGAAATAACAGAAATTGGTAATCTGCTCAATCAATCGAGGGAAAGCGCAAATACCATAAACTCTTTATTACAAAACAGCCAGAATCACAAAGGCAAAATTGAAGAGATAAACAGTACTCAGGGTAAGCTTCTTGATGATACCAGAAAAAGAATTCAAGAGGAACAACAAAAGTTTGAATCTTTCCAAAAAGACCTACATAATTTGAAGAAACTGCTTGAAGAAAATGTTAATCATTCTGAACATCGTTTTCAAGAATTGAAAGAGGCATTTGAGTTTATCCAAAGCAAGAAAGAAGACATTATCAGGCTTACAGGCTTTGCTGCTGATGGAGCCTTAGGCAATAAATTTCGTCTAAGGGAAGATTCCATTCATAGAAATCTGGGAAAATGGATTTGGGGAATCATTTTCACTACAATTTTTGCGATAGGTTGGACTCTAATTGTCTTTAAATGGCTGCTTACGAGCACTGATATTTTATGGTTGGACCTCATTATTAACATTATCAAGACCGCTCCAGCCTATATTTTGCTTGGCTTTGTGATAAAGCAGTACACAAAAGAAAGAAACCTCCAGGAGGAGTATGCTTATCGCGCTGCCGTTGCGATGACAATCACTGCATATTCAGATATGCTGAAAGATTCTGATAAGGCGGAAAATGCCTCCCGTCAACAAATGCTCTTAGGAGCAATTGACAAAATCTTCAATTCGCCAAGGATCTACCGAGAACAGAGTGATAGGATATTGTCTTTCAGTACTAGGGACTTAAAAGAAAGCATCAAAGAATTGACCTCAACGGTAAAGGAATTGAAAGATGATGTTTTGAATAAATGAGTTTTGATTGGTTGAAATGTACCAGCCGAGGCTTAAACCTGATTATTAGTTGAGAGATTCCACATTTCGCTCCTCTGGAGCTTTAAAAGATGTGAAATGGCTTTTCTACCAACATTTCGCTCCTCCGGAGCTAGAACGGCTTTAAAATGCCTGATCCTACCTACATTTTCGGCCCTCCGGGCCGCTTGGCCTGAAGCTGAACTTTAGCTTTGTTTTCTGTCGGGCAATGGATCAATTCAAAACAAATGAGTACATTATTGTGTAAATTTTGTAATTTTTTGTTTTTAATTATTAAAATTAAAACTTTTTGTTTAAATTTGTGGAGCCTACGATACCCAAAAAAGATGCGGAGGAGATCAGGCGCCTGATCAGCGATGGCTTTTTGCGTGATGCATTGGAGAAAATCCAGTCATACGGTAATTATGAATTTGTTCTTCTCAAATCAAGGTATGAAGAGCTGCATCGGTATCGCAGGCAATCAAGAATAACCAATGAAGAATTTGAGGTTAAACAGAATCAACTGAAGATGGATTGCCTCGCTGCGGTTGAAGAATATACAATTGATGAAATTGAGGAGTCAGAAGAAATGGCGGAGGAAAAAGAAAACAACAACCCGGAACGGGATCGCATGCCACCATATCTTGAGGGTTTGGAGCTTCATCCTTTTGCAGCCGGCCTGGAAAAACTATTACTCATGGAACCTGAATTTTTCCCGACTATGGATCATTATAAAGGCGATAAAATACTTACCTATTACTATCTCCAGGAACAACTGTTGAATTTCTGGATGGCGCTTCAGCGGTTGTCGTATGTCTAAACCAATATAAACGTCTTTGATGAGCGCCTGATCGTTATTTTT
>CAYQKY010000311.1:0-6244 GCA_964418125.1 uncultured Phaeodactylibacter sp.
ACCCGTGTTTCAGGAATGAAAATCCTGCGTCCTAACCCCTAGACGAACGGGCCAGCTTTTTCGTTTACTCATAATTCGTTGTCCGGGCTTTTCCGGACAAATGTGAATGAGGCATTAGCCCGTACGGGCCCGTCCTCGTTACTCAGCCGGGTAAAAACCGAACCCGTGCTTTAAAAATGTAGTAGCCCGTACGGGAATCGAACCCGTGTTACAGGAATGAAAATCCTGCGTCCTAACCCCTAGACGAACGGGCCAGCTTTAATTGCGGGGAATCTTTTTTCCCTAAGCGGTTGCAAATATAGGGCGTTTCTAAAAAAAGCAAAATAATATGGCAGAACTTTTTTCTACCTTTGTGGTCCCTTAGATAAAAAATACAGAATAGCAAACCGCAGCAACCGGAAAATGGTTCAATTTTTAAAAATAAAAACATTTCCGGGCAACGAATGGCCAGTGATTATTGTTATTTTTACACTAAGTTGAAGAAAAAGCCGAAGCACGCCGAACACCAATAACGTCCCCTAAAATAACCCAACACACTTTTGAGAACATTTTCAGAAAACAAAATCACATAAAACCATGTCCAAAAAGATTGCTATCAATGGCTTTGGCCGCATTGGAAGGCTCACACTCCGAAACCTGTTAAACATGGAAGGAGTCGAGGTCGTAGCCGTCAATGACCTGACCGACAACAAAACTCTGGCGCACTTGCTGAAGTACGACTCCGTGCAGGGAAAATTCAACGGTACCGTCTCCTCTGATGATGACAACCTGTATGTCAACGGCAAGGCCATCACTGCCATGGCAGAAAGGGACCCCAAGAAATTGCCCTGGAAAGAAATGGGTGTCGACCTGGTGCTGGAATGCACCGGCCTGTTCACCAATGCTGAAAAAGCAGGCTGGCACCTGGAAGCCGGCGCCAAAAAAGTGGTCATTTCCGCTCCGGCAAAAGGAGGAAACATCCCGACGATCGTGCTGGGCGTCAATGATGAAAAGATCAAGGCAGACTCCCACATCTTTTCCAACGCCTCCTGTACGACCAACTGCCTGGCGCCCATGGTCAAGGTCCTGGATGACCTCTGCACCATCGAGAGCGGTTTCATGACGACGATCCACGCCTATACGGGCGACCAGAACATCGTGGATGCCCCCCACCGCGACCTGCGCCGCGCCCGGGCTGCCGCCGTCTCCGTCGTGCCCACTTCCACCGGCGCCGCCAAAGCGGTAGGGGAAGTACTGCCTCACCTCAAAGGCAAACTGAACGGCAACGCCATGCGCGTACCCGTACCCACGGGCTCAGTAACGGATTTCACCGTCGTCGTGAAAAACCCGAAGGATGCCGCAGCCATCAACGCCGCCTTCAAAAAAGCCGCCGATGGCCCTATGAAAGGCATCCTGGAATACAATGAAGACCCGATCGTATCTTCCGATATCATAGGCAACCCACACTCCTGCATCTTCGATAGCGAACTGACCATGGTCATCGACAATGTGGTCAAAGTAGTGGGCTGGTACGACAATGAGGCCGGCTACTCGGCCCGCCTGGCCGACCTGTCGGTGAGGATCCTGAAGTAGGTTACTTGCGCCGAAAAAAACACAGGCACTGAATGGCACGCCCTGGATTCTCCGGGGCTTGCCATTCAATGATCCGCTCTCCGTTCTCACTTCCCCGGCTTCCTTGAGGTACGGGGTTAAGCTTGTAGAATGCTTGCCAGGCAGATTCTGCGGAGGGGGATTAACCTCCTTCCTTCAGTTCTTCAATTATTCAATCCTTAGCCATGAAAATCGACTATAAAGGAAAAAAAGCGCTGGTCCGGGTGGATTTCAATGTACCGCTCGACAGCAATTTCAATATTACTGATGATACGCGCATCCGGGGCGCACTTCCCACCATTCGGCACATCCTCGATAACGGTGGCGCCGCCATCCTGATGTCTCACCTGGGGCGCCCTACGAAAAAGCTGCTGCCGGACGGCAGCATCGACAAGGAAAAGTTCACCCTTAACCATGTCGTCGGCCATCTCTCCGAACTCCTGAATGTGAAAGTAAAGTTCTGCGACGAACTGGTTGGCGACAAGGCCCAGAAGATGGCGGCAGGGCTTCAACCCGGCGAGGTGCTGATCCTGGAAAACACCCGCTTCGAACCCGGAGAGACCAAGGGCGACGAAACGCTGGCGAAGCAGCTGGCAGAGATGGGCGACGTCTACGTCAACGACGCTTTCGGCACCGCTCACCGCGCCCACGCTTCGACGACGACGGTAGCCCAGTTCTTCGGCAAGGGCAAAAAAGAGTTTGGCTTCCTGATGGATGCCGAGGTAAAGGCCGCCCAGAAAATGCTGAGCAACCCGCCCCGCCCCCTCACCGCCATCATCGGCGGAGCCAAGGTTTCCGATAAGATCCTGCTCCTGGAACGGCTGATCGACTTTGTCGACAACCTGCTTATTGGCGGCGGCATGGCGTATACCTTCGTCAAGGCCCAGGGGGGTAATGTCGGCAAGTCTCTGGTTGAGGAAGACAAACAGGAACTGGCGCTAAAGCTGCTGGAAAAAGCTAAAAATAAAGGGGTCCAACTGCTGCTGCCGGAAGACTCCGCCATCGCGGACAATTTCGACAACTCCGCCAAAGTGAGTTCTGCCAACAGCCACGCTATCCCTGATGGATGGATGGGACTGGATATCGGTGAAAAAGCCCGGAAAGCTTACGCCGGAGTAGTCCATGATTCCAAAGCCATCCTTTGGAACGGCCCTATGGGCGTTTTTGAAATGGATAATTTCGCCGCCGGCACCAAAGCCATTGCCGAGGCCGTAGCAGAGGCCACCCAAAATGGCGCTTTCTCCCTCGTTGGAGGAGGAGACTCGGTAGCGGCCGTCAACCAGATGGGCCTGGCCGATGAGATCAGCCACGTCTCCACTGGCGGCGGCGCTATGCTGGAATTTTTAGAAGGGAAGGAACTGCCGGGAATTAAGGCTATCGAGGAGTAATGCAAGATCAGGCATGAATCATCCTGAATTTTTTAATCCGGGATGATTCCTGTTTCCTATTACGGGCCACCTGAAGGTAGCCCGTCCGAAAAAAAGAATGGCCCTGACATTGATCGTCAGGGCCATTCTTCGGAGGATACCGTACATCCTGCCATTTGGGAATTATGATTGGCAGAAGTTAGGGTGGCTCGGAATTAAGGGTCAAAAATGTCGATTCCTGCCACATTGGGCTGCCAAGTGTTGGTGTCATGTTCATGGAACTAAACTTTACGGGATTATAATAACAACATTTTCACCCCTAAAGATACATATATTTGGCAGCCTGAAAAATGTTCACGGGATTATTTTATGCTCCTGAAGTAAAAAGCTAAAAAATTCTTAGCCTGCCTCCGGGTACATAAAAAGTTTGGATTGTATGTGATTTCCCTTCAAAGAACCATATTTTTTGGCTATCAAAAGGCACCAATCTACTTAACGGGGCTATTTTTCCGATTAAAGGGCAGCTTGCGTTAGGGAACGGAAACTGCTCAGAAGAACTCACCAGCTGTTACGCGCACCGCAAGGCCAACCTCAATTACAGCGCCTCCGTCCTCCGCGACCGCTACCTGCTGGTCCGCCTCCAGGATGGAGAAAAAAAGGAAACCGCCCTGCTCGAGGCCGGCCTGTTTGAGAAGGCCGAGGCCTCCGCCACCGAGCAGCGGGAAAAGAACCAGAACATCATGCTTGCTTTTGACCGGGCCTTCTCCCCTTGCCCGGTTTATTTCTTTTACTCCTGCAATACCAATGCGGTGCTTCACGGGCAGCTCGGCGATGCCCTGATCTTTGATTCGCAAAGACAACCGGTGGACGTACGCCTGCTCGCCGGCAAGCCCTTGCTCGTAGCCGAAATGGGCCGGGGGTATGCCGACTGGATGGCCGCCACCGATGAGGAAGGGTAGGTTGCCGGTATCGCAGGCGCCAATTCTTTTGACGCCTTAGTACTACGCGGGCCGGACATGGCGCCGTACTACCAGGTTACCCCACTTTGGGCAATTACGAAGTGGCGGTAGAAAAGCTTTCCGGCAAGCTGGAGAAGTATATGCAAGGGCCGGTGGAATTGTATAGTATGAGGAAATGGCCCGGACGCCCTGGATTTATCCGGGGCGCCCTCTTATCAGATGATTTGTTATGTGGGTTTGATTAATTGGGAAAATACTAACTGAGTAAATGCATCTGTTAAATAAACCCATTCTGTTTTCGCCTGTACAAAAACTTGTTTTTATCAAAAACATGACATAAATTTGCTTTATCATCAAATCGCGACAAGATGAAGAAGCAAAGCGCCCACCGCCAGTACAACTTTCCCGACGCCGACCTCTACCTGCAGTGCATGGAGCGGATCAAATATGCCCAGCGGGACATTCAGCTATTCACCCAATACGGTTATGACATCGAGCGCCTGAAGGGATTCAAAGCCCTGTGCGACAAGTTCCGCGCCCTGCCCGATGACGATGAGCTGCTGGGCGACCAGATGATCACTACAGACAAAAAATACAAGGCGGCGGAAAGCCTGAAAACCGCCATCCGCAGCCTGATGACGCGGGTGGCTATGAAGTACAGCAACCGCAGCGGCCGCTACCGCAAGTTCGGCACCGCCAAAATGGGGGACATGACCGACGCCCAGCTCATCTTCTGCGGGCGCCGGGTAGTGCGCGTGGCGCGCCAGCAGATCGACTTCCTGGCCGACGTGGGCGTGAATGAAAACGTGATCAAACGGGTAACGGACGCTACCCGCGATTTTGAAAAGGCCGTCAACATCCAGCAGGATAAGGTAGCCGACCGCGACATCTCCGTAGAACGGCGCATCGAACAGGGCAACAAGCTGTACGAAGAACTGATCACTCTCTGCAATATCGGCAAGGACATCTGGGTGGAACGCGACCCGGTGAAGTACGAGAACTATTGCATCTACGAGAGCAATAACGAGCAGAAGAAGGCGCGCAAGGCGAAGCTGGAGGAGGGGGAGTAAAAGTATAAAAGTGCTTGAGTGTAAAAGTGCACCCCGGTTTGGTTCAGGATTATATTGTACAGAAAGTAAAAAGGCCCGTAAAATACCCTCCACAATATGCTCTCACCTTTACAGCCTTCCTAACGACCACATTTCCAATACAGCACGCCAAACAGGTAAAAGCCTGTACTTCCGAAATTTTTTTTTTATTCTTCCGGGAATTATCAAAAATGCCCAAATATCAACACGTGAAAAAAGTTCGTACAAAAAGCACTGACAGCCAGGCTATTGAATTCTGAAAAAAACCACTTTCGCATAAATAAATTTTGAATAAATTTCGCTGCTCAAATTATTTATCAACTCAAACAATGGATTAGTCATGAAAAGATTCCCTACTTTCATTTTGCCTTTACTGGCCCTTGGGCTCCTGGTATTTTCCTGCGGAAAAGAGCAGCCCGACCCTGCGGATGAGATCCCACAGGAAGTAATCTGGAAGATCTCTGCCATGGGTTTCAACCCCGATGGCATTGAAAAGGTAGAAGATGGCTACCGGATTGAACGGGATATCATCATTACGGAGGAACACCTCAAAGGAGCGCACGTGGATGTGGACGTTCCCAACGCCGAACAGTACCGGACTTTCAACACGGTTACTACCGGTGGTAACCGGACGATCACAGTATACATTCCCCAGGGGGGTAACAACGGTTTCAGCTCTACCTATGTTTCCGCATTGGATGAGGCCATCAGCCGCTACAATGCCGAGAACCTCGACCTGAGCTTCCAGCGGGTAACCAGCAGCAGCGGGGCAGATATTGTTTTCAGCCGCCTGAATAAACGCGATGAGCGCAGGGGCGTCCTCGGTTCCGCCGGCTTCCCCAGCGGCGGCGACCCCTACGGCCAGATCCTGATGAGCGGTATCCTGCAATCTACCTACGGCCTGGGTGTCAACGGCATCGCCACCATCATAGCACACGAAATGGGCCACTGTATCGGCTTCCGCCACACCGACTGGTTCGACCGCAGCATCAGCTGCGGTGGCGGCCCTTCCAACGAAGGCCAGGAAACCACCGGCGTTGGCGCCGTGCATATTCCAGGAACGCCCACCGGCGCCACCCTTCAGGCCAAATCCTGGATGCTCTCGTGCACCGACGGCAGCAACCGGCCATTCAACAATGATGACAAAACCGCCCTGGAATGGATGTACGTGAATAATTACTAATACAACGTGAGTTCGGGATTAGTGGCTTTGAAAATCAATCCTTTAGGCCAGTTACTT
>CAYQKY010000312.1:0-6159 GCA_964418125.1 uncultured Phaeodactylibacter sp.
AATTCGTCAATATTATATGGATTTCATCCGGCAGCGTTGCAGCCCGGCCACCATCCGGGAAGTGACGTCCGGAGATGGACATATTTACCAGTTGCCCTGGAAGATCAACCCCATCATGGCCATCTACAACAAAGGGATCTTTGAGGAAATGGGCCTGGATACTGTGCCGCAGACGTACGGCGCATACCTGGCCGCCGCCGAACAGTTTAAAAAAGATACCGACGGGGACGGTTATGTCGACCAGTGGTTTGGCAATACTTCCGTTCGCCTGGCCTGGTATCAGCGCCTGTTCAATTTTTACCCCCTGTACCTGGCGGCCTCCGGCGGCATGCCGCTGATCGAGAACGGGCGGGCCAATTTCAACAACGAATATGCCATTGGCGCTTTTCGGTTCCTGCAGGAGTGCTACCGGCAGAATTATTTTTCCAAACAGGTGGAGTCGGCAGGGCAGGACCTCTTCATCGCCGGGAAGTACGCCACTAAATTTACCGGCCCTTGGGAGATACAGTACCTCGAGCGCTACAAACGCGAAGGGTTCGAATACGGTTTCTACCCCATGCCGGTCCCGGATGGCCACGAAGGCCCCATTTACACGTACTGCGACCCTAAGAGTTTCGTGATCTTCAACACCTGCACTGAGCCGCAGCTGGCGTTTGAATTCATCAAAACCATGGTGGAGGAGCAGGGAGACCTGGAGTTCCTGGAAACCACCAACCAACTGCCCCGGCGGCAGGGCATGGATACCATCCCCGGGTTTCAGGCCTTCTTTGCGCAAAACCCCAAATTGCGGGTTTTTGCCGAACAGGCAAAATACATCCGGGGAGTGGACAATTGTGAGGTGCTCACCGAGGTGTTCGACATCATATCCCAGGAATACGAAGCCTGCGTGCTCTATCAGGTGAAGACGCCTGAAGAAGCGATAGCCGATGCGGAGCGGGCCGTGAACGTCCTGCTTCGGGTAAATGATTAGATTATGGCCAGATCCAGCAAGCTGAGGACAAAATTCACCCCCTATCTCATTGTATCGCCCTATCTGATACACCTGCTGCTCTTTGTCCTGTTTCCGGTGGTTTTTTCTGTTGTCCTCACTTTTCACAAGTGGAATATCATCTCTCCTATGGAGTTTGTGGGGGCCGATAATTACCGGCGGCTGTTGGAAGACCGCCTGTTCTGGAAGTCGATACTGAATACCCTGGTTTTTCTGGTGGTTCATATCCCGTTGCAGATCGTTGTAGCTCTGGCCCTGGCCTATTTTCTGAACCGGAAGCTTTTCCTGCGCGGTTTTTTCCGCGCGTCTTTCTTCCTGCCGGTGGTTATCTCCGGGGTGGTGGTCACCATTCTCTGGCAACAGCTCTACGGCCTGGAATCCGGCCTTTTCAACCGCATCCTGATCAGCCTGGGGCTGGGCAGGGTACAATGGTTGGCCAATCCTAATATCGCCATGGTTTCCATCGCCATCATGGCTACCTGGAAGAACGTTGGGCTGTACGTCATTTTATTCCTGGTGGGGCTGCAGAGCGTGCCCCGCAGTTATTACGAGGCGGCGGAGGTGGACGGCGCCTCGGACTGGCAGCAGTTCCGCTACATTACCCTGCCGGCCATCAACCCCACCATTTTTATGGTGGCCATTTTATCCACCATCGGTGGTTTTAGCTTATTCATAGAACCCTACATCATGACCGGTGGCGGCCCGTTGAACAGTACCCTTTCCGCGGTGCTCTATATCTACAAACAGGCCTTCGAGTACTACCATATGGGATACTCCGCCACGCTGGGCCTGTTCTTCGCCCTGCTGATCATGCTGGTGGTTCTGATCCAGAAATACACGATCGAGTCGGAGGATTAAATGTTATGAAACCATCCAAGATCATATTATTCATTCTGCTGACGGCTGCCGCCCTGTCCTTCCTGTATCCCTTTTACTGGATGATCCTGGCGTCGCTGACGCCGGAGAGCCAGATCGGGGAGCTGAGCCTGGCGCCGCAGGAACTTACACTCAGCAATTATTCCCTCATGTTCAGTAAGATCCCTATCTGGCGGTCTTTGCTCAACAGCACCATAGTTGCCGGGCTTTCTACCTTTGGCGTTCTGGTTTTTGGCTCCATGGCGGGGTATGCACTGGCGAAGCTTCGCTTCAGAGGCAGGGGAGTGCTGTTCTTCATCATCATTTTCACCATGACGCTGCCATTTCAGGTGACTTTGATCCCCAATTACGTGCTGATGGTCAAATTCCGGTTGGTGGACACCCTGGCGGCCCTGGTCCTGCCGGCGGTCAATAACGCCTTTGCCATATTGCTCTTCCGGCAGGCCTTCAAGAGCATTCCCGACGACCTGATCGATGCCGCCCGGGTGGATGGCTGCAGTGAGGCGCGGATCATTTTTCAGGTGCTTTGGCCCAATATTGTTCCCACCATCATTACGGTGGGCATTATCACCTTTATGAATTCCTGGAACGACGTCCTCTGGCCCCTGATCGTGATCCGGGAGGAGCAGCTGATGACCATGCCTCAGCTGGTAACCCTGTTTGCCGTTGGGGGGCGGGCCGAGGCCCAGCTGGGAGTAAAGCTGGCGGCGGCCGTCTTGCTGGCCCTGCCCATCATCATTGCTTATTCGATATTTCAGAGACATTTTATTCAAAGCATGGCCTCTTCCGGCCTGAAAGGATAAACACAGAAATAATGATACCTGTCCGTAGAACCAGTATCCGGCTGAAAGCCAACCCCCGCAGAGTGCTTCCCCGCTTTCTGGCGTTTTCAGATGCCGGCCGCTTTGAGCCGGTAATCCGCCATGTGTCGGGCATGGAAGAGCAGGCCGTTGAAGCGCAACTGGAAGGCATTTGTTCTGAGTTCGAAAGCCGGCATATCAACCTCCGGGCCCTCTTTGAGGCTCATTATCAGAGGGCGCGCGCCTTCGTTCCGGTTGACGGCCTTTCTCCGGCCCGGCAGTTGCTCATCGGAGCTTACTTCACCCATGAGTACTCGGTTGAGGCCGCCGCCTTGTTCAACCCATCCATTGTGCCGCATCCCGATCAAAGCGAGCTGGAACCGGGGGCGCTCCGCTTTATCCTGAGCCTGCGGGCAGTAGGCGAGGGGCACATCTCTTCGGTTGCTTTTAAGACGGGCGTTGTCTCAGCTTCCGGAGGGCTCTGGCTCGACCCTTCCGCTCCCTTACTATCTTCCGGGAAAATGATAAGCCAACCGCTGTCCCGGGACTTTGTGGCCAGCCGGATTGAGGGTAACGGGGGAATTGAGGAGGAAGTTGGAAACGCACTGCCGGAGCACTTCACGGAGGCGGAAGGCCTGGAGGTGATCGGCCGCCTGGAAAAAACCTCAGGCCAGGGCCTCGGGCCGGCCAAAGCGCGTATCTCTGAAGTATTCAACCGGAACTACAGCCTGGAATTTGAGGAGGATACTCCGCTGAGCAGCCGCATCATCTTCCCCCGTTCCGATTCGGAATCCAACGGCATGGAGGACGTACGGTTCGTCCGTTTCCGGGAAGGCGATAAAACGCTATATCTGGGCACCTACACCGCATACAACGGAAGGGCTATTTACCCGCAGCTCCTCGAGACGGAAGATTTCCGCTCGTTCCGGATACGGCCCTTCTACGGCAAGGCGGCCGCCGGTAAGGGTATGGCCTTTTTCCCTGAAAAGATAAATGGAAAGTATGCCATGGTTGGCCGGCAGGATGGCCGAAACCTGACCCTGATGTATTCCGACAACCTGTATTTCTGGGACAGTTATGAACTGCTGCAGCAACCGCAGCGGGAGTGGGAGCTTCTCCAGATGGGCAACTGCGGAAGCCCGGTAAAGACGCCTCACGGCTGGCTGTTGCTCACCCATGCGGTCGGGCCCATGCGCAAGTATGTGCTAAGCCTTACTTTGCTGAGCCTGGAGGATCCCTCCATCGTACTGGCATCTCTGGGCCAGCCGCTGCTGAGCCCCAATGAGGAAGAACGGGAAGGGTACGTGCCGAATGTACTGTACACCTGTGGCATGATGCAACACCGGGAAAACCTGATCATTCCATACGCCATGTCGGACAGCTCCATCAGTTTTGCCGTGGTGGAAACGGAGGAGGTGATCAAGGCGCTTTTAACCTCGAAAAACAACAAGCCATGAAGGAAATGCTTTACGATAAGGGGAATTGCCCATATCCCGGTTTGGCTGGAACGGAATTCACCGGCGGTCGCCGATGTGGCGATAATGGTAGAATAAAACAAGGAAGAAGCCTATGGCAACGGGGTAGTTGGGATATGGCAGCCCTGCCCTGCCTAAATCAAAAATCAAAAATCAAAAATCAAAGATCAATTATCCTCCTCCCCCTTCTCCTCCTGCTCACCTGCTGTTCCACCTCCGAGCCGGCCTCCGAAGGCGATCTCCTGAACACCGCTCACCTGGAACACCTCTACCAGGAAGTTTCCATCGGAGACACCCTGATGGGCGTGGTGTGGATCTACTGCGAAGCCCCCGATTACCGCTTGGTGGGAGATGAGGATGAAGGCTTCACCTGCGTGGATGATTTGGCCCGCGCCCTGGTTTTCTATTGCCGGCAGTATCGTTCGTCACCTTCGGAGGCGGTCCTGGAAAAGGCCCGCCGTTTGGCCGAATTCCTGCTGTACATGCAGGCGGACAACGGTTACTTTTACAACTTCCTGATGCCCGGCAATATCATCAACCGGGAGCACCCCAACAGCCGGGCTGTTCCCAACTGGTGGTCCTGGCGGGCCTTTTGGGCGCTCTCGGAACTCAACCTGCTCGAGGCGGAAGGACTGGCCGGCCTGCAAGGGCGCAGCCGGCGGGCAATGGACGCCTTGTTACCCGGCATCCGGCAGTTGTGCAGCGGGCAGGAAGGCATGGTTGAGGTGGAAGGAGTGAGTATTCCGCAGTGTCTTACCCAAACCGGCGCCGACCAGGTGGGGGTGCTGATGGCCGGGCTGGCCAATTACTACCAGTTGCGACAGGAGGAAACTGTTCGGGAAACGATGCTCAATCTGGGGAACCTGCTGCTCGCCGTTCAGTTCGGCGGGCCGGAGGCCTTTCCTTTCGGCGCATTTATGAGTTGGAAAAACACCTGGCACGCCTGGGGAAACCTGCAGGCCTATGGCCTTCTACATGCCGGGAGGGTGCTCGAGCACGAACCCTTCATCCAGGCGGGGCTGAGGGAGGTGCAGTCGTTCTACCCCTATTGCCTGGAACAGGAATTCGTCAGCGGTTTTGAGGTTATTCGCCCGGGAGACAGCCTTAAAATGCAGAACTTCCGGCAATTCCCCCAGATCGCCTACAACATCCGGCCCATGGTATACGCCGCTATGGAAGCCTATGCCCTTACCGGGGAGGCCGGATATGCCAGGACTGCGGCACAATTGGCCGGCTGGTTTTGGGGCGCCAATCCCGCCGGCCGGAAAATGTACGATCCGGAAACCGGGCGCACTTTTGACGGTATTGGCTCTCCTGAGGAGGTGAACATGAACTCGGGGGCAGAATCCACTATTGAAGCCCTCTTGAGTATACAGGCTGTTGCCGCCGAACCGGCCCCGCTCCGGGAACTGAAAACGATCATTTCCAGATATGAATAGAAAAAATAATCACGGCAGGGCAGTTGTGTCAATATCTGTAACCAGCTAAAATCAAACAAAATGACAGACTATGCTTTCGATAAGATCGTGATAAAACCCCAGGATATTGACCTGGCGCACTCTCCCCTTCGGGGGCATATCAAAGAAGAAACCTATGTGCTGGGCGCTTTCAACCCGGGGATGTCCAGGCTGCCCAACGGCAACCTGGTCCTGATGGTGCGGGTGGCCGAGGCGCTGCGCCAGCCCGTCTGGTCAAACAAGATCCACGCCATTCGCTGTAGCCCGGCGAAGGGATACGTCCTCGACGGCTATCCATTGGAGGAGGTGGATGCCTCTGACCCCCGAAAATTCCTGTTGAAACGATATTGCCCTGTTCCCGTTTTGGCCCTTACTTCCATTTCCTGGCTTTTGCCGGTAGAACTCGATGAGGAAGGCGATAAGATCGTTCACATACACTACGACAAGGCCGTCGCGCCCCAGGCCAGTTTCCAGGAATATGGCATAGAGGACGCCAGGGTCTCCCGGATCGATGGCGCGTATTACATGACGGCATGCTCGGTGAGTTCAGAACGGCATTGCAC
>CAYQKY010000313.1:0-6126 GCA_964418125.1 uncultured Phaeodactylibacter sp.
GACAACTAGCAACAAGTAACTGGCCTAAAGGATTGATTTTCAAAGCCACTAATCCAGAACTCACGTTACCTTAAGTAAAAATTGCAACAAATGGGATATTATCAAAGTTCCTGTCCAGGCACCAGTTTACATTATCGAATTGAACCATTCATTCGCTGATAGCATCGTGTAGCCAGTCGACCCGAAACCGATATCGAAATCCGGGCAGCTTGGATTCGGGTTTTGAAGAACATCATTGAAGAGGAGTTGGTCAAGAACTAAGGATACAGTTTGGGGCTACTCTTCCCGATACACCGTCGCCGGCCGGAACCCTTCCTTCAGCATCCTTTCGGCCGTCACCGAGCCGAAGAGCTGTATGAGGAAGGCCACCAGCCCCGTCCAGCCGGTTTGATGGCTGGCGCCGAGGCCCGCGCCGTTGTCACCGTTGAAGTACTCATAGAAGAGGAGGTGCTCCCGCCAGTGCGGATCGCGGTTGAACTTTTCCTGGCCGCCGTTTACCGGGCGCCTGCCGGCCGCATCGCGGCGGAATAAGCGGATCAGGCGGGTGGCGATCTCCTGGCTGACCTCGTAGAGGTTCATCATCCGGCCGGAGCCTGTCGGGCACTCCACCTGAAATCCGTTGCCGTAGTAGGTATAGAACTGGAGCAGCGCCCGAAGCAGCAGCGTATTGACCGGAAACCAGACGGGTCCCCGCCAGTTGGAGTTCCCGCCGAACATCGGCGAGTCCGATTCGGCAGGGAGGTATTCCACCACGTACTTTTCGCCATCCATTAAAAACTCATACGGTTCTTCGGCATAGTGGCGCGAGAGGGCGCGAATGCCGAAGGGGCTCAGGAATTCGCCTTCGTCGAGCAAACGGCGCAGCACCCGGCGCAACTTCTCTTCCCCTAGGATGGAAAACATTACTCTCCCGTTGGCGCCTACCCGCCGCGGATCGTGAATGCGCTGAAGCAGTTCGGGGTGTTTTTCAAAACGGAAGCCCGCCCGCTTAACGAGCCGCGGAAAGCGCTGAATGATGCTGCTGTCCAGGACAGTAGTCGCACAAAGCGGCAACAGCCCGACCATCGACCGTACTTTGAGCCGCATGGGGTCGCCATTCGGCGGCCGCAGCAGGTCGTAGAAGAAACCGTCCTCCTCGTCCCAGAGGTTTTCCTTGTGCTCCCCCATGCGGTCCATGGCGGAAGCGATATACAGGAAGTGTTCGAAAAACTTCAACGCCATATCTTCGTAAACGGGATCGTAGAGAGCCAGCTCCAGCGCCATTTCGAACATATTCTGGCAATACAGGGCCATCCAGGCGGTACCGTCGGCCTGCTCGAGCTTGGCGCCGCCGGGCAGCGTTTCACTGCGGTCGAACACCCCGATGTTGTCCAGCCCGAGAAAGCCCCCCTCGAATACGTTTCGGTCCTGTGGGTCTTTGCGGTTGACCCACCAGGTGAAGTTGAGCGTGAGCTTCTGGAAGGCGTTCTTCAGCCAGGGAAGGTCGCCGCTTCCCCGGCGCTGTTTTTCGATGCCGTAAACGAACAGCGTCGCCCAGGCGTGGACCGGCGGGTTGACATCGTCGAAATTCCACTCGTAGGCCGGCAGCTGGCCGTTGGGGTGCAGGTACGTCTCCCGGAGCATCAGGCTGAGCTGCTCCTTGGCGAAATCGAGGTCCACCATCGCCAGGTTGATCGCCTGAAAGGCCAGATCCCAGGCGGCATACCAGGGATATTCCCACTTGTCGGGCATCGAGATGATATCGGCGTTGAGCATATGGACCCATCGTTCGTTGCGCGCCTTTTTCGGCTCCCGAGTGTTCAGCGGATTGGCCCCGTGTTCTTCCAACCATTGATCGAGGTCGTAGTAATAGTACTGTTTGGTCCACAGCATCCCGGCCAGGGCCTGCCGCATGATCATTTTATCTTCGGCATCGAGCTGATCCGGGGTGATGGCCTGATAAAAAGCATCGGCCTCCTGTTGACGATCCTGAAAAACTGCTTTGAACCCCTTACCCAGCGGATTGCCCTTGTCTGGCAGGAAAGCCTGGCCCAGGGACTGGGGAGCGATATTGCAGAAACGCAGGTGTAGCGCCACGGTACTTCCGGCGCCGATCTCCAGCGCGTAATGGGCCGCCGCCCTGGTGCCCCGTTGCCGTGGATTGACGCTTTCTTTTTTCCCCTCCACGACATAGTCGTTGATCCCGTCTTTCACATAGGCGGCCGGGTTGGGCTCGTTAAACAAGAGTTGCTTATTGGTCTCATTTTCCGTAAACAACAGGGCCGCCGCCTCATTGGTGTACAGGTAATAGGGCTCCAGCTCCGGGTGGCGCGCCTCGATTGCGTGGCCTCCCTTCCAGCCGGCGGCGCGCAACTGAGGGATGGGGGCTTCTTCCGTCCACCGCCAGGTGTTGCGGTACCAGAGCGTCGGCAGCACGTGCAGAGGCGCCGCCTCCGGGCCCCGGTTGGTCACGGAGATCCGCATTGCGATATCGTCGGGGCCGGCCTTGGCATACTCGATCACGATGTCGAAATAGCGGCCCTCGTCGAAAATGCCCGTATCGAGCAGCTCAAACTCCGGCTCCT
Source organism: uncultured Phaeodactylibacter sp. (assembly GCA_964418125.1). Taxonomy (GTDB): domain Bacteria; phylum Bacteroidota; class Bacteroidia; order Chitinophagales; family Saprospiraceae; genus JACJXW01. The sequence continues at coordinate 2,565 of CAYQKY010000313.1, forward strand.
GCCGGCTGCGCTCCCGGTTGGCCGACAACAACTGTTCGTAGGGAAAAGCCTGTTGCGGATATTTGTACAAATACTTCATGTAGGAGTGCGTCGGCGTATTATCGAGGTAGAAATAATACTCCTTGACATCTTCACCGTGGTTGCCTTCGGGGTTGGTCAGCCCAAAAAGGCGCTCCTTGAGGAAGGGGTCTTGTCCGTTCCAGAGGGATAAGGCAAGGCACAGGCGCTGCTGGTTGTCGCAGATGCCCGCCAGCCCGTCCTCCCCCCAGCGGTAGGCGCGCGAGCGGGCCTGCTCGTGGGTGAAGTACTTCCAGGCGGCCTGGTTGTCGCTGTAATCCTCCCGGACGGTGCCCCACTGCCGCTCGCTGAGGTAAGGCCCCCAGCGCAGCCAGGGAACCTGCCGCTGGTAGGCTTCCTGTATCCGTACTTGTTCGATGTTGCGCTTCATGGGGCTAAGGTAAGGATTAATCGTAGCTTCAAAAGGTTGTACATCGGGATTGATACACTGGAAATGGCCCTTTGTGATACCAATATCTTCATTCACGCCTTTTACGGCGATGCCAAAACGATCTCCGCTCTCTAAGGTATCGGTTACGACAATATTTTGCTGTCCAGCATTACGGCCATGGAGTTTTACCAGGGCATGGGCAACAAGAAGGAGCTTCAGGAGTGGTGATAGAATGGCCGCGGGAAAAATTATCTGCAGGGCGGGAACTTGTCCCACCATTTTGTCCGGAGATGATTTCGATCTCAGCGGGAAAAGAGTGCTGCCTTATTTCACCAATCGCCACTCTTTCCTCGGCTTGCGAGACAACAGCTTATTGGCCTCCTTATCACCAATGAACTTTTCCTTTTGCGCATTCCATCGTAATTGGCGGCCATTCAACCGATAAGAAATGAGGCCCAGGTGCATGGGAAGGGTCATTTCCCGAGCGTAAGCGAGATTGGATTCGGGCTGGTTGCGCGACTTGACTGCATCCACGAAGTTCTGTTGGTGGCCGGGCGATCGCGGAATGCTTTTGGGCACCTCGGGCAAGTCGTCAACGGCCTCTCCATTGATGGTGATCTGGCGGGCGCCATAATCGGTCAATAATGTTCCTTTGTCTCCCTCGAAATAGGCGCCGATCCCTTTTCCCTCTGCTCCTGGCACTTTCGGCGGATCACTGGCCCAGAAAATATTGAGCCCTTCAAATTCATAATCTACCTCGATCCATTCCGGTGTATCGACAATGCCTTCCGGTGCTTTGCCTCTGGCCTGTATGGCCTTTAAGCCCTTGGGTTGAATGGCCCAAAAGACAATATCCGCAATATGACACCAAAAGTCGGCAAAAACGCCACCGGAATAATCCATGAAGTAGCGATAATTAAAGTGACAACGTTCGGGGAAATAATCGGTGAATGGAGCAGGCCCCAGCCACATATCCCAGTTGAGTGTTTTGGGCGGAGCCTGTATTTTAGGGGTACCCAGATCAGGTGGCGTACCAGTTTTCCACAACCTTACGGTATGGACTTTCCCAATGGCGCCCGACTGAATGATCTCTACCACCCGATGATAGTTGTCTCCTGCATGGATCTGGGTACCCAGTTGAAAAATGCGATCGTAATTTTCCAGATTCTTTAGCATCATTTGGCCCTCGCGCACATCATAGGACAGGGGCTTTTCGCCATATACATCCTTACCTGCCTGAAAGGCCAAGGTGGCGATCTGAGCATGCCAGTGATCTGGCGTAGCGCAAGTAATGGCGTCGATGTCCTGCCGATCCAAAACATGCCGAAAATCGCCATAAGTATCTACCTTGCCATCTGGTTGCAACTCCTTCAACTTTTTCAGGGCATCTCCTAAATGAACTTCATCGACATCACAAAGGGCAACCACCTCCACTTCCGGCAAACCCGCAAACCATTGCATATGAGCATTCCCCATTCCCCCAAGGCCAATGTGGGCGACGCGCAAGCGATCACTTGCCGGCACCTTGCCGTACAAACCGGGCAAGATGGCGAGACTGGCTAAACACATACTGCCTTTCTTTAGAAAGGTCCGCCGATCATAATGTTGATTCATAATAACTGTTTTTATAGTGATGAAATGAAGCATAATACTACCAAATCATTCGGGCTAGTGGATTCATTTTGTCACCAGTTCATTCACCCCCACCCCCAGCACCTCCGCCACCTTCATCAGATTCAGCACCGCAATATTCCGCTCCCCTCGTTCCACCGACCCGATGTACGTCCGGTCGAGGCCGGCCTGAAAGGCCAATTCCTCCTGCGACCACCCCTTGGCCTTCCGGTGTCGCCTGATGGCCTCCCCCAGCCGGGAGAGAATGGCCTTTTCTTCGTCTGTGTACGGCATATCACTTGTTTTGCCGACAAATTCCTGGAAAGAAGACTATAAGTCTACGGACTATAAGTATCGTTTCTTAGAAAAGCTTATATTGCCCGTATGGTTAAACCTCAAAAAATAATGGATCATGAAAGCTGCCGCACATTCAGTTGGAGGTAGGGTATTATTGCTTGTTGTGCTGCTGGTGACTTCAATATTGATCATCAGCCAGTTGGGAAAGGGTGTTGAGATAATTGGCCATAATGCCCCACCGACACCGGATCACGGCATCCTGCAAGCTACACCACCCGATGAAGTAGGTATTGAATTGACCGATGCCCAACTCACCGAACTCACCGAAGCATACGAGCATGGATTTGACAACCCGGAACCGGACGGCCCCTGCACCCGCCTGCAGCTGTTACCCTACAAGAAGCTATCCACCTGGCGAAAGCAATTTCGCAAACGCGGGTCTACCGATTACAATATCGTAAGTCATCTTCAGCTCATTTGTTGTGTCCAATAATGGGCATTTTTAGGACTCGAAAAGTTTTCGTGTCCAAAAATACGCTGTTTCTGGACAATAGCAAGCTGTCATGTCCTCATATTACCTGTTTGTGGGCATTATTCAACCCTCCAATACATAATTACGTAGGTCGATCTTTCCGGTCACGGCCTTATCAAACTCAAAATACTCGATTATCTCGCGGGCATTATCAGAAAACCCGTTGATATAGTTCCGCAGGTTGGCCGCTATGTTTTCAGGGTCGGCGACCAACTTCTCAAAGTCGTATTTGGAGCGGTTGTGAAAATTGTGCCTCGCGACCTTGTTCAGGATCGGATCGACATTCTGCACATTGGTGCTTTGGAGTTTGGGCAGGTAGTCCAGCACCTTTTGCTTTGTGGGGGACAGGACACAATCCAGCCGCCTTAATACGGTCAGGGGCAGGATCACCTTGCCGTAGTCGCTTTGCTTATAATCTCCCCGGAGCAGGTTGGCTATGTCCCAGATGAAGTTGGCAGTCTGCTTGAAGTTGATCATATCCATATCCTCAGAGTTATTTGTATAGCGCGAAATATAGCTATTTAATCATCATACGTAACCTTCTACGGTATGATTCAGTTTTCTTAAGCCGAACCCCCCTTTCGCCTCCTATTGGGCAAAAGACAAGGAAGTCAGTAGATAGGGCGTCCTCAAAAAGTCGGCAGCGGCTTCAGCCAGCTGCAAGGGTAAGCCTG
>CAYQKY010000314.1:0-6037 GCA_964418125.1 uncultured Phaeodactylibacter sp.
ACAGATAGATGTAAGCCTGCCGGTGATAATCCCCGTTCTCAACAAAATGCGGCAGTGCCTCGAGGTATAAGGCCCGGGCAGCAAGGTAATCCTCCGACTGAATGCAGGAATCCGCCTGTTCCAGGGCCAGATTGGGGGGATAATAAACCGGCGCATCCGCCTGCCCGAAAAGGGAAACGGATAATATCCAGAATTTGAAGATCAGGCTTTCTAGCCTCATATTGGAAGTTTTCCGGGCAGAGAATGGCTTAAATTAAGAATTCATAGGAGGTTTTTGAATAAATGGCGACAAACTATTTTTCGGGCTTCCCGTTTATTGGCCAGTAATAGGTTTTAGTTAAAAATAGTTTAGAGTTGCATGCTGCCGGTGGTAGCATGCAATTTTTTCGGACAGGCTACCTTCCTGGCCCGTAATGATAAAAGCAAATCAGGCGCCTCCCTCCTGCCAAAACAACAGTTTTTTCTTAAAATTGAACTGTCGAATCAATCCAGACCCATCAGGCCCATGCTTCTGAATCTGCTTGTTGTTATATTCTGCTTCGCCCTGTTTTACGGCCTCCTGTGGTGTATAGTACCCAAAGGGAGCCTGCTGCACGAGTTGCTCCACCTGCCCCCGTTCTGGCTGCACCTGCTGTCCAGCCCAACCAGCGGCCTCCGGGAGGAACGCATTGCGTATGGCCCTCACCCCCGGCAGTATATGCTTTTTTGCCAACCTGCCCGGGCTGTTGAAACGAGGCCGCACATCATCATATACTTTCACGGCGGCGGCTGGGAATTCGGCGCTCCGGAGCAATTCAGGGCCCATGCCCGGCAACTTACGCAAATGGGGTTCGTCGTGATCCTGCCTTCTTACCGGCGCGCCCCCCGCTACAATTACCGGCACATGCGGGAAGACCTCAACCAGATACTTAGCAAAATCCAGGAAATACTGGTTCATAAAAAAATGGATGACAAAAAGGCCATCATCGGCGGCATGTCGGCAGGAGGAAACCTCGCCGCTCTGGCAGCGTTAGGCCACAAAGAACTGGAAAATGCCGGGATCACCCCGGATTGGTTCCGGGGCCTCTTCCTCTTCGGCGCCCCCCTCCACCTGGAAAAGATGTCGGACAGCTTCACCTTGCGCAACTTTGCCGGGCCGAGAGACGAGCCTATGTTCCGGCAAGCCAATCCCTATCATTATTTGGATAAGCCGGCCAACATCCCTACCCTAATCATCCACGGCGCCAAAGACGGCATGGTGGAGTACGAGGGTGTCCGGGAATTCGCCAATAGGATGAAAGCCGTCAACACTTCAGAAACCCGTTTTTTGTCCCTGCCAGAAGGCACCCACCTGGATGTTGCCAGCTGGTTTTTTCGGGAAGGGAAGGCCCGCCGCGCTTTCATGAATTGGTTGGGCAGCCTGTGCGAATGAGCGGAAGAATGCTTATCTTGAACGCCTGTGTCAATCGAGCAGGAGAAAAGAGCGCGCCCAGTGGGATCTGCAGAGAGGATTATTCCACAAGGCGGGGCTGCCTTGCTTCCTTCTCTTTTTACCACGGGCCACCTGAAGTTTACCCGGCTGGGATAGAACGGGGTAGCCCGTCCGAAACGGCCGGCGCAGGAAGCGGCCCTTCCTGCGAAAGCCGTTTCGTATTACAAAATCCGAACCATGGCCAACCTCGACCAACCCTTCCACGACCTGCAAGCCCTGGCCCAGCGCGTCATTCAGGGCAAGAACTTTGACGTCGATCTTGAGATCTTTGTCCAGTTTGCCGGTGACCTCCGGCTGTGGGTGCTCGACAATTTTGACGATTACCGGATCCGTCAACTGGCCAGGAATATCCCGGAGGCTGAATACAACCGCAAACGAGGGGGGCTTTGGGGAGCCCTAGGCGCCAGTGGCATCCGGATGTACAAACAACACCAGGAAAGAGAAGCGGTAAAGGAACAGGTCCGGGAGATCGCCCGGATCTTCGATGCCATCCATCGAATGATCGGTGAAGAAGATGGCCTGGTGTAAATCGGGGCGGTAATCTTTTGGGAATTTCCAGAAATACTTTGAAATTCACGGAAATGCAAAGTGTAAAATGAGGAGGAGCGGCAACACCTGTTGAAGAGTTATTTCCGGGCATTTCTTCCTCGTTATGCCTCAATACGGGATGCCCCCCCCAACCTATTTCTCCGAACATCACCGGGAGACGCGGGTTTTTATTAGTAGGACTGACACTAAACCGAGGGCCGACCTTTGGGCCTTATGGTTTTATCTTTATAATTAAGCGGCACCTATGGCACAACAAAATATGAACAAGCCTTCTGAAAACGGAAGAAATTCCTCCGGGCCCGACGACAACGGGTCCCGGAGGAATTTTACATCCAATTCCTGGATACTCTATATACTGATCGCGCTCCTGGCCGTTCAGGCCATCTTCTATTTCACCAGCAATGAAACCAAGGAGGTCTCCTGGTCGGAATTTAAACAGGAGATGCTGGCCAACCAGGATGTCGACCGCATCACTGTGGTCAATAAAGAGACGGCTGAAGTATATATCAAAAAAGAAAAACTGGGCCAGGGCCGGTACAGCGAGATCGATTCCGGCAACCCCGGCCCGCACTATACCTTCAATATCGGCTCTATTGAGACATTTGAAAAAAGCCTGGAAGAGGCCCAGCAGGGTGTCCCGACTGAAGATCGCATCGACATCAACTATGTCAGCCGCACCAACTGGGTGGGCAACATTCTGTCGTGGATCATCCCCTTTGCCATCATCATCGGGATATGGTTATTCATCCTGCGCCGCATGCGTCCCGGCGGAGGTGGAGTTGGGGGAGGAAACAATATTTTCGATATGGGCAAGTCCAAGGCCAAACTCTTTGAAAAGGGCCAGAGCGACGTAACCTTCGACGATGTGGCCGGCCTGGAAGAAGTGAAAGTGGAAGTAAAGGAAGTCGTCGACTTCCTGAAGAACCCCTCCCGTTACACCCGGTTAGGCGCCAAGATCCCCAAAGGCGTGCTCCTGATCGGCCCTCCCGGGACCGGCAAAACGCTGCTGGCCCGGGCGGTGGCCGGCGAGGCGAGCGTGCCCTTCTACTCTATTTCTGGTTCTGAATTTGTGGAGATGTTTGTGGGAGTTGGCGCCTCCCGGGTGCGCGACCTGTTCAAAAAAGCCAAGCAGAACTCCCCGAGTATCATTTTTATCGACGAGATCGACGCTGTGGGCCGGTCGCGGGGCAAGGCCGTCTCCCTGCAGTCGAACGACGAAAGGGAGAATACCCTCAACCAGATCCTCACCGAGATGGACGGCTTCGGCGTCAATACCGGCGTCATCGTATTGGCGGCCACCAACCGGGGAGACGTCCTCGACCGCGCCCTGCTGCGCCCGGGCCGCTTCGACCGCCAGATCTACCTGGAGCTGCCGACAAAAAAAGAACGGCTGGCCATCTTCAAAGTACACACCAAGCCATTGAAGCTCTCTGAGGAGATCGACCTTGACACCCTGGCCAGCCAGACGCCCGGTTTCTCCGGCGCCGACATCGCCAACGTCTGCAACGAGGCGGCTCTTATCGCCGCCCGCCGCAATAAGGACGCCGTTGACATGCGCGATTTCTACGACGCCACCGACCGCGTGATCGCCGGCCTGGAGAAAAAGAGCAAGATCATTTCCGACCAGGAGAAAAAGGTGATCGCCTACCACGAGGCCGGCCACGCCACCGTCAGCTGGTACCTTGAGCACGCCGACAGCCTGCTCAAGGTGTCTATCGTCCCGCGCGGGCGCTCCCTGGGCGCCGCCTGGTACCTGCCCCAGGAGAACGTGATCTACAATAAAGACCAGCTGGTCGACCGCCTGTGCGCCGCCCTGGGCGGGCGCGCCTCCGAGGAGGTGGTGTTCGGCAAGGTTTCTTCCGGTGCGCTGGACGACCTGGAAAAGGTCACCAAGCAAGCTTATACGATGGTGGCCTACTACGGCCTGAACGAGAAGCTGGGCAACATCAGCTATTACGACAGCACCGGCCAGTACGAGCAATCCTTTCAGAAGCCATACAGCGAGGCCACCGCCCAGATGATCGACGAGGAAGTACACAACCTGGTGGAGTATGCCTACGAACGAACGAAGAAAGTGCTCCAGGACCACCGCGAGGAACTGGAAAAACTGGCGGAATTACTCCTCCAGAAAGAGGTGGTCTTCAAAAAAGACCTGGAGGAGATCTTCGGCAAACGTCCGTATGAAACAGAAGAGGCAGAAGAGAAAAGTGAAGTGATAGAGGATGGGGATGAGGAGTGAAGATGTTTGATTTTTGATATGTGATTTTTGATTTGCGATGTGTGAGGTTTGATTTTTGATGGGCTTGCCGCGGGCTGCAAAACGATGGCCGATATTCCCCGGCACATCAAAAATCAAACATTTCAAATCAAACATCAAAAATAAAATGGGCCTTGTTTTTTACCCACCTCCTTCCTACTCCTTACCTTTGCTCGCATAAACCACCGTCTTTGGAAAAGCACACCCTCTTCGAGCTCCACGAGTACATCCGCCGGGTGCTGGCCCTCAACCTGCCCGCCCCGGTATGGGTGAGTTGCGAGATCGCCCAGGCCAATGAGGCGCGGGGGCACTGCTTCCTCAGCCTGGTTCAGAAGGACAGCGACAGCGACCAGATCGTCGCCCAGGCAGAAGGGGTGGTCTGGCAGTCCAGCCTGCGCAAACTGCGCCGCAAGCTGGGGCGCACCCTCGACGGCCTGCTCCAGGAAGGCATCGAAGCCCTCCTCCTGGTGCAGGTGGATTTCCACGAGCGATACGGACTTAAACTTGTAGTCGAGGACATCGACCCGGCCTATACCCTCGGCCAGCTGGAAATGCGCCGCCGGCAGATCCTCGAACGTCTGGAAGCGGAGCAGCTCATCGGCAGGAACCGCCGCCATACCCTGCCCGCCGCCCTCCAGCGCATCGCCGTCATCAGCTCCGAAACGGCGGCCGGGCTGCGGGATTTTCTCCAGCAATTGCAGGAAAACGCCTACGGCTACCGCTTCGAGTGCCGGCTCTACCCCGCCGCCATGCAGGGCGGCCAAACCGAAGAGGAAGTCATCCGCCAGCTCAGAAAAGTGGAACGCCGCCGCGCCCACTTCGACTGTGCCGCCATCATCCGCGGCGGCGGCGCCAAACTCGACCTGGCCGCCTTCGATAGCTATGCGCTCTGCAAGTCCGTAGCGGAATCCACCCTGCCCGTGCTCACCGGCATCGGCCACGATGTGGATGAGGTGCTGCTCGATAAGGTATCGCATATCGCCCTGAAGACACCGACTGCCGTAGCGGATTTCATCATACACCGCAATATTGAGTTCGAAGGCGTCCTTCATCAGCTCGGACAACAGCTGCGCCTGCTGGCCAGCCACAAAACCCGCGAAGAAGCTCTCCTCCTGGAACGATTCGAGCAAGCCCTCCGATACTATCCCGGGCAACTGCTGAACCGGCAAGGCGAAACCCTCAACCGGATAGCCGGCGAACTCCCCCGCCTGGCCCGCCAACGCCTGCGCCTGGAAAAACAACGCCTCCAACAGTTCGAACAACTCAACCAACTGCTCAGCCCGGAAGCGACGCTGAAGCGGGGGTTCAGCATCACGCTGAAAGATGGTAAAACAGTGCGTTCAATACATGAATTGGATAAAGGAGACCGGGTCAGGACGCGCTTTGAGGATGGAGAGGTGGATTCGGTGGTGGATTCGTGAATTCGTAAATTCGGGATTCGGGGATTTAAAGAAGCTGGTTGGAACTGAAAAAAGTAAAGCCTGACATGAAACTAACCTACGAAAAAGCCCTGCAGGAACTGCAGCAGATCGTCGCCCAGCTGCAGGAAGACGCCGTGAGCGTGGACGAGCTGTCAGAAAAAGTGAAGCGGGCCGCCGAGCTGATCGCCTACTGCCGGGAGAAGCTGCGGGCGACAGAGGAAGGCCTTGAGAGCTTTTTTGAAGGCCACACTTAGGGCTAAAAAATGCCTCTTTCCTGCCTGCCGAGGTGCTCGGCACGCAGGCAGGTTTGCTGATACGGCGTTGCTTTTTTTGTCCGTA
>CAYQKY010000315.1:0-6019 GCA_964418125.1 uncultured Phaeodactylibacter sp.
CTTGCTTACGCAAGCGGTGGCTTGACGCTCGGAAAAATAGTAAAGTCAAACTTAGAGCATAGCGACAGTCCCGTCATTTAGTGAAGTAGGCGAATGCAATGAGCCGTTACAGAACTTTGACGGGATAGGAGAGCCATCCAGACTTGCCCTGGCGAATGCAAAGGCATTCCACAGGGCCCGGCGGGCCGCAATATTGGTAGAAAGAGGCAGGAATCATTGCCCTAAGGCCCAGCGGGCCGTAATCTAAAAGGGCAATGTGCCTGAACACAAAGGCCACATTCCGGCCCGCTGGGCCTGAAACGGCGCCTTGGGCTTCTTTTCTACCAACATTTAGGCCCTAACGGGCCAAGCCTTGGGCATTTCAGCCTCCGGCTCTCCGGGCAATCCCATGGTTTTAGCCCTGGATTCACATGTTATATTAACCGAAATCACCGTCGGAAGGCGGAAGGCCTGTAGGTGCAAGCGACGCCCTAAAGTCGGAATTCGGAAGTGCGACACGAGCGAAGCGACTGACGGAGTAAGTCGGAACAATGTCTTGCCGGGAGCGGCGGAAAGAGGGCGAAAGGCACTTCCACCATAAAAAATGGGGCTTCCTTAACAAAAGGAAGTTTGAAGTCGGAAGTTGGCTCCGAGTGGGCGCTCAACGCCTGCTTTTACTCTGTCAGCCGGAATGGCTTAGAGATGTTTGGAGGCCGGATTTGAAAGCGAAAAGCGTCAATTCCTGCCTGCTCGCCAGGCTCGCTGGCAGGTTTTGGTGAGACAACTTGTCCCGCACACGAAGTGTCGGGAAGGCGCTTTTCGAAGGGCGTACCGTTCGGCTGAGCTCACGCCGAAGACCGGAGGTACGGCCAAGGAAAGCAACGAAGCTTGCCCGGCCGAACGGACGGGTATCACCGAACCTGCCTGCGTGCCGAGCACTTCGGCAGGCAGGAAAGTGGCCTTTTTTAGCTCAAAGCTTGCCCGGCTGCACAGACGGGGCTGGCCTCCAAACATGCTCTTAAGGCTTTCTACAACCCTTTGGCTATCAATAGTGTCCAGCGTTCGACTGAGCCTCAGCAAAGACGGGCACCCCAATCAACCCAATTTTATCCGGCCGAGGTAACGCGGACGGACAACCCAATCAACCCCCTACGGCGCCAGCCGTTCCACCCCCCATCCCCCACCCTCCCGGCGGGAGTACAGGAAGCGGTCGTGCAGGCGGTTGGGGCGGCCCTGCCAGAACTCGAAGCTGCCGGGCGCCACGCGGTAGCCCCCCCAGAAGGACGGCAGGGGCACCTCGTTGTTCTGAAATTTGCGCTTGAGCTCTTCGAACTTGGCCATCAGGAGTTGCCGGGAGCCGATGACCGAGCTCTGGTTGGACACCCAGGCGCCGATCTGGCTGCCCCGGGGGCGGCTCATGAAGTACTTCAGCGACTCGCCGGCAGAAATGCGCTCCGCGCTGCCGGTGATGTGCACCTGCCGCTCCAGTTCCGGCCAGTAGAACAGCAAAGACACCTTGGGGTTGCCGGCGATCTCCCGGGCCTTGCGGCTTTCGTAGTTGGTGAAAAAGGCCAGCCCCTGCTCGTCGAAGTACTTCAGCAGGACGGTGCGCTGGGAGGGCTGCCCGTCCGGGCTCACGGTGGCCAGGCTCATGGCGTTGGGCGTGGCCGCCTCGCTGTTGAGCGCCTGCTGAAACCAAAGCTCGAACTGTCGGAAAGGATCGGCATCGAGGTTTTTCCGCGACAGGCCGTCGCGGGTGTATTCTTCACGTAAGGCGGCTAGGTCCATATCGGGACGGTAGTTGGTTCAGGGGGCAAACCTAACTACAAATGGGGAGAATAGCAAAGGAAAACTCAAAGCACCATCTTAAACATGTGGATCAGCTCCCGCTCGAAGTTGGTGTACTTCTCATCCGCCTCAAATAATTTTCGCACATCGTCCAGGAGGCGCTGCCGGCTGGCCTCATCGGCCATGTACTTGTCGTGGTAGGCCCGCAGGAGGTCGATACACCTGATGTCGGAGCACTGGTTAAAGACGGCTTTTATTCTTTGGTAGGCAGCTTCATCCACCCGCTGCCGGATGAGCTCCTCATCTTCCGGTTCTACATCGGCGTTGATAGAGGCGGCGTAGAGCATGGCAAAGGTGGAAAATTCGTCGTAAGTCCAGTTGGTCTGCATGTTTTTTGTCTTGTTTTCACGCTGGAAATTTACGACAAAATGGGCAGTAATGCCAACCGTGCGCCCGGGAGGATAGGACACTGATTTATTAAGATCAACGTGAGTTCGGGATTAGTGGCTTTGAAAATCAATCCTTTAGGCCAGTTACTTGTTGCTGGTTGTCAGTTGTTTGTTCCCGGGAACTGACAACGGCCAACAGGCAACCAAAAACGATCAACAAAATCAGGAATTTTAAATTTTCGCCTGCAAAAAATCATTTTCCGGGAAAAAAGTAGCGCTTATGTTTGTCTAATGATCTGAAAGAACTGTGAGGATAGGAAACTCAACCGGAAGCTACGGCCTCCCACAACCAGTTGAAATGAAAAAATACCTGCTCCTTTTACTGCCGTTCTTTTTCGGCGCGGCGGCCACTGCCCAGGAATTCCCCATTTTCGGGATGGTGATAGATGCCAAAGAAGAAACGCCCCTGGCGGGCGCCAACGTCACCCTTACCAGCCGGGCAGATGGGGCTACCCGGGGGGCGGTGGCCGACGAGGCGGGCCGGTTCCGGCTGTCGGCCCGGCCGGGCGCCTACGAACTAAAGGTGACCTACCTGGGCTACCAGGCTTATACTCAGGAATTGGTAGTGGAGAACGGCCCGGTGCGCGCCGGACGCATCACTTTGGAGGAAGAGGCCCTCAACCTCCAGGAGGCCGTCGTCAAGGAGAAGCTGCCTACGGCCACCATGAAGGGGGATACCACCCAGTTTAACGCCGGCGCCTATAAGGTCAACCCCGACGCCAGCGCCGAGAACCTCATCCGCAAGATGCCGGGCGTAACCGTGGAAGGCGGCCAGGTGCAGGCCCAGGGCGAGAACGTGCAGGAAGTGCTGGTCGACGGCAAGCCCTTCTTCGGCAACGACCCCATGGCCGCCCTGCGCAACCTGCCGGCCGAAGTGATCGACAAGATACAGGTCTTCGACCGGCAGAGCGACCAGGCGCAGTTCACCGGCGTGGACGACGGGAATACCACCAAGGCCATCAACATCATCACCAAGCCGGGCATGCGCAGCGGGCAGTTCGGCAAAGTATACGCCGGCTACGGCCCCGACGGACAGTACCAGGGCGGCGGCAACGTCAACCTCTTCAAAGGCGACAGCCGCATCTCCCTCATCGGCCAGGCCAACAACATCAACCAGCAGAACTTCTCCACCGAAGACCTCCTGGGCGTCGTGGGCAGCAGCGGCCAGAGTGGGCGCGGCGGGCCCGGTGGCGGACGGGGCGGCGGCCGCTGGCGGCGCGGCGGCGGCGATATCGGCGACTTCCTCATCGGGGAGCAGAACGGCATCTCCACCACCCAGGCCTTCGGCCTCAACTACACCGACAAATGGGGAGAGAAAGCGGATGTCTCCGGCAGCTACTTCTTCAACCGCAGCGAAAACGATGCGCTGACTACCGCCTTCCGCGATTACATCACCAATTCCGACTTCGAACAGGTGTATGATGAGGAAAGCCGGACAGCCACCACCAACACCAACCACCGCTTCAACCTGCGCATCGACTACAAGATCGACTCCAGCAACTCCATCCTGATCATACCCCGCCTGGGCCTGCAGTACAACGACGGCAGGGAAAACACCACCGGCCTGAACCTCTTCGGCGGCGGCCCCGCCAGCAAGACGCTTTACGAGCTGGCGCCCAGCCTCGATGCGCTGGACTTTTCCAATATGCTGCTCTTCCGCCACCGCTTCGCCAAACGGGGGCGCACCTTCTCTCTCAACCTGAATACCAGCTACAACAACAAAACCGGCGAGCGCCGCCTGTTATCGGAGAACACCTTCTTTGAGGATGTCGCCCTTTCCGATACCCTCGACCAGTTCTCAGGCCTGTTCACCGACGGGTGGGAGATCGAGTCGCGGGCGTCCTACACCGAGCCCCTGGGCAAGGAAGGGCTGGTGCAGTTCGACTACGAGGCTTCCTACCAGAAGGGAGAATCGGAGCAGGAAACCTTCGACTTTGAGGAAAGCAGCCAGGCCTACAGCCTGTTCAACCCAACCTTATCCAACACCTTCAGCAGCAACTACCTGGCGCAACGCGCCGGCATGGGCTACCGGATGCGGGGTGAAAAGGCCATGCTCTTTGCCCGCGTGCATTACCAGTGGGCGCAGCTGGAAGGCGAGCAGGTATTCCCGGTGGCCGATCAGCTGAGCCGCAACTTTTACAACCTGGTGCCGGGGGCTTTCTTCCGCTACGAGTTCTCCAAACAGAGCAACCTGCGGGCCGGCTACCGGGCCAGCACCAACCCGCCTTCCGTAAGCCAGCTCCAGGAGGCCATCGACAACAGCAACCCCCTGCAGCTGAGAACGGGCAACCCGGATCTGGAGCAGAATTATTCGCACCGCCTGTTCGCCCGCTACTCCAGCACCAATACCGAAAAATCGACGGTCTTCTACGCCATGCTGTCCGGCCAGTACTCCGACAATTACATCGGCAACAATACCTTCACCGCCCGCCAGGATACCGTCATCGCCGAAGGCATCACCCTGCAGCAGGGCGCCCAGCTCATCCGCCCTGTCAACCTGGAGGGCTACCGCAACCTGCGCGGCTTCCTGACCTACGGCCTGCCCCTGAAGCTGCTGAAGTCCAACCTCAACATCAACCTCTCGGCCGACTACAGCCGGCAGCCGGGCCAGGTGAACGGCGCCCTCAACTACGCCAACAACATCACCTACGGCCTGGGGCTGGTGCTGAGCAGCAACATCAGCGAGCGGGTGGATTTTACCATCTCCTCGCAGTCCAGCTTCAGCACCGTGGAGAACAGCCTCTCCACCCGCCTGAATACCGAATACTTCAGCCAGAACTCCAGCCTGCTGGCCAACCTGATCATTGCCAACGGCTTCGTCTTCCGCACCACCCTCAACCACCAGCTCTACAGCGGCCTGTCGGAAGGCTTCGACCAGAACTACTGGCTGTGGAGCATGGGCCTGGCCAAAAAGCTGTTCAAGAATGAACGGGGAGAGGTCCAGCTGTCGGTATTCGACCTGCTGAAGCAGAACACCAACATCCAGCGCAATGTCACCGAGGCCTATATCGAGGATGTGCAGACCGAAGTGCTGCAGCAGTACGTCATGCTGACGTTCACCTACCAGATCCGGAATTTCGGCAAGGCGCCGGAACGGCGGGAGAATGAGGAACGGAGGTGGGATTGGAGGCATTGAGGGGTGTAGTGTTTCAGTGTTTCAGTGTAAGTATGTGGGCACAAATAAATGAAAAAGGTGGAAATGTGTAGAAATGCAGTGGAAATGCTTACTACGCTTGGGTTCGGAACTGCATTTCCTCATTTCTATGCATGTCTGCGCATTTCAGTCCACATACTTATCAATGTTGCAGTAGGCATTGCCCCCATGAACCCATAAATATCCACCATCCCCTAGGCTGCCTGCAGCCATCCTTCCGCTTCGAACAGGCCAGCGACGTCCATACGGAAGCGGGCCCAGTCGAAGTTTTTGACCTTGTGTTGAGGGGCTTCGTCAATAGCGCGGAGGAAGAGCTGGGCGACGAGTTGCAGAAAAGCAGGCTCGTCTGCCCGGGAAACAGCATGGTAATCTAGTTTTAGATTAACCACAAGTTCTTTGTGTTTTTTGAAATACTTGATGTATTCTTCGTGTAATTTGTTGGTTGGCAAAACAGCTACCGATACAAAGCGGATAACAGAAATACCGGAACCGTAAACTTCTAACCGGATATTGTGTTGCAGAAAACGTTCGATCTTCGTGATCCAAAATGCTTTATCGCCCACCTCTTTCCAAAAGACAGTACCGAATGCGATCGGAGGCCATGCTGTTTTTTCCATGTTAGTTATCTCTTTTGTTTCCCGGAGGACGT
>CAYQKY010000316.1:0-5889 GCA_964418125.1 uncultured Phaeodactylibacter sp.
CTTCCTGCGGGATCCCAGGCCTGACAAGCATTTTGGCTTCTCGTGACGAAGAACCCATGAATAATCCGGGTTAATTTTGCTAATTTTGCGGTGCTTTTGCCAACCCTTACGCGCGGCCGGAGGGTTTTAGGCAGGAGCAGGTGATAACTCAACCAAAAAACAAAAAATAGAAATACCCATGGCAAAGCATTGTTTCCTCCTTTTGGCAGCCCTCCTCTACCTGCCGCTGGCAACCTGGGCGCAGAAGGACGACCCCGTACTGTTCACCGTGGAAGATACCCCGGTGCACCAATCGGAATTCGTGTACATCTACACCAAAACGAACGGCAAGAACGCCGACTTCTCCCGCGCCTCCCTGGAAGAGTACCTCGACCTGTACATCAAATTCAAACTAAAGGTACAGAAGGCGAAGGACATGCAGCTCGACACCATTCCTCAGCTGATGAACGAGCTGGCCGGCTACCGCCGCCAGCTGGCCGATTCCTACCTGATCGATAAGGAGGTGACCGAAAAACTGTTGAAGGAGGCCTACGAGCACTCCAAGCAGGATGTCGACATCAGCCACATCCTCATCAGCGTGCCCCCCGGCGCCGGCGAGGAAGATACACAGGCCGCTTACCAGAAGGCGATGGACGTAAAGGAACGCCTGAAAAAGGATGATTTTGCAACGGTGGCCAAGGAAGTATCCGCCGACAAATCCGCCCAGAATAACGGCGGCCACATCGGTTATGTCACCGCCCTGTTCCCCAACGGTTTTTACGAACTGGAAAAGGCCGCCTATTCCATACCGCTGAACAAACTGTCGGATCCCGTTCGGACCAATGCCGGCTACCATATCCTGAAAGTTCACGATCGCCGGCCGGCAAGGGGGGAAATGGAAGCTGCTCACATCCTGCTGCGCACTCAGGACAAGGCCCCCGAAGCCGTTAAGGTGCGCATCGACAGCATATACCAGGCCCTGCAGAACGGCGCCGACTTTGAAAACATGGCCAAAAAACTTTCGGAAGACGCCCGTACTGCCGCTCAGGGCGGGTACATCGGCTTCTTCGGCATCAACAAGTACAGCCCCTCTTTTGAAGAGGCGGCCTTCGGCCTGAAAGAAGACGGCGCCATCTCCAAACCGGTGCAGACCAACGTGGGCTGGCACATTATTAAAAGAATTAGCCACCGGGGCATACAACCCTACAACATCGAAAAGAGTCGTTTAGAGAACCAGGTCAAAAGAGACAACCGCTTCCAGGAGGCCAAGCTGGCCATGGTGGAGAAGATCAAGAAAGACGGCAACCTGAAGGAGTACCCGAAAGTGCTGGAGGAATTCACCGCCGGCCTGACGGACACCTTCCTGACCTTCCGCTGGCGTTCGCCGAAGGAGGGGGGAGAGGCGCTGCTGTTCCAGTACGGCGGCGACTACAAAGTCACCCTGGGCGATTTCACCGACTACCTGGAGCGCGCCACCCGTAAGCGCATGAGGGGTAGCAAGGATACGGACATCCCGGCCCTGGTGCAGGAGTTGTACCAGGATTTCCTCAACGAAAGCGCCATGGCCTACGAAGAGCAGAACCTGGAAAACAAATATCCGGACTTCAAGGCCCTGATGCGGGAGTACGAGGAAGGAATCCTGCTGTTCGAAGCCACCAAGATGCTGGTCTGGGACAAAGCCTCCCAGGACAGCGCCGGGCTGGCCGAGTTCTTCAAGCTCATCGAAGGCAAATACCGCTGGGAAGAGCGGGCCGTCACCAGCATTTACAAGCTGGATGACCGCTATAAGGATAAACTCGATGAGGTGCGCGAATTTGCCGCCACCCATTCTCCGGAGGAGGTGCTGAAAAAATACAACAACACCGACCCTCCCATGTTGCGTCATGAATCGAAGACTATGGAATACAGCGTATATCCGGAATTCAAGAGCATGGAATGGAAGGCGGGAACCCTCTCTCAGTCGGAACCGGACCCTCGGGGGCGCCACATCAAATTCGTGAAGATAGAAGAGATCCTGCCCAAGGGGCTGAAAACCCTGGACGAGGCCCGCGGCTACGTCGTGGCCGATTATCAGGACTATCTGGAAAGCCAATGGGTTGAAGGACTGCGTAAAGAATACGAAGTGGAAGTCAACCGGAAAGTATTTGATAATCTGGTGAAGTGAAAGAAAGCAGATTGAATATGCGTAGCTGGAAACGAAATGGGCAAGTCGGAAGGCGGAAATCGGAAGGCGGAAGCAGGTTACAAATAGATGCCTTACGCCCATTTTTCCGCTTTCCCACTTCCGCCTTCCGCCTTCGCCTTCCGGCCATTGCCCTGCTCCTCCTCCTGCTCGCCTCCTGTTCCGGCAGTGGCGGCCAGGACAAAGAGCAGGGACGGCTGCTGGCTAAGGTGAACAACAAAACCCTGTACCTCTCGGAGTTGGACGGTATGTTCCCTGAGGGGACTACCGGCGGCGACAGCCTGGTGATCATTCAGGCTTATGTAGACCGTTGGGTGCGCGAAGCCTTGTTGCTCAACGAAGCCGAGCAGAACATCCCCAGCGACCTCAATATCGACAAGCTGGTGCGCGATTACCGGGCTTCGCTCATCCGTCACAATTACGAGAAAGCCCTCGTTGAACAAAACCTGGACTCAGTGGTCACTCAGGAACAACTCCAGGCTTTTTATGAAGCCAACAAGGGGCAATATCAACTGGAGACGCCCATCATGCGTTGCCATTTCATAAAGGCGCCGGCCGATTCGGAGGGCCTGGATAAGCTGCGCCAGCTGTGGAACAGCGATGACGAGGCCGCCCTTGAAGAGCTGATCGAATACTGCACGGCACATGCCGATACCTATGTGCTGGAAGACAGCACCTGGTACAAGGTCGAGGACATCGCTGTGGAAATGCCCAAAGGCATCCTGACGCCGGATAACGTCAGCGCCAAGCGGGAGTTCTCTCAGCGGGATAACGAGTATCAGTACTATCTGCGGGTCTTCGAAGTGAAAAACCGGAAAGATATCGCTCCTCTGGGATATATCGAGGATCAGGCGCGTAAGGTGATCCTTCGGAGCCGCCGCGAAAAGCTGCTCGAAGAAACGATCGACGCCATGTACCAGCGGGAGCTGCGGAGAAACAATATTCAAACCTATTATTAAAAACCTTCGAGGTAAAGGTTTAAAAGAAAAGAGAAGAAGTGATGAAGATACTGTATAGCCTTATCCTGGCAATGATCGTTTTTGGCCCTGCAGGCCTGGCGCAGCGCGAGGTCATCGATAAAGTGGTGGCCACTATCGGCGGTGAGCTGGTGCTGCTTTCCGAGGTGGAAGAACAGTTCGCCCTGATGGAGGCCCAGAGCGGCGTATTGCCGGAGGGCGCCCGGTGCAATATCATGGACCAGCTGATGGCTTCCAAGCTGCTGGTTAACCAGGCCAAGCTGGATAGTATTGAGATTACGGATGAGGAGGTGGAAGCCCAGCTCGACGCCCGTATCGAGCGCATTCTGAGCTTTATGAACAATGACGTAAGCCAGTTTGAGGATTACTACGGCCAGACCATCAACGAGGTCAAGGAACAGTTCCGCGAAGACCTCCGGAACCAGGTCCTGGCCGACCGCATGCGTTCCCAGGTGATGGCCAGCGTGACGGTGACCCCCTCCGAGGTCAAGAAGTTCTTCAATTCCATCCCTCAGGACAGCCTGCCCTATTTCAACTCGGAAGTGGAAGTCGGGGAGATCGTATACAAACCACAAGTCAACCCCGAAGAGCGGCAGAAGACCATAGAAAAGCTGGAGTCCATCCGGCAGCGCATCCTCGACGGCGAGGATTTTGCGGAACTGGCCTCCAAGTATTCCGATGACGGCTCCGCCCGGAGCGGCGGCGACCTGGGCTGGGCCCGGCGCGGAAAATACGTCCCGGAGTTTGAGGCGGCGGCTTTCAAACTGGAAAAGAATGAGATCTCTCCGGTCATCGAGTCTGAATTCGGGTTTCACATCATTCAGATGCTGGAACGCCGCGGGAACTCCATCCACGTGCGCCATATCCTCATCAAACCAGATATCACCGACTCCGACCTGGAAAAGGCGGAAGCGCACCTGGACACCGTTCGCCAGCTCCTCCTGGCCGACTCCCTGACCTTTTCCCAGGCCGTAAAGCTCTATTCCAATGAAGATGTGCAGAGCTACAATAACGATGGCCGCATGGTGAATCCCGCCACCGGCAATACCTTCTTTGAGATCGGCGACCTGGACCCCGACATTTACTTCACCATCGACACTATGAAAGTCGGCGGCATCTCAGCGCCTTTTGAATTCCGGGATCAGGTGGGAGAGGTTTATTACCGCATCGTACAATTGCAGTCGCGGACCAGCCCCCACAAGGCCAACCTGCGGCAGGATTATTCCAAGATACAGCAAGCCGCGATCGAATCTAAAAAGAGCGAGTTCATCGGCAACTGGATCAAGGACAAGGTCGACGCAACCTACATCGATGTCGACCCCATGTTCAACCAATGCCCGGTGCTCGACAAGTGGAAAAAGCAGGATATACGCCCCTGACCGGACGGTCCGCTTTTAAGTGGCCCGCCTCACAAAAAAGGCCGGGCGGCAACATGCCGCCCGGCCTTTTTTTGTGGGGGCGTTCCATTTTTTTGGAACATCCGCCGCGCCTCGGCAGCGTTCCAAAAAAATGGAACAAACGTCAATGCACCCCGTGCATCCACTTTTTGAGGATGGGGGAGAGCAGCAGCAGCACCAGGGCGGAACCCAGCACCACGTAGACCCCCCAGGTCAGGTACACGTCGGCGTAGGCCTTCAGGGCCGCAGACGAGCTGGCTCCTTCGCCGGGGGTGGCGATCAGCTTGCCCAGCTCTCCGGCGATCTTATGCGCGAAGGCGATGGAGAGGAACCAGGCGCCCATCACAAAGCCCACCACTTTTGCCGGCGACAGTTTGGTGACCACCGAAAGGCCGACCGGTGAAAGGCTCAGTTCGCCGGTGGTGTGGAACAGATACATGCCAAGCAGGAAGATGATCGGGATCAGAGTACCGGCATCGGCGGTGCCGAGAACGGAACGGATCCCCCAGACGATGATGAAATAGCCGAGAGCCATCTGCAGCAACCCAAGGAAGAACTTGATCGGCGTGCGCGGTTCCCGGTTAGCCCGGCCCAGCTTGGTCCAAATCCAGGAGAAGACCGGGGCCAGCAGGATGATATACAGGGGGTTGAGGGCCTGCAACTGTGACGCTTCCAGCCCATGCAGGTTGACGTAGCGGTCGGCCAGGATGTTGAGCGATCCGCCCGCCTGTTCGAAGAGCGTCCAGAAGACCATGTGGAAGAAAAAGAGGAAAATGAAGACGATCATCCGCTGCCCCTCCTCTTTGTCTTCCGCTGTTATCGACGTATAGATCAGGTAGGCGATAACGCCCAGCCCGCCGACAAGCAAAATGCCGTTCGTTATTTGTTCTGCGTTGATCAGGAGGGAGAATACCGGGATGACGGCGAGCGAACCCAGGATAATGAGCACCTGTTTGCTGATGCCGAACTTCCAGGGGGCGCGGTAATCGGCGGGGTCGGGCGGCATGCCTTTTTCACCGAACTTGCGCATATTGCGCCAGAAAACGATGACGCCCACCACCATACCCAGGCCGGCCGCCAGGAAGCCCAGCGACCAGTCGACCCGCTGGGCGAGGTAGCCGCAGGTCAGCGGGGCCAGAAAGGCGCCGATGTTGATACCCATGTAGAAGATGGTGAAGGCGCTATCCTTACGGGTGTCGTTCTTATCATAGAACGTACCCAGGAAGCTGGAAATATTGGGTTTGAAGAAACCGTTGCCAATGGTGAGCAGGGCCAGCCCCAGGAAGAAGGGGGTTTCCCCCAGGTCATTGCCGGCGGTGGTGGCCAGGGCGAACTGCCCGGCAGCCATAAAAAT
>CAYQKY010000317.1:0-5870 GCA_964418125.1 uncultured Phaeodactylibacter sp.
GGCCTTAGGGCAATGATTCCTGCCTCTTTCTACCAATATTGCGGCCCGCTGGGCCGTTGACAGGCCATTTAGCCCTGGATTCGCATAACCATCCAGCAATCCCCCCCCCTCACAGCCCCTTCCGGTAACACACCACCCGGTTCACCTCCTCATACCCCATCCGCTGGTGAAAGGCATGGCTCTCCGTATTGCCGAGCTCCGCATCGGAGGCCATTTCGGTGCAGCCCTGCTCCCGGCACCAGGCCTCGCCGGTTTCCACCAGTTGTCGGGCCAGGCCGCTCTTCCGCCAGGCGGGCCGGACATAGATGCCCTCGATGTATCCCACCGGGCTGCTCTGCGTGCCCTCCACCGGGTCATGGCGAAGGGACAGCTGGATGAAGGCGGCATATTCGCCTTCCGGAGCCTTGCCCAGGAATACGGCGTCCTGAGGGGAGCGCAGCAGTTTTTCGGCATTGAGGTATTCTTCCTCGTACCGGCATTCGGGCCAGAGTTCGAGGGTGAGGCGGGTGAAGGCCGCCAGGGATTCTTCGGAGAGGGGTTCGATGGCCATGATGGTTATATTTTGAGTTTCATCAGGAGGTCTGTCTGTTCGTCATCGCCCAGGCGGAAGAGGTGCTTGTCGAATACCACAAAACCGTTTTTCCGGTAGAACTGTAAGGCCGCGGTGTTCTTCTCCCACACCCCGAGCCAGATGGCATCCATCTCTTTTTCTCTGGCGATGCTGCATGCTTTTTCGAACAGGGCTTTTCCGATACCTCTTCCCTGGTAAGCGGACAGTACGTAGATGCGTTCTATTTCCAGGGCGTTTTTCAGTAATGCCTCGGTTTGGGCCGTTCCCCAGTTTATTTTGAGGTATCCGGCCACTTCGGGGCTCTCTTCAGCGAAGAAAAAAAGGGATTCGGGGTTTTCGAACTCGGCCTTGAGCTTCTCCGGGCTGAAGCTCACGGCCAGGTAGTTGTTCATATCAGAGGCGGAATTCCGGGCGCTGAATGCTTCGGTAAAGGTGGTTCTGGCGATTGTCCGGAGCAATTGCAGATCGGGCCTTTCAACTGTTCTTATGGATATATCGGCAAGCTTTGCCATTTTTTACTTTTTTGTTACTCAGGATTTAGTTAAAGAGCACCCACAGATAAAAACTGATTCCCAGGAAAACACAGCCCGAAGGGCCGGTCATTACATCGTGATAAGTGCCTTTTTCCAAAAGAGCGACTGAGAATCCCGCCTTGGGGCTGCCTTCCCAGAGGATCTCGCTTTCGTCGAACACCTTGTTTCCCCACCGGGCAAAAAAATCATCATCGATCAGCCGCCTTGGGGGTGTTTTTGGCTGCATAGTGTGGATAATAGATCGCTAGTTAATTTCAATAGACAGTTCCCTGCCGAGTCCAATTTCGATAATTTTGATCAAAGTCCCCAGCTCTATGTCCGACTTGTTGTTTTCTATCCTGGAAATGTAGTTCTTTGTTGTTCCGCTCCTTCTGGCCAGCTCTTCCTGGGTTAACCCGGCTTTTTTCCGGGCCTCTCTGACCAGGTTGCCGATCTGATACCTCCTGTTCCTTTCTTCATCCGGATCGCTTTCGGCGTACAATACTACGGGGTCCAGGTCAAATGCTACTTCGAATTCCATTCCATTGGATAATTTCGTTTTCCGGATGAGATTGGGCCATTGAAGCGTGCCCTCATTCAGTTGCAGTTTCGAAAATTCTTCTTCGTTCAGCAATTTTGACCGGAATGGGTCTTCTTTGTAATTCCATTTTTCGAAAAGGCGGGCAAAATCTATTACCCGGTGCTCACCGGTATTGAACGCACAGAAGACTTTGAACCCATCAATTTTATGTAGTTTAATGATCCGTGGCACTTTTGTTGATTTTCTCATGATCTTGCGCTGTTATTGTTCCAAATTTCCATCAGAATGTCTTGATTGGCCCTCGCCCATTGGATTACTTTCTTATGTTGCTTCGCCGGAAGATATCCCTGGTAGGTTTCGAGCGTTGTAATCTCGATCAGTTCCTCATACTCGGCATAGATGGCATGAAAACGAGGCGGAGCGTGATCGTCGAAGTACAGGTCGATCTTGATTCCATCAAATGTAAAATAGGCCGGCATTTGATTTTTTTGTTACCTAATTAGGTTACAAATTTACGCCTCTTTTGGTTGTGGTGCAATCTCTTTCAGAAAAGTTTTGAATAGCGGCCCTGGTTTAACCGGAGATCCAACGTGGTAGGCATGGTTTTTTGGATGTAATTTACTACATCGGGTACATTTGTGCTATATTCGAAACTTAACCTAACCGGCAAACCATGAACCGAAGAAACTTCCTGAAAAATACCGGCCTTACCCTCGGCGCCTTTTCCCTTTTCCCGGAAGCCGCCTTTCCCCGCCCGCCCCGCCTGGGCCGGGAGTTCCCTTCCCGCCGCCCGCCCGTAGAGGAGCGCACCTTCATCAGCGAGGCGGTGGAAGCCATGATCCGGAAAGTGAAGCCGGCCATCGCCGACGAGGAGTTGGCCTGGATGTTCGAGAACTGCTTCCCCAATACCCTGGACACTACGGTAGACTACGAGCTGATCGACGGCAAGCCCGATACCTTCATCATCACCGGCGATATCGACGCCATGTGGCTGCGCGACTCCACCGCCCAGGTGTGGCCCTACATGCCGCTGATCACGCAGGAGAAGAAGCTGCAGGACCTCGTCCTTGGCCTGGTGAACCGGCAGGTGAAGTGCGTCCTGAAAGACCCCTACGCCAATGCCTTCTACAAAGACCTGACGAAGGAATCAGGCTGGAAAAGCGACAAGCCCGAACCCATCCCCGGCGTACACGAGCGAAAGTGGGAGATCGACTCCCTTTGTTATGTGGTGCGTCTTTCGAATGAATATTTCCGATTGACAGGAGATGAAAGCGTTTTTGACGCCGACTGGGACCGCGCCATGCGCCTCATCGTCGATACCTTCCGCACCGAGCAGCGCAAGGACGGCGAGTCTCCCTACTACTTCATCCGCCTGACCAACCAGATGATCGACGCGCCGGTCTTCAACGGCACCGGGAGGCCCATCCGGCCGACAGGTATGATCTGCTCCATGTTCCGCCCTTCGGATGATGCCACGCTCTTCCCCTTCCTGGCGCCGTCCAATATCTTTGCGGTGCTCTCCCTGCGCCAGCTTTCCGATATCTATCGAAATGTGCTGAAGGATGAATCTTTCGCCGAAGAGTGCGCCCGCTTTGCCGATGAGGTGGATGTGGCGGTCAGAAAATATGCCATTGCGAACCATCTGAACTTTGGGGAGATCTACGCTTATGAAGTGGACGGCCATGGCAACAAAGTCTTCATGGACGATGCCAACGTCCCCTCCCTCATGTCTCTGGCCTACCTGGGCGCCCACCAGCCGGACGACCCCATCTACCAGCGGACGCGCCGGTTCCTGCTCAGCGATTTCAACCCCTACTACCTCAAGGGCAGCGCCGCCGAAGGGCAGGCCAGCCCCCATACCGGCAAGGAGAAGGTCTGGCCCATGGGCATCATCCTGCGCGCCATGACCAGCCAGGACGAGGAGGAGATCGCCTATTGCCTGCGCACCCTCAAAAGTACCCACGCCGGGACGGGCTTCATGCACGAGGCCTTCCACAAGGACAACCCCGAGGACTTCAACCGCGCCTGGTTCGCCTGGGCCAATACGCTCTTCGGGGAGCTGGTCATTAAGGTGTATAATGAACGCCGGGAGTTATTGAGCAGGAAGTTTTAAAAAGCGGCGTAACTATTCAGCATCATAGTGATTTGGCTCCGGGTGCGAAATTTTGTAAGCCAACCTTCCCCTTCCAAGGGGAATGAGAAGGGGTTCCGACACAAAAAGCCTACAAAATTTCGCACCAGGGGCATCAGCAGCCTCATGCTGAATAGTTAGCGGCCACTTAAAAGTAGCCGCTCCGGTCAATACTCCCCCCTTGCGAACCCATTCTCCCACTCCGTCCACCGCCCCCGCGTGAAGTCCGGAAAGGGCATCGGCTGGCCGCCCATGGCGATCGACTGCTCGCTCAGGGGGGTGATGGCCATCCAGGCTACGGCGTCGTAGACGTCGATGGGGGGCTTCTCTCCGCGCTTGTGGCACTCGACGAAGGCGTTGAGCAGGAACCAGTCCATGCCGCCGTGGCCGGCGCCTTCCGAGTCGGCGGCGTATTTCTTCCAGAGCGGGTGGTCGTATTTATTCAGGTAGGGCTGGGCGGGCTCCCAGCGGTGCTGGGGGCTTTGCCCTTCCAGGTGGATAGACTGGTTGACGTCCATCCACAGGCCCTTCGTACCCTGCACGCGGAAGCCGAGGGAGTAGGGGCGCGGCAGGTTGGTATCGTGTCTGATGATGATGCTCTCGCCGTTGGCGGCCTTAATGACGGTGGTCACCACGTCGCCCAGGCTGAATTCCACTTTGGCATTGGGGTGGTTGGGGCCGCCCTTGGGGTGGTTGACAATGTATTCGTGCAGGCCGCGCGCCTTGCTGGCCGTGGAGGTGAGCGTCAGGAAGCGGTTGCCGCGGTTGATGTCGATATACTCCGCCACCGGGCCGATGCCGTGGGTGGGGTAGAGGTCGCCGTTGCGGTATACCGAGTGTTGAGTGCGCCAGCGGGCTTCCGAGAATCCTTTCTCTCCGAATTCCACCCCGCTGTCGTAGGCCGTTTTTCCGTCGTTGAACTTGACGCCGCGCAGGTCGTGCTGGTAGCCGCACTCCAGGTGGATGAGCTCGCCGAACAGGCCCTGCCGCACCATGTTGAGCACGGCCATTACATCGCGGCGATAGCAGACATTTTCCAGGAAGAACAGGGGCGTTCCTGTTTCCTCGCAGGTGTTTACCAGTTGCCAGCACTCGTCCAGCGAGAAGGCGCCGCAGACTTCCACGCCCACGTATTTGCCGGCCTTCATGGCCGCCACGGCCATCTCCGTATGCCAGCGCCAGGGGGTGGCGATGAGGACAGCGTCGATGTTATCATCTTCCAATAGCTTCAGGTAATCGCGTTCCCCCAGGCCGTACACTTTGGGTTTGGCCTTGCCTTTCTTTTCGTAGATGGCCATCGTCCTGTCCACCATTTCCTGGCCGATGTCGCAGATGGCGGGCACTTCGCAGTCGTTGCGGTTCAGCAGCATGTCGATGTGGCCCTGCCCGCGCAGGCCGGCCCCGATGACGCCGATGTTGAGCTTAGCCCGTGGCTTTCCGCTTTTGGTGACGGCGGGCGCCGCGAAGGTGCTTCCGGGGATGGTTGCCAGGCCGGCGCCTACGGCAGCGCTCTTCTGGATGAAATTCCGGCGGTTGATCTTATCGCTCATGGTTTTCGTTTTTTGATGATTGGAAGATAGGGAATGTGGGGGAGATATCGGGCGCGGGGAAGGGCGTTCGTCAACCTGGGAGAAATGTTTGCCAAAAAATCAGATCTCGATTTCCTTCACCAGCCTGATATCCCGTGACGAAGAGCCGGATTTGATGGAATACAGGCCTTTTTCCAGTGTCCATCCGGCATTTTCCTCATCCCAATATCTCAATTTCAGGATGCGTTTAACCGAGGTATCAATATCCTATGCAGGTAATTCTCCATCTTCATAGTCTTTTACCAGCGCCTTCCACTGTTCCAACAGGTCGTTCATTGATTTTGGAAAAGCCTGGAGGCACAGTGCAATATCTGAGGAAATATATACCCTTAATTCTACTTTGTTAACTTAAGGACAGCCGCGCCTGCCTGCCCGCCAGGCAGGTAGCGGCGACATAACTCAGCCTTGGGCGGAAGCCCAAGGCATGAGGATGGCCGGTTGTCGAGCTGCGTAGCTGCGGCACAAATGTTCAGGAAGCTGTGCCGCAGCTACGCAGCTCAATTGCACAGCTAATTTCATAGCCAGG
>CAYQKY010000318.1:0-5849 GCA_964418125.1 uncultured Phaeodactylibacter sp.
CCCATACTCCGCCAGGCTTTGTATTCCTCGCTTTCACGGCTTTGGGTGGCAAAAAAATAAGAGGCGGCGGCGAACATGCTGGCTACGAAGCCGGCCACAATGGCAACCTGGCCGATCTGGCCGGGGAGTAAGTGTTCGCCTACATATTGAATGTCCTGCATGGTCAATTTGGATTCTCGAACATAGCGGCGGCAGCCGGTGGGAATTGCCTCCCAGTTTAGTTATTGCCCTTCACTTTTGATATAAACCTCTTCGTCTTTGTACTTGGAAGGGCACTTCATGAGCATGTCGGTGGCGACAAATTCATCGCCTTGCATCTTTCCGGTCAGTACGATCTGCTCGGAAAGCTCGAAGTCCTGAGGCTTTTCGGACAACAGCACTACCTTGTTCTCTTTCCCGTCCGTGTCCTTGATGTAGAAGCTGAAATAGTTGGGGTCCTCCGCCGGGTCGTAGTACATCTCCTTGTCCTTGGACAGTTGCCCGGCGATCTTGACGCGGTCGCCGCTCCGGGCGGCCTGGTCAAAGGTGGCATAGGTGCTCATATCATCGGCGGCAGTGGTCAGGAGCGCGATGGCCGCGACGATCATCAGAATGGCAACGATATATATTTTTTTCATTGTTACCGGTTTTATACGTCCCGCTGCTTTGAGCAGGAAAAGTGTTGTTTGTTATAGTTCAATTGTATAATGATACAAATTTAAGGAATGTTTGTTCCTTATGCTCATTTGCCACCGGTCAAAAACCTGTCATAATGGAGGTTTGTTTGCCGGGAGAGCCTCCTCCCGGCTGATGGGGGCGATAAGGGAGGAGCCTCTCCCGCCGGCAAAGCTACTGATTTTGGGTAGGCGCTGGCGGAAACTTGTTTGGTTTTAACCAGGGCCTTTCGCGCTGCTGACTTTACTCTCCTTACACAATCTTACACTCGGCCACCCCTCTAAACCATTTCCGCCCCGTCTTCGCTGCACTCAGCCGGGTAAACTTCCGATTTCCGCCTTCCGATTTCCCACTTCCGATCCTCTCACTCCACCACAACATTCACCTTATCCACCCCCGTATTGCCCGTCCTGGGGTCGAAAGCGGTGACGATGAACTCGTAGGCGCCTCCTTCACTTATTGGTATCGCCCCTTCGAAGATGTTCACCGTTTCGGTAATCTGCATGGGGTACACGCCCGGTTTTTTCCCATTGCGTTTGACGATCACTTCCACTTCCATCCTACTGCCGTCCCACAGCCCGCCGTCGGAGATGGTGCAGCCGCACATCATGACGATGTTGGCGCGGACGATGGCTTTGCCGTCCTGGAGTTCTGCCCGTGAAATAAAACGGTGTGTCTGCGGCTCCAGAATGTCGATGATGAAGCCCGGGATCTCGAGCACCACGCCGTCGCCGGCGATGTCCTTGCCGGGGATCAGCCAGATCTGGGTGCTGGCCAGTATGCGCGCCTGCCGGTTGGTGTAGGGGGCGTGGGCCTCGATGGTGAGCAGGCGCGGCTCCTCGATTTCCAGGGTAGTGGTAAATCCGGCGGTTCCTTCCGTTGCCAGTTGGGTATACCGCTCGTGGGGGGTGCTCATGATCAGGCCGGTATTGCCGGTGCTGCCCTCGGTGCGCCCCTGCGCCAGGATCTCTCCGGTGAGGGCGTCCCGTACCACGATCATAGCGCCGCCGACAGAGGTGCCGATAAATTTGGCGTCTTTGGCCTTGGCGCGGACGGTGAGTTGGGTGGGTTGGGCAGGTAGTGGAAAAGCCAGTGAAGATATTAGAATGATTGCCAGAATACGCATTTTGGGGGCAAAGGTAGGGAGAAATGGCCAATAATACTCATCCTCCCAAAAGCATGGACCTGTATTCAGCTGTCCGACGGGCCATTTCAAAATTTTTTTTTGTCAGGAGTTCCTTGCCTTCGGCAAAAAAATTTTCGGAGCATTTCTGATCCTGTCCAGAGACATTTGCAGGCAGGAACACCAGTTTTGTCCACAAAATGGCCATAAAGGCCCGGGCCCTGAGCAAATTTGGAGAGGTGGTTTATTGAGGAAAGTCCTGTTCATAGGTAAAATTAGATTATGCACAAAAGTAAGAAACTACAGGCAATTGCAGAGTCGCTCAACATTCCCTACCTTTACCGCCTTGGAAACCCCTCGAATACTATGAACGAGAACCTCATCGTCCGCCTCATCAACGCCAACATCTACCAGCAGGAGCACCTGATCCTGAGCGGTGTCAACCTGCAGATCTACAAGGGGGAGTTCATCTACCTGATCGGCAAGACCGGCAGCGGCAAGTCCAGCCTGCTCAAAACGATGTACGGCGCGCTTCCCCTCACCGAAGGTAAAGGAGAGGTGGCCGGCTTCAACCTGCAGGAGCTCAACCGCCGTACCATCCCGCTGCTGCGCCGCAAGCTGGGCATCGTCTTCCAGGACTTCAACCTGCTCTCCGACCGCAGCGTGGAAGACAACCTCCGCTTCGTTCTCGAGGCCACCAACTGGAAAGACGAAGAAAAGAAACGCCAGCGCATGGCCCAGGTCCTGGAGCGGGTGGATCTCAAAGGCCAGGAAAAGAAAATGCCCCACCAGCTTTCCGGCGGCGAACAACAACGCGTGGTCATCGCCCGCGCCCTGCTCAACCGCCCCGAGCTCATCATTGCCGACGAGCCCACCGGCAACCTCGACCCCGAAACCTCCGACGACATCCTTCTGCTGCTCCGCCAGCTGGCCCACACCAACAACACGGCTGTCCTCTTCGCCACCCACGACTACCGCATCCTGGAGAACTTCCCCGCCCGCATCATCCGCTGCATGAACGGGAAGGTGATGGATGAGGAGGGGTTTGCGGTGTAGCATTCGGACGTGGCAGGCCCATCTGGCGTGTAAAAAAATCATGCCGGCCTTTATCATATGACAAAGCGCGCGGGCAGTCTTGAATGGATACAATGATTCGCGCGTGAGTTTCTTGAAAATACCCTATCTTCACATTGAACCAACCACACCCCCAATGACACACCCAACTGTATTCCTGCGGGCCTTTCTCATTCTCAGCCTCAACCTCTGCCTGGCCTTCATCCTCCCCGCCCAGAAGGCCCCCCTCGAGCCCCTCGACGCCTTCAAGCTCACCTACGTCTCCGATCCGGCCATTTCGCCGGATGGGCAGCTGGTAGCCTTCGTCAAGAACAGCTTTGATATCATGACAGACCGGCGGGACCCCAACCTCTGGATCGCCCGCTTCGACGGTTCCGGCCTGCGCCCCCTGGCCGAAGGGCCGGAAAGCGACAGCGACCCGGTGTGGTCTCCCGGCGGGCAGCGCCTGGCCTGGGTGTCGAGCCACGAAGGCAAGCACCGCCTCATGATGCGCTGGATGGACAGCGGCGAGCAGTCGGCCATTGCTGAATTCCAGCATCGCCCCGGCGACCTCAGCTGGTCGCCCGACGGCGAATGGCTGGCCTTCACCCAGTTCGTTCCGGAAAAGGCAGGCAAGCCGTTCGCCCTGCCCGACAAACCGGAAGGCGCCAAATGGGCGGATGCGCCGGCTTATACGGAGGAACTCGTCTACCGCCGGGACGGGCAGGGCGAGATGGAACCGGGCCATACCCATATCTTTATCATGCCGTCCGGCGGGGGGAGTGCGGTGCAGCTGACCAGCGGCCCCTACGATCACGGCGGCGCCCTTGCCTGGTCGAAGGACAGCCGCTATCTTTACTTCTCCGCCAACCGCCGCTCCGAAGCCGAGCGCATGGACAACCCCCAGAATTCCGAGATCTACCGGCTGTCTGTCGCCGATAGCAGCATAGAACAGCTAACGGGCCACATTGGGGCGGATAACCAACCTGCCGTTTCTCCCGACGGCAAAAGCCTGGCCTGGCTGGGCTTCGATGATAAAAAGAAAGGCTACAACCAGGTGGAAGTATTCCTGGCGCCTATAGATGGCTTAGATGATAAAAAAGTGCTCACCCTCTCCCTGGATCGCTCCGTGAGCCAGCTGCAATGGAGCCCCGAAGGCGATTATCTGTGGTTTCAGTACGATGACGAGGGGGAGGCTAAAGTCGGCCGTGTTTCTCTGGACGGCAAGGTGGAGGAGGTAGCTCAGAACCTGGCCGGCAGTCCCATCGGGCGCCCCTATCTAGGAGGAGGTTATGCCGTAGGGCCGGGCGGCCGGTACGCCATCACCCGGGGCGACGCCTCCCGCCCTCCGGAGCTGGCCGTGGGGCAGGCCGGGCAGCGCGGCGCCCGCCAGCTGACGCAGTTCAACAAAGCGCTCTTCCTGCAAAAGGAAGCAGGCAAAGTAGAGTCCTTCCGGACGGAGTCCTCCCACGACGGCCGCCGCGTACAGGGCTGGATCATCTACCCGCCCAATTTCGATCCTGATAAAAAATACCCCCTGCTGCTGGAGATTCACGGCGGCCCTTATTCCGCCTATGGCGATGTGTTTTCCATGGAGGCCCAGTTGTATGCCTCCCGTGGTTACGTGGTGGTGTACACCAACCCGAGGGGCAGCACCAGCTACGGAGAGGAGTTCGCGGACCTGATCCACCACAACTATCCGGGCAACGACTACGACGATCTCATGTCCTGCGTAGATGCCGTCATAGCCAAAGGCTTCATCGATGAGGAGAAGCTGTACGTCACCGGGGGCAGCGGCGGCGGCGTGCTCAGCGCCTGGATCGTCGGCAAGACGGATCGCTTCCGCGCGGCGGTGGTGGCCAAGCCGGTGATCAACTGGTTCAGCCACGCCCTTACCGCCGACGGGCCGGCCTACTTTACCCGCAACTGGTTTCCCGCCCTGCCCTGGGAGGATCCGGAGCACTATTATGAAAAATCCCCCATTTCACTGGTGGGCAACGTCAAAACCCCCACCATGCTGCTGGTTGGCGACGAGGACTACCGCACGCCGCTTTCGGAGTCCGAGCAGTTCTACCGCGCCCTCAAACTGCGGGGCGTGGAGACGGCCCTGGTGCGCTTCCCGGATGCGCCGCACGGCATCGCAAGCCGCCCCAGCCGGATGCTGGCCAAGGTGGCGGCGGTGATGGGGTGGATGGAGATGTTTGGGGGGCCGGGGGGGAGGCCGTGAGTCGTGAATCGTGGAGTCGTGAATCGTGGAGTCGTGAATCGTGGAGTCGTGAATCGTGAATCGTGAGTCGTGGAATCGTGAGTCGTGGAATTGGGGGTATATTTATTCCTTTCCTTTTTGTCGTTGGAGGTAGGCTATGTATCCATTTATCAATTGCAGGCATCGGATATACTGAGGACGCTTTTCATCCAGAATGGCTTTGGTAATATAGCCTTCATCAAATGCAAAAATGAGGTGCTCGAAAGTCTCGGTGAGCGACCCTCTGGAAATTCTGCAAAATTTTATGTTTTCCTTGTAATAAAATCGGCCATAACCCTCAGCAATATTGGCTGTGACTGATCTGGAAGAGTCGAGGATCTGGGCTGTTAGGAGGAATTTTTCACTTGATGGAAAGTACTTTCGGGCAATTTTGGAAACCTCTTTTCTAAATTCCCGGCAGGCCTGGTAAACTTCCAGTTCTTCAAAACTACTCCATTTCATGATTGTTGTTTTCCAACAAAAAAAGGAAAATAGAGAAGAGATGTCAAGGACAGTACAACACCGTTTTGTTGATGAAAAAGTTTGCAGAATATCTGCTTTATATTCGTTAACTTTCTGATTTTAAATATATTGACCCCTCCCGTTAATTTTGGTTTTGTCATTTTGTCTAAATAAATTTCTTCAACGAATCCCGAATCCCGAATCAACGAATCCCGAATCAACGAATCCCGAATCCCGAATCCCGAATCAACGAATCCCGAATCCCGAATCCCGAATCAACGAATCCCCTACCTATTCGGCGCCCAGTCCGGC
>CAYQKY010000319.1:0-1713 GCA_964418125.1 uncultured Phaeodactylibacter sp.
CACCGAAAAATTGACACTTTTCGTCTCCAAAAGCGGCCTCCAAACATGCTCTAAAGGCAAGGCAAAACTTTTCTTCTAACAACATTACGCCTCTCCGAGGCTTTTTTGCCCAGAACCAATCACCCCTGCCCTCGAGGGGGGTTGGGGGGCGAAAAGCTCCTGATGAAAAGCGCATGAACACCGGAAGCCAAATTTTTCACAACAAAAGCCTTCCCAAAGAACTGCACCCAAAACCAAACTGTTTACGTTGGATAGGGATAAGGTAATGAACCGTGAACTACAATTTGGGAAAACAGAACCATGCTCAACATCTTCAAACGCAAACCCAAGATCCCCGACTACTCTTTCCTCGGAGTAGACCTCCACTCCCACCTCCTGCCCGGCATCGACGACGGCGCCCGCAGCATCGGCCACAGCCTTGCCCTGATCGGAATGCTTAAGGAGCTCGGCTTCCATACCCTGATCACCACCCCCCATGTGATGGCCGAAATGTACACCAACAACCCGGAGATCATCCGCTACAAATACAACGAGGTGCAGGCAGCCCTCCGGGAAAAAGAGCTCGGCATCAAGCTGAGCGCCGCCGCCGAATACCTCATGGACGAAGGCTTCGGTGACAAGCTCGAGAGCGGCAACCTGCTCACACTGCCCGGCAACCGCGTGCTGGTCGAAATGTCCTTCTACGCCGCGCCGCCCATGCTCGAAGACTACCTCTTTCGCCTGCAGACCAAAGGGTACCGGCCTGTGCTGGCCCACCCCGAACGCTACCTCTTCCTCAAAGGCGACTTTAAAAAATACCAGGACCTCAAAGGGCGCGGCTGCGAATTCCAGCTCAACCTGCTGTCTCTCGGCGGTTACTACGGCAAGCCCACCCGCGAAAACGCCTTCGAACTGCTCAACGCCGGCCTGATCGACTTCCTCGCCACCGACCTCCACCACGAAGGGCAGGCCGAACTGCTCCAGGAAATGCGCTTCGACCGGCAGGTGGCCCGGGCGCTGAAGAAAGGGAAGTTTCGGAATGGGGAGTTGGGGTGAGGTTCGTGATTCGTGATTCGTGATTCGTGATTCGTGGATTCGTCAGGAGAACTGGCCGGTAATTAGATTTGTTAGCAATAATAAATTAAAAGAGCTATGATCACCGACCTCGGCCAACTGGGCCTCAGCAAGAAATACACCTACGCCGGCTACCTCACCTGGCAGTTCAGGGAGCGGGTGGAACTCATCAGGGGCAAGGTGTTCAAAATGCCTCCGGCGCCGGGCCTTACACACCGCTGGGGAAACCATCAAAAGCCAGGTGCTGAAAGACATGGCTTTCGAAGTATCGGAAGTCTTCAAAAACTGACGTTGCGAAGGTGGAAAATCAGGGCAACCCTTTCCAGTTGCCCTCCGCCGGGCCATCTTCCGACTTAGCACTTCCGAATTCCGAATTCACAAATACCCGCCCCATTATTTGGCATTCTGCACCGGGACTCTTTTTTTTGCATTCAGCTTTAGATGGACTATCTGAACCAACCTATCTACATCTCGGAAGGTAAGCCCCCCTGCGACTTATCAACGGCGAAGCCGTGTCTCCAAGTGGGAAATCGGAAATCGGAAATCGGAAGGCGGAAGTTTGCCGGGTAGGGCTGCGAAGACGGGGCGGAAGTTTGCCGGAAGGGAGAACTCACCCCCGGCTGAAACCAACTTCCGTTGGATTCAGCCTCCCCCTCTCTT
>CAYQKY010000319.1:1813-5827 GCA_964418125.1 uncultured Phaeodactylibacter sp.
CAGCCCTGCGCCGGCAGCCACCCTCAGGTAAAGCCCCCTCTTCCCCATAGCCACAGGCGGAAATCGGAAGGCGGAAGGCGGAAATCGGAAGTTTATCCGGCTGAGGGCTGCGAAGGCGGGGGCGGAAGTTTGCCAGAAGGAAGAACTCACCCCCGGCTGAAACCAACTTCCGTTGGATTCAGCCTCCCCCTCTCTTGTGCAACGCAGGAACAGAGAGAAGAGAGGGGGGAAAGCACAGCGCACCAGCAGGCAGCCCTGCGCCGGCAGCCACCCTCAGGTAAAGCCCCCTCTTCCCCATAGCCACATCCTGAACAAGAGGGGGTTTGGGGGAGTTCCGGCAACCGGTCAGCCGATCACTCAGGAAGAAAGCAATAATGACAAACCAGAATAACTCCAGAAAAAAGATCCTCGTCACCGGCACCGCCGGTTTTATAGGCTTCCACCTCGCCAACCGCCTCCTGGGGCGCGGCGACGAAGTCGTCGGCCTCGACGTCATCAACGACTATTACGACCCCGACATCAAATACGACCGGCTGGCCTACGCCGGCATCCGAAAGGAAGACATCGCCTACGGCAGGATGGCCCAAAGCCAAAAGCATTCCAGCTACCGCTTCATCAAGCTGGGGCTGGAAGACCGCGAGGGCATGGAGCGCCTCTTCGCCGAAGAGCAGTTCGACACCGTCGTCAACCTGGCGGCGCAGGCCGGCGTGCGCTACAGCCTGCAGAACCCCTACGCCTACATCGACAGCAACATCGTCGGCTTCATCAACATCCTGGAGCAGTGCCGGCAGCACAAGGTCGGGCACCTGGCCTTCGCCAGCAGCTCCAGCGTCTACGGCCTGAACGAGAAGATGCCCCTTTCTACCCACGACAACGTCGACCACCCGGTCAGCCTCTACGCCGCTTCCAAGAAGAGCAACGAGCTGATGGCCCACGCCTACAGCCACCTCTACGGCCTGCCCGCCACCGGCCTGCGCTTCTTCACGGTCTACGGCCCCTGGGGCCGGCCCGACATGGCGCTCTTCCTCTTTACCGAGGCCATCCTCCGGGGGGAGCCCATCAAGGTGTTCAACTACGGCAATATGGTGCGCGACTTCACCTACATCGACGACATCGTCGAGGGCGTGGTGCGCGTCATCGACAACCCGCCCGCCGGCAACCCCGAGTGGAGCGGCGCCCGGCCCGACCCGGCCACCTCCCCCGCCCCCTTCAAGGTGTACAACATCGGCAACCAGAACCCGGTCAAACTGATGGACTTCATCACCGCCATCGAAGAGGAGCTGGGCATGGAGGCCCAAAAGGACATGCTCCCCATTCAGCCCGGCGACGTGCCCGCCACCTCGGCCGACGTGGCCGACCTGGTGAGCAGCCTCGGCTACCGCCCGGCGACGGAGGTAAGGGAGGGGATACGAAGATTTGTGGAGTGGTATAGGGGGTATTTTGGAGAATAGAACGCGGATAACGCGGATGCGGCGGGTTTTCGCGGATTTGCAGGGCGAGGCGCCCCCCTCTGTTTCCCTTCCGATATTCATCGGAACAGGCTCTCTAAGGGGGGCGGCAAAGCTCCTATGGAAAGTGAGGAATATCGAATGCCAAATACTTCGAAACGAAAGCTTTGACCAGGAACTGCACCACCGCCATGCCGACTCCTCCCTCACGGTCAAGAACCGGCGCCCCCCTCGAGGGGGGTGGGGGGGTGAAAAGCTCCATATCACCCTCTGTTTCCCTTCCGATATTCATCGGAACAGGCTCCCCAAGGGGGACAGCAAAGCTCCTATGGAAGTAAGGAAGGTACAGTCAATTAAATATTCTCCGAACTAAAGTTGCCCCAAAGAACTACCCGAACATCAAGCTTCTTTCCCTCACGGCCAGGAGCCCGTGCCCCCCTTGAGGCAGAGGTGATTGGTTCTATTGAACACAGCTCCGGAGGAGCCTAATGTTGTTAGTAATTGATGCCAGGCGTCGAAAACAGCTACAGAGTAGCGAAATGTAGGCCATCATCATGAATAGATTTCCAAATAACATTTCGCTCCGCTGGAGCTAAAGGCGAGTCAAAACTTTTTTCTAACAACATTACGCCTCTCCGAGGCTTTTCTATCCAGAACCAATCAACTCTGCCCTTGAGGGGGGATAAAGGGGGGTGAAAAGCCCCCCCCAACCCTCCCGACCCGTTGGGTACGGGACAGGCTCTCTTGAAAGAGGGGGCTTTGCCAAACCGGGGCTTGCTGTGGTGTGGGGAGAGCTGAAACCAAAAAACGGAATTGATCGTTATTTTTTGTAAATTTATTCAATGACGAAGCTGGAGAAAACAAGCGCACTGATCGCAGAAATGACTACTGAGGAGAAGGCTCAGCTGTTGGCGGAGCTGCTTCAGTATTTTAATATTCCGGCTGTAGGGATTACGCATACGCCGGGAGTTTGTGGAGGGCGGGCATGCATTCGTAATACCAGAATACCGGTTTGGAGCATCGTTGAAGCCAAACAAATGGGCGCCACGGATGTAGAATTGCTGCAATCCTTCCAAGGGCTTACCGCTGAAGACATTACCAATGCGATGCGTTATTACCATGGACACAGAGAAGAGATTGAGGTGGATATTGCAGATCAGGATTCAGAAGATTAACACCTCATGCACCTGCTGATCGCGCCTGGCGGACAAAATCCATTCCGCCATAAGCGAACTGAATGACTTATCGAATCAATTGATCCGTATCTATCGAGATTAACCCTGCACTCTGCGGCCAACAATGAAGCACCTTCTTCCCCTTCTAATATTAGCCACCGCCCTCTCCTCCTGCGTCAACCACCGGCAGCTGGTCAACTTCAACGAAGAGCCCACCCTGCCCTACGGGACTGTGGAGGACATCATCAACCGCCGGCAGCTCCGCATACAGCCGGACGACATCCTCCACATCACGGTGGACAGCTACAACGAGGAAGCCGCCAAGCCGTTTAACCGGGACGGGGGGATGGGCATGAGAGGCGGGCAGAACATGGGCGTAGGCGGCCAGGGCGGCGGCCTCCTCCTCACCGGCTACCTGGTCGACAGCCTGGGGCGCATCGACTTCCCTGTGCTGGGGCAGGTGCCTGTCAGCGGCCTGACGCTGGACGAGGCGCGCGACCTCCTCCAGGGCCGCCTCTACGAATACCTGAAGGACGCCGTGGTCAACATTCGCTTTCTCAACTTCCGCTTTACCCTGCTCGGCGAGGTGGGCGCCCCCGGCACCCTCACCACCATGAACCCGCGCATCACCCTCCTGGAGGCCATCGGCATGGCCGGCGACCTGACCTACTACGCCGACCGCAACCGCATCACCGTCGTCCGTGAACAGAACGGCAAGCGCGAGTACGCCCGCCTGAGCCTGAAGGACAAGAACATTTTCGAGTCGCCCTACTTCTACCTGCAGCAGAACGACCTGGTCTACGTCGAGCCCATGCAGGCCCGCGTGACGAGCGTCTCGGACCCGGTGTTCCGGTGGGTGAGTTATGGGACGACGGCGATCTCGCTGGTGACGTTGGTGTTGACGTTGACGAGGTAGCCTTCTGCCGGGCTTGGAACTCACCCCCGCCCTCGCTTGTGGCGAGGGCACCCCCTCTCTTAAGCTGCGGGAAAACACCGGGAAGAGAGGGGGAAGCAAAGCTCCTATAGAAAGTGCGGAATACCGAATGCCAAATACTTCAAAACGAAAGCTCTGGCCAGGAACTGCACCGCAGCCGTACCGCCTCCTCCCTTACGGCCAAGTGCCCGCGCCCCCCTTGAGGGGGGTTGGGGGGTGAAAAACTCCAAATCACCCCCTGTATCCCCCTCAAGGGGGACAGCAAAGCTCCTATGGAAAGTGCGGAATACCGAATACTCCAAAACGAATGCCTAAAACCAGGAACTGCACCGCAGCCATACCGCCCCCTCCCTTACGGCCAAGTGCCCGCGCCCCCCTTGAGGGGGGTAGGGGGGTGAAAAGCTCCAAATCACCCCCTGTATCCCCCTCAAGGGGGACAGCAAAGCTCCTATGGAAA
>CAYQKY010000320.1:0-5822 GCA_964418125.1 uncultured Phaeodactylibacter sp.
TCCTGATCTCCCCTTCCCTCATTTCCACGATAAGCTGCCCGGCGTACAGCAGCAGTTCCTGCTCTTGATCCGTGATGGTGAGCTTGGTGCCGATGTGGGTCAGCAGTTCATAAAGGACCTGACGGTCGGCTGGCGAAAGCGCTTGCCCCTGTCGGATCAGCCGGATCAGGCGTTCCTGTTCGTCTTTTATTCTGAATTCTTCCGGCAAAGGCTCATTGGCGCCTTCCAGCAGGACGTTAAAGCTGAAAAAAACGGGAGTGATGCCGTACTGGCGGCAGACGTCCCGGATGTCCCGCACCAGGGTGGCGCGGCGGGCGTCGAGTCCGCTGGACGGTAGCCGGCCCATCACATTGAGGGAAAAAACAGCCCCTTCCCGCTTGGAAAAAGTATAGCGATTCCCGGCGGCGTCGGCATCGACGATGAGCAGTATTTTCCGCGGCGCCCGTTCCTGCTTGAGGATCTGCAGGGCTGAATAATACCCAATATTATCGGTCATGGCCCCATCGATGAGGTGCAGAAAGGGGCGCTCCGGCGAGTACCGGCTGTGGAGGGTAGTATTGGAAATGAGGACCGGGAAACTGGCGCTCGATTTGATGCCCACGGCCAGCGGTACCTGGAAAGGGTCGAGGCTTTCCCGGACCACCTTTGCCAGCCGGTGGGTATACCCCCGCACCTGATAGCGTTCCAGAATATCGGGGGTAAAAGGGAAGATGGTCATCGTATTCAGGGTAGAACTGTTGGTAATGTGCATGGGGAAGCGCACCGGCTCCGGGCTTCCGGCGGGTACGAAGAAGTCGCCCAGGCGCAGGCTGCGCGGGTTTTTCCGGGCTTCGCGGGCGCGCCGCCGGTAGCCCAGCACATGCTCGTCGATGGAGCGCTCCAGGGCGTCGCCGTCATCGGCCAGGGAGAACCACAGGACCGGGTTGAAATTGGCGCGCACCAGCACGCCGGCGTAGGGGAATGCCATATCCTCCCGGATCTGCCGATCCAGGTAGCTCCTAAGGCTGAACGGCTCGGTGCGGTTGTAGAACTGATGGTCGTACAGGGCGGAGACATAGGCCCCGGCGGCAAAGCCCCCGCCGGAAACGGTCGATAGGTAATCCACCTGATCGAGCATATCCTCATCCCCTCCAGTGCTGATCTGTTCCAGGCCCAGCATGACGCCGATGCCGAAATTGGAAGCACGGGAGCCGCCCCCCGAAATGGCCATGGCCACCGCCAGGGTGGAGTCCTGCCCCGGGCGCAGTTGTACGCTTTTGTAATAGGTGAGGTCCACCGTCGGGACGGGCTGGCCGTCCTTGAGGAACTGGCTGCGGTCGGGGTAGATGTTCTGGGAACAGGAGGTGAGGAGGAGGGCTGCCAGTGCCAGAAAGTGCGCAAGTCGGAAGGCCTGTAGGTGCAAGCGGCGCCTTAAAGTCGGAAGTCGGAACGCGGAAGTCGGAACAATGTCTCGCCGGGGCGGCGGAAAGAGGGCGAAAGGGGCCTGCACCATAAAAAATAGAGCTTCCTTAACAAAAGGAAGTTTGAAGTCGGAAATCGGAAGTCGGAAATGGCAGGCCGGGTGGCCTGTGCGCACTTCGAGCCTTGTTCCGGTTTCGCATTTCCGACTTCCGACTTTAACAAAGGTTCCCCTATTGCCCCGAATCGTCCAAAGGTTACTATTCTTATGCATGTTTTCTCATTGTCTGTTGGTGTTCTGTTGCTGCAATATACAAAGCTACTGAATATAACGGATCGCGTAGCTGCAATGACGTTTGTCCAGGATCAGAGACGAAAAGCCAACGCTAACTCGGGCCGCTAAAATTTTTTGCGTCGAAGACGGTAAACCCGCGTCCCATCAATGAAGGGCAGCTGAAAAATATCCTTTCACCGGCCCTGAGCGGGGGGAAATGTTAAAAAACGTGCGCGTCTTGCAAAAAAAAAAATCATTGTTTATCATTGCGAACCGCGTCAATCCGATAGCGTGATAGCGCTCTCGTTATCCTCTGGCGGACAAACTACTACACGTTCTAACCTGAAGCTTGCTTTCCGGCCACTGCCGGGAGTGGGGCGGCGTATTTTTTAACCTCAAAAGCTTTAGGATCATGTTCTCAAAAACACTGCTGCGGATAGCCTTCGTTCTGCTGTCCACGATCATCTTTTTTTCCTGTGAAAAAGACCTTACCTCTTATCGCCTTTCGCCAAATGAAGTGGGCGTTCCTTTCTCTCCTACGGATTATCGAAGCCCGGACGGTGGCCAGTGGCAATTTTCCATAGATGAAGCCAGGCAATACTTTGAAGGCCGGCAATCATCAATAACAGGGAC
This sequence comes from uncultured Phaeodactylibacter sp., assembly GCA_964418125.1. Taxonomy (GTDB): domain Bacteria; phylum Bacteroidota; class Bacteroidia; order Chitinophagales; family Saprospiraceae; genus JACJXW01. The sequence goes on from CAYQKY010000320.1 coordinate 2,306, forward strand.
TTCTTCAATGTGTGAGAATGATTCCATTCTCAATGTAATGGCCAGCCTGGAGTTGATCTGGGATTTCGCAGACACTTTAGCTTATGCCGGGACTATAGAAGTGTTGATCGTCCCGGTAAAGATCCTGGAATTTTCCACCATAGTATTGGGCAAAGAGCCTTTCGTGGCTTTTTTTCATGATGGATACGGCGGGTTAGACTCCCGGCTTCTTTTGATCCAGGGGGATGACGAGTACCTATCTGACAGCGCCGGCATTTATCCACAAAACTTCACAGGAAACATCCTTCAGATTAATTGGGACGGTTGTATTGACCATTCAGTCGCCGTTGAAGGTGGGCAAATAACTAAAAAATATAAAAGCCCTCAATTCCTGGAAGAAAGATATATTGATTGTTATCCCGGTGAGACGAGCTCCATCAGGGTTTATCTCCCGGCAATAGCATCTGTTTTCTGGACTGACATTTTTACTTTTTCAGTAACGGAATATGATTGTTTTGAAACAGGCGAACCTACAGAACCCGGGCTGTACTGGCATGATTGGTTTGGGTTCAACCATGGAGGTGGAGATATCCCAATTACAGGTAATAGTGGCAATGGGGTAAATACCTTCTACGTCGGCAACTATTATAACCTGGAAGGCTTGACAGGAGACGAATACCTGATCGCCCAGGCAGTCAACAAGTTCAAGGAAGAATACGGCCTCGTGTACAGCGGCCCTTCCCTGTGGGATATGATCCAGGAAAACTGCAGCGATGAATTTGGGCAAACAGGCCCCAACCCTCTGGTTTTCTTTCACCAACTGGACGGTTTTCTGAGCGCCCCTCACGGATCGATGAACAGCTGCCTGAAAAACATCATCGAAGAGAGCTCGTTGCGCATCCTGGCCCTGGGCTATGATCTCCACCTCGACAGAGATCAGTTATTGGAGATCTTCAGTACAGACTGCATTTACGGAGGAAACTTTGAGCAGTGCGCCCTGGCGGAACTCAGGGACTGGATCGGCCAGTGGGTGGAATACACCGATGCGCAACGGGCCTGGATGGAAAGCTATCCGCACATCACACCGGGCATCGTCAACTATATTTTGAACAACCAGGAAGATCCGGAACTCGCTCAGGTGCTGGATACTGCTTTTGATTTTATGGAGGAGAAGGGGTTTGACGGCGCTTCGGGGCAGGCGTTGGAACTTGCATTTCTGTTATTACAGAATGATGCTTACAGTTCTCCATTTTCACCGGCAAAACTCGCCTCGATAGAGCAGTTTTTCAACGACTGTTGCCCACAATATCTGGCTGTCAACTCAGCGCTTTGGATGCAACTCTTCCTTACCGAGGAAAGCCAGTTGGTCCAGGCAGAAGGGTATTCAACCGAGCGGGCCAGGCTACAGGCCATTTACACCAGCATGACCGAAGGCTGGGCCGCCATTCAGCACTTGAGCACGGAACTCGATCAACTGATGGCCGCCCAGGGCATCCCCTTTCCCGAGACACAGGAGGAATGGGAAGCCCTGGCTTACATTATGTGGGAGTTCCTGAAGCAGGAAGCGCCCACCTTATTGCTCGAATGTTCGCCGGTTGTCGGCGATTTTCTGTCGTTCAAAAACGCTTTCGTTGCACTGCAGGATGGAGAATATCTATCCGGCAGCGTCGAGTTCATTGCCGGCCTGGTTGGGATAATCGGCCCGGGAAAGGTATTTAAGTTTCTGGGAAAGGTAACGAAAGTAGCCAAATGGGGGTTTAAAGCGCTGAAGCTCTTCAAGGATGTGCAGAAATTCTTCAAGGGAATATTCAGCAGCCTGATGGACAAGGTCGGCAACCTGGGCTGGTCCGTGAGGCTGGAAGATGCGGCTGATAAAGTTAAAATAGTCGACAACCTTGGAGATGAAGTATTTGAGGTACACGAAGGTGTCATTGACATAAAAAGGGTGGATGGGTTCCTCTTCATAGACATAGGCGATATTAAAAGCCTGCCTGCTGTAGCTCCTACGGGGTCAGGCTATATCAACTCCTCTCTGATCAGCGGCAGCGCCATGAAAATAAAGGTAAGCGCCCCGGGAAGCCTCAAAAGCAAGGTGGACGACATACTGGCAACCACCGACTCGGGCCTTCTGGGCCAGTACGGCGAAGAGCTTTCGGAAATGTTGTTCAACCGCAACGGCTATAGCTCTCCCCCTTTTGAAGTGAGCCTGCCCAGCCAGATACCCGGCGGCAATGCCAACGGCTTCGACAACGTTTTTATTAAGTACGCTCCCAATGGCGAAGTGGACAACATCATCATCAATGAGGCCAAAGTGGGCTCGGGGAGCGGGGTGGCGTTGAATGCGGCTAATATGGGCAGCACGCCGCCTCTGCCGCAGCAGATGAGTGATGATTGGCTAGATCATGTAATCACCAGGATGTTTCAGCAAGGTGGTGATTTGGCGCAACTTGCCGGGACTATTAATGCGGCAAAAAATGCCGGGAAATTGACCAAAACAGCAACTTTTGTTAAAAAACCAAGTGGAGAAATCAATATTCTGAAATTAGATAACTTCTAAGATGAGTTTACAACGACTTTCTGAGCTAAACCAAACATACCTTGAGCAGGAAAAGAAAAATTTGAGGTTTATCCAGGATGAAGAATCCAGGCCGCGGGCTTTGGGTTCATTTTGGTACTATTGGGAATGGAGAGCCTTAAACGCTTTTTTCATTGAGAACGACCTCCCTCGTACTAAGCAATGCTTCTACACCTGCGGCCGCATCGATGAGTATCGGGTTCGGCAGTATGATGCCAAGACCCTGCACTATGGGGTAGACCATGTCAGCTATGCTGTAATAAGCGACAACGAGCCGCTGATCCGGCGCTACAGCCGGCTGCGCGATAGCCAGCATGAAGAGATGAAATCCCGGGGCGGCGTGTATTGCCTGGCCATGCAGCACCTGATGGTGGAAGACTGGAAAGGCCTGGAGGAAGATATTCCCATTTTCAGGAAGCTAGCCCAGAAGAAAGGCAGGTGGGGCTTTTTCGCAGGCCTTCACCTGCGCTACCACGAAGCTATGCTGGAGCGTAGACAGGCCAAAGTGGAAGCGGTGCTCCGGGAGTTTGAAAAACCGGAGAACCTGAAAAAGCGCAGCCTGGGAGCGATGATCGATAAATTCATCTCGCACCCAACCCTCGGCTACGCCAAGCTGGCCTGGCGCTGCGGCCTGGAGGTGGAAGTGGACAGCCCGCTGGTTCCGCAGGAATTGCTGCCGGTGCGGCCGCTGGATCGGTACGAGGAGGCTTATGATTTTTTTGGGGAGTTGGAGGTGTGAGCTATGAAGCTCTGGTGTTTTTTTCTTGCCACTAAGACACGAAAACACCTACGAACACACCAGGCCTTCGTGGCGTTTAGCTCCCTCATGTACAGTAGTATGGAAGCCGTCTCAATCAGGAAGCTATTTTCTCCACGCTCAAATTTTAAACCCGTGATCATGAAATATTTTGGATTGATCTTAAAAGACAAATTGGTGAAAACTACTCCTCAAATTGAAGTTGA
>CAYQKY010000321.1:0-5799 GCA_964418125.1 uncultured Phaeodactylibacter sp.
CGGTCTCCACTATCGAAGGGTGCTATCCTGGCGGATGAAGTGGGGCTTGGGAAAACCATAGAGGCAGGGCTGGTCATCTCCCAGAAGTGGGCGGAACGGAAGCGGAAGATATTGATCATTACGCCCTCCAATTTGCGCAAACAGTGGAGCCAGGAATTGCAGGATAAATTTTTTCATCCTTCTGTTATCCTGGAAAGTAAATCTTTTAATGAATTTGTCAAAGCTGGCAACCTTAATCCCTTTGACCAAACTGATGCTGTAATAATTTGCTCCTACCAGTTTGCCCGGTCGAAGGAGGCATATGTCCGGCATATTAACTGGGACCTGGTGGTGATCGATGAAGCCCACCGCCTTCGGAATGTCTACAAACCGGGAAATAAGATAGCCCGTTCCATCAAGCATTCTTTAGAAGATAAGCCAAAGATTCTGCTCACTGCCACACCCTTGCAGAACTCACTCCTGGAACTATACGGGCTGGTTAGTATCATCGACGATTATGCTTTTGGCGATTTGGCCAGCTTCCGGTCTCAATACAGCCGGGTGAATGGCAGTGCAGATGAAGAAGTATTCAGGGAACTGAAAGAGCGCCTTATGCCCATCTGCAAGCGAACTTTACGTCGGCAGGTATTGGAATACGTGAACTATACCAACCGTATCGCTCTGGTAGAAGAGTTCTATCCCACGGAAGAAGAACAGCGCCTATACGACCTGGTTTCTGATTACCTGCAACGGGATAACCTCTATGCACTGCCGGCAAGCCAAAGGAAACTGATGACTCTGATCCTCAGGCGGCTTCTGGCGTCTTCCACTTTCGCTATTTCAGGGACTTTGGAAGCATTGGCTAAGAAGCTGGAAAAAATTGTGGTTGTGCATGAAGCGGATGATGTCAGCGAAGATATTGCAGAGGACTTTGAGACACTAGATGAACTGAAAGATGAATGGGAGGAGGAGGAATTGCCACCCTGGGCATATCAGTTGAACGAACAGGACATCGAATACATCAAACAGGAAATTCAGGACCTTAAGGAATTTGAGCGCCTGGCAAAATCCATCCGAAAAAACTCCAAAGGCGAAAAGCTATTTACCGCTCTTCAGAATGGGTTCCGTGAGCTGGAACGGCTGGGTGCCAACCGGAAGGCTATTATCTTCACGGAAAGCAGGCGTACGCAGGAATACCTGCTGAATATCCTGGAAGAACGAGGGTACGCGGGCAACGTGGTCTTGTTCAACGGCTCAAACAATGACCCGAAATCCAGGCTGATATACAAAAACTGGCACGAACGCTATAAAGATACCGACAGGGTTACCGGCTCCCGGACTGCGGATATTAGGGCGGCACTGGTGGATTATTTCCGGGATGAAGCCACCATTATGATCGCCACGGAAGCTGCTGCCGAGGGCATCAACCTTCAGTTTTGTTCTTTGCTGGTCAACTACGACATGCCATGGAACCCCCAGCGGGTTGAACAGCGCATCGGCCGTTGCCATCGCTACGGGCAAAAGTTTGACGTAGTGGTGGTAAACTTCTTGAACAAGGCAAATGCGGCGGACCAACGGGTATACCAATTGTTAAGCGAAAAATTCAAGCTGTTCAGCGGGGTCTTCGGCGCCAGCGATGAAGTGCTGGGCGCCATCGAAAGCGGCGTGGATTTTGAGAAGCGCATTGCTCAAATCTATCAGGAGTGCCGGACGCCGGAGCAAATCGAAACGGCCTTCAACGAGCTGCAGGCTGAATTGGAATCTCAAATCAGCAACGCCCTGAAACAAACCCGGGAACAGTTGCTGGAAAATTTCGATGAAGAGGTACACGAAAAGCTGCGGATCAATCTCAAAAAAAGCCGTGATTATCTTTCTCGCTATGAGTCCTGGCTATGGGACCTTACCAAGTATTATGTTGGCGAGAATGCCGAATTCGAATCTGATCGTTATGAATTTCGACTTCGAACCAACCCATTCCCTGACCTCAAAATCCATGCAGGCCCTTACAAGATTGGCAAAAATATTCACGACGCAAATGTATACAGAATTGGCCATCCCCTAGCACAATGCATTATTGAGGAATGTAAGGCAATTACCTTACTTAATAAACGGCTAAGTTTTGATTATTCTAGCTCCCCAAAAAAGATCACCATTCTCGAGCCTCTAGTTGGGCAAACCGGGTGGCTTATCGCCCGCAGTCTCTCAGTAGCCACATTTGAAGCAGAAGATTATGTCTTATTAAGCGCAATTACTGAAGAGGGGCAAGTACTTGATTTTGAACACTGTCATCGTTTTTTTTCACTTTCTTCTCAAGAAGGCATTCAATTTACGCTACCTCCGGAATCATTATTACAAGAATTAGAAAAGAATCTATTTAAACAAAAAACAGAAATACTTGATGACATTGGTGTAAGGAACATGCAGTTCTTTGAACAAGAATTGGAAAAACTCGACAAATGGGGGGAAGACCGCAGGAACTCACTGAAAATTAACCTAAAAGAGCTTGACCAACAGATAAAGGAAATTAAAAGGCAGGCGCGCTTTGCGACAAATCTACCTGAAAAATTGCAGTTGGAAAAGAAACGTCGGCAATTAGAATCGGAAAGGGACGAGGCATGGCGGGAGTATGATAAAGCAGCAAAGGAGATAGAGCGAAATAAAGATGCTCTTATTGAAGATGTTGAGCGGCATTTACAGCAATCCGTTGAAGAGGAAGAACTTTTTTTTATTCAATGGGAAATTAAATAGAGGGAATATGGTAGAAGGACAAAACCCCAATGAAAAACTGGCTGAACTAATTTTCAAAAAACTCCTGGAAGAAGGTTTAATAATGGAGGACGGCAAATCGTCTTTTATAAATAACCTCGCCCAAGGGAAATTGAATGAAAGTGCATGGAAAGTTGCTCTGGAGCAACCGATCAAGTCCCCAAAACAAAAAAACCAAAGTCATGAAACTCCTTAAGTTTGAGATAAACGCTTTTCGTGGCGCCACGAGGCCATTTATACTGGATTTTGACTCCGGGAAAAAACTTACAATGATCTTTGGCGAAAATGGGACAGGAAAGTCTACTATAGCTGATGCGTTTACTTGCTTATGCACCAATAGCCTCGGATCTATTCAAGACAGGTCGGGCCACGAGAAGAAATTCCTGGCTTCAGCTCTTTCCCATCACTCTGATGTCAGTATTTCATTGACAACTGATCAAGGTTCGTTTTCTGCAACGTTTTCTGGAAGTGGATTCAATAAAAATCCTTCTGTTACTTATCCGAACCTGCGTTATTTAAGGCGTAGCCAAATCGTCAAGCTTGTAGATGCACAACCTGCAAAGCGTTATGAGGAGCTTCAGGATTACATTGATGTCGAACAAATTGTTGGGTCCGAAAACGGATTGAGGGAGATGATCCGTAACTTAAGCCGGGAATACGATGCACAGGCAAGAACATTGGGTGAAGCAACCAGCACCATAGAAGCTGCCTGGGAAAGGGAAGGTTCCCCACTCGGAGACTGGCGAAAATGGGCAAAGGCAGAATCGGAAAAAGATATAGTGGCAGAACAAGAACAAATTAAGGGCATAAATGAACTTATAAGATACTGGGAGGATATTAACTCAAGCCTCCTAAGATTGCAGTCTCAGCAAAACACCCTTTTAGAAAAGGCTGCTGCCCTGAAGGCCGTAGAACTTGATTTAAAAAGAGCTGAAGCAGAGGATGAGGAGATGAATCAGAACTTACTCAGCCTTTTAGAACATGCAAAAACTCACATTGACCAGCAAGAGGAATTACAGTATTGCCCCTTGTGTGAAAGCCCAGTGAATAGGATAGCATTGTTGAATTCGATTCAAGGTCGGCTCAACGCTAACAAAATCCTTAAAGACCTGATGCAAAGAAAAAGCCAGGCGATCAGGGAAGAATCAAGCGCAAGGAACCTCCTGGAAAACTTAAAAACACAGCTTAACAATTCCCTCTTATCCTTCACAAACAATATAGAAAGCTTGGCAACTTTCGAAATCCCCTTAAAAAAAGAAACTTTATCTATAGAAGAAAGAATACAACTTTTTGAGGATTCAAAAGAAATCCTTGAACCAATACTTGCTGGTTTAAATGAAAGAAAAGCCGGTGCAGAACGGACCATCAATCAGAAAAATCTGATTAAAAGCCAGTATGACAAGATACTTCAATTTGAATTTAAGGCGAAGGAGTCAGAAGTCCTTCTCAATGCTGCCAACCGCGCCTTTTCGATCGTTGAATCCACTCGAAAAGATTACATTGAGCAAGAACTGGAATCCATATCCGGTGAGGTTGACACCCTCTATCAGAGGCTTCACCCAAATGAAAATATCGGTTCCATTAAATTGACGGTTAAGCAAAGTGCAAGAAAATCCGTCGAGCTTTCCGGTAATTTCCAGGATCTCACCGATATAGCTCCGCAATCTCTTTACAGCGAATCTCATCTCGATACTCTTGGTATTTGTGTTTTTTTGGCCTTGGCTAAGAAGTATGGGAACTCGGACACGCTTCTCGTCCTGGATGATGTGGTGATGTCTGTTGATGCAGATCATCTTGACCGGTTCATTGCATTGCTCCATGATCTGGCAGACAATTTTGCCCATGTTCTAGTTACAACCCACTACAGACCCTGGCGGGATAGATATCGTTACCATCGTGCACCTGCCAATAATGTTCATTTTGTTGAACTCAGAAGGTGGAAATTTGAAAATGGAATGCGCTTACAATACGGAAAAGATCAAATCAGAGAATTACAGGAAGCTCTGGAAAGCGAATATTTTGACCGCCAAATAGTGGCTGGTAAGGCAGGGATACTTCTGGAGAATGTGCTTGATTATTTGACCCTCACTTATGCATGCCGCGTCCGTCGAAAACCTGGGCAAGATTATACTTTAGGTGAATTGATGGACGGGGTTGCGAAACTAAGCAAACATTTAAAGTCAGAAAGACTTTCAAAAAACGCTTCTGGAGCTTACGATCCTAGCCTCCCTGTGCAGGAAGTCGCCCTAACGCCCTACTTCGAAGAATTGAAAAAGCTTTCCTTTATTAGGAATCAGGTAGGCGCTCACTTCAACCTAAGTGGTTCAGATGTTAGTGACGGCGAAATTGAATCTTTTGCTAAAAATACCTTAGAATTGGCACTCCAAATTACCTGTCCTGAATCGGGAGCCTTCCCGGATAGAAAAGATTCGGGTGCTTATCATGAAACAAGAAGCAAATCCCTTAGGCTCTTTCCATTCCAGGAACCCTCAAAATGATTGAATGCATGCAGCCAGACAAGCTCCCCCTCACCTCCGCCGACATCCGCGCCCAGCAACTTGAAAAGCTACGCCAGCTTTTCCCGGAAGCCTTCACCGAAGGTAACAAGGTCGACTTCGAAAAACTCAAACTCTCCCTTGGTGAAGACATCGATACCGCCGACGAGCGCTTTGGCCTGCACTGGGCGGGCAAAAAGAACTGCTTTAAGATCATACAGGAGCCAAGCATCGGCGCGCTGAAGCCCGCCCCGGAGGAAAGTGTGGATTGGGACAGTACGCAAAACCTCTTCATTGAAGGCGACAACCTGGAGGTGTTGAAACTGCTTCAGAAATCTTACTATGGCAAGGTGAAAATGATCTATATCGATCCGCCTTACAACACTGGCAAGGAGTTTATCTACCCGGATAAATACCAGGAAAACCTGCAGACCTACCTGGCCTATACCGGGCAGGTGGACGAGGAAGGCTATAAGTTCTCTACCAATACGGAAACTGAGGGGCGCTTCCATTCGAAGTGGCTGAATATGATGTATCCGCGGCTGTTTCTGGCGAGGAA
>CAYQKY010000322.1:0-5780 GCA_964418125.1 uncultured Phaeodactylibacter sp.
CTGAACGGCGCTTTTTCCGCCTTTGACTTCCTTCAAATAATGGGGAATGCCCCCCAAAGCCATATACAACTCCACGATCTGATACCGGTTGAAATGAATGTTTCGGCTTTGTAAATAGGCTTCCGTTTCAGCCAGGTTAAAAGGCTCCAGAAAGATGCGCCTGGTGATCCGGTTGTGCAGCCCCCCCCGGTTATTGACCACTTTTTCTATCATCCAGGAAGCTGCCGAGCCGCAGATCACTACTACAATATTCCTATTCACTGCCCAACTATTCCAGAAGAACCCCAAACCGGTCAAAAAGTCCGGCTTCTTGGATGCCAGCCAGGGGACTTCATCAAAAAAAACGACTTTCTTAGGTTCATCGGGCATCTGGTCCAACTGAAGGACTAACATCTGAAATGCTTCCAGCCAGTTGGCGGGCGTTTTGAGCGGAACTTTGCTGCCCGAATGCCGGGAAAGGGCAAAACTGAAATTGGACAGTTGTTTTTTCAGATCCGCATCCTGCAGGCCCGTCACTTCAAATAATATATGCTCCGCATAAACCTGCTTGATCAGAAAAGTTTTTCCCACCCGCCGCCTGCCGATCACCGCCACCATCTCCGGCTCATTGGACTGGAGCGCTTCCATCAGTATCTGGCGTTCCTTTTCCCGGCCGACAAAGTTTTTTTTCATTCGGATTAACTTTTGGCGAAATCCAACTTGAAAATACAGATTTCGCCCAAAGAAAAAAATGAAATGGGCGAAATCTATGCAATTATTTCACTTTTCGCCCATTAAATCACAAAAGAGGCAAGCATTTCCATCGTATTTCTATGTATTTCCACCTATTCCAGCCTAAAATATGAAAAGGTTTACTTCACCTTTACTTCTTTTTCCAACGCCTCCAGCGTCTCTTTGATCTGCTCCTTCACCCGGTTGTGGTGCAATACCGCAGGCGGCACCGCCCGGGCTTCACAATCGGAGATGCCGCAGCGTTCGCAGGTGGTGTGCACATCCCGGACGGGCAGCCCGGGATCGGACAGGAAGCGGAACAGCTGGCGGAGCTTGTCGTTGACCAGCAGGCCGATGGTGAAGCTGGTGCTGTTCTGGTTGTTATTGTGGCCGGCCTTGGCGATGCTGATACAGAAGTAGGCGTTGGGGGTTCCCCAGTAGCGCGAGACCTGGGCGCCGACGATGGGCTCCTCCTGGTTCTGTATGTCCTGCAGGGCGCGCAGCCTGCGGATGCTGTTGATGGAGATCCAGCGGCGGCAGTAGTGCTCGTCCAACTGGTTGGCGTGGGGGTTGTGCAGTTGGGAAAGGTGCATCTCCTTGGTCATTTCGAACTTCTTCAGGTCCGGGCCGGTGAAGAAACGCAGGAAGAACAGGTCCTGAATGCCGAAGTGCTGCGGCAGGATATTGGCCAGCCTCTGGATGAGCATTTCCGGGGTCACGTCGTATTTGGGCAGCAGTTCGAGGAACTGCTCGCCGTCCCAGCGTTCCCAGCGGGCCATTTCTTCGATGTCCTTTATGATCTCCAGCTCGTCCATCAACAGTGCGACGGAAAAGTAGGAAGCCTTGAAGTTGTTGAGCAGCTTATCGAAGGAATCGACTTCGGCCATGCGGGTTTCGTAGGGGCGCTCTGTGAGTTTCAGGTACTGGAAACCGAGTTCTTTGGCCAACAGGAAATTTTCCTGAGCGCTGGACAGGCCGTCATTGAGGAACAGCACTTTCCGCCCCGGCGAATAAAAAGAGCGCACTTCTTTCAGGGCGGGCCGGGCAGACAGGAATTCGCGGTCGATCTCTATCTGATAATTGCGGGCCAGGAGCCTTTCCAACTGACGGGGCGTTGCCGGTGGCGCCTGCGGCAGGGCGTTCTTTTCTTTGAAGTCCCGCACGGCCTGTTCCAGGCTTTCGAAGTAGTTGTCGTGCAGGTCCTGATAGGAGCGCAGGGCCGTCTTGTAGAAATCCTCTCCCTGCAGGTGGTAGTTGCGCACGATCTTGATCACCGTGCTGATAAAGGCGTTGACCTTGTCGGGGGCTGCCGAGAGCAGTTCCACCAGTTTGGGCATGTTGATGCCGAATAATTCCAGCGGGAAGATCTTCAGGAAATCGGAGTGCAGCAGGTCTACGATGGGTTTCAGGCGCTTGTCGGCATCCAGGGAGACCAGGTAATTGTAATCGGTGTTCAGGGCTTTGGCCAGGGTGATGATCTTGTCGGCCTTGGGGTACTTTTTTCCCTTTTCGATGTTGTGCAGGTAGGAAAGGGCCAGCCCCGTTTTGTCGGACAGCTGTTGGTAGGACAAGCCCTTTTGCTGGCGCAGGAAGTGCACCTTGAGGCCGAAGATGAGCTTGACGGTATCCAGTTCTCTTATACTCATAATGTAAATTTTACACGAACAAATTTAAAAAAAATTCATTAGAGAAATTTTCTCTAATGGAGAAAACCTGTACTTTTGTGGTGGCTTTTGCCGTTAAAAAGCCCTGATAACCGGATAGAACCAAATACCAAACCACTCCTTTTCGGCTTATAGCCGGGAATTTCCATCCAGGGCACACCAGGTCAGGTTTAGTTAGTACTATTCATAGCAACCCGTGGCGCGGCCTTTCATCAGCGCCACGGCTATTTTAAAACTGGCAAAAAACATTTATTCCGATGGAGAGATTTGAGATCAAGAACCCGGCGGCCGATCTTGGAAGCCTCGGCATTCGCCGCGTGAGAAATGCTTACTGGAACCTCAGCCCGGAAGCCCTCATGGAAGAAACCATTAAACGAGGTCAGGGCGTATTGGCCAATTCCGGCGCCCTGGCGGTCGAAACCGGTGAATTTACCGGCCGTTCCCCTTTGGATCGTTTTATCGTAAAGGATGAAAACACTGCTCACTCCGTCGACTGGGGGCCTATCAACAAGCCCATTGATCCTCAATATTTCCATCAGCTTTACCAAAAGGTCACATCCTACTTTCAGGGTAAAGATGTTTTCGTGCGCGACGCCTATGCCTGCGCCGACGAGGACTACCGCATGAACATCCGCCTGGTGAGCGAATTTCCCTGGAGCAACCTCTTCGCCTACAATATGTTCCTGCGCCCAGATGAAGAGGAGTTGCTGAATTTCGAGCCGGACTGGTCCATCCTCTGCGCTCCCGGTTTCCATGCCTATTCGGGTGAGGACAATACCCGGCAGCACAACTTCGCCATCATCAATTTCACTAAAAAACAGGTCATCATTGGCGGCACCGGCTATACCGGTGAGATCAAGAAGGGCATTTTCTCGGTGCTCAATTACGTGCTGCCCAAAGAACATGGCGTACTGTCCATGCACTGCTCCGCCAACGTGGGCCGGGATGGGGATACAGCCATCTTCTTCGGCCTGTCGGGCACCGGCAAGACCACCCTTTCGGCCGACCCGGAACGCCCCCTGATCGGGGACGATGAGCACGGCTGGTCGGACGAAGGCGTCTTCAACTTCGAAGGCGGCTGCTACGCCAAGACCATCGGCCTGGCCGAAGAGAAGGAGCCGCAGATCTACCGGGCCATCAAACATGGCGCCCTCCTGGAAAACATCCATTTTTACGAGGGCACCCGCGCGCCCAATTACGAAAGTGACGCCATTACGGAGAACACCCGCGTTTCCTACCCCATCCACCACATCGACAACGCCCTGGCGCCGTCCGTCGGCGGCCATCCAAAAAATATTTTTTTCCTGACCTGCGACGCCTTCGGCGTGTTGCCGCCCATCAGCCGCCTGACGCCCGAGCAGGCCATGTATTACTTCATTTCCGGCTACACCGCCAAGGTAGCCGGCACCGAAGAAGGAGTTACCGAGCCGCAGGCCACCTTCTCCGCCTGCTTCGGCGCGCCCTTCCTGCCGCTTCACCCCACACACTATGCGGAAATGCTGGGTGAAAAGATGCAGAAGCACGATGTGAATGTCTGGCTGGTCAATACCGGCTGGACGGGCGGCGCCTACGGCACCGGTTCGCGCATCAACCTCCGCTATACCCGCGCCATGATCAGCGCCGCGCTGGGTGGTGAGCTGGAAAGGGTGCCCTTCCATACCCACGAGGTCTTTGGCCTGCAGATGCCCGCCTCCTGCCCTGGCGTGCCCTCCGAAATGCTCGACCCCCGGCAGTCCTGGGCCGATAGGGTAGCCTACGATTCCAAAGCACAAGACCTGGCCGCCCGCTTTGTCCGGAACTTCAAAAAGTTTGAAGACAAGGCCAGCCCGGCCATCCGCGAAGCGGCGCCCCGCGTGCTGGAAACCATAAAGTAAAGTTCTTTCCAACTGCCTTAACCAAATAAAACCCATACCTGAGCTGCCTGCACCCCGCGGGCAGCTCTTTTGATTTTCGGACGGGCTACATTTATGTGGTCCGTAATAAAAAAGATGGAAACGAGCCAGGGCCGGCCCTGTGGAAGCCGGAAGGCGGATCATTCTACAGGGCCGGCCTTATGCATCACCAGGCGCGCAACTCACCGGATAAGCCGGAAACAAAAAAAAGAACTGGTTGTTGAACTCTGGTCACTACTCCCAAAGTTGATCCAAAAACCATCCCAAAATGAATGCTACTGCTTTAAAGCACGTTCTGTCTTCTGTATTTTTTATCGCGGCCTTGTTGCTGGCGCCGGCTTGTAACAATGACGACGAGGCGCCCGGCACGCCTTCCGGCGCTACAAATGCGATATTGCTCATTATCGATGAAGAGAGCATCGACAACGGCAATCCGCCGAACGATTTCTCAGAGGTGGATGTAAACGACCAACTGGCCGATGTAGGCCTGCGCCAGCCATTGCGTTATTTCCAGGATAATGTTGGGAAAACAATTGACCTTTTCACCGGCCAGGTTGGCGATGAGGGATGGCACGCCCTGAAGACGATCCCTTCTTCCTGGATCAGTGCAGGGCCTGCCGGCAACGGCGCGCGCAATTACCTGGCCCCGGGCCCGGGGTTGGGCGCCGCTGTTCCTGATGACGGCAGGGAAGTCCTCCTCGATGAGATCCCCGACGTTACCCCGCTCCGCGCTACCGGCTTGTCTATGCTCATCGGGTCAACCGTGCTCGCTGTAGTCTATGACAGCGACATCAGCATCAATTATTCCCCGCTCGAAGGCAACCTGCAGGGCGCAAACCTCGGCCTGGTGGCCTTCGAGGTGCTGGAAGTAAGGGAGCGGGCCGAAGGCTCTACTTCCTCCCTGCCGCGCGTGACGATCCGGATCAGGGACGTAAACGAGGTTTCCGGGCTGGAACTGATGCTCTTTTCCAATGCGCCGGCCCCGCAGTCTTCCTCCGAACCCTTCGATGTTTCACCTCCGGGCGCTGTGCCGTCTATAGATACTGTTCCGGCGCCGTGATGCAGCTGCCAGGGTGCGGTATATTCCATCAGTCGCTTCGCTCGTGTTTTACCTCCTCTGGCTTAAAGCCCGGGCCTTTCCCTTCTCCGCTCCGCATATCTTCATCAGCGAAGAGCAGTACTTTTTCCTGCAGCGCGCCTACGGCGTGTACCACCTGCCCCACCATTTCGTGATCGGTAAGGATGGGAAGGTCTTTGATGGGGATGCGCCCCGGCCGGGGGAGGGGTTGAGGGCTGTCCTGAGGAAGGCATTGGAGGAGTAATGAGGGTGTTGTGTAAAAAGGTATGGTAACGTCAGTTCGGGATGCATTCGAGAATATATAGTCTCAAAACCCTGATTTTGTTGATCGTTGTTGGTTGCCTGTTGGCCGTTGTCAGTTCCCGGGAACAAACAACTGGCAACTAGCAACAAGTAACTGGCCTTAAGGATTGATTTTCAAAGCCACTAATCCCG
>CAYQKY010000323.1:0-5699 GCA_964418125.1 uncultured Phaeodactylibacter sp.
ACGGCCCTGGCAATGGCCTTTCGTCCCTACGGGACTGAATTTATTGAGAAGTTACAACGGGTGAACTCAAGCTACTGTGAACCAATGCTTTAAGGACCTGCGAAATCTCCCGTTAATTCGGCCTAGCCGCACTAGCTGCCGGAAAATCTCATTGTAACGTTTTGGGTGGTTGAAAGGCGTTTGCCCCGGATCATAGACGTAAAGCCGACGCTAACTCGGTTCGCCCCATGGAACAATTAGAATTCCACGGGGCGGGCCAAAATTTTTTGGCGCCGAAGACGAAAAATCCGATATTCGACAGCGAACAACCACAACCACAAATGAAAAACCTCGTCACACTCCTCCTCCAGTTTTGTATCCTGAGCGTGGGCATAGCCCAGCTCCCTCAGCAAAACTACTTCCGGGGCTATCAGCGCACTCTCAGCGGTTTCCCCTTCAGCTACCACTCCCCCCTGCCGGATGTGAGCGGCTCCCTGATCGTACGGGCCAACGAGAACTTCCGGCCCATCGAGTGGGAAACGGAAGCCGTACCCGGGAACTTCATAGAGGAATTCGCCTACTTCATCTGGGCCTACGGCATGGACACCGACGTAAAGCGGTTCCGTTTCGACCTGTATGTGAACGGCAAAAAGGCCCTCTCCTTCACCAACCCCCAAAGCAACGATGACATGGAGTGGAGCGTAGAGGGCAACGATGGCGCCCGCCTCTCCTTCTACGGCGCCCTGATCGACAAATACCGGGACCAGATGGGCTTTGCCGTGCTGAAGTTGCCCGCCGCCGCCCTGACGCCGGGCCAACCGGTGCGCCTCAAAGTTGACGGGGAGGACGCCGGCAGCGACATCTGGTACATGACCTTCAAGGCCGGTATTTCCGAAAAGGTAGTGGCCGAACAGGAGAACGTGGCCCTGAAGGAGGGCGGCAAGCCCTACTACCTTGCCCGGATAAGCATTACCCACCTGGGGGAAAAGGCGGCCTGCGAAGTGCAGGCGGGAAAGGCCAGGATGGAAACTACCCTCCAGCCCGGGCATAACAGCCTGGAAATTAAACTTCCTGCCGTGGAGCGGCCTACGAAGTATACCGCCAGAGTAAAGATCGAAGGGCGGCCGGTGATCGAAGCTCCCTTCACGCTGGCGCCCGTCAAAGAATGGACCGTCTACCTCGTGCAGCACACCCATACTGACATCGGCTACACCCGCCCGCAGACGGAGATCCTGCCCGAACACCTGCGCTACATCGACTATGCCCTCGACTACTGCGATCAGACCGATGGCTACCCCGATGACGCCCAATTCCGTTGGACCTGTGAGGCTTCCTGGGCCGTGCGCGAGTACCTCAAAAGCCGCCCTCAGGAACAGATAGACAGATTGCTGAAGCGCATCGCCGAAGGGCGGATCGAGGTGACCGGCATGTTCTTCAACTTCTCCGAGGTCGTCGACGAGGCCGGCCTGGCCGCCCAGGCCCGGACGGTACGAGAGTTCCGGGATTTGGGCATCCCCGTCACTTCCGCTATGCAGAACGACGTCAACGGCATCGGATGGTGCCTGGCGGAGTACTTCCACGGTACGGGCGTAAAGTACCTGGTCATGGGCCAGCACGGCCACCGCGCCCGCATCCCCTTCGGCAAGCCGACGGCCTTCTGGTGGGAATCCGCCTCCGGCAAGCGGATGCTGGCCTACCGCAGCGAGCACTACATGCACGGCAACACCCTGGGGCTGATCTCCGAGGACATGCCCGCCTTCCGGGAGAACCTCTCCAAATACCTGCAGAGCCTGGAAGACAAAGGCTATCCGTTCTCCCGGACGGCCTTCCAGTTTTCCGGCTACATCACCGACAACTCGCCGCCCTCCACCACCGCCTGCGAGCTGGTGAAGGCGTGGAACGAAAAATACGAGTGGCCCCGCCTGCGGCTGGCCACTGCCAGCGAGTTCATGCAGTACGTCGAGGAGAACCACGCCGGGGAGTTGCCCGTCCGCCGAACGGCCTGGCCCGACTGGTGGACGGACGGCTTCGGCTCCGCCATGCTGGAAACCAAAGCAGCCCGCGCCACTCAGGCAGAGATGGCCGCCAATACCGGCCTGGTGGCTATGGCGTTGGCGCTGGGCGCCGAACTGCCCGCCGAACTCAACCCCGAGATCACCCGCATACAGGACGCCCTCCTGTTCTACGACGAACACACCATGGGCGCCGCCGAAAGCATCAGCGACCCGCTGGCGGAGAACTCCGTCGTGCAGTGGAACGAAAAGGCCGCCTACGCCTGGGACGCCGTCAAGGAGTCGCGCCTCTTTCAGGAGCGGGCCATGGGTTTTCTGCAGCCTTTTGTCGAACGGCAGGAGGCGCCATCCATCGCCGTGTTCAACACCTTGAACTGGGAGCGCTCCGGGCTGGTAGTTTCCTTTATCGACCACGAGATCCTGCCTAACAACAAGCAGTTCCGCATCGTGGACGGCCGGGGCAACGAAGCCCCCGCCCAGATGCTCAGCAGCCGCAGCGACGGCACCTACTGGGGCATCTGGGTGGAAGGCGTGCCCGCCCTGGGGTATAAGTCGTACCGCATAGAGGTAAATGATAAAGACAGGACGGCCTCCGGCGCCACGCCCGGCGCCCAGGTGTTCGAAAATGCTTTCTACCGCCTTCAGATCGATCCCGAAAAAGGCGGCGTCACCAGCCTGTACGACAAGGAGCTGAACCGGGAGCTGCTCGCCACCGGCGATACCGTGCTGATGGGCCAGTTCATCTACGAAGAGCTGGATAACCGCCATCAGATGGAGCGCTTTACGCACAATAAGATGGACACCGTCTACGTGCCCCTGGAAGGCAAGCGGCACTACCTGCGCGGGCTGGAGATCACCGGCGCTCAGGACGGGGCCATCTGGAGCAGCCTCTTCCTGAAGGGCACCATCCCCGGCGCCGACCCGCGCGGGCTGAAGCTGGAGATCCGGCTGTACCACCCCGAAAAGCGGCTGGAACTGCACTATGGCATGCACAAGCTGGCGGTCACCTCCCCGGAGGCCGTCTACGTGGCCTTCCCCTTCGGCATGGAAGGGGGCAGGCTCGGCTTCGAGGCCCAGGGCGGGGTCGTCTATCCGGGAGAGAACCAACTGGAAGGCACCGCCTCCGACTGGAACACCATTCAGAACTTTGCCTTTGTCAGGAATGACAGGGCTCAGGTCATCTTCGGCAGCAACGACGTGCCCCTGGTGCAGTTCGGCGCCATCAATACCGGCCGGTTCTACTACCTGCACCGGCCCGAAACCACCCACCTCTACTCCTGGGTGCTGAACAACTACTGGACCACCAACTTCAAGGCCAGCCAGGAAGGGGAGCTGAAATGGAGTTACTACCTGACTTCTTCCGATGGCAATTCCAATGGCCTGGCTACCGCCTTCGGCTGGGGGTCGCGCGTTCCGTTGCTTACCCGGGTGTTCCCGGCGGGGGAAAAGGAAGCCGCTGTCACGGCCCGCAGCTGGATGGAGGTATCGGCGCCCAACCTGCTGCTGGTGGCCGCCCGGCCGGCAAAGGATGGCAATGGGGTATTGTTGCAATTTCGGGAGACGGAGGGGAAGGAAGCCGTACTGGAGGTGGAGGGGCTGCTGAAGGGTAATGTTTTCACGAAAGCCTCGGAGGTGAATTTGTTCGGGGAGGAAGTGCAAAAACTGGATAAGGAACTGAGGATAGGGGCGCTGGAGACACGGTTTGTGTGGTTGAGGTGATGAGATTTCGTATCTTGCCCCATCAAAACAACACCATGAAAGCAATCGAACTCTCCCAATACGGCCCGCCCGAAGTCCTTCAGCTCAAAGAGGTGGACAAGCCCGTTCCGAAGGACAAGGAAGTGCTCATCCGCGTGCATGCCACGACCGTTAACTACGGCGACCTCCTGGCCAGGAATTTCAAGGCCGTCACCCCCGGCCAATTCAATATGCCGGGGCTTTTCTGGTTTTTTGCCAAAATGTATTTCGGCTTCAGCAAGCCCAACGTCACCCGGCTGGGCAGCGAGTTTTCCGGCGTGGTGGAATCCGTGGGAAAGGAAGTGAGCACTTTCAAGCCGGGCGATCCCGTTTTCGGATACCTCGGGCAGCCCATGGGCGCTTACGCTGAATACGTATGCATGCCGGAAAGCGGCGTGCTGGCCCCGAAGCCGGCCAGCATGTCCCACGAAGAAGCCGCCGCCAGCGCCTACGGGAATATCATGGCCCTGTATTTACTGCGGGAAGCAGGGATACAAAAGGGGCAGAAAGTGCTGATCAACGGAGCGTCCGGTAGCATCGGCGCGGCAGCGGTGCAGGTGGCCAAACACTTCGGGGCGGAGGTCACCGCCGTATGCGGCCCGGCGGGGCTGGACTATGTAAAAGCCCTGGGCGCCGACAAGGCCATCGATTACAAGCGGGAAGATTTCACGCAGGGCGGGGAAACCTACGATTTCGTGCTGGACGTGCTGGGCAGGGTGTCGTTTTCCAGATGTAAAAAGGTATTGGCGGAAAACGGGCGCCTGCAGTATGTCAGCTTCAAAATGAAGCAGTTGCTGCAGATGATGATGACTTCCGTGTCCGGCGGAAAGAAGGTGGTGTGCAAGCTCGCCCCGGGCAGTGTGGAGGACCTGAAGGCCGTGAAGGAACTCATCGAGGCCGGAGAAATCAAAGCGATCATCGACAAAAGCTTCCCGATGGAGCAGGCCGCTGCGGCGCATCGGTATGCAGAGGAAGAAAGCAGCAAAGGGCCGGTGGTGATCACTTTAATCTGACAGCCCATGAATAGCGAAGCCCACTTCCGCAAACTGGAGCGCATGTACCTGGGCGCCAACGTCAATACCATGCTCTTTGACACCACCACCTGCCGGATATCGGAAGAGGAAGCCGAGATCGGCCTGCGGATCTCCGAAAAGTACTTCCACGCCCTGGGCGCCATTCACGGCTCGGTATATTTCAAGCTGCTGGATGACGCCGCCTTTTTTGCGGTTAATTCCATCGTCCGGGATGTGTTTGTGCTGACCACTTCGTTCAACATCAACATCCTGCGGCCGTCGAGCGAAGGGTTGCTCACCGCCCGGGGGAAGGTGAAATTTAAATCCAGAACTTTATTCATTGCCGAATCCACGCTGTATAATGAGGCGGGCAAGGAGATCGCCTTCGGGACGGGGAATTTTGTAAAGAGCGGCGTGCGGCTGTCGGAGGAGATCGGGTATGAGTGATTTTCCCACCAGAAAAAAGCCTAATGCATAAAATAATCAGAACCGACGCCGCCCATCCGGACTTCATCGAGCTCGTCCGGCGCCTCGACGCCGAGCTGGCGGAACGGGACGGGGCCGGCCATTCCTTTTACGCCCGGTACAACACCATCGGTGAGATCAAATACGCCGTGGTCGCCTACGAAAACGAACGCCCTATCGGATGCGGCGCCATAAAGGAATACGAGCCGGGCGCCATGGAGGTCAAGCGCATGTACACCCTGCCGGAGGCCAGAGGCCGGGGCATTGCCAGCCGCATCCTGACGGAACTGGAAAAGTGGGCAGCGGAGCTGTCCTGCGAGAAATGCGTCCTGGAGACAGGGAAAAGGCAGCCGGAGGCCATACGGCTTTACAGGAAGAGCGGTTATACCCCGATCCCGAACTACGGGCAGTATGTTGGGGTGGAAAATAGTATTTGTTGGGCGCAGTTGTAATTTGTCCCCCTTTGCCAAATAGGCCTTGCCAAGCCTGCTCA
>CAYQKY010000324.1:0-5597 GCA_964418125.1 uncultured Phaeodactylibacter sp.
ACAAAATCAGGGTTTTGAGACTATATATTCTCGAATGCATCCCGAACTGACGTTTCAGTTAATAAAGTTCTGGTAGCAGCTTGTGTTTATAAGAGGGCGGGAGGGGCGCATTGCGCTGCTTACAAGATAGGGAAAAAACAGAACTGCTCAATCAAACCGGTGCCCGTGCTGCTTGCTCCACCAGTAGGAGATAGCTCCCAGCCCCAGGTTCAGGAGCCCGAACAGGCTCTCCTTGGGGCGGTCGTACAACAGAAAGGCCAGTATCCAGAGGCTGATGGCGAGAAAGGCGATCTGCACCCAGGGATAACCGGGGCTGGAGTAGCCCTGATGGCCGTTCTTCCAGCGCATAACGAAGATGCCGGCCACAGCGGCGGTGGTGAAGAGCTGCAGGACGAAACCGCTGTACAGCAGCACCTGTTCGAAAGAGCTCGTCACGATCATAAAAATACTGATGCCGGCCTGCAGCCAGACGGCCTTGACCGGGATGCCATTGCGGTTGTCTTCGGCCAGAAAACGCCAGATGCTGTAGTCGTTGGCCATGGCACGGACTACCCGCGGCCCCACCCATACCATGGCGCTGATGCTGGAAACGAGAAAGAGGGCGATGAAGAAGCTGATCAGCCGCCCGCCCGCGGGGCCGAACATGAGCTCGGCCACCACCTGCCCCACCTCGATCTTGCCCCGCAGCTGTGAAATGGAAGCCTGGTTGAGAAATGCCATCTGCAATAATACATAAAGCAGGCTGACGGCAAGCGTGCCGGTGATAAGGGCCCGGGGCAGATTGCGCCCCGGCTCCCTGATCTCTTCCACGATGTACGCCGCTGCATTCCAGCCCGAGAAGGCGTAGATCACATACACCAGGGATACGGCAAAGGCGGGCTTGGACAGCTCGGAATGCCATGCGGTGTTGAGTTCTACACTACCCGGCTCCGCAGGCATGGTAAAACAGGCGATAATAAAGAACAGGATCAGCAGCAATTTCAGGGCAGTGAATGTATTCTGGAAATTACTGCTCTGCCGGATGTTGACGGAATGCACCATAGAAATGAGGACAATGGCGCCGGTGGCCACCGCCTGGGCCGAAAAAGGAGAGAATTTCTCAATGTAGGCCCCCATGGCCATGGCCGCCAGGGCCACCGAGGCGGCAAAGCCCACCGTCAGGGATACCCAGCCGGAAAGGTATCCGATGAATGGATGATAAATACGGCTGAGAAAATAATATTCCCCACCCGAGCGGGGCAGCTTGGTTCCCAGTTCAGCATAGCTGAAAGCTCCGAACAGGGAGACCAGCCCGCCGATCATCCACAACAGCAGAATGGACCAGGTGTTGCTCAGGCCCTGCAACTGAAGGCCCAGGCTGGTAAACACCCCTGTACCTACCATATTGGCGACTACGATCGCCGCCGCGCTGATCCACCCTATTTTCCTTCCTCCTGCCTGCTGCATGCATGTAGTTTCAAATGGCTAAAGTTATTAAAACTTGCTCTACAAAGCCCAATTCCAGGCCTTTCCTAACGTATTGATAACATACAGGCGCCGAAAGGCGGTCCTTTTAACAACTGTTAAGCGGAATGGCCCCGGCTTATGTCACAAAAAGGCCCGGAAAACTTGCCATGCCCGGGCCGATAGTCCCGCCAAAATGCCTATTTTTGCCCATCAAAATCCAATGAACAATGAAAAAACTGGCTCTTTTTGCCTTTTTGATCTCCCTCATCGCCTCCTGCGCCGAATCTTTTGAGGCTCAGCACGAGCGGATGGTGGAAGAACACCAGGCCTTGCAGGCAGAATACGAATCGCTCAAAGCCTATTACCAGCAACGCCTGGAGGAATACAGGCAGGTGCGCGAAGCCCACGAAACGCTGGCCGCCGGCGTAGAAGACTCCCTCCATACCGCCATCAACGAAATGCACGACGGCCTGTTGCTCAACCATGAAGCCTTTCTCAAAAACCATGAGGAAATGGCCGCTGCCCACGCTGCTATGGAAGCCAAACACAGTGAAGAGGGCTACAGCGAAGGACAGATCCGCCTCGACCACGAACAAATGAAACAGGGCCACCAGCAGATCAGAACCGAACACGGCTACATGAAGGATGAACTCAACCAGATGCTTGATGAACAACAGGGGATGATGGGGGAGCATTAATAATATATTGCTATATTGCTGAATGGCCGGGGTTGTTCGCCGTTCGCAGGCCCTTGAAAATCAAAGGGCGTTTTTCAGGAGAGGCTAGCGGCCTAGCGTTGGACAAAAGCCGGAAGCCGGAATGGCCTTAGGCTTTCCACAACCCTTTGGCGATCAATAGTGTCCAAGCTTAGACAGGTAGCCTCAGGAGACACAGAAAATTGAACCATCCCGAATGGCCCAACAGCCATAAAACAATACAGCCATCCAGCCATTTCACCCAAAGCTTCCAGAAGAGGGCGCCCCTTCAGCCCCATCCCGATCAGTTTTGTTATCTTTATCTTCATTCTGCCATAAATTCTGAATCTTCACACCCCATGCGCCAACTACTCGAAACCGACCAAAAGGCACTAGAGATCAATCTCGACCCCGGAATCTACGGCACCTTCGCCGAGATCGGGGCCGGCCAGGAGGTAGCCCGCTATTTCTTCCAGGTGGGGGCCGCGGCCGGCACCATCGCCAAGACCATGTCGGCCTATGACAAGACCTACTCCGACCAGATCTACGGGGAAGAACCCAGCGGGCGCTACGTCTGTGAAGCGCGGCTGTACAAGATGCTCGATCATGAATTCGGGCTGATGCGCTCCCGCCTGGCCAATGAACGGCCGGACACCAACTTTTTCGTCTTTGCCGATACAGTGGCGGCCATCAATTACCAGCGCACCATCAAGGGCAACGGCTGGCTGGGTATCCGCTTCCAGCTCAAACCCGACAGCGAGCCCAACGACCTTGTCCTGCACGTGCGCATGCTCGACAACGACAACCACCTCCAGCAACAGGCCATCGGCATCCTGGGGGTCAACCTCATCTACGCCTGCTACCGGTACAACGATCAGCCGGAGGTAATGCTGCAATCGCTGATGGACGGCCTCCACGGCAGGGTCAAGGTGGATATGGTGCGCCTCACCGGGCCGGATTTTGAGCAACTGGACAACCGCCTGCTCAGCCTCTGGATCGTCAAGAACGGGTTGAGCGACGTGGCCATATTCGGCCCGAGCCGACAGAATATGCACGCCTCCGAGTTCCTGTACAAAAAGAACGTCATGCTGGTACGCGGCAGCTTCCGCCCCGCCACTCTGGTCAACCTGGATATGATACAGGCCAGCTTCCAGCAGTTCCGCAACGATCCCGAAGTGGACGCCCGCCGGGTTTACCTGCTCACCGAAATCACCCTCGACAACCTGAAAGCCATCGGTGAACTGGACGAAAAGGATTTCCTCGACCGCGCCGAATTGCTCAATACTCTCGGCCAGACGGTGGTGGTCTCCGACTGCCGGCAGTACCAGAAGATGATCACCTACCTGGCCGATTACCGGGTGCAGAAGCTGGGCATCGTCACCGGCGTCCGTGAACTGCTCGACCTGATCAACGACAAGTATTATCAGAATATGGACGGGCGCCTGCTGGCCGCCTTCGGGGAGCTCTTTACCCGAAACGTCAAATTCTACGTCTACCCCGCCCTGCAGGAAGGAAGCGGAGAGCTGATCACCGCCCAGAACGCCCCCATTCCGGAAGGGGTGAAATTCTTATACAAACACCTGCTCGACAACCGGCAGATCGTAGATGTGGAAGGCTTCAACCCCAACGTATTGCACATCTTCTCCAAGGAAGTCCTCCACATGCTGCAAAACGGAGAGGAGGGCTGGGAAAGCCTGGTTCCGGTGGCAGTGGCCAACCTGATCAAAGAGCGCTATCTGTTCGGCTATCCGGCGGAACAGATGGAATTTGATTATTAGGGAATGATGGAATGATGGAGAAAAATGCTTAAAATGAAACCAATGAAAGAAAAAATAATGGCGCCATACAGTATTCTCTTTTTCATTGCCTCTATTCTCTCCTGCGGCCCTTCAGGCAGCGGGAAACAGAACGGAGGTGAGGGTAACACTATCCAACAGGCCGTTTCCTATGAGGCGGCCGTTTCGAGCCTTGCCGATACGGCCATTGCCCGGGGATTCACTACCGATTACATCATGGGGCATTTCGACCCGGCAAATCATCCGGACTTTACTGTGGTGGACACCCGTTATGCCGACCGGGAGGGGCTCTACCTGCGCAAGGATACCTACGAGGCTTTCCTGCGCATGTACGAGGCGGCAAAAAAGGACGGCGTCAATCTGGTGATACGCTCAGCCACCCGCAACTTCGATTACCAGAAAGGCATCTGGGAAGGAAAGTGGACAGGCGCCCGTGCCATCGAGAACGGCAAGGATGCTTCCAAAGCCTACCCCAACCCTAAGGAACGGGCCCTCAAGATCCTGGAGTACAGTTCCATGCCCGGCACCTCCCGCCACCACTGGGGTACCGATATGGACCTGAACGCTTTTACCAACAGCTACTTCGAAAAGGGCGAGGGCCTGAAGATATACGAATGGCTCACCGCCCATGCCGCCGAATACGGCTTCTGCCAGCCCTATAGCCCGAAAGGCGAAGAGCGCCCCTACGGTTACAATGAAGAAAAGTGGCACTGGTCGTACATGCCCGTCGCCCAACCCCTGACCGCCCTGGCCAGGGAAAAGCTGAAGGATGAAATGATCAGCGGCTTCAAGGGGGCAGAGGTAGCTGAAGATATCGGCGTGGTAGAGAAATATGTATTGGGGATCAATCCGGAATGCCTGCCTTAGAGATGTTTGGAGATAGTCCTTTTGGTTGTAAATGCCAGATTTTGAGACCTCACTTCGCCATTTTTTCACCCCATAGCCACACTTATGAGGCTCAAAAATGCCTTTGTGAGAAACCAAATTCTGACATTTTCGCTTCAAAACCACCACCTCCAAACATGCTCTTATTTAACCCCAGGGTGAGGGCCGGTGGGCGGTGCGACATCAAAGCGGGCATTGACAGCATAGATCGAATTTCCGAACTCGCCGATCGTCTTGGATATCCGAAAGGATAAGACGCTTCTAATTGAAAATTGGAGCAATCGCTGTTTCCCACGTTTCGGTAAAAACTCAGGGCCCTTTCCCCAAAGCACCCAGAAGAATAGTCCCACTTCTCTCCGACAAACAGGTCCAGGCCACCGTCACTATCGATATCGGCCAGGGTGGGGAACATAACGCCGCCGGGGCCCCCTGGGTGCGGCGTGAGGCAGAGTCAGAAAGGATCTGCTCCACTTCGCCGAAAAAGTCAAGCTATCCAGAAAAATGGCCGTCAGCAGGATTAGGCGCGCGGCGACGGGGGCGCCCTCTTTTGAGTTTGGCACAATGTGTCTTTATGGTTTGCAGGTTTATTTGGTTACAAAAATGATGGGCTTCCGATTGCCTGGAAGTAAAGGGGTTGGCCGTTGCTTTGCTTTACGGTTTATCCACAAAAATTGACGATTTGTCTTTATGAGGCGGGGTCCGGAAGAGCCCGGAAGTTTTGGGCAAAAAAAAACCGGCCACATCGGGCCGGTTTCCAAAAGAGCTTTGAGAGGCT
>CAYQKY010000325.1:0-5559 GCA_964418125.1 uncultured Phaeodactylibacter sp.
GCTGCCGCCATAGGCAAGGCTCTGCCGCCGCTATGCGGCTTATCCGAGTAGCCACACTTTGCTAAACCGGCAGCAGCGCGGCGGAAGGGCATGGCCCAAAAACAGGCGCCAAATCATGGAGCCTCATTCCTGATGCCGGTATGCTGTTCCTTTTCGGGAGGCGATGAAAGCCTTTGGCTGGCCCATAAGCCAGGGCCCGCCGCCTGGCGGCTCACCCGAGTAGCCACACTTTGCCAAATCAGCCGCAGCGCGGCGGCAGAGCATAGCCCGGGGCGCCAGCCCCGGGCCTATGCGCCAAACGGCGGAAGAGCCGCATCGCGGCGGCAGAGATACAGCCAGGTTCCCATTCCCCAATCCACCCTCAATCCTCCTATCCACGGGAGCATAGGCAACCAAACACTTCTCCAGCCAAAAAAAGGGCATATTTATCATGGATTTCTCCCCAATATTCACTAAAATTGCGCCAGATTGAGCCCACATAACGAGCAGAAAAAATGCTCAAAACCACAACCTTAAAATCCTTCCGAAGAAACCCGGTTTACCATTGAGCAAGCACAAAACAAGCCAGAACCGCCCCTGATGGCTATTATTTGAGTAATTTTATTACCCAAAAATGATCGAAACCCTCATTTCTTCCAAGACGCGCATCAAACTATTGATGAAATTTTTCATCAACAGCCATACGACGGCCTACCTGCGCGGACTGGAGAATGAGTTCGGGGAATCCTCCAACGCCATCCGGGTAGAACTCAACCGGCTCGAGCGGGCGGGAATGCTGGTGTCTAACATGAATGGCAACAAAAAGATCTTCCGGGCAAATACCGAACACCCGCTCTTCCACGAGATCCACAATATATTACTTAAACAGATCGGGCTGGACCGCATCATCGAGAACGTCATCGAACGGCTCGGAGAAGTGGAGCGCGTATTCCTCATCGGAGAGTTCTCCCGCGGCATCGACAGCCAGATCATCGACCTCATCCTGATCGGAGACATCGACCGGAACTACCTCATCCAGCTGATCGAAAAAGCGGAAGGCATCGTCAACCGGAAGATCCGCTATCTGGTCTACCAGGCGGAAGAGTTCGAAAAAATGGGCCTGAGCAGCTTTCACCCGCGGCCGCTGTTGTTGTGGTCGAGGGAGTGAAGGAGTGATTACAAATATAATGATTATAAAAGTAATCATTATAAAAATAACGATTACCTTTATAACAATTACAAAAATAATAATTACAAAAATAACGGTTTTGCCAACCCTCAATTTTTCGGAGAGTGGGTAAAACCGAAAACGAAATACCGAATAACTTGAACTACGACATCGCAATCATCGGTGCGGGAATTGTGGGGCTGGCGACGGCCTACCAGCTTTCCCGGCAGCGCCCGGAGCTCCGGATAGCGATCATTGAAAAGGAGGAAGGGCCGGCCCGGCATCAGACCGGCCACAACAGCGGGGTCATACATTCGGGCATTTATTACACGCCGGGCAGCGCCAAGGCGCTGAACTGCCGGCGCGGTTACCGCTACTTGCTGGACTTTGCCGCTGAGCATGGCATCCGCCACGAGGTCTGCGGCAAGGTGATCGTCGCTACCCGCGAAGAGGAGCAGGAACGCCTGGACGGCATCCTGGAACGCGGCATCGCCAACGGGCTGGAAGGCATCCGCAAGATCGGCCCGGAGGAACTGCGGGAGATCGAGCCCCATGTGCGGGGGCTGGAGGCCATCTGGGTGCCGCAGACGGGCATCATCAACTATAGGGAAGTAGCCGAGAAATACCTGGAGCTGGCCCTCGAAGCCAATGCCGAGGTGTTCTTCGGCGCCAGGGTGGTTGATATTTCCATCAACAAGGAAGAGGCCACCGTCCACACCAGCAGGCAGGCCATCCATTGCCGGATGGTGGCCAACTGCGCCGGGCTGTATTCCGACAAGGTCGCCCGGATGACGATGCCGGATCTCGACATAAAGATCCTCCCTTTCCGGGGGGAATACTACGAACTCCGGCCGGAAAAACAGCATCTGGCCAATAACCTGATCTACCCGGTGCCCAACCCCAACTTCCCCTTCCTCGGCGTGCACTACACGCGCATGATCGACGGGGGGGTCGAAGCCGGGCCCAATGCCGTGCTGGCCTTCAAAAGAGAGGGATACAGCCGCTGGGACATCAATACATCCGAACTGATGGAAACCCTGGCATTCCCCGGTTTCCGCAAGATCGCCGGGCGCTACTGGCGCGACGGCCTGGGGGAAATGCACCGCTCCTATTCCAAGCGGGCCTTCGTCAAAGCCCTGCAACACCTCATCCCCGAAGTGGGCGAAGAGGACCTGCAACGCGGCGGCGCCGGCGTACGCGCTATGGCCTGCGACGCCGACGGTAACCTCATCGATGATTTCCTCATCGAGAGCCGCCCGCGGGTAGTCAACGTGCTGAACGCCCCCTCGCCGGCCGCCACGGCATCGCTGGCCATCGGGGAGACGATCGCGGAGCAGGTGGTGGAGGGGCTGGATGGTTAGATGGTTATATTGTTGGATGGTTATATTGTTAGATGGTTGGGCTATGGGAGCGCTGCAGGCAGGGGCCTCACCGCTCAGGCGCCCGGAGGCAATCCAACAATCCAGCAATTTAATATTCCCCTGCCTCCGGCGGGCAAAGCAATAAAATAACGAATCACACAACATACATATGGATCAAACGACATTAAACATACAGATGGTAGACCTGCAGTCGCAGTATGCGAAGCTGCAGGAGGAGATCGATGCGGCGGTGCTGGAGGTGATCCGCTCGGCGGCGTTCATCAACGGGCCGGCAGTCCGGGGTTTCCAGGCCCACCTGGAGCAGTACCTGGGGGTGAAACACGTCATCCCCTGCGCCAACGGCACCGACGCCCTGCAGGTCGCCCTGATGGCCACCGGGCTGGAGCCGGGCGACGAGGTCATCGTGCCTGCCTTCACCTACGTTGCGACCGCCGAAGTGATCGCCCTGCTGGGCCTGCGCCCGGTGATGGTCGACGTCGACCCCGACACCTTTAATGTGACTGCCGAACTCATCGAACAGGCCGTTACCCCAAAAACCAAGGCCGTAGTGCCGGTCAACCTCTTCGGCCAGAGCTGCGATATGGAGCCCATCCTGGAAGTGGCCCGCCGCCACAACCTCTGGGTGATTGAGGACAACGCCCAGGCCATCGGCGCCGATTATACCTTCTCCGACGGGCATCGCCGGAAGACGGGCGCCATCGGCCATATCGGCTGCACCTCGTTCTACCCCTCCAAAAACCTGGGCGCCTACGGGGACGGCGGCGCCATGTATACTGACGACGATGAACTGGCGCAGAAACTGCGCATGATCGCCAACCACGGCCAGACAAAGCGCTACTACCACGGTATGGTGGGCGTCAACTCCCGCCTCGACAGCATTCAGGCCGCCGTCCTGAACATTAAGCTGAGGCGCCTCGACGACTACGCCGCCGCCCGGCAGGCCGCCGCTCATTATTACGACCGGGCCTTCGCCGGCATCGAACAGCTGCAGACACCGAAACGGCATGAACGTTCTACCCACGTTTTCCATCAATATACCCTGATCGTCAAAGACGGCAGGCGCGACGAACTCCAGGCCTTCCTCAGCAACAAAGGCATACCGTCCATGATCTATTACCCGGTGCCCTTGTATGAACAGGAGGCCTATCAGAAAAGCATGGCCAACGAGGTGGATAAGCTGCCCGTTACCGACTACCTTTGCCGGTCGGTCATCTCCCTGCCTATGCACACCGAGCTGGATGAGGAGATGTTGAAATATATTAGTGAGGGAGTAAAAGCGTTTTTTGAATAGAAAACAGCCGCCATGAGCCAGAACTTCTTCGCCCACGAAACCGCGGTTATTGACGAAGGCGCGCGGATAGGCGCCGGCAGTAAGGCCTGGCATTTCACCCACGTGATGAGCGGCGCCGTCATTGGAGAGGGCTGCAACCTGGGCCAGAACGTCTTCGTCGCTTCCGGGGTGGTTTTGGGGCGCAACGTCAAAGTGCAGAACAATGTCAGCATCTACGAGGGCGTTACCTGCGAGGACGACGTCTTCCTGGGGCCCTCCATGGTGTTCACCAACGTGATCAACCCGCGCAGCGCCGTCGTCCGGCAGGGGCAGTACCGGCGCACTCGGGTCGGCAGGGGCGCCACTATAGGCGCCAACGCCACCATCATCTGCGGCAACGACATCGGCCCGTACGCCTTCATCGGCGCCGGCGCCGTCGTCACCAAAACGGTGCCGCCCTACGCCCTGATGGCCGGCAACCCCGCCCGGCAGATCGGCTGGATGAGCGAATACGGCCACCGCCTGAGGTTCGATGAGAATGGGAAGGCGAAGTGCCCCGAAAGCGGGGAGGAGTATGAGCTGAAGGAGGGGGAAGTGAGGAAGGTAGGCGTATAGGTGTACTGGTGTATTGGTGCATTGGTGCATTGGTGCATTTGTCGGGAGTAAGTACGAATACACGAATACACAGATACACGAATACACGAATACACGCCCGCCCTCGTCCCTCAGCCGGGTAAAAATACACGAAATTAACACGAATGCACCACAATGGCCTACATAGAAGGAAAGATCAAGTTCGCCGTCGTCGGCTGCGGCCACATCGGAAAGCGGCATGCAGCGATGATCAGCGCCAATGCGGAGTGCGAGCTCGTTGCCCTCTGCGATATAAAAGATAAGGAAGCGCTCGCCATCGGCGGGTATTCCGTACCGTTCTTTGATAATCTGGAAACACTGCTGGCGGACGGCCCTCCGGCCGACGTCATTTGCATCTGCACCCCCAACGGCCTGCACGCCGGCCAGAGCCTGCAGGCCCTGGAAGCCCGCCGCCATGTGGTGGTGGAAAAGCCCATGGCCCTTACCAAGGCCGACTGTGAGCGCATCATCTTCAAGGCGCTCAACGTATCGCGGCAGGTATTCTGCGTTATGCAGAACCGCTATTCGCCCCCTGCCGCCTGGCTCCGGGAAGTGGTAGAGCACGGCCGGCTTGGCGACATTCAGATGGTGCACGCCAACTGCTACTGGAACCGCGATGACCGGTATTACTTCCACGATGGCAAACACCACGAGTGGCACGGCAAGCGCGCCCTCGACGGCGGCACCCTCTTCACCCAGTTCGCCCATTTCATCGACATCCTGTACTGGATCTTCGGCGACATCCGCAACATCCAAACCCGGCTGGCGGACTTCCGGCACCAGCATTCCACCGATTTCGAGGATTCCGGCATGGTGCTCTTCGACTTCATCAACGGCGGCATGGGCAGCCTCTGCTTCTCCACCGCCGTCTGGGATAAAAACTTCGAGAGCACCCTCACCGTGATCGGCAGTAAGGGCGCCGTCAAGCTCGGCGGCCAGTACATGAATACGGTAGAATACTGCCACATCGAGGGCTACACCCCTCCTACCCTGCCCGAGGCCGGCCCGCCCAACCAATACGGCGGCTACCAGGGCTCGGCAGCCAACCACCACTTCGTAATCGAAAATGTGGTGGACGTGCTCAAAGGAAGAAAGGAGGCCACGACCAACGCCCTGGAAGGCATGAA
>CAYQKY010000326.1:0-5546 GCA_964418125.1 uncultured Phaeodactylibacter sp.
AGGGTGCGGGTGTAGGGTGTGATTCGTGATTTGGGATTCGTGAATCGTGAATTTTCCCGGGCTGAGCAATCGGACGGGATTCGTTCGATTTCAGGGCCGCCCACCCCTTTATGAATACCAATCAATTATTGTCCCATGAATATGGAGCCGGGCCATGGCCCGGCTTTTTTGCTTTCACACGAAATTGTTGCTGTTGCAGGGAAACCCCAGCTTCGCAAAAATGTTGTAAATTTGGATAAGCGCAAGGGATACATAGTTTGAATAAATCCCAATTGTTGAAAATGCCTAAGAGAGATATCTTCCACGAGGCTGTCCGGACGGCCCTTGAGAAAGAGGGGTGGGCCATTACTGATGACCCTTTGACTGTCCCAACTCCGGGAGTTGACTTTCATATTGACCTGGGAGCCGCGAAAGATCTGATCGGGGCGGAGAAAAACGGCCAGGAAATAGCCGTTGAAATAAAATCACTCAAAGGCAACTCCGTCTTTTATGACTATCATCAGGCGCTGGGCCAGTTCTTGATGTACAGATTAGCGCTGGAGATGGCCGGAAAAAAGCACATTTTGTATTTGGCTATTCCGGAAAGCCAGTATCTCAGGCTAGGCAGAATTGAGATTTACAGACGTTCCTGGGAAGAATTCAGCATAAGCCTGCTTGTTTTTAATGAAAATGATAAAATCATAACAGAATGGATAAACAATTGATCTATCAAAATGCGATAATAGCCTTCCTGAAAGATTACGCCACAATAAAACCCTCAGATTGGATAGATGTCCAGAATCAGGTAATCGTAGACAGGGAAAACCATCACTACCAATTAGTACGTGTAGGGTGGCACAATAATCAGCATATCCATTATACTGTCTTTCACTTCGATCTGGTTGATGATAAAGTCCTGATCCAGGAAAACAGGACTGACCTTCCTATTTTGGATGAGCTGGAAGCCCTGGGTATTCCAAGAAAAGATGTATTGCTGTCTTTTCAGGAAACTCCCCAGGCATAGCCAGTGAACAGCTATTTCAGTTAAAAACTATTGACACAAATATGGAGCCGGGCCATGGCCCGGCTTTTTCATTTACAAATCAAGCCCCTCTATCAAAGAAGCGTCCACAATATTCGCCCACTGCAGGCCGGGGTCATTCGCCAGGTGAGGATATTCCAGGGCGAGGAATTTATCGTAGAGCTTCCCCCCCAGCGGGTCATCTCGGTGTGGCCCCAGCCCGAAGAAATGCAGGTTGTCGTCGTGAGTGCACAGGTGCACCTTAGCCAGGGAGCTCTCGAAGTAATTGGTGAGGGCCTCCACCAGGGATTTCCTGATGGTCGAAGGGATGATGGCCGGCAGGGGCCGCAGGATGGCGTTGATCAGCACCTCCACCGCCGACTGCTGGTACCGGGGGGCGCCGATGAACTCCTGCACTTCCAGGAGCCAGCCCTTCAGCATTTCCTGCAATTCCTCCCGGTTGAGGCTGAGGTATTCTTCGCTGGTGATGAGCACATCGGCAATGAGGTTGGGGTATTGGCCGGAATGGGCCAGTACGTGTACATCTTTGGTTTCGTTGAGGCAGGCCTCCACGAAGGGGCTCCAAAGCACCAGGGCGTCAATGTTTTCATTGTTGATAAAAGCCTTGGAAAGCTGGTCCAGATTGGCGTGCCGCTGGGGCACGAGCTGTACATCCTGAAGGTTCAGCTTATGTTCCCGAAGTACATAGTGCAGGAAAGTCTGAGAAGGAGAATCTAATGGAAAATGAATTCTTTTACCCTTTAAGCCCTGCACGGATTTGATGGGCTTGCGCGCCAGGATAGCGTCAGCCCCGTTCGACCAGGAAGCCTGATAAATGACACGGGGATGCCAGTCGCGCACCTTGTCGATCACATAAGGCAGGCGGTCGATGGTCGACCAGATGAGGTTGGCATCTCCGGCCTTGAAAGCCTCGCAGACCTGATCCAGGTCGTCGTTGAGCGTAAACTGTATCTCCCGCTTATACTTCTGATAAAGGCTGATGTTCCTGTTGCGGACGAAGCCGTCATTATACATGATCCCCGGGATGAAGCCGATCCAGGTGGGGATGGCGATCTTCACGCCTTTGGCGTTGATGCGTTCTATGTATTCTTCGAGGGATTTGGTGATGCGGGCGTAGGCCTCATCGAGGTTATCCGCCCCGGAGAGTATCTTGTCAAAAACGCGCAGGTCCTCGATGTCGTACTGTTCATCATAAATGTCTTCCCATCCGTAGAGGTGGTTGAGTAATACCGGGACGATAAAGCGCTCGTTCTTCCGGTATTCGTCGCTGCGGCTGAAGTTGGCGTAGGTTTCCAGCAGGAAGCGGGCCTCCCCGTCGATAACCTTGTCATTGATGAAATCGGGGCTGATGAGCATCAGGGTGATGTCGGCCTTTTTCAGTTCTTCCTTGGTGGCGCGCTGGACCTCTCCGCCGAGCTCCACATCGCTGGCGGCCCATATCCGTACGTTCTTATGGATATTGGCCAGGCCGGTGAAGTGCTTCTTCAGGCCCTGCCAGTACTCTTCATCGGCTTTGGCGTACAGTACGGCGATATTGATGTTCTTCGGGGCGGCGCCGTGTGGATTCTCCATTTGTTGCACAGACATTGATCAGTTTTTGGTTTAATGGCCAGGCAGTGATATCTACCTCATACACATAAGTATAACGGGCACTGTAAGCTATAGTTACACCACTGAAGGCAGAACGAACATATAAAAACCCGAGGCCGGAAATCCGGCCTCGGGTTCATCACAGATGTTCAAAAAAGGGTCAGGCTTCCGCCATTTCCTCCTCATGCGCTTCCATCAGCTTCTGCTGAATCTCGTGCGGCACAGGATTGAATTCGGCGAATTCCTGGCGGAACTTGGCCCGCCCCTGCGAAAGAGAGCGCAGGGTGGAAGAGTATTGATACAGTTCCGCCAGGGGAACCTGAGCGGTTATCTTCTGGTAGTGGCCCTCAGCGCCCATGCCCATGATGATGGCGCGGCGGGTCTGCAGGTCGCCCATAATGTCGCCCATAACATCATCGGAACACAGGATCTCCAGCTTGTAGATGGGCTCCATGATCTGGGGAGCCGCCTGCTTGAAGGCCTGCTTAAAGGCCTGGGTGGAAGCCAGCATGAAAGCCATATCGTTGGAGTCTACCGAGTGCATTTTTCCATCGTAGACGCAGACGCGGATATCCTGGCAGGGAGAGCCGGTGAGCGGCCCTTCTTCCATTTTCTGCAGGATACCTTTCTTGATGGCGTTGGAGTACTTCGAATCGATGGACCCGCCGACGATACACCAGTAGAAAGCGAGGGTGCCGCCCCAGGGTAATTCTTCGACATCCCTGTTGCGCACGCTGAGGTCGCCGGGGTCGGGCATGCCGTCGGTGTAGGGTTCGATGCGCATGTGCACTTCGGCGAACTGGCCGGCGCCGCCGGTCTGTTTCTTGTGGCGATACATGGTGTCCTGCGCCTTGGTGATCGTCTCCCGGTAGGAAATGCGGGGCTTGACGAATTCCATGGAGACTCCGTACAGGTTCTCGATGCGGTGCTTGACCAGGTCGATATGGAGCTGGCCCTGTCCGTAGAGCAGCGTTTGTTTGAGGGTTTTAGACTGTTCCACGATCAGGGTGGGGTCTTCCTCCTCAATGATGTGGAGGGCCTTCATGAGCTTTTCCATATCCCCCTTGCTGGGCGGTTTTACCGCTACCCGTATCCGGGGTTCGGGAAATCGCATGGCCTTTATTTTCCGGTCTATTCCTTTGACATTGAGCGTGTTGTTGGTATGCGAGTTTTTGAGCTTGACGGTCACCCCGATGTCTCCTGCTTTGAGCTGGCCGACCTGTTCGCGGTTCTTCCCTTCGGCCTCGAAGATCTGGCCGAATCGCTCGGCGGTCCGGTTATTGGCATTGATCAGTTCATCGCCGGTGTTGAGGACACCGGAGTAAACCTTGAAATAAGTTACATTGCCCACCTGTGGCTCCGACATGGTTTTGTAGATAAAAATGGTCGTGTCGGCGCTGCTGTCACACTTGAGGCGGCTGCCGTCTTCCAGCAATTTGGCGGGGCGGTCGGCAGGGGAAGGGCAGACGTCATTGATAAAGCCCATGATGCGCCCGCTTCCCATATTCTGGGTAGAAGAACAGCAGAATACCGGATACAGCTCCTGATGAGCGATGGCAATACGCAGCCCTTCGGTCAGTTCCTCTTCCGTCAGGGAACCTTCTTCGAAGAACTTTTCCATCAGCCCTTCGTCATTCTCGGCGGCGGCTTCCACCAGGGCGTTGTGCATTTCCTGGGCGCGCTCGATCTCCGAATCGGGAATGGGCTGCTTTTCCGGCTTGCCCCCTTCGGGCGGGAAGACATACAGAGTCATCCGCAGGGCATCGACGATGGTATTGAACCCCGTCCCCGGGTTGAGCGGGTACTGTACGGGAAGCACCTTGTGGCCGAAGCGGTTTTTCGCCTGCTCGAGAGTAGCGTCGAAGTCGGCCTTTTCGTGGTCTGCCTGGTTGATGACGAAGATGGTGGGGGTTTCAAATTGTTCAACGTACTCCCATATGAGTTCGGTGCCTACTTCCACGCCATTCTTGGCATTTAACAGCATCACACCGGTATCGGCAACCTTCAGGGAAGAGATCACCTCCCCGACGAAGTCGTCAAAACCAGGCGTATCCAGGATATTGATCTTGGAATCCTTCCACTCAACGTGCATCAGCGAGCTGAAAAGAGAATTGCCGCGCTCGCGCTCGATATTGGTGAAGTCGGATTGGGTATTACCTTCCTCCACGGTACCCCGGCGGGAGATGGCCCCTGCTTCAAATAGCATACATTCTGCAAAGGTCGTCTTCCCGCAACCGGAGTGTCCGAGGAGGGTAACGTTTCTGATGTTCTTGGTGTCAAAACTCATATGGTCCTCAATTTGAAATGGTTAACAATAAGGTGTGCTGCCTGAGCAGTACGGCCCTTTGCCTTGAACAGCATATTCGGAACTTAATCACAAATATCCAAAGCAGCGGGGAATGAAATTAAGGAAAATTAAAGTAATTCACAAAGGTTTCGCCCCATACAGTTTTTGTCCGTAAATTGAGCATCAAAAATGGCCAGTTATTGCAGCCTCAACGGCAAGATAATACCCCAGCAGGAAGCCAGCCTTGGGGTTACCGACCTGTCGGTACTCCGCGGCTACGGCATTTTTGACTTTTTCCTGTTCAAATACGGCCGCCCCATGCTGGAGGGGCAGTACCTGGAGCGCTTCTACAACTCGGCCGAAAAGATGAGCCTCTCCCCTCCCCTGGCCCGGGAGGAACTCAGCCGGCATATCCGCGAGCTGATCGCCGCCAACGGTGAGGATACGGGCGCCATCCGCCTGGTGCTCACCGGCGGCTACACTCCCGACGGCTACTCGCCCGCCGATCCCAACCTCATCGTCCTGCAGCATGGCTGGCCCAACTACCCGCAAAGTTACTTTACCGAAGGAGTGGGCCTGATCAGCCACCACTTCCAGCGGGAATGGCCGGAAGTGAAGACCATCAACTACCTGACCGGCATCAAGCTG
>CAYQKY010000327.1:0-5545 GCA_964418125.1 uncultured Phaeodactylibacter sp.
ACGGCCAGATTTCATACCATTCCTTTAGAAGTATAGGTTTTATTAACCGAAATCATCGTTCCGACTTCCGACTTCCGCTTTCCCACTTCCACTTCCCGCTTCCCACTTCCGGACAACCCGTCCGATATCGGACACTTTTTCTTTACTTAGCTTGGCGTAAAATAAAGATTTTCAATGAGTTATAATTTGGCATGCCCCTTGGATAGGTAATTGTGAAATTCACTCAAAAAAAGTTTTTATGGACAGGGCAGTATCCAATACCATTCAGCGGCGGAGATTTTGGAAGCAGCTGGTTTTCTGGCTGGCGGGCCTGAGCCTGCTGGGGCTGGCGTTGTTTGCTTTCCGCAATGCTCTCCGTACCACTGTGAAGGGCGCGCAACTGCGGACGGCGGTAGCCGAGCGGGGGGCTATCGTACAGACGCTATCGGCTACCGGGCTGGTGTTGCCGGAATTCGAAGAGGTGATCACCGCGCCGGTGACGGCCGACATCGAAGACGTGCTCGTAACGGAAGGCACGGAAGTGCGGGCCGGGCAGCCGCTCCTATCCCTGGGGCGGCAGGCGCTGGATGCCGAAGTCGGCCGCCTGCGCGATGAGTTGGCCCTCAAGCGTAACGGCATACGGAAACTGCGCCTCGAACTGGACAAGAGCTATTTCGACCTGCAGGTACGCGACAGCATCAAGGCCCTCAACATAAGCAGCCTGGAAGCGGCCCTGGATAACGCCCGACGCCTCAGGCGCGTCGGAGGCGCCACCCAGGAGCAGGTGGAACAGGCAGAACTGAACCTGCGGGTCGCCCGGCTCGAAAAACGGCAGCTGGAGAATGAGCTCAAAACCAAGCAACAATCAATACAGGCCGAGATCCGGGAAAGCGAGCTGGAGGCTCAGATCCAGGAACGGAGCCTCCAGGAGCAGGAGCGCAAACTTGGGCAGGCGGTGCTCGTTGCCCGCCGCCCGGGGGTGGTCACCTGGATCAACAAACAGGTGGGCGCCAGCGTCCGTGAAGGGGAGCAGCTCTGTAAGGTGGCGGGCCTGGGCGCCTTCCGCCTGGAGGGCAGCGTTTCCGAACTATACGCCAACCGTGTGCAGGCGGGCATGGCGGTGCAGGTGCGCATCAACGACAGCCTGCTTACCGGCGCGATTACCAACATACAACCGGCCGTGAAAAATGATGTGCTGGCCTTCGACGTCAGCCTGGATGACTCCAGCCACCCGCTGCTGAGGCCCAGCCTCCGCACCGAGATCTTTATCGTCACCGGCAGCCGCCCCGACGTGGTGCGCGTGGCCAATGGCCCGGCCTTCAACGGCCAGCGCCGCCAGGAACTGTTCATCCTGGAAGGGGATCGCGCCCTGCGCCGCAGCGTGCCTATTGGGCTGTCCAATTTCGACTACGTGGAGCTCGAAGAGGGGGTTCGCCCGGGAGAGACAGTGGTCATTTCCGATATGAGCGATTATGAGCATTTGAAAGAAGTCGTAGTGAAAAAGTAAAGCCAGGGGCGATGGTTCCATGGGGCCACGGTTCCATAGGCCTTTGGAACAATCCAACAATCCAACAATCGAACCATGAAATCACCCGACATTTTTATTCATAAACGAGTGGCAGGGCGCCCGGCGCCGGACGGTACAGCACCGGCCGGTAACTGGAGCTACAGGAAGGGCGCCCGCCGGTTTTTCTTCGCTTTACTTTGCCTGCTGTGGCTGGGCCATGCCCGGGCGCAGAATGAGCGCCTGTCCCTGCAGCAGCTGGTCAACCTGGCGCAGGAGCAATCGATTTCGGCCCGGCAGGCCAAGACCACCATGGACACCCGCTACTGGGAGTGGCGTACCTTTCAGTCGGCCCTGCGGCCGCAGTTGCTGCTGCTGGGCAACCTACCCGATTTTACGCGGGCCTACCAGGAAGTGGTGCAGCCGGACGGAACGGTGGAGTTCCAGTCGGTTACGGTCAACAATTCCGGCCTTCGCCTGGGGCTCAGCCAGTCGATTGCCGCCACCGGCGGAGAGGTCTTTGCCAGTACGGTCATACAGCGTTTCGACGATTTTGACCGCGATAAGGCCATTTACAGCGGCCAACCCTTTGCCGTCGGCTTCAACCAGCCGCTCTTTGGCTACAATGAGCTGAAGTGGGACAAGCGCATCGAGCCGCTGCGCTATCGCGAAAGCCAGCAGCAGTACCTGCAGGCCCGGGAAGAGATCGCCGTCGAGGCCACCGGCCTGTATTTCGACCTCCTGCTGGCGCAGGTCAACCTGGAAATGGCGCAGGCCAACCTGGCCGGCAACGATACCATATTCAAGATCGCCCAGGAGCGCGAGGCTCTGGGGCAGCTTTCCCGCAACGACCTGCTGCAGCTGCAGCTCAGCGTACTCAATGCCCGCAAGGATGTGGCTTCTGCCCGTCAGGGCCTCGAGGCGGCACAGCTGGGCCTGCGCGCTTACGTAGGGATCCGCGAAGAGCAATACCTGAGCCTGGATATCCCTGCTGAAATACCGGCCCTGAACGTGGACGAAGAGCAGGCCCTGAAACTGGCCTGGGCCAACCGCCCCGAAGTGACGGGTTTCGAACGGCGCCGCCTTCAGGCGGCCCAGGCCGTAGCCCGCGCCCGCGGCGAAACGGGAATAGAGGCTACCCTCTCGGCCAGCTTCGGCCTTTCGAACCGTGCCGCCAGCTTCGGCGAGATCTACCGGCAACCTCAGGATTATGAATCGGTACAGCTGCAATTTTCCATTCCCATCGTCGACTGGGGCAGGGCCTCCTCCCGCCGGGCAACGGCCCGCGCCAATGAAGAGTTCGCCCAGGCTTCCATCGAACAGGATAGGGCTACTTTCGAACAGGAAGTACGCACCCAGGCCAAATTGTACAATATGCTGCGCGAACAGCTCCAGCTGAGTTATGACGCCGACCAGATCGCCCGCGAGCGCTACCACATCGCCAAGGGCCGTTTCATCCTGAGCGACCTGAGCATTACCGACCTCAACCTGGCCCTTCAGGAAAAGGATTTCGCCCGCCGGGATTATATCCGGGCCCTGCGCTCCTTCTGGCTGGCATACTACAACCTGCGTAGCCTGACGTTGTATGACTTCGAGCGGGGGAGGGGGTTGAGGGGGAAGGAATGAGGGAATGAGGGAATGAAGGAATGATTGGCGAGGAAGAAATTAAAACAGCAGGCCCGTTACTTTTGCAATTATTACTTTTATAACGATTATAAAAATAATGATTACTTTTATAATGATTACAATTATAACGATCGTTTGAAATTTGACCTTCAGGGTTTCCCTGTGGTTCGAAATGGTTAACCCGGCAGTGTTTATCGAAGACGTTCCATCAATAACTACAAATAATATGATCAGCTTAAACCAGGTAGAAAAAGTTTACCGCACCAAGACGGTAGAGACGCTGGCCCTCAACAACATCAACCTCGATGTGAAGCAGGGCGAATTCCTCTCCATCATGGGCCCTTCGGGTT
The DNA here is from genome assembly GCA_964418125.1 of uncultured Phaeodactylibacter sp. Taxonomy (GTDB): domain Bacteria; phylum Bacteroidota; class Bacteroidia; order Chitinophagales; family Saprospiraceae; genus JACJXW01. Next base: position 3,460 of record CAYQKY010000327.1, read on the forward strand.
GTGGCAAGAGCACCTTGCTCAACATCATCGGCCTGCTCGACGAGCCCAGCGGCGGGTCGGTGGAGATCGGCGGCACGCAGGTTCGCAATTATTCCGACAAGGAGCTGGCTCGGATGCGTAACGAGAAGATCGGTTTCGTTTTCCAGAGTTTCCACCTCATCAACGACCTGTCGGTGGTGGACAATGTGGAACTGCCTCTGCTGTACCGCAAAGTCTCTGCCAAAGAACGCCGCCGCCTGGCCGAAGAGGCCCTGCAGAGCGTGGGGCTGAGCAACCGCATGCGGCACTTTCCGACGCAGCTCTCCGGCGGGCAGAAGCAGCGCGTGGCCATCGCCCGCGCCATCGTCGGCCGCCCCAGTATCCTGCTGGCGGACGAGCCCACCGGCAACCTCGATTCCGTTATGGGTAACGAGGTGATGGACATCCTGCTGCGCCTCAATAAGGAATCGGACACCACCATCGTCATGGTCACCCACGACGAGAATATGGCCAAGCGGACAAACCGGCTCGTGCGCCTGTTCGACGGAAGCCAGGTGGGGTAAGGGTGTATTCGTGTAAGGGTGCATTCGTGCATTCGATGCCTCCCATAAACCAATGCACCAAAGCACTAATGCACCAAAGCACTAATGCACCAAAGCACTAATGCACCAAAGCACTACAATCATGCTACAGAACTATTTAAAAATCACCCTCAAGGTACTGGGCCGCAACCGGTTCTTCACCTTTGTAAGCCTGTTCGGCATCGTCTTCACCTTATTGGTGGTGCTGGCCCTGTCGGCCTTCCTCGACCACCTCATCGCGCCGCATTATCCGGATGCCAACCGGGGGCGCTGCCTCTACGTGGGGATGCTCGACTGCTGGAACCCCGAGGAGCAGTCGCATCGCATGGGCCCGCCGAGTTACCACTTTCTAAAAACTTACGTTCAGCCGATGGAGACGCCGGAAATGATAGCCCTTACTTCTCTGCCCAGCTTTGCCAACGCCTATGTGGGCAGCCGGCGGCTGAAGCTGAACCTGAAGTTTACCGACCCGAATTTCTGGGCAGTCACCGCCTTTGATTTTCTGGAGGGGAAGCCCTACAATGAAAAACACATCCGCAACGGCGATTACGTGGCCGTTATCAACGAACGGACGCGGGACAACTACTTTGGCGAAGGGTTTCCGGCCGTCGGGCAGCCTATTGTGGTGGAGAATGTCGCTTACCGTGTCATCGGCGTGGTGCGCGATGTGCCCATCACCCGCATCATGGTGTCCGGCGATGTCTACCTGCCCTTTACGGTAGGTAAGAGCCAGGCCCGGGGCACGGGGCTGGTCGGCAATTACATCGGCATCCTGATGGCAAAGAGCCCGGCGGATTTCCCCCGCATCCGGGAGGAATACCAGCATGTGCTCGGCAAGATCGAACTGCCCATGGAGGACGAAGGCTTCGTTTTCAAACAACTGGATTCCGAGGCGCACACCTACCTGGAGTATTTTCTCAACCTGGGCTTCCTCAACCTGGGGTCGCCCGGCGTTTTTTACACCATCGTGGGCATCTTTATGCTGCTGTTCATGCTGCTGCCTGCCATCAACCTGGTCAACCTCAATGTCAGCCGCATCATGGAGCGCTCTTCGGAGATCGGCATTCGCAAGGCCTTCGGGGCGTCTTCCGGCAAACTGGTGGTGCAGTTCCTCATCGAGAACATATTCATTACCCTGCTGGGCGGCGTCCTGGCCGTGGCCCTGGCCGCCATCGTGCTGAAGATCTTCAACGAGAGCGGCCTGATCCCCGGCGCCGACCTGGCCGTCAACCCGCAGGTGGTGCTCGTCGGCCTGGCCGCCTGCCTGGCCTTCGGCATCCTCTCGGGGGTGATCCCCGCCTACCGCATGTCCCGGATGAATGTGGTGGATGCCTTGCGGGGTGGGGAAGGGTAGGGCGGTGGAGGGGTGGACGGTGTACGGGACAGTGTACGGTGTACGGTGGACGGGACAGGTGGACGTTTTACGAACCCCGAACCCCGAATCCCGAATCCCGAACCCCGAATCCCGAACCCCGAATCCCGAATCCCGAATCCCGAATCCCGAATCCCGAATCCCGAATCCCGAA
>CAYQKY010000328.1:0-5514 GCA_964418125.1 uncultured Phaeodactylibacter sp.
AGAGCATGTTTGGAGGTGGTGCTTTTGAAGCGAAAAATCCAGATTTTGGGTTCTCACGAAGGCATTTTTCCGCCCCATAGCAGCGCTACGGGGCGGAAAAATGGCAAAGTGAGGTTCCAAAAGCTGAGTTTTGCAGCCAAAATGACTGCCTCCAAACATGCTAAGCCAAAGCCCAGCCTATGCGACACCTGTTCAACCTCACCCTGTTTTGCCTGGCCATAGCCACTGCCCAGGCCCAACCTACCCAACATATCTGGCTCCTCGGCAATACCGCTGACATCCCTCCCGAGAGCCTCTACTGGAGACAGCTGCGGCAGGAACTGGAGCGGCCCACTGAGCCGGTTTACCTCCTCATTGCCGGCGATATCGTCCCGGATTGCATAGGGAAACAGCCGCCGGAAGCTCCCCTCAAGGCGTTGCTGGATCTCGCCCGAGGCCTTAAGGGAGTACGGATGGGCCTGCTCCCCGGCGACCGCGACTGGGCGGATTCCGGCCCGGATGGCTGGGACTGCGTTCGGGAAATGGAAGAATACGTACTGAAAAACGCGCCCAAAAATGTAGAATGGCTGATCGATGACGGCTGCCCCGGCCCGGATATGGTGGAGATCGGCGACAACATCCTGCTCCTTGCCCTCAACACGCAGTGGTGGAACCACCCCTTCCGCAAGCCTATCCCCGCCGATGCCGTGTGCGATGAGATTGTGGAGGCCGCCATCCACGAAGAGATCGAAGACGCCATCAAGGAAAACAGAGAACGCAATGTGTTGATCACCGGCCACTTCCCCCCCTACTCGCTCGGAAAGTACGGAGGCTTTTTCCCGCTCGGCACCCACCTGCTGCCCCCGGTGGCGGGCGGCATTTACGCCGCCTACCACGAAAATGTCGGCAGCGTCCGGGATATCTCCAACGAACGGTTCGAAAAGCTGTCGGGCTACCTGCTGGGGCTGGCCCGCGAATACGACAACATCGTTTTTCTCTCCGGACACGAGGCCAACCAGCAGGTGCTTTTCTACTACGGCAACTACCTCATCAACAGCGGAGCGCCGCTGGCCGCTTCCTATACCGCACACAACCGCCTGGCGCAGCTCGCAGAGAGCCGCCCCGGGCTGGTACAGATCCATTACTCGGGCAACGGGGCAGTGAACTACACATTCCTGCATTATACCGGCAGTGGCTTTGCAGCTGAAGAGGAAGGCGCCCTCTACCAGTCGCCCTGCGAACCCGGAAATTCCGATATTCCTGTGAACCACGTAAAGGCGCCCTGCCTGGCCTCGCCCGGGCAGGGTGGCGCTCCCGCCCCTGCTGAACAGCCCGACAGCGCCCGCATCGCCGCCGGGCCCCAATACGCCGCCGGAGGCCTGCACCGGTTCTTTTTCGGCCCCCACTACCGGGCCAGCTGGGCGGCGCCGGTTATGGCGCCGGTACTGAGGCTGGATACCGCCTACGGCGGCCTGAAAGTACTGGAAAGGGGCGGCGGCCGGCAGACCATTTCCCTGAAGATGCAAACCGAAGACGGCCGGCAGTATGTCTTCCGCTCCGTTGACAAAGACCCGGTTTCGGCCCTGAGCTATTCGTTGCGCCATACCATCGCCGCCGCCGTCACCCGCGACCAGACAAGTTCGCAGCAGCCGTACGGGGCGCTGGCCGTAGCGCCCATGCTCGATAAGCTGGGCATCCTCCACGCTTCGCCGCGCCTGTACATTATGCCGGATGACCCCCGGCTCGGCCAGTTCCGAACCACCTTCGCCAATATGCTGGGCATGGTGGAAGAGCGGCCCACCAACGGCGGCAAAGGGCCCCTGCCCTTCGGCAATGCCGATGAGATCTACAAGAGCTATGACCTCTTTCACGAGATGTACGACCACCCCGATGTCCGCCTCGATAGCCGCGAATTCGCTCGCGCCCGCATATTCGACATCCTGATCGGTGACTGGAGCAAGCACGAGGACAACTGGAAATGGGCCGGCTTTGAAGGGGCGGACAGCACCCGGGTACGCCCCATCCCGCGCGACCGCGACCACGCCTTCTCCAACCTGGACGGCCTGTTGCCCTGGCTGGCCGAGCGCCAATGGGCCGTGCCCAACCTCGAGCATTTCGATTACAGGATAAAGAGCGTGCGCTCCCTGACCTACCAGGCCCGCCATATGGACCGCTTCCTGGGCATCCGGCTGACACGGGAAGACTGGCAACGCGCCGCCCGGGAAGTGCAGGAAGCCCTCACGCCGGAAGTGATCGAAAAGGCCGTCCGGCAGATGCCTCACGAGAATTTCGAGCTGTCGGGAAAAGAGATCACCGCCAAGCTGATCGAACGCCGGCAGGGCCTGGAAGGTTATGCCGACAGATTCTACCGCCTCCTCGCCCGCTACGTCGATGTGCCCGGCACCAATAAGGCGGAATATTTCCACATTCTCCGGCAGCCCGACGGCAGCACCCTGGTGGAGGTCCGACAGCAGAAGGATTCCAGCCTCACCTACCGCCGCCTCTTCCTGCCGGAAGAGACCCGGGAGATCCGCCTGTACGGCCTGCATGGAGACGACCGCTTCCTGGTAGAAGGGCAGGCCGGCCAGGCCATTAAATTGCGCCTGGTGGGAGGCGCCGGGGAAGACGAGGCCACCGATAATTCCCGGGTGAAAAAAGGAGGCAAAAGAACGCTGGTGTACGAAAAAAACAAAGACGCCATTCTCAACCTGGGTACGGAAGGGAAAGCCGTAAACAGCTGGAATGAAGAGCTGTATTATTACGACCGCACCGCATTCGCTTACCATACTTATTTCCCCATGGCCCTGATCAGCTTCAGCACCTTCAACGGAGTGATGCTGAAGGGGGGCGTCTCCTTTACCCGCCGAAACTTCAACAAACGGGATTTCAGCGCCAAACACAAGTTCGGCTTCCAGGTGGGAACGCTGAACAACTTTGCGCTGAGCTACGACGCCCAGCTCCACCACGTCCTCCACAAATGGGACGTGTTGCTGCACGCCACCTGGGCACAGCCGGACAACTTCAACTACTTCTTCGGCATCGGCAACGGCATCGACTACGATGAAGATCTTTTTAACGACGACTACTACCTCATCCGCCTCAACCGGCTGGAAGGGCGCATCGGCCTGCAGCGGCAGTTCTGGAAACGCAGCCTGGCCAGGCTGACGGCAGGCTACAGCCAGAACGACGTACCCGTAAAGGACAACACCATCCTGGCGGATAACAGCAGCCTTTTCGGTATCGGCCAGCTCGGCATCGCCAATGCCGAAGCCACACTGGAGATCGACCTGCGCGACCACAAGGTGTTTCCCACGCGGGGCTACCGCCTGCGCGCCGCCCAGGAAGCCGGCCTGATCGACGGCGATCAAAATTATGGTGTGACGGATCTTTTCATCGAGTATTTCCTCAGCCCCAGGCTCTATGCCCTTACCCTGGGGCTGAGGGCCGGTTATGGCGCCTCCTTCGGCGACGTTCCCTTTTACAAACTCCCTCAGCTTGGGCAGAACCAGGGCCTGCGCGGCTTTCAGCGCAACCGCTTCGCCGGCGACAGCCGCGTGTATTTCAACTCCGAGTTGCGCATCCCCGTCGGCAAGCTGGAAACGGTGGCCTTCCCCCTCGATATCGGGCTGATCGGCTTCTTCGATATGGGTAAGATCATCCAGGAAGGGCAAACCGAAGAGGACTGGCAGACGTCCTACGGCGGCGGCTTCTACCTCATCCCGCTTTCGCGCTCCTACACCCTGAGCGTGCTGGTGGGGGCGTCGCGGGAAGAAACGGCGGTGGTGAGCCTGGCGCTGGGGACGAATTTTTAACCGGGCGAGTATTCGGTAATTTCCGGCTTTTATAACTAACCATCGATCATGAGCAATTACCATTTCATCACCCGTTGGAAAACACGGGCTCCGCAAGAGGCCGTCTGGACGGCCATCTACGGCGCCGAACAATGGCCGCAATGGTGGAAGTATGTGCGCAGCGTTCAAAAGCTCAAAGAAGGGGACAGCCTGGGGATAGGGGCCGTACGCCGTTTTTCCTGGTCTTCGCCATTGCCCTACCGGCTGGCCTTCGACCTGGAAACTACCGTGTCGGAACGCCCCTTCCGCCTGGAAGGCCGGGCTATGGGAGAACTGGAAGGAACGGGCGCCTGGGCCATCCGGCAGGAGGGCGAGTGGGTGCACATCCGGTACGACTGGGTCGTGCGCACCAACAAACGCTGGATGAATGCGCTGCGGCCTCTCCTCTACCCTCTTTTTGTCTGGAATCACGATGCAGTAATGGAGGCCGGGCGGAAGGGCCTGGCGAAATTACTTCAGGAGGAAGTGCTGCCCGGTTAGGGGCCGGATAAAGCCCTGGCCAGGACCGTTGCCCGGGTGGCCACCACCAGGCTGGAAAGGCCGGCTTCCAGTGGCGCCCGGAGCTGGTGGGCGGGGTTTTCGACCTTCTCCAGGACATCCAGCAGAGAATCTTGCACACAACCGGCGTATACCTCTTCCTTTGTGCGCCGCATATCAAATTTTCCGGCAACCAATTCCTTCACATCATAACCGATGCCGCCGGAACGCAGGGGATACTCCTTTTTGCCGCCCACCTCTTCCGCAAGGCCCCATCCGGCAGGGCGGGAGTCATCCGCAGCCCTTTCGACGGGCGTGGAACTGGTTAGTTCAAAAAACGAAACGGAGCGCAGAGCCGCCTTGGTCAGGGGGTTCACCAGGGCTTTAACTTCGCCCTGGAGGGGAATCCACCCGTGCAATTCGATATCGGCCAGGTCGTAAGCCAGTTTTATGGTGGTGGTTTCGAAAAAACCGGGACGGGCGAAGGAGTGGTAGTGGGTGGCGAATAGCCCGCCTTCGTAGAGAACATTGGCCATTATCTGGTCTTCCTGTTCCGGGTTGCGGTTGTGTTTCAGCCCATTGACGGAAAGCACTTCGGCCGGGTGCAGAAAATGGACGAGGTCGATGAAGTGCACGCCATGTTCCACCAGGATGCCTCCTGAGTAATGGTCTTTCCAGAACCAGTGCTCCGGCGGCAGTTGCTCGTCCTGAGCGTAGTTTTCTACGTCTACCCGGCGCAGCTTTCCGAAAACGCCCTCCTGTGTTAGCTTCCGGAGGGCCCGCAGAAGCGGATGGAAGCGCATGATGTAGTCAATGGCGGCGACGGCCTTTGTCCTATCCCGGGCCTGGATAACCTTCTCCGCCGGGGAAGGCGACAGGGCGAGCGGTTTTTCGATGAGCACGTGCTTACCCGCTTCCATGCAGGCGATGGCGATCTCGCCGTGCGAATGCGGCTCGGTGGCGATGGCGATCAGGGAAATGTCTTTTTCCTTCAGCAGGTCCTGCCAATCGGTAAATACCTTTACCTGCCCCAGTCCCTCCACTTTGCGGGCCATTTTATCGGCAATGGCGGCGATGCGCACCTGCTCCAGTTTACTCCAGTGGTGGTGCAGGAACTGGCCGAAGCCGCCGTAGCCGATGATGCCGATATTGAATACTTTCATTTTTTCTGATTATAACGGATTGCGTAGCTACAATGATGTATGTC
>CAYQKY010000329.1:0-5392 GCA_964418125.1 uncultured Phaeodactylibacter sp.
CCCCCGCATATCCGCAGGCAACTTTGCAAATGCCGCATTTGCCCCGGATTCCGTCGCAAATTCGGCAAACACTTTTACGCCTTCCGCCCGGGCACGCTGCATCATCTCCGGCTCAATGGAGCCACTGTGCACAAAAATGGCGTTCACCCCGATCTCGCCGAGGCGGTATCCCTTGTCCCAGAGCGGTTTCGGGTCTCCGTAAATGCCCCGGATCTCAGGCTGGCTGGGTCCGGAATTGGCCGGACGGCGTCCGCAGGAACCGGATAGAAGGATACTCAGGAGAAGGAAAAAGAAAGGAGTACGGAAATCTCGGATCAGGTATATCATTAGGTTAATTTGATTGTTGGCTTATTTTTCAGAGATAGGTTTCACTGCTCTTGAGCGCTGTATCTTCTTCTCTGTCAGTAAGTACATGGACTTAGGCTTGACAAGTTTCCCGGCAGACGCTCCGCTGAAAAACTTGTCAAGTCTTTCTTGGTGTTATAAAACTTTATTGACAAAGTACTTACTCCATAAAAGTAGAGGGTTGAAGTAAATTTTCCAAAGGCCTTTGAACGGCCTCTACTCTCAGCTGGGCCATGATCAAAATCATTGTCCGGCCGGGAGGGGATGCCTATTTTAAGCTTCGTGGCATCCAATATGAGCACCATTGTGCCGCTCAGGTATGCCTCAATTCCATAGCAATACCACCTGCTAACCGAAAAAACAAAAGCCTATGAAAAAAATATTTACCCTGTTGACAATCCTGTACTTCGCCTGCAGCCCGGCCTTTTCCCAGGGCGAGATTTACTTCACCTGGAACGCCCGGCTGCAGATAAACGGCGCTTTCCAGGGCGAACCCATCCACCTCGAAACCCAGGATGTGAACATCAAGCTGGACTACGAGACCACGGAAATGATCATCCGCTTTCCCGTTCGCTCCCTGAGGGCCAATGTGGATACGGTGAACCGGGTGCTGCAGAATAACCTGACGGATGTCGTCTTTGAAGGCGAGCTGAGCCTCGATTACATCAATACCGAAAGCCACCCGACGCAATATTTTACGGTAGACGGCTGGCTGTCCTTCGGCAATTCCAAAACCAGGATAACGGGCAAAGGCGAGCTCCACCACATCAATGACTCGGGGGAGCTGGCCTGTTGCATGCTGGGAATGTCCATACCCCTCAGCCTGAAAGAACTGGACATCAGCCATCCCTGGGCCGGGGTGGAGGATGAATTCGAAGCCCTGATCACCCAGGCTGTCCTGAAGAATAACATGAGGTGAAGCATGGGGGTACCGGTTTGTACCGCTTCCGGCCGAACAACCAACAACCAGCATGCCTACGGGTGCACCAACCGCGCCGCATACTCCTTCGGCTTCTGAATATCCCTCACTTCCTTGTCGTCGGGGAGGAACTGATACAGGGTCTTCTGCGTCGTCCAGTCGAAGCTGTTCTTTTCTTTATAGAATTTGCGGTACTCGAAGGGCGTGCAATGCCGGTGCTTTTTGAACAGGCGGTTGAAGTTGGTCAGGTTGTTGAAACACTGGTAACCGATCTCGCTGATGGACAGGTCCGTCTCGATCAGCAGCTTGCAGGCGTAGCCGAGGCGGAGGCCGATGAGGAACTGCTTGAAGCTTTTATTGGTGCATTTTTTAAAAAAATGGCTGAAGGCGGAATCCGACATGTTGACTTTCTCCGCTACATCGCCCACTTTCAGGTCCTGCCGGGTGAAATTATTCAGAATGTACTGGTAGGCCATCTTTATCCTCTCGCTTTTCACCGTAACGGCCTGGGTGCTGAACCCTTCGCTGGCGAGGAACGACTGCTCTCCAGACCGGGCCAGGCCGTCCATCAGCTCCAGGAACTGGAGAGCACTGGCCATGCCGCTGAGCTGTGACAGGCGGATGATCCGCTCCCGGGCCACTTCGAAGGCCCGGCCGTGGAAACGCAGGCCCCGGCGGGAGCTTTCGAGCATTTTCCTGACCTCATAAAAGGGCTTTTTCCGGAATAGCTGAGCATCGAATAAGTTCATCTCGAACTGAAGGGTGATGACCCGGCACTCTGCCGTCCGCTCTTTGGGCAGGCCGTCCCCATCCCATTTGTGGTGGAGGAAAGGCCCCAGCAGCACCAGGTCATCCCCATGGTATTTTTCGGTAGAATCGCCGACGATGCGCGTCCCGGAGCTGTTCATGACCAGGGTCAGCTCGTATTCCGGATGGTTGTGGATGGGGTAATCGAAAACTTCTCCCACCGAATCGATGAGGACGAACAGGTCGTCAAAATGCAGAGGCGTGATCTCGCGGTAGACTTTCATGGGGCGGTTTTTGGTTAGGCGGCCTTGATTTCATGAAAGTACTATTTTTTGGCGAAAAAGTGTGGGTGCTGCACTCAGAATAGTCGTAAATTAACACAATCAAATTAGTGGAAAAACTCGATCGGGCTTCCAATTGGCGCATTATACCCCTAAAAACCCTGCCGGGCGCCGGTTAACCTTTCTTTTCAGTGACTGTTCCTCGTCCTGCGACACGCAGGAAAGGGGAGCTATTGCCTTGTTTATCCTTCTTCTTCAAATTGAATGATGGCATTATGAAGGACTTTACACTTCTTTTGTTAACCCTGGGTATTACACTATTCCTGCTTACCGGATTGCAGGCCCAGCCCACCATTACCGTTTCCGGTACAGTAAATTCGGAAGATGGCCGGGAGCCCCTGATCGGGGTGAACGTCATCGAAAAAGGCGCCCAGAACGGTGCGGTAACCGATTGGGAAGGCAAATACAGCATTACCGTCCCGCCGGATGCCACCCTGGTTTTTAGTTACATCGGGTATGAAACGCTGGAGGTTCCCGTTGAAAACCGAACGGCTATCGACGTCACCATGCAGGAATCCGGTGAGATCCTGGACGAAGTAGTGGTAGTCGGATACCGCTCGGAGATCAAGAGTAACGTGGCCAGCGCCATCTCTTCCATAAAAGCGGAAGATATAGAAAAACTGCCGGTGGTGGGCCTCGACCAGACCCTGCAGGGGCAGGTTTCGGGCCTGCAGGTCACCCAGACGACGGGCGCTCCCGGCGATGGCATCGCCGTGCGTATCCGGGGCGCCGGCACGCTGGGCAATAACGACCCGCTGTACATCATTGACGGCGTGCCGGCCACCGGAGATATCAATATGTTCTCTACCACGGATATCGAATCGGTGGAAGTGTTGAAAGACGGCGCAGCTGCAGCCATCTACGGGTCGAGAGCGGCAAACGGCGTCATCCTGATAACCACCAAGAAAGGGAAGGCCGGCGCTCCCCAGTTCAACTTCAACGCCTACTACGGTTTTCAGGAAACCTATACCTTGCCGGACCTGCTCAACGCTGAAGAATACGTAACCATCCGCAATCAGGCGTTCAAAAATGCCAACGAACTGCGGGACCTTCCCCGCCAGTTGGACACTTTCGACCTGGCCATCCTCGATACCCTGCCGGATATCAACTGGCTGGACGAGGTCTTCCGCCAGGCGCCCATTCAGCGCTACATGCTGAGCGCTTCCGGAGGCAGCGAGAACGGTACCTATTACATCGCCGGCGAATACCTGGACCAGCAGGGTGTCTTCCGCGGCCAGGGCTTTGAAAAATACCTCCTCCGCTTCAACGGGACGGTGAAGAGCCGCCGGCTCAAGATCGGAAACAACCTCTCGTTTTCCTTCACCGACCGCAAGGTGGTCAACAGCTCGGGAGACGGCGCCGGGCCCGGCAACGAACTCAGCGGCATCCGCTATGCTCTCATTGCCGCTCCGGTATTTCCCATCCGCTATGACAACGGCGAATACATCAAGACGACCATCGAGCTGGGCGAACCCAGCCTCTTCGGCGACGGCAACGCCAACCCGTTGGCCTTTATCGACGCTACCGACTGGACCGTCAAGCGTTACCGCGTCTTCGGCAATGTGTTTGCCGAACTCAACCTGCTGGAAGGGCTCAACCTGCGCACCGCCCTGGGCGGCGATTTCCTCTTCCGCAACGAAAAACTGTTCAAGGAGCGCTTATCCCAGGCCATTTACGACCCCTCTTCCCTCAACGAAGGGCGGGTGATCGACCAGAACCTGGTGTGGAACAATACCCTGGATTTTTCCAGGTCCCTGGGCGTATACGATCAGCACCAGCTCTCCCTGCTCGTGGGCATGGAGGCCATCCAGAACCGGACGGACTACCTGGGCGCTTCGGCCAGCAATTTTATCCTTACCAGCCCGGCCTTCCGATACATCAACAGCAGTGTGGCCGAGGAGATCAGTGATGTGGGCGCCTCCGGTGTCGTGACGGAGTGGGGGCTGTTGTCGTATTTCGCCCAGCTCAACTACTCCTTCGGCGGCAGATATGTCCTGAATACAGCAGTGCGGAGGGATGGCTCCTCCCGCTTTGGGGAGGAATTCCGCTATGGGACATTCCCGTCCTTATCCCTGGCGTGGAATATTTCCAACGAGCCTTTCTTTGCCGGAGTGGACTTCATTTCCGACCTGAAAGTACGCGCCAGTTGGGGCGTACTGGGCAATCAGCAGGTGGGGGTTTACCCGTTCAGTTCCCGCGTGGAGACCGGCAGGAGGGTGTACCCCTTCGGCGGACAGATCGCCACCGGGGCCGTACTGGTGGAAACGGGCAATGACAAGATCAAATGGGAAACGACCACCCAAAGAGACCTCGGGCTGGAATTCGCCCTGTTCAACGGCAGGGTCACCTTCCAGGCCGATTATTATGAAAAGAAATCATCCGACATTCTGGTCCGTATTCCCATACCGCAGGCAGGCGGGTCGGTCAATCCGCCGTTCGTCAATGCCGGGGAAGTGGAAAACAAAGGCTTTGACCTGGCCCTGGGCTACCGGCAAACCATTGGCGATCTTCGCTTCAGCATCAACGGCAATATCTCCACCGTTCAGAATAAGGTCTTGTCCCTGGCGGACAGCGAACCCATTCTCGGCGGGTTCGGGCTGTCGGACGGGCCCATTACGAAGACCGAGCCGGGCTATCCCATCGGGTCCTTCTTCCTCTACCAAATGGAAGGCATCTTCCAGAGCCAGGAGGAGATCGACGCCAGCCCCTTCCAGAGCGACTTCACCCGCCCCGGCGACGTCAGGTTCGCCGACCTCAACGACGACGGGGTGATCGACGATGAAGACCGGGCCCACCTGGGCAATCCCTTCCCGGATTACTTCTTTGGCCTCAACGCCAGCTTTGAATACAAAAACTTCGACCTGTCCCTCCTCTTCCAGGGCGTGCAGGGCAATGACGTGTACTTCCTCTACGGCAATTTCGCCTACGAAACCCAGCTGCGGGGCTTCAATTCCTACCGGGATATCCTCAACAGCTGGACGCCCGACAACCCCGGGGCCGAGATCCCCATCGTCAGCGTAGACGACCGCAACGGCAACCG
>CAYQKY010000330.1:0-5339 GCA_964418125.1 uncultured Phaeodactylibacter sp.
AAGGCCTACAAAATTTTGCGCTGGCAGCACTAACGGCTTCATGCTGAATAGTAACCCTTACTATTAATAAAAGATCCAGCACTCGTACAGGCGTTTGCCGAGTTTGTTGTGGTGGAACTGGTAGGTCAGGCGGTGCAGCATGATATTGAGGGAATGAATAGGAGGGTAAGGTAGGCGGACAACACGAAGAGAGCAATGACATCCGTCAGTTTTGGGGAAGGAAAAAACAGGAGCCATCCCGGAATTTTGGCGCGACATGGAATGGAATGCGGATGGACACAGATCTGCAGAAGTCCCTGCCGGCCTGCGGCACAGCAGGGGGGCGCCAGATCTGTGTCCATCCGCGTTCCAATTCAATATTCGGGATGATTCCTGTTCAAATAAAGGTGGCCCTTTGTATGGGGCAGCTATTGTATGGCAACCTTCCCCGTGCTCACCAGCCGGCCTTCACTTTCCAGCCGGAAATGATACAGGCCCGCCGGCAGATGGCCGGCTTTCAGTATCAGCTGCCTTCCCCGGAAAGCCTGGCTGTGCACCAGCTGCCCCTGCAGGTTGTAGATCCGGATGGCCCCGTTGGCGACGTCTATCCCCTCAACGGTGATCAGCGCTTCTTCGGTAAAGGGGTTGGGGGCGATCGAGGTTTTCACCTCCGGCCCCAGCACGTCGTCTACATCTACTATCTGGATGAAATCCTTGCCGATGGTATGCCAGGTTTCATTGGTGATCACCGGAGCGTTGAAATCGAAATAGATGCCGGCGGAATTGTAGATCACAGCGCCCAGGTCCAGATCGGGTTTCTGCGCCACCCTGAACTTGACGAAGCCATGAGAGGCCGGTTCATTGGCGGTACTGTCGGGCAGGAGGATATCCCGGAAGGTGAATTCCAGAATGCCATTGCCGTAAACCTCAAATGCGTAGGGATGGCTGGAGGCGCCGGGACGGACGCTGGCGGCGTCCAGGTGCGCGTCCAGGGTATCGTGGATGACAACGGTAAATGCCGTATCCGTGCCGGTATTCTGGAAACGGATGTGGTACTCCAGGTCGGTGTTGGGCTCGACAAAGTGCTCCTCGCCGTAGCCGGCGGGATAAGCCCTTTTGTCGTTGGGGTCAAAAGCCCCTCTGTTTTCCTGGCAGTCGATGGAGAAGTAGGGCGCTCCGTCGTCTTCCGGGTAAATGGTGACGAACCCCGGAGCGAAGCCGTTGCAGCCTTCGATGCTGACGCTGGCCTTGCTGTTGCCCAGCTGGGGCGGGTAGCCGGGCGCCTGTTCGGCCTCCAGGCGGTAGGTGCTGCCGTCGGCGTAAAGGGTGAATGTCCGCTCTTCGCCGTTGCCGAGCTGGAACGGGGCCTGCATCAGGATGATGTTATCTTCAGTGACGATATACTGGTGCGGGTTGTTCATCGGAGCGCCGATATTCAGCACGTCGAACCGGATGGAATCGCCCAGGCAGGCGCCCTCCACTTCAATGACCGGCCCGGCCCAGGCCTCCGGCAGGCAAAGGGTATCGGGATAGATGTGGGCTTCCGAGCAGTGGGCCTGCCCAAGCTCGGCGTCGCAACTGGCTTCCACCTGTATCTGGAAGCTGCCGCATTCATTAACGCCAACCTCACCCAGGTTGAAAGTATAGGTGTCGCCCTGCTGGCTGGCCGGCGCAAGCGTAGAAGAAAGGTAGGTAAGGAAGGGGTCGAGAGTGACTTCTACAAAAGCGTTGGGAGCGGCGGCGGTTCCCTGGTTGCAATAGCTGACGGTGTACGTTGATTCAAAACAACGCCTCAGGAAGGCCGCCGAGAGGTCTACCTCCATATAAGGGCAACCGGACAAGGCGCGCAGGCCGAAATCCTGAGTGAACGTATCTATGGGGCTGGGAAAATCCAGGCTTACCGGAGTAGGGCAGGCCTCCCAGTAGGCGGGCGCCGCCGGCCTTGTGCTCAGCATGTAGCTCCCGGTGTCTATCCGCATGGTGTAGCGGCCGTTGGCATCGGACAGGCCGTAGAAGGCGCCAGCCCCTTCTGCCTGCAGATACTGCCCGGAAAGCCGCTGTTCCCCCTCATCATACTGGCAGTTCAGGTTTTCATCGTGGTAGACGGTACCCTGCAGGACGATGGTGTACAGTTGGCCCATGCCGTTTACTTTCGACAGCCAGAACTGCCGCTTCAGCGTGCCGAATGCGCCGGGGACATAGGCTTCCCCGCTCAGGAGGTAGCCTCCGTCGGCAGTGGCGTCCATATCGCGTATCCACCGGAGGGTTGTGCCGGGCGATTCGGTAACTTCGCTCCACAGAACGTTGCCCTGCTGATCGATTCGGGTGAGGTAGATGGGAATGGACCCCAGCTCCGGCCCGGCCAGCATGATCTCGCCCTCGGGGTTCATAGCGGCGGCGGCGATCTCCGAATCCTGAAGGGTTGGAAAGTCCTCTTCGGCCCATTCCAGGCTGCCGTCGCCGCCAAGTTTGTAAAGGGCGGTGCGGCCAATGAAGAGAAAGCCGCCGTCACCGGTGGGGAATACATCGTTGACCGTTGCCCCCTGGGAGGCGTGGCTGTCAAGGCCCAGCTGGTTGCCGGCCGGATCGGTTTGCAGGAGGAATATTCCTTCAGCGCTATCGTTGAAATGGCCGGCTACGGCGTAGTTGCCGTTGTTGAGGGCAAGAAGGGCGCGGGGGTGGTGAGTACGCCCGTCGGGGCCGTAGGTGTTGCGCCATTCCACATTGCCCTGGGCATCCGTTTTCAGCAGGCCGAGGTAGCCGCCGGAGGCGCCCGCCAGCAGAAATCCGCCGTCCGCCGTCTGTACCAGGCCGTATCCAATATTATCGACAGCCGGGCCGCCGGGCTGAAAGCTCAGTTGCTGCCGCCAGATGACGGCGCCGCCGGCATCCAGCCTGGCCAGCAGGGCCTGGCGCTTGCCCTCTGTTGCATCCAGCACTTCTCCGGCGATGGCCAGTCCGCCATCCGTAGTGTTGACGATGGCCCTGCCGTCGGAAGAATCGGCCGGAACAAGATTGAAATTGGCCCAGAGGGAATCTCCGTTGACATCGAGCCGGAAGGCTGCCGACCGGCCGTCGGAATTGCCGGTGAAGGCATACCCGGCGCCGGGTACTTCAATGGCGTCACGGATGAATTCGTGTTCCGGCGTTCCGAAAAGGCCAACCCATCCTTGTCCGTACGAAGGAAGGGCTGCCGTCGCCAGGGCGATAATGATTGCAAAGCGTAAAAAAGAACGTTTCATAGCTATTTTTCTTTAATGGTTTTCGATCGTAGCAGGGCCCCGAATGTGCAAAAAGGGCCGCCCTTGTTGCAAATATGCTCTGAAATAGACGGGAAGGGAAAAACAAAAAAGGCTAATCACCAAATTAAAAAAAAATAATATGATTGTATAAAAGGTAGTTTTGGGATATTTTTACCAAAAAATATAAATGCAAAAGAGCAGCCTTCTTCGGCAATTAATGGCCCTTCGGCCGGAGGAGCGGAAGCGGTTGGACCTGTTTCTGGCCTCTCCCTACCACAATCAGCGGGAAGATGTGCGGCAGCTTTATGCTTTTATCGATCAGCGCCTGGAAGAGGATTGGGGTGGTTTGAGTAAGGAGTCCGCCTTTGCCGTTGTGTATCCCGGAGAGGCCTTTGACGCCAAAAAGATGAACTATCTTTTATCTTTTTTGTCGAAAGCGGTGGAAGGGTTTCTGGTCCAGGAAGAGATAAGAGGGGATCATGTGAGGAACCAATGGACTCTGCTGCGCGCTTACCGGCGGCGAAAAATGCCCCGCTTTTTTCAGAAGGCGCTGAAGCGGGCCCGCGATTTTCAGCGGCGTAGTTTTCGGGATGTCGAACACTATGAGCTTGCTTATTCAATCGAATGGGAGAACTACCTGCACACGGCCGGTGAGCAGCGCAACCTGCCGAGCCAGCTTCCCGTCCTGAATGAAACCCTCGATACGCTCTTTTTTATCCGGAGGCTCAAACAGAGCTCCTTGCTGCAGGCCCATCAGTCGGTTTTCCGCGAAGAGGACGATCCCCGCCTGCTCAAGCTGATCATGGGGTTCCTGGAAGGGAGTGCGTTTTTGGAGGCGCCGCTTATCGCCGTTTATTACCACTACCTTAAAATGGTGCAGGAGCCGGGAAAGGAGGGGTACTATCAGGTGTTCCGGCAACACATCCTCTCCGGAAAGGGCGGCCTGCCCAAAGAAGAACGCCGGGCGCTTTTTCTGCTGGCCATCAATTACGGCATTCAACGCTACAACCTGGGCCAGGAGGCTTTCCTCCGCGAGGTCTTCGTCCTGTATCAGGCAGCCCTGGAAGACGGGCTGTTGCTGGAGGACGGGCGCATGAGCCGTTTTGCTTTCAAGAACATTGCCGGGATCGGCCTGCGGCTGGAAGAGTATGCCTGGACAGAGGCCTTTATCCATGATTTTCAGCACACGCTCCCGCCCCGGCGCCGCAGCAACTATGTCCATTACTGCCTGTCTAAACTCCGCTATGCACAGGGCGCCTACAAGGAGGCCATGCAGCGCCTGGTGCAAGTGGAATACGACGACCTGTTCCTCAACCTGGACGCCAAGCTGATGCTCATGAAAATGTACTTCGAACTCGGCGAATGGCAGGCCCTCGACTCCCTGCTCACCAGCGTCAAGCGTTTTATCCAGCGCAACAAGGCTCTGGGCTATCACCGCCGGACCTACCTGAATATCGTTCTGTTTGTCCGCAAACTGCTGGAACTGAATCCTTACGACCGCACGGCAAAGCGGGAGCTGAAGGAGGAGATCGAAGCTACCTCAGTATTGGTAGAGAAGGAATGGCTGCTGGATCAGTTGGGGTAGGGAAAGCGGTACGAGTCAACGGGGGAATTCAAGCTGCTGAGAACTCAGGGCCGGTATCTGTTTCTGAAATCAACAGGCGTCGCATCAAACTCTTTGCGGAAGGCGCGGGAAAAATAACCGGGATCGTTGAAGCCGGTATCATAGGCGATGATACTGACCGGCATATCCGTTTCAGCGAGCAACGTTTTGGCTTTTGTCAGGCGGATATAGCGAATAAACCGGTTAGGGGAGTAGCCGGTCAGGGCTGTCAGTTTTCGGTGTAGCTGGGAATGGCTCATGGCCATCTCCAGGCAGAGCCGGTCGACGTTCAGCTTAGGGTCGGTGAGGTGGCCTTCGATAACAGCATGGATCTTTTTTAGGAAAAGGCTTTCGGCAGATCCTTCTTTTTCCCCTTCGCGAGGAGTGGGGCCGGAAGATGCCGTTTCGGCCAGAGACAGATAATGGGCTCTGAGGCTCTGCCGCAATTCCAGCAATTTTTTCATCCGGACGAGCAGTTCCTCTTTATGGAACGGCTTGGCCAAATAAACATCGGC
>CAYQKY010000331.1:0-5289 GCA_964418125.1 uncultured Phaeodactylibacter sp.
TGAGAAGAGGTTGAAGCGCCCACCCCTTTCGGATGGGCGCAGCCAATCCGCTCCCCAGGGTGAAATTATGGGCCACTTTTTTCATTCAAGAAGGATTCTTAAAAAAAGCGAGAGCCCAAAACATTCAATTTAAACGCTTTGGGCTCGCTATTCAGGGAAGAAACATCTTTTTTAATTGGCTTCCAACCTAAACGGATTGTTAATGGAAAGCCGCCCAAATTTTTTCAGCAGCTCGACAATATTTGTCTGGTCAATCTTCTCTTTTTCAATAGCCTCTTTGACTTTGGGCTGGCTCAAACTAGGAATCCTTTGGATAAAGAACGGATAAAGTTCTTCACTGGTGTAAACCTTGTTTACATCCGGGAAATCAGGCAAAGGCTTAATCTTGTCCTGCCGCTTAAACGGTTCCGTGTATCGGAAAGCCCACCTCCCGTCTTTTAACGAAAGCGTTCCAACCGGCAGATTTTCGAATACCAGAGCAAACTCTGCTTCTACATTCTGCGGGGTGGACAAATCCTCATGCCCGTCCGATTTCCAAAGCTTGCCTAGAGACTTGACGATGGTTGCGAGCATATTTTAAATATTAGGAATAATTACAAACTTTTTTTAATCTCTGAAATCTATCGGTTAAGCACCGCTCAACCAAGGTATAACGTTTTTCACTAAACAGGTGTTTGAATTCCCCTTCAAGTAAACGGATAATGTTCTGCAAATGTAGGTCATCTAAAAGATCAGTACAAGTAACGGCGAGTGGTTCATAGTGGTTTACAATACTGCCAATCAGATCGAAGTGATTAGGCTTTTTTATGCCTTCCCATCCTGTTTTTGGCAATGAGTTGGTAATATACTTGTTAAATTGGACTTTGTCAATATCCAACTCTCTAGTGAACATACCAGCAATTTTTTCCTCACTATAGTTCCAAAACAACCCTCGTGCTGTATCATAAATAGGTGAAAATCGGGGTTTGGCCTCGCCGTAAATGTCTGTAATAACTCCCCAATTATAAAAATGCCGGTCATTGTTCCCGGTTATCGCATCAAAGCAGAGCATGCGAATGAAATCTTTGATGATATGTTCATTGTCATCCGGAAAGAGCAACTTGATCGCTTCAAAAGTGACCTGAAGGGTTAACAATTCTCTTGTTAATCCCTTTTTTTCAATTTCCATTACGAATTCGTCATCTTTTTCCTCAAGATAGCCTGAATATAACTGCGCTCCATGTACCAGGTTCTCGCCTTCCTTCAAGAAGTATCGACTCAAAAAACGGATCTGTTCGTCAACTAAGCGCAACTCCGATTTTGCCATATTTAGCCCCAGCACCTCCCCGATTCTGTTCAGCAAATATTCAGTGATACTTTCCATCGGATACCACTTATGTCCCACCTTTGCAATGAACTTTGGCCAGTCCTTTATTTTATTTCTCTTACCCTCTCCATATTTGTAGGCCTGGATAAAATCCTTAGGGGCATCGCCACTAATCGGATAGTCCAAAACTATATAGTGGCCTTGACGCAAAGGCTTCATCGCTTTGTGTATCCTTCCAATGTTTACACCGCTGTAGTTTTCTATTCGGCGAACTTTGGTGAGTTTCATTTTCCTACCTGATCTTGCCTTATTTAGCTGTTCAACATTTTACTCCATTCCAATGGAGACAACTTCTGAGTAAGATAAGTAAGAAATATCTGAAAACTGACAAAAAAGACACGCATAAGGCAATTGGACGGAATCCCAAGACCGTGAAGGCCCATCTCGCCAGATTGGTTGAATACGGGTGGATTGGGCAGGATACCCGGCGCGGTATTTATTTCATTCGGGGCTGGGGTTACATCCGCCGGTTACTGGATGACAGAACCCGGGCCGGATATCACCTTTCCTTTTCCAGGATCAGGGATTTCCGGGCTTTTGCTGTGGCGGCTACGTATGACCGCTTGATTGCGCAACAACAATGGAAACTTTGGAGAGAAGGCCGGGAGAGCCGGAAAAAGGGAAGCTCCAAGCAAACCGGCCTTCGATCCAAAGGTTTCTACCCTGTTGCCAATACGGCCTACTCTAAAATTTATGGTGTATCCGAAGCGACCGCCAGCCGGTATCGAATGGCGGCTCACAATGCCGGGTTCATTGAGGTTAGAGAACAGCTTCGGCCGACGGGTCTTACTGACGATAACCGATTGGTTGTAAAATTCTGGAAAGAGGAATATGGCAAGCAGTTGGTTTACAAGAACGGCCAGTACTATGAGCAAGGTATCAGTGTAGTTCAGAGCAAGCT
This sequence comes from uncultured Phaeodactylibacter sp., assembly GCA_964418125.1. Lineage (GTDB taxonomy): Bacteria > Bacteroidota > Bacteroidia > Chitinophagales > Saprospiraceae > JACJXW01. Next base: position 2,268 of record CAYQKY010000331.1, read on the forward strand.
GATCCGTAAACGGATATCTTCACTCAGGTGGAAAAAATGAAAGCATATAGAAAGGGAAATTCTAAAAGGGAAAACAAAAGTTGACACCCCCCACCATATAGATGTTGAAAAACCCAATTTGATTCACTGGAAAATGAACAACGGATAATCACTTGGATGGTAAAAATTTTAAATTGAACCTGTGCATGTCAGCCCTAATGGCGACAGTTAACTACAAGTGCCTGTTTTTCAATGACTTAATTTCAACTCCCAATAGAGCCATATACAATAATCATTCTTATGTATAGAATGATCGTATATCCCAGGAAATTGCATTCCACTAAAAATGCGCCTGTTAAAGAAGCCCAGCTCAATGGAATGGTGTAATGGGGACGAATTGACGAATAGAATGCACCTCGACAATCGAGGCGACGTGTATTTACTCGATTCTCACCATGCAATAATCCATCCAAAGGGTTTTTTGACCTTGCTTCTGTAAGCAGAAGTATGAATTGAACAGTTTTAGGCAAGATGAACTGGACAGATTTAGGAAGTATGAATTGAACACTTTTGGGCAATATCCCAACTTTGGGGAGGGAGGCCTCACCAAAGCACTGGGCTATGAAAGAATATCAAACCCAACGTTTCATGTTATACTTCGATATCAAGCAGCTGCTGTCGGAAAAGTTCAATATCTCGCAGATCAGCAAGAAGCTGTCCATCAGCCGGACGACCGCTCATTTTTATGCGAAGATGAGCGAGCAGGAATTCCTGGAGTGGGTAAAGGAGGTGCGCAAGAAACAGGGCAAGCTGAGCCCTTATGAAGAGCCGGTAAAGAACCGCCTGGCGTCCCACCCGGACCTGTCCTCCTATCAGATACATGACTGGTTACTGGAGCATCATCCGGATCTAAAGGTAAGCCGGCGCGCCGTTACCGGCTTTGTGAAACACCTTCGCGCAGTTTACCACCTCCCTAAGCCGACAAAGCAAAAAAAGGGGCGGGAGTACATGGCAGTGGAGGACCTGCCCTATGGGAAGCAAGCCCAGGTGGATTTCGGGGTTTATGAGATGGCTACCAGCCACGGGGAAACCCAGAAGGTGTACTTCATGATCATGGTGCTATCTCGCTGCCGCTACAAGTATGTGTACTTTCTTAGCCGCCCCTTTACCACTGCAGACGTGATCGAGGCGCACGAAAAGGCCTTTGCATGTTTTGGAGGCCTTCCCAAGGAGCTAGTCTATGACCAGGACAAGCTGATGGTGTCAAGCGAAAATTGGGGGGATATCCTGTTCACCGAAAAGTTCACCGCCTACCTCAAGGTTCGCAAAACTGAAATTTTTGTGTGCCGCAAAAGCGACCCGGAGACGAAAGGTAAATCGGAGAGTGTGGTCAAATACGTGAAGTCCAATTTTTTGAACCAACGCTCTTTCATTAATGACGAGATCCTCAATGCTGAGTGCCTGGCCTGGCTGAAGAGGACAGCCAACGGGCAGGTAAACGGGACGACCAAACGCATCCCCGCAGAAGAGTTCTTGATAGAGAAAACACACCTTAGCCCGTTCCACCCAATTGCTCTGGAATGGCTTGCCTATGAGCCCTACCATGTGCGCAAAGACAACCTGATCACCTGGAAAAGCAACCGCTATTCTGTCCCTGAAGGCACTTACAAGGGCTCGCAAACCAAAGTATGGGTTAAAGTTGAGAATGGGGGATACCTGGGCATCTATGATGAGCAAAAAGAGCAAATAATCAAGCACAAGGTCAGCCTGGGCAAAGGGCAAACCATCATCAACTCCAACCATAGGCGGGACAGGAGCAAAAAGATAAATGAGCTGATGGAGCAAGTTTCCAAGCTGTTCCCGGGCCAGCTGGCTGCTCAAAATTATTTTGCCCAGCTGCAGAAAGCCAAGCCCCGCTACATCCGCGACCAGCTACTCCTGATCAAAAAGTCCATCCATAAATCGAACGAAGCCCACCTTGGGCAAGCCCTCGAATTTTGCCAGGCCAACAACATTTACAACGCCGGCGATTTTACAGCCGTCCTGGAAAGCCTCAGCCAGAAGCGCCAGGCGCCAGAACCCCAGCTCGAAGAATTGCTGGCCAAGCCGGTGAACCGAAAGCACTTTGCAGCTACGCCTCAAACAAGCAGTATCGATGTTTACGAATCTATTGTTAACTCAAAATGACATTAGTGATGAAAAAATTACAACACCTCAAACAGCACATGAGCCTGTTAAGATGGAATGCTACTAACATGGAAATCGAACAACTGCTCCAGGAAGCCCAGGAGCAGAAGCCCTCTTACCTGGAATGGCTACTGCGCATCACCCAAAACGAGGTGGATTACCGCTATGAAAAAGCCATGAGCCGCAGGCTGAAAAAGGCATCCCTGCCGCTTCAGCACCAGCTCGGGCAGTTTGACTTTGCTCACCAAAATGGCGTATCGCCCCAGCAGCTTGAGCAACTCCGGGAGTTACTCTGGCTGGAACAGCATTACAACCTCATCCTCATGGGCCCCAGTGGAGTAGGCAAAACCTTCATTGCCGCCGGCCTGGCCTACGATGCCATCAAGGCCGGCTACGATGCCCTGTTCAGGGCCATGCAACAGGTGCTCGACACCCTCAAGCTCAAGGACGTAACCAGGAGCGCCAAAGCGGAATACCACCGCTACCTCAATGCCCAGCTCGTCGTCATCGACGACATGATGATGTTCCCGGTGGAGAAGAATGACGCCAACCGCCTGTTCCACCTGGTCAACCACCTGCATGAAAGAAGCTCGATTATCATTACGACAAATAAAAGCCCGAAGCAATGGGCTGAAGTGCTCAACGATGAAGTACTGGCTACCGCCATGCTGGACCGGCTCCTGTACCGGTGCGAGGTCATCCAGCTGAAAGGAAAGAGTTATCGGCTGGCTAACCGCAAGACGATTTTTGAAACCACGGCGCAGGGCGCCGGATGATTTTTAGGTAAAAATTTTATATGTTTAAGTACGTGGACAAAAATATAGAAACATTGCTATCTTGTTCCAAAAAGCCATGG
>CAYQKY010000332.1:0-5267 GCA_964418125.1 uncultured Phaeodactylibacter sp.
TATCAGCAAAAAAGGGGCATTTTTTAGCCCAAAGGGTGGCCTCCAAACATGCTCTAAGCATTGTTTCTCAAAAGTAGAATTAACTATGCCCCGCGGACGTTCTATCCGGCGATGCAGGTGAAGATATAATGCAGATGAACAGCGGGAGCATCTCATCTCGTGGTTCAGATCTGTGGATGAAAAGGAAAAGCTGGGAATGGAACAGTAATGCCTCAATGAATTTCGTAGTTTTGCTAATCCATTTACAGACAAAATCAGCACCTGGTATGAAGTATACCCATCTCATTTTTTTCCTTATGGGGGCGGCCGCCCTCGCCGCCCTCCTGCTTTATTTTTCTTTCACTACCCTGCCGGAAAGCCCGGACCCCTACCCTCCCCGGCCGGTACCCGACCGCATCATCCTGAGCTGGAGTGATGAACCCGCCACTACCCAGTCCGTCACCTGGCGGACGGATGTTTCGGTCAAGGAAGCTTTTGCAGAAATCGCTCCGGCAGGCCCCACCCCCGACTTTCGAAGCAAGGCCATTAAGGTAACCGCCACTACGGAATTGCTGGTCACCGATAACAACGCCGCTCATTTCCACAGCCTTACCTTTACCGGTTTGCAGCCCGAAACGATGTACGCCTACCGGGTAGGCAGTGAAGACGAATGGAGCGAATGGTTCCACTTCGAAACGGCGGCCGCTGCCGAAAAGCCCTTCACTTTTCTCTACTTCGGCGATGCGCAGAACGAGCTCAAATCCATGTGGTCGCGCTGTATCCGGCAGGCCTACAGCACCATGCCGGACGTGGATTTCCTGCTGCATGCGGGAGACCTGATCAACCGCGCCAACCGGGATGAGGAGTGGGGCGAATGGTTCTACGCCGGCGGCTGGATCTACGGAATGAAGCCCAGTATCGCCACGCCGGGCAACCACGAATACAGCCGCAACCTGCTGGGGCAGCGCGAACTTTCCCAACTCTGGCGCCCCACTTTCACCCTGCCGCTGAATGGCCCCAAAGGACTGGAAGAAACCGTTTTCTACACCGATTACCAGGGCGCCCGCTTCATCAGCCTCAATACGGCGGCCATTTATGCCGACAAATCCACCATCCAGCCCCAGGTGGAATGGCTGGACAGCATCCTGCAGAATAACCCCAACCGCTGGACGATCGTCACCCATCACCACCCCGTCTACTCTACCGCCAGCGGGCGGGATAATGAGGAAGTCAGAGAAGCTTTCCAGCCCGTGTACGAGAAATATGGAGTCGACCTCGTCCTGCAGGGCCATGACCACACCTACGGCCGCGGCCATAACCTGGAGTTTGGCGCCAGCCGCAAAGACAAAGGCCCCATCTACGTGGTCTCCGTCAGCGGGCCGAAAATGTACAACCTCAACTTCGAGGAATGGCTGGAGCGGGCGGCTTCCAACACCCAGCTCTACCAGATCATCAAAGTAGACGGCGAAGCGCTGCTCTATGAAGCCTATACTGCCACCGGCGCCCTCTACGATGCCTTCGAACTGCGCAAAAGAAATGACGGCTCCAATAAATTCGTCGATATGGCGCCCGAGGACGTCCCCGAGATCATCAGCATCCCGGAACGGCTGCGCCCGGAAATGACCGACGAGGAGGCCCGGGAGTACCGGCAACGCTTCCAGGAGTACAAGGCAAGGAATAAGAACAGGGAAGGCCTGGAGGTGGAAGGTTTGAGGGAAGTGGAGTGAGTGAGTGGGGGATGGGGTTCGCAGAGCACCTGAGGCGCTGTTCGGAATTCGGTGTTCGCTGTTCGCCAGGCCGCTGAAAACAAAGGATCTTTGCTTTTTAAGACACACATTTCTGAACAGTCTCGCACTTGAAACAAGGGGACGCTTTACTCGCCAGTCGCTTCGATCGTGTACGACTTCCGACTTTGTCCAAGGCTAGGCACTGGCCATGGCCCACAGGCATAGTCCAGGTAAGTGTCAGCAATTCCCGCTTTGGCTTTCCAAAGTGGTGGTGGAGGTGTTATCTACGACGATAGGAGTAGGCGACATCTAGGGTGTTCATTTCCCCTTCAAGCCAGGGCACGCTGCGAAAGCGCACCCTGGCAGCCACTCCAGGCGGTGCTTTCCCAGCGCCTCCTGGATTGCGCAAAGGGTCAAAAGTTGTGAGGACGAAACCATCGTAAGCACCTTGTTAATAAACACCCTAGATGTCACCTCGTCCAAAGCGGGAATAGCTGATTGAGTGTGTCTCCTAAAAAACCTTTGATTTTCAGGTACTTTCGAACACCGAACACCGAATCGCGAACACTCCCGGCACACATTATAACAATGGCCTGTTCTTCTATCGTTCCTTCCGTGCCAGCTCCTGAAAGGTATCCCCTTTTTCTTCCTGCGGCTGGTGCTTGCAGGGGAAATCTTTTTCGATCAGAATATTGAGGGTTTCACCTTTTTCAAAAGCATATTGCCCTTCGATGCCCACTTCGTCTGTATCTATCCAATTCTGAGCAGTAGCCGTGGGTATGCTGACCCTTACCACGCCTTCCTGGTAAGAAGCCTGCAGGCTATCTACCGGAGCGGCGGCCAGTTCGAAGGCCAGGCTCTGGCCGGGCGCGATGCGGATGGTTTCTCTTACGCTTTGACGGCCGGACAATTCCTCTACGTCTGATTTCCTGAGCCGGAAGCGCAGGTGGTTCGCAGTACAGCGGATCTTCATGTTTACAGGTATATGTTTAGAAATATATAACAACTTTCCTTGCCAAACGATCAAAGTAATAACCCTCTTCATGGAAAAACCCGTAATATTAATTACTTTTAGGAGATAAAGAACCAACGCAAAAAACGTATGAGGTTTCTGTCCCTCTTCATTTTCCTTTTATTCTGCGCTTACGTTCTGGTGGCCCGCTGGTATTTTGTCTGCCAGGTACGGGGGTTGTGCGGTAAAGCGCAGCAGGTAGAAGATACCCGGATGAAAACCCTCAAGCTGACGGAGGGAGACTCTGTGATCCTGAAAGGGTACGACCAGTTTGCCTTTGACTCGGCCAGCTACCAGCCACGCCTCAACGCCAACAACGAAGCCTTCCTGGATACGGTGGCCTCCATCCTCAAGGCCAGCCCGGAACGCAACATGACCATCACGGCATTCTACCGCGACAGCGAAAAGGAGGTCCGGCCCGGCTTCTTCGAGAACCTGGGCCTGGCCCGTGCCGACCAGGTACGCAAACTGCTCATGCAGCGGGGCATTGAGCAAAACCGCATTTCTCTGGACCACGGACTGAGCGAAGACGCCGGGCTCAGAGAACCGCTGCTGTTCAGCCTCTACGACCCGAACAACATCCCCCGCGATTTTGAGAAGGTCGTTTTCACCTTCCGGAACATGACCTTTTCGGATGCCAATTTCGAATACAATTCCGATGTTTTCAACCCCGGCGAACCGTTCAAGCTGTACGCCGATTCGGTGAAAACCTATCTGAATCTCAACCCCGAGGCGCTCCTGCGCATCGTAGGCCATACGGACAGCATTGCCTCTGCCGACTACAACCTCGACCTGGGCATGCGCCGGGCTCAGAGCGCCCGCGATTACTTCCGGAGCCAGGGGGTTGAAGCTAAAATTGTGGTGGAATCCATGGGGGAAGAACGTCCGGTGGCGCCCAACTCCAATCCGGATGGTACCGACAACCCCGAAGGCCGGCAGAAAAACCGCCGCGTCAACTTCATTCTTACCACCCCGGAGGAGTATGAAAAGGAGTTGGAAGAGAACAAAAAGGTTCTGGAAGATGCCAGCGATCTGAACTGAAACCGCCCGGCCAGTTGATGACGCCATCTGAAAATAGCTATTCATTCACTCATTATACCAACCATGGACTTTAGCAAACTCTTCGACCAGTTTAATACTCAAGACAGCTACGCCATACTGTTCATCATGCTGATCGCTTTCCTCTTCGGCCTGTTGCTGGGGTACATCCTGCGCAGCCGCCGGGTGATGCAGCTCAGAAAAGAACTCAAAGAGGCGAACAAAGAACTGGCAGACGCCAGAGCCCAGGCGGAAGCCCTGGAAGAACAACTGGGGTTGAAAGAGGCCGACCTCAAAAAGGCAGGCTTTGCCGTCCGGGAAGCGGAAGCCAGGGCCGAACGCATCGAAGAAGAAAAGGGCGGTTTGCACAAAGAGATCTTCGAACTCAACCGGAAGCTCGATGAGCTGCAATCCGCCAATAAATCCCAGGAGGCTACCATCGAGGAACTGAATACCGCCATCATCGGCCTGCAGTCCAAAAACCAGCAGCTCTCGGAAACACTGGAAACGGAAGACCAAAGCGTGGAAGGAATGGCCCAGATGCAAAGCATCTACAACGCCACCCGCCAGCGCCTGGAAGCCCTGGAAGAAAGGCTCGACCGCCTGGCCGGAGAGAATGAGAACCTGCGCGAAGAATTGCATGGCCTGAAGAGCAGCGGGATAATGGCCGCCACTGCCGCTCCCCTTGTGGCGCCCTCCACGGAAGAAAGGCAGGAGCCCCGAAGCATCCACCCGGAACCGGGCCTCCCCGATGCCGGTGTTGTAGAGGAAGAACCGGTAGTGGTGGTCAATCCGGACAAACCCTTCCTCAAAGATAAGGTCGGAGTGGCTGCCGAGGCGGATGAGAAAGACGACCTCACCCGAATCGAAGGTATCGGCCCCTTCCTGGAAAAGAAACTCAACGAGATCGGCGTATTCACCTACGAAGAGATCGCCAGCTGGGACTCCAAACGGATCAAGGAAGTGACCGAAGCCATTCAGTACTTCGAAGGGCGCATCGATCGCGACAACTGGGTGGAACAGGCCGCCCGCCTCGCCCTCAAAAAACAGGAAAACCCCGAAGCGTTTAGGAGCAGGCCCGGCGCCCTGTCCAACGACCCCGAAGACCTCAAGATCATCGAAGGCATCGGCCCCAAGATAGAAGAGCTGCTCAAAACGGCCGGCATCAGCAACTGGGATACTCTCGCCGAGGCGGAAGAGGAACGGCTGCGCGACATCCTCGAAGCCGCCGGCTCCGCCTACCAGATCCACGACCCCTCCACCTGGCCCACTCAGGCCCGCCTTGCCGCCAACGGCGAATGGGGGGTGCTGAGGGAATATCAGGCGGAGTTGTACGGGGGGAGGGAGCAGGATGGGGAGGAGTAGGTTCGTTATTCGGGATCCGGGATTCGTTGTACTTCGAATTCTGAGTTTTGGGTTCCCGGTTCCCAAATCACGATTCCACGCCGCTCCACTCAGAGCATGTTTGGAGGCCGCTTTTGGAGACAAAAAGCGTCAATTTTTTGGTGAGA
>CAYQKY010000333.1:0-5216 GCA_964418125.1 uncultured Phaeodactylibacter sp.
TTGTTAATTGCGGGTGGCAGCTACTCCTTTAGGAGGCTGGGAGGCGGCGCAGGCAGTATCAATTTTTTTAAATTACAGTGTACTAGTGTCCGACTACTTACTTCCCTTCCTCACCGCTCAACCACCAGCGGCTGCGCCCCGATCCGGCCCTCACTTTCCACCCTCACCCAGTAAAGGCCTGCCGGAAGTTCTGTCGGCAGGCGGAACCGGCCGTTGCTGGGCTTAAACTGCCGGACTTCCCGCCCGCTCATATCGAGCAGGGCGATTGGGAGGAAAGGGGCCTGAGCATTCGGTAGGCTGATGTTCACTTCCGTTCCTGCCGGCGCTGGGTTGGGGTATACGTCAAATGCCAGGCGCTGTAGTTCTTCTTTGGCTGCCACCGAAATGTTGTCTACCACGAAAGCCATATCCCAGAGGAAGGATGGCAAAGGGATGGACAAGGCGCCGCCGCTGGCCACTGCCTGCCCGTTTCCGGCCGGCGCTCCCGTCAGCGGGTCGTACCAACGGACGGAGTAGGCGCCGTCCTGAAAGCCCTCTACCTGAACCGATGACGGCGGAGTGGGGGAGGGCAGCCCGTTGGCTGCCACATACTGGTGATTATAATTGTTGTTCAGCGCCCAGCCGGCGGCGATATCCTGTCCCTGGGAAACGAGCACGTAGGCGTCCACCTGCGAGCCGATCCCTTCGAAAGTATAGGAGGCGACGGTGATCCAGTCGGTGCCGGTATTGTCTACTTTGATGGCGTGCGTTCCGGCGGGAACGGTAATGGTATAGCTGGAATTGGGGGCGGCATTTTGCTGGAGCGCCAGGCTGCCGTCCAGCCAGATGGCTATTCTGGGATCCGATCCGGCCTCACTTCCGGTGGTGACGGTAAACTCCCCGGCCGCCGGGTAGTTGACGTTGAAGGTGGGCGGGCTGCGGAACTGCGTATTCCACTGCGAGCCGTAGAGGAATTGGCCCAGGGCAGCACCGGCGGGGGATACCTGCCCGTTCTCATCGATCGAGACCTGATCCTCGCCGATTCCGGCCCATCCCAGGGATGGGGTCAGCGCCAGGTCGCCCGGGGCTCCCGATACGTAAGCCCTCGCCGGGGCCAGATTTCCGTAGATGAACGGCGTCTCGGCCACTACCGGCGACAAGCCTGCGAAGTGGTAGTACAGGTTCCGGGGGTGGATGTAGTTGTCCCACCACCAGGTCATGGCCGTGCCGAAGCCTCCGCTGAACAGGCCTCCCCAGAGGGAGTTGTGGATGTGGATGCCGTCGGGGTCCTGGTTGGCCAGGCTGGCGCTGCCGCCCAGGCCGAACTCGCCGTTGAGGGTGGGCTTGCCGAAGGCGTCCAGGTAACTTTGGTTGCCGTGGGCCAGCGCCCGCTCGATATTGGGGGTATTTATGTAAGTATGCGTCTGGGTGAAGCTGAAGTCGGGATGCGACCATACATTCTCATCGGTGAGGTCATCGCCGTAGCTCGTGGTGATGAGGTGTCCGTTGGGGTCGATGCTTTTCAGGTAATCCGCCATTTCGAAGTGCCACTGGGCCACGAGGCCTTTGTTGGCCTGGAAGTTGTCCGTCCAGTGCACCTCGTTGAACAGCTCCCAGCACAGGATGCTGCGGGTGTAGCCCCACCGGGCGACGATATAGCGGTAGCGGTTTTTGGTATGGGCGCGGGCTTCTTCGTTGGTGAAGAATTCCAGGGTATTCTGGCAGGGGCCGCCGTTGGCCACGTTGTAGGGGCTGTCGTTCCAGTTGGGGTTCACCTGGGTGGAAACGGGGCCGTGGTGCTGCAGGGCGAGCATAATGTACACGCCGTTTTCGGCGCAGTAGTCGAAGAGCCAGTCCTGGTAGAAGCAGTTGCTTTGTTTGTAACGGCGCAGGCCCTCGAAGCCGTTGCCGGTTTCCCATTCGATGCCCAGGCCCCAGTGGGCGTGCCAGAGGCGGAAGAAGTTGCCTCCGTTGGTGATCAGGCCGTTCAGCCAGCTCTTGTAGTTGAGGTAGGGGTTGTTGTTCTGCCAGGCGATGTTCTCGCCGATGGCGATGTATTGCGTTCCGTCATCGAACTGCAGGTAGTTGGCCGGCGATTTGCGCAGAAAGCCGTGGTTGGCCGGGCTGCCGGCGGGCCCGCACTGAAAAGTGAAGCTTTCCGATACGGCCGAGCCGCTGGCGTCCGTCACCGAAACGGTGAAGCTCCAGGTTCCGGTTTCATTGGGGGAAAAGCGCAGGCGGAACTCTCCCGGGCCGGTAGGGGCCAGGCTGCCGGTGCCGGTATTCAGGGTATAGTCCTGCATGAAAAAGCCGTCTACGGTTGTTTGAACGCCCGAAGGAGCGGTGAGGGCGCCCCTCACCACAACCTGATCGTAGTCGTAGGGGTTGGTGAAGGAAGCGGAAAGGCCGATGACGGCTTCGAATTTTCCATACTGCTCCACATTCGGGGTCAGAATAGATATTTCGTGGATGACGGGAAGCATGGGCGATATGTCTGCTTTTGCGGCAGAGGCAAAAAACAGGAAGATGAGAGGGCCGGAGCATTTGAGCAGTAAATTTCTTTTCATAGCCTGATTTTTACAGGTAGGATATGGAAACGCTATTCGGATACCCAAATCTATTTGGGTTCGGAGACGGGCGTTGCCTCATACCTCATGTCGGCTGAGAAGGGCTTACGCCTCCGACGCCAAATAAATTTGGCGCCCCGAGGGGAACGTCTCTTTAGCTACCCAAAACGTTGCAATGAGCAAATTATTCCGGCCTATCGACAACCAGCCATCCCCTTCTTTTCAAAAGCAGGGGGGATATGTAACCACCGGTAGTAAACAGCCCCCCGTTTGCAACAAACGGCACCTTTATTTGAACAGATCTCCCCCGCCGGGTAGCAGGCCCGGTGAATATATTTGGTAGCATATCATACTGAATCACTGTCGTTAAGAAATCCTTCTTCGGCAACTTGAGGGGTTCCTCTTCCACAAGGTTCGCCGAAGAACCAAAACTAAGATTTATGAAACGATTTAAGCGACTTACCAATACCGGCAGATGGCTGTGCCTTTCCCTGGCCCTGCTCATCGCTCCGGGCCTGAGCGCCCAGATGCGCACCATTACCGGGACGGTCAGCTCCTCGGACGGTGAGCCTCTGATCGGCGCCACCATACTGGTAAAAGACTCCGATAACCGGGGAACGATCACGGACTTCAACGGCCAGTTTGCCCTCGAAGCGGAGGCCGGGGAAACCCTGGTCGTTTCCTATACCGGTTATGAGTCCAAATCCGTTGATGTAACAGCGGCGAACACCATTGAAATCACCCTGGAGCAGGCTTCCGAACTCCTGGAGGAGGTCGTAGTGATCGGATACGGCACCCAGAAGAAGAGCGACCTGACCGGCGCCGTGTCTTCCGTTTCCGGCGAAGACCTGAGGAGCTCCGTGACGACCAACATCGACCAGGCCCTGCAGGGGCGCGTGGCGGGCGTGCAGGTGACGCAGAACTCCGGCCAGCCGGGGGGCGCCGCTTCCATCCGCATCCGGGGCGCCAACTCCATCACCGGCTCCAGCGAACCGCTCTACGTCATTGACGGCATCCCCTTCCAGGGAGACGGCGCATCGGTGGCCGGTTTCGACTGGGCGGGCGGCGCCAACGGCCAGAACCGGGTGAACCCGTTGTCGACCATCAACCCGAACGACATCGTCAGCGTCGAGGTACTGAAAGACGCCTCGGCCACGGCCATTTACGGGGCCCGGGCAGCCAACGGCGTCGTGCTCATCACCACCAAAAGAGGGAAGGCCGGAGAGGCCAAGATCTCCTACAACGGCTACTACGCTAACCAGTCGCTGCCCAACAAGCTGGAGATGATGACTCTGCCCGACTACGCCTCTTATCAGGTCCAGATCGCCAATGACCTCGACCGTCAGGTGGACCAGCGCTACCTCGACCCGTCCCTCCTGGGAACCGGTACCGACTGGCAGGATGAGGTCTTTCGCGATGCCGGCATGCAGAGCCACCAGCTTTCCATTTCGGGCGGCAATGAGAATACGAAGTACGCCGTATCCGGCGGGTATTTCCAGCAGGACGGCATCATCATTGGCTCCAATTTCGACCGCATCACTACCCGCGTCAACCTCGACAACCGGGTAAACAGCTGGTTCAAGGCCGGGGCGAGCCTCGCCTACGCCAATACCAATGAAAGGATCACCCTCAACGACGGCGGCGACGGCGTCATCATGCAGGCCCTGCTGATGCCGCCCGACGTGGCGGTGCGGGGCTTCGACGGCGAGTACGCCGGCCCGTCCAGCAACACCGCCGGCATCAGCTTCAACCCCGTCGGGTCGGCCCTGCTGCGGAACAATACCCTGGACCGCCAGCGCCTGATGGCCAACATCTACGGGGAAGTAGACCTCTTCAAAGGGCTGAGCTTCCGCTCGGAAATCGGCTTCGACGATAACCATTCGCTGAATAAGGCTTTCCACCCCACCTTCACCTGGGGCGCCCTGCAGAACAATGAGAACCAGCTTCGCCAGCGGGAAGAGAACAGCTTCTTCTGGATCTGGAAAAACTACCTGACCTACAACGTAGACCTGGGCGAGCGCCACGGCCTGACCGCCCTCCTCGGCGCCGAAGCCCAGAAATCGTCCTGGGAAGGCTCGCAGGTGACTAAAAAGCAGTTTTCCAGCAACGACATCCAGGTGCTGAGCGAAGGCAATGACATCACTTCCCGGACCAGCGGCTGGAAAGACGCCGCTTCTCTGGCTTCCTACTTCGGCCGGTTCAACTACTCCTTTGACGACAAATACCTCCTCACCCTGACCATGCGGGCAGATGGGTCCTCCAAATTCGGGCCCAACAACAAATGGGGGTACTTCCCCTCCGGTTCACTGGCCTGGCGCATCAGCAAAGAGGATTTCCTGAAATCGGCAGACTTCATCTACGATATGAAACTGCGCGCCGGCTACGGCGAAGTGGGCAACGAGGCCATTGCCAATTACCTGTACGGCGCTTCCCTGCTCACCGTCAACACGCCTTTCGGCACCGGCTACCGCATGGAAAAGATTTCCAACCCCGACCTGAAATGGGAGGCCACCCGGCAGTTCAATGCCGGGCTCGACCTGGCCCTGTTCGAAGGCCGCATCGACTTTACCATCGACTTCTACCAGAAGCAGACCTCCGATATGCTGCTCCAGCTTTCCATCCCGAGCTACCTCGGCGGCACCAGCTGGAACGACATCCGGGCGCCCTTCG
>CAYQKY010000334.1:0-5193 GCA_964418125.1 uncultured Phaeodactylibacter sp.
ACAACATTAGGCTCCTCCGGAGCTGTGTTCAATAGAACCAATCACCTCTGCCCTTACTGCTTGAGCAATTTAACGAACTCCACTTCCTCTCCCTGCCTTACCTCCAGAAAGAACAGGCCGGAGGGCATCCCTTCCAGCTGCACCTCATAAGCGCCGGCGCCGGCAGGCGCCTGGTATTCGGACAGCAGGCGGCCGGCAGCATCGTGCAGGCGCAGGGTAGCGGCCTTGTCGGGGTCCGGCGCCCAGCGGGCCTGCAGGGCCGATTGCGCCGGGTTGGGGAAGGCCAGCAGTCCCAGCCCCCGTTCCTTGCCGTCGAACAGGACGCTCACGATCCGGTGGTATTCGGTGGCGCCGTCGTAGTCCACCTGGCGGAGGCGGTAGTAGTTCAGGCCGGGCAGCGGCCGTTCGTCGGTGAAGCGATAGTCCTGGCGTTCCTGGGTGGCGCCGGCCCCCTTCACCCGGCCGATCTCCTCGAATCGGATGCCGTCGGCCGAGCGCTCGACGGCCATGTAGTCGTTGTTCTGCTCGGTGGCGGTGGCCCACTGCAGCAGGATGGCCTCCCCTTTGGGCGCGGCGCTGAAATAGAGCAGCTCGATGGGGAAGGCGGGGCTGCTGATGAACAGGATGCCCAGGCCATAAGAGGCGTTGACATTGGGCGGGGTAATGGTGAACCCTCCGTTGAGGTTGTCGCCCGTAGCGGATACCAGAGTATACATATCTCCCGAGACCGGGAAGGTGGGGCCGATGGGGCTCAGGAAAACGATGCTTACCGTGCCGATATTGGCGTCACCGTCAACAATGAGCTGATCGAAATCGGTGCCGGCTACTCCGCCGGCGTTATCACCCCGGCCGGCGACTTCCATGACCAGCGTTCCGGCAATGGTGAGGTCACCGATGATGGACATCGTGCCCGGGGAGTTGCCCGGGCTGACCTGCCCGCCGGCGAGGCCTTCCACCGGGCAGTTCATGGTGCCCACCCCGCCGAGGGTGCCGTTGCCTTCGATGAGGGCCACTCCGGCGGTGGGGGTCTGGCCATTGAGGTCGAGCACGCCCTGCCGGATGATGACTTCCAGGAATTCATCCGAACTATTGAGCTGCGCCCTGTCGGCGGCATTGTCCTTGTCGACCACCAGGGTGATATAGGAGCCCCCGCCGGGGCCCTGGAAGGTGGTCGTGCCGCCGCCCGCCATGACCAGGTGGGCGGACCCTCCTACAACGGGGTCGGTGATGGTGATGTCGCCCCCAACGCGGATCTCGTTCCTGGACAGGTTATGGATCTGAGTAATGGTAAGGTCGTTGGTGATGTTGAAGTTTTCCTGAAAACGGATCCCTTTTCCCACGCTGGGCCCGTTGATCTCCACGTTGGACACGGTTCCGGTGAACTCCACCCGCCCCGGCGAGCCCAGGATGAGATTGAAGGGGCCGGTGATGTCGCCTCCGCCGCGGAGCTCGAAGTCGTCGTTGAGGGGGAAATCGTTGGCCAGCTGCAGGGTGGCGCCGGTTTCCACGGTGAGGTTCGTCAGGGGGCCGCTTCCGGAGAGGGCGCCGTTGCCGGTGGCCACCACAAAGGCGCGGGGGCCGATGTCGTTGTCGTTGGCCACGATGTCAGCCGCGGCCCGGATATCGTGGTTGCCTTGGAATTCGCCCACCTGGCTGAAGGTGATGGTTCCCGTCACGATGAAGTCTTCCTGCAGGTCGATCTTGTGGGCCGGATCGGAAGTATTGACCTCGACATCCGCGCCTACGGAGCCGGTGAATTCCAGCTGGCCTTCCGACCCGAGCACGAGCGTTCCGCCGGCCAGGATATCCCCCTCCCCCAGGAGGTGGAAGTCCCTCTCCAGCGTCAGGTTGGACAACAGCTGCAAGGTAGCGCCGGCCTCCACATGCAACAGGCGTATGGGGTTGCCGGTGAAGGTGGTGGCGCCGGCGGCGGTGAGGAAGCATCTACCGTCCAGATCGGGGTCATTGTTGATGATCTGCTGGCTGGCCCGCAGGTCGTCCCCGTCCAGCATCCCTACCTGGGTGATGGTGAGAATGCTGACATCGAGGGGGGCGCGCAGGTCGATGGTGGCATTGGCCGGGGCGTTGATCTCCATTTCGTAGATGGAAGCGGCGCAGTTGATATCGCTCGTAGCGTTGAAGATTACCTTGCTGCCGGGGCCGCTGATAAACAGGGGAGCTGCGGCTACGTCAAAGTCGCCGCCAACGGCCAGTGTCCGGCTGCCCAGGTTGATAGAATACATGAAGTCGCCCCCGACATCCAGGCTCCGGATCACGGGGTCGATATTGACGACGCAGGGCCGCTGGGCGTTGTCGTCGAAAACGACGTCATTGGTGGGGCCGGGAGCTCCGGCAGGGTTCCAGTTTCTGCCATCGCTCCAGGAGTTGTTCACGGCGCCGAGCCAGATCTTTCTTTGGGCGGACAGGGGTTGGAGGTACAACAAAAGGCCCGCTAACAGGGCCAGGCGCACCAGAAAAAGGGTGTAGTAGTTACTCATACCATGTATGTTTTTCCAGAAATCGGATTTATCCGGGCCGAACAGAGCCGAATGCCGGCTGTTTGCCTCCCCGGCCTGTGGCTCACGTTATGGGCACATTTACCGGGTGTGCGGCGCAAAAAGGGTTACAGAGTAGATGCCAGTAATTATACGCAGCGGGAGAAGTAAAGTTACGCGTAAAAGGATTATAAAGTGGTTAGAATGCCCAGGGAGGGCCTGTGCGCATCAGGTTGAAATGTTAGAATATGTTGGGGGCCGCTTTTGGAGTGAACTCCGCCAAATTTTTGGCTCAAGCCAGGGCACGGTAGAAAACCGCACCCTGGCAGCCACTCCAGGCGGCGCTTTATTCCATCAGTCGCTACGCTCGTGTCCCAGCGTGCCCTGGCTTGAAGGGGACTAAAACTTGTGGGAACCGAATTCCTCAAAATGAACACCCTAGATGTCACCTCACCTCATCGTTAAACACATACACTACTTATTTCAAGAGTTTCTGCTGCCGGATGGACAACTCACCCCCGCCTTCGCGGGCAGAAGCCCGCTATGGCGGGCGGAGGCACGGCTGAACCCAACTTGCGTTGGATTCAACCTCCCCCAAAGCACAACCACCTCCAAACAAGCACTCAATCAGCGCTATCCGCCGGTTCCGAGCCGGCCCGCGTTCCGCTTTTTGCTATGGCCGCCTACTGCTTCCGGAACCGCATTGTTTCCGTCCTGCCGCCCTGGCGGGCCTGCAGGATGTACAGGCCGGCGGGCATGGCGTTCAGCGGCAGCTCATACGTGCTTACGCCGGCAGGTAACTGGTATTCCGCCAGCTGCCGCCCCGTCATGTCCAGCACCTGCAGGGTGGTGGGCTGATCGGCATTGGCGGCCCAGCTGGCCTGCAGGCTGCCCTGCGCCGGGTTGGGGAAGGCCCTGACGCCCAGCCCGCTTTCCTTGCCGTCGAACAGGACGCTGATGGTCTTGTGGTACTCGAAGGCCCCGTCGAAGTCCACCTGGCGGAGGCGGTAGTAGTTTATGCCGCGCAGGGGATTGTCGTCGACGAAGGTGTACTCCTGCGGCTCCTGCGTGTCGCCCGCTCCCTTCACCCGGCCGAGCTCTTCGAACTTGACGCCGTCGGCGGAGCGCTCGACGGCCATGTAGTCGTTGTTTTGTTCGGTGGCGGTGCGCCAGGAGAGGTGGATACCATCGTGGTCCGGCGTGGCCTGGAAGGTAGTAAGAGTAATTGGTAAGATTGTGGATTTATCGATAGTTACTGTGACAGAGGTGGTTCCTTCATTACCCGAACAGTTGAATGTTTGGGTGGAGGTGCCATAGGGAGCAGTGGCGAGATCGACGGATATTGGGACATCGCAAATGTCTTCATCATTATTTCCGTCGTTTTCACAGTAGTTTAGATCATCAATAAAAAATCCAAAAAAATTTATTCCATCATTTTCTATTCCTGTATAGGTTTCAGTAAACGTAAAAGCCGGTACGTTGTCGCCAGAACTGATTAGTACTGATGCTGTTGTCGAGTTGCTGTTGTCTTGGCCGCTGGCCGAGATGCAGGAAGAAGGGCCTTCCAGGCCGTATTCTTCCGTGTTGCCTTGCCCTCCCCCGCCAGGATCGAAATTTCCCGTCCATGACACTTGTGTAATGGTAATTGTGTAGGTAATATTCTGTGCATTTCCAATTTTAGGCTTAAAACAAATAAGAAAGGCGAGAATTGAGATTATTAGCCTAGTATTCAACAATAGACAGTTTCTTTCATAAAAAAGAGTGGGATAAGTTGCTTGAATACTTCGGGCTATCCGATGGACATTTTTTTTAATGGAGCCTTTGAAACTTATTTCAATCCGACCAAATAGCAGAGAAGCGGAATTCGACAAGTAGATCTTTCTCATAATCAGTATTTTATTTGTCAGTAGATAAATTATTCTCACAGTTTTCCCGGGGGGTATCAGGATTTTCAGTACACCTCCTTTCCGCCGCCAGGCATCTCTGGCGGCCATTACGAAAAGGGATATTCCGGCAGGCCGACGAACAGCTTCAGCAGCCAGTCCGGGATGAGGAACTTTGTGTCTTGGATTGGATCGTTGTATTGTAAGAGGAACGCATACGTACTATCGCCTCCTCTTCCCGGAGGCACGCCATCCGGAGGAGGATTCAACAGTGTTGGGCGAAGGATCGTGCGCCGGGCCTGTCGATAATATTCCCGGCAGCCCGGCTTATAAGGCCTAAAAATAAACCGAAAATGCGGAAATGGCAAGAAAACGGTAGGGTTTATTTAGGGAACGGTAGGGTCCCTCCCCCTCAATTCTCCCGAAGGGTGGAAGTGGCAAAGTGGGGCGGCTATGGAGGGCAAGGCCGCAGGCAGAGCCCTTCTCCGGCAGGCCCTGCTGGGAAAAGCTCCCGTTAGCCTACATCCTCCCTTCGGGGCAGGGGGGATTGGTTCTCCTGATATAAACCGCAAAACATAAAATGCCAAATGTAAAATGTAAAACCGGCCCTGTGGAGCAGCCCCCGGTGAGCTACTTTTAAATTTTATATTTTACGGCCCGTCCGTTCAGCCGGGTAAATTTTGCATTTAAAAAATTTGGAGTAGTAACAAGGCTTTATCAGAACCAATCACCTCTGCCTTCGGGGGGGGGGCGAGGGAGTTGGGGGCTGCTCCCTGGCCGCCTACTGCTTCCGGAACCGCATTGTTTCCGTCCTG
>CAYQKY010000335.1:0-5191 GCA_964418125.1 uncultured Phaeodactylibacter sp.
CCCCGAGACAAGAGGGCATGGCTGCCTGTTTCATCACCTCACAGTATAATTATGGACTGAATGAGCGAAGGAAGGAATGATCGATTGTCAGGAACCATTCAGTCGTTCAGTCATTCAAACCGGCGCGGCTACTTTTAACCGCTGTTGTTGATACAAAAGTATGTTCAGGGTTGTTTTTATGCAAATTTTTCAAAGAAAAAAATAAAAAATTATATAGTATTGAAAATAATGGTTTTTTCGTTGATAATCATTCAAAATGATTGATCGGGAGTGGGTAAAATTGAAGATATTTGAAAAATGCCAAAACTAGAGTGTTCAGGTAGCAAAAAAAAGGCTGTAAATTTGCAATTGTAATAACAAATTCCTAAATGGGCCGATTTTTCCTGTTTTTGAGAAAAGGAAGGAAATATAATCTCTGAAATAATTCCGCCTTTCCCTATATTTTGGAGCAGGATAAATGCCTGGGAAGCAACACAGGCGACACTTTTCTGTCTTTAACAGAGAAATACTACCTATACAGCCTGCTTCAGGCGGAAAACCCTGTTTTCTGATCAGCCACCCGGCTTAGCATTATTTTCTTTTTAAGAATTGCCTGTCCACTGCTGCAGCGGCCGGGCCTCCAAACATGCTCGTAACCTTTAGTATTTCAACAAAACGAAAAATTATGAGACAATTTTACATTCTCATTCTTTTCACCGGGTTCCTGTTAGTGAGCGGATGCGGGAGCGGTGGCGAAGACTATGAACAGATAGCCAGGGAAGCCTGCGATTGTATACGGCCGCTGTTTGAGTCTTACAATGACCTGAAGGCGGCACAGGAGGATAACGATTCTGAGGCCCTGCAGCGGTTTGCCGAGGAGATGGAAGCCGCCAACGAGGAGGTGAGCGCCTGTGCCGATCGGATTGAGGAGCGCTATGGCGTCCTGGAAGGCGAGCGGGAAGAACAGGTCAAGGCCGCAATGCAGAAAATTTGCCCGGAGGTGATCCAAACCCTCAATGAGGCGGAGCGGGCCCTGGTGCAGTAAATAGCACGGACATTCAGGACTTGTTTTTCCGGCTTCGCATTTACACCGTCAGTCGCTACGCTCGTGTCCGGCTTCAGGCTTGGCCTTATCAGCCCACGGAAACCGCCTGCATCAAAAATGCACAGATCAGCGCGCCGTAGGTGCCCAGCGCATAACCCAGAACGGCCATCAGTACGCCTACCGGCGCCAGGGCCGGGCTGAAGGCGGAAGCCACGATGGGGGCGGAGGCAGCCCCGCCGACATTGGCCTGGCTGCCCACAGCGACGAAGAAGAACGGCGCCCGGATGAGAAAAGCGGTAACCAACAAAATAAGGACGTGTATCATCATCCAGACCAGGCCAATGGCGAACAGGCCAAGGTTCTGCAGCACCTCGCCCAGATTCATCTTCATACCGATGGTGGCCACCAGTATGTAAATGAATACGCTGCCCCAGCGGGAAGCGCCTACGCCCTCCAGCTTTCGGGCCCCGGTAAAGGACAGGGCCAGGCCAAGGGTAGTGGCGATGACGATAAGCCAGAAGAAATCGGACATCAGGGAGCTGAGCCCGGCCTTATTCAGGGCTTCGCTGTAGCGCTCCATGAACGGGGTAATGACATCGGACCCCCAATGGGAAAGGGAAACGCCGCCAAAAGCCACTGCCAGCAGTACGAAAGCATCTTTGGTAGTAGGAATGCGGGCCACGCTGGCCTGATAGTCCTGTACCTTGCGCTTGAGCTCCTCTATGGCGGAGTTGTCGGCCTTCAGTTTCAGGTCCAGCCGGTCGGATATGCTGGCGCCGTAGAGCAGGAAGCCCATCCATATATTGGCTACCACTACATCCACCACGATCATGGAAGCGAAGAGGTTGTCGCCGACATCGAAGATCTCCTTCATGGCGGTCTGGTTGGCGCCGCCGCCGATCCAGCTTCCGGCCACGGTCGACAGCCCCCGCCACACTTCATCCGGGCTGGCCGCTACCAGGCCGGGTGCGAGGTAATTGATGATCAGCAGCGCAACCGGGCCGCCGAGAATGATGCCTGTCGTAGCGGCAAAGAACATGATCAGCGCTTTGGGGCCCAGGTTGAGGATGCCCTTGAAATCGATGCTGAGGCACAACAGGACCAAACTGGCGGGAAGCAGGTAGCGGGAAGCTACAAAGTAGAGCTGAGATTTTTCGATAAAGGGCTTGAGGGTGTCCGGTTCGATGTTGTTCTCGGCAATGATGCGCTTCATCGCACCCCAGCCGGCGGTATCCGAAAGGCCCGGGGCCACATTTGCCTGCAGGAAGCCGCGCAGCTCGGCCAGGTCGTACCACTGTGGGGCGATCAGCCCCAGCGGCCAGTGGAGTAGGGCCGGCAGAAAATAACACAGCAGGAGAGGGGGCACATAAGTATAGAACTTTTGCCACCTTGGGTTCTTACTGCCCGAAGTAACAAAAACCAAAGCAAGCACAACAATCAGCAGGCCCAGGACAATGGCATCATTTTTAAAGACAGGTTGTATCATATTCCGCCGGTTTGGAGTTCAATCCGGGCAAATATACTCGACAGGAACGGGTTCACAAAATATAATATTAACACGGCGCACAAACAGAATGGCTCGGCTCCGGGATTATGCTTCGGATATTCATTCCTTCCTCCTGCCACTGTGCCATTCCAAAACAAAATCGCAACTTTGTGGCGGTTTGGCGCATTCCGGTTTTTTAGAGTATGTTTGGAGATACTCTTAGACAGGCTTTCTTAAAACAGTGACCCTATGTCGGACGAACAATATATGCGAGAGGCCATTCGCCTGGCCGTCGAAGGAGTAAAAGCCGGCTATGGCGGGCCTTTCGGGGCAGTAGTCGTCAAGGATGGAGAGATCATCGGCCGCGGCCAGAACCGGGTGCTGGCCGATAATGACCCTACCGCCCACGCTGAGATGGTGGCCATCCGGGAAGCCTGCCGGCGCCTCGGCCATTTTCAGCTTGAAAGCTGTGTGGTGTACGCCTCTGCCGAACCCTGCCCCATGTGCCTGGGAGCGCTGTACTGGGCCCGGCCCAGCCGCATCGTCTTTGGCAGCAGCCGGGAAGATGCCGCCAACATAAGCTTCGATGATGCGTTTATTTACGAGGAACTGGACCACCACCACAGCAAGCGCCACATCCCTACCAAACAAATGATGCGGGAGGAGGCATTGAAGGCTTTCCAGGTTTGGGTTGATAAACAAGACAAGATCCGATATTAGGCAAAAAGGCCTGAAATTGAAAGAAAAACGAAAAAACGATGAAAATAAACTGGCAGCGGACAGCCATGGTCGTAGTTATAGTCCTGATCAATGTGGGTTGTGACCAGGTGACCAAGCAACTGGCCAGGGAAGAGCTCATGTCGGTAGGGCAGATATCCTACCTGGGTGATTTTTTCCGCCTTTCTTATGTGGAGAACAAGGGCGCTTTCCTGAGCCTGGGCGCCGGCTTGTCCGACCAGCTCCGGTACTGGGCCTTGCTCATTCTGCCTGCCGCCCTGCTGGTAGGGCTGCTGTTCTACACCTTGTTCTCCCAAAATATAAACCGCTGGCAGGCCATTGCTTTCGGTTTCATCATCGGGGGCGGCATCAGCAATGTCTACGACCGCATCCTCTACGGGCAGGTGGTGGATTTTATGAATATGGGCCTGGGCAGCCTGCGCACCGGCATTTTCAATTTTGCCGATGTGTCTATCATGGCCGGACTGGCCATCATGTTGCCCATGATCTTTAAAAAAGAAAAGGAGGAAGAAGAAGGCAAAACTTCCGTTTCATGATACTTGAAGAGCTGAAGCTTTACACTTCCCATCTGCAGGCGCAATGGGATTTCTATACCGGCGTACTGGGTTTTGAGGGGCAAAAAGCAAATAGCCATTCTTTTTCCCTCCGGGCAGGGGCCACCCGCCTGGCATTTGAATACCGGGAGGGCAACTCCTACTACCACTTCGCCTTCAACATCCCGCCTTACCAGTACGAACAGGCTCTGCAATGGCTGAAGGTAAGAGCCCCCATCCTCCGCGATGAAGATACTGAACTGATCGACTTTTCCAACTGGAATGCCTACGCCATGTACTTCCACGACCCGGCCGGAAATATTGTGGAGTTTATCGCCCGCCGCGATCTGGAGCATCGTGCGGTAGCGCCTTTTTCCGCCTCCGGCATCCTGTCCGTCAGCGAGATCGGCCTGCCTGTCCGCACCGTCAGGGAAAGTTTTGAATTGCTCCACCGGCAATCCGGCCTCCCTTTCTACTCCGGCAATTACGACAACTTCTGCGCCGCCGGCGATCCGCACGGCCTGTTCATCATCGTCGACCCCCGCAATAAGGAATGGTACCCCACCGGCAGGCCTGCCCGCTCGTTCCCGCTGGAGGCTATTTTCCGAGAACAGGGGCGGAGCTATACGCTTGAGCTGGAAGAGGAGCATTTGTCCATCACACCGGCAACCTAGCCCTCTCCCCCCGAGCTTGTCGAAGGGCAACAATCCAACAATTTAACCATCTAACCATCCCCAGCTCTCTTCAACCGCTCCAGCACCTCCACCTCGAACACCATAGGCGTATCGGGCGGCACGAGGAAGCCCTCCTTCCCATCCGGCAGCCCCTCCTCCCCGTAGCCGAGAGTAGAGGGCACGAAGAGCTGTATTTTCCCTCCGGGGGCGATCAGTTGCAGCCCCTCGTTCCAGCCGGGGATCATGTTGCCGATGTAGAACTGCAGGGGTTTGTCGCGGCGGTAGGAAGAGTCGAACACCTGGCCGTCCAGGAAGTAACCTTTGTAGTGGGCGGAGATGTAATCGCCCCACTGTAGTTTTTCTCCTTCCCCTTCTTCGAGGATGCGGTACAGCAGCCCCGAGCGGGTGCGCTCCAGCGGGATGAGCTCGTCGATGGCGTAGTTGACGATGGCGTTCTGGTCTTCCTCCATCTGGTTCTGCGGCTCGGCGATGAGGTAGGCGGAGAGCTGAAGGATGGCCTGGCCTTCATCGGCCGGGGGCGGTGCTTCTTCTTGTTGAGAAGCCTGGCCCTGCTTGCCGGCTGCATCGCCGGTATTGCCGCCGCAGGCGGTTAAAAGGAGGGAATAAGAGCTGAGTATCAGGATGGCCTTTTTCATAGGAGGTGGTTTGGGGCTAAGATAGTCAACTTCCGGCCGGGAATATAGGGACTGTTCGCGATTCGCTGTTCGCCGTTCGC
>CAYQKY010000336.1:0-5180 GCA_964418125.1 uncultured Phaeodactylibacter sp.
GGCTTTTTGGAACAAGATAGCAATGTTTCTATATTTTTGTCCACGTACTTACACGCATACACCTATACACAACTTACAACTCCAGCCCCCCCAGGTCCCCCAGGCCCTCCTGCTTATAATGCTGCTTGGTGAAGGCCCGCTGCTTCTGCCGCTCCAGGATGAGTTTGGACAGGGCGATGTTCGCCGGCTCCTCGCAAAAGGGCGAAAGCGCAAAATGCACCTTCTTTTCGTCGATGTCGAGGCGGTACATCAGGCTGAGGAGGAACTCCAGCCGCTTTTCGATCATGTCTGCCACTACACTGGACAGCAGTTCCAGCAACTCCTCTTCCGTCAGGTTTTTTTCCTGCGGCTCCAGTTCGAAATCGCGGTTGATCAGTTCGGCGGTGGCGGCCAGGTTGTCTTTGCTCATAAATGCTTTGGATTCAGGCGTGCAAAGTAGGTATTAGGGGGGATTTTTCCAAATGGGGAGTGGGGCGTCAATCGCTTTTGGTATTTTAACCCGGCAGAGCCCCGTACTTCAAAGAAGTTGGGGCGAAGACGGGCGGTACTCGCACCGGGGCGCAACCGAAGAACGCCTTTACTCTACCGCCCCCTCAACCCCTCCACCGGGATCTTCACCGGCAGCTCGGCGGGAAAGGCCTCCAGGTTGGCCAGCCAGGGCGGCGGCTCCTCTGCCGGGCCGGGCGGCTCCGCTTCATCGTCCCGGTAGACGGTAAGGCCCTCCCGGAGATAGGCAGGGTTGTATTCTACGCCCCGGTAGCAGTAGATCTCCCGCAGGCGGGGCATCCTCAGGAGCCAGGGCGGCAGGAAGGCAATGGGGTTATTGCGCAGGTCTATAAAGGCCAGTTGTGGATAACGCAGGATGGCGGTGGGAACGACGCGTAGTTCCTTGCCGGCCAGGCCCAGCAACGGCCCGTAATCGGTATCGGAAATCCAGTTTTTCAACAGGCAGGCGATATCCTCCTCACTGAACTGATCCACGGTGAAGCCCCGTTCCAAAGCGAGGTTTACCCGGAGCTTTTCCTTCAGGGGATGGCGGAGGTATTCAAAAAGGCCCATTTCCATGGGGTTCCCCCTCAGGTCCACCTCCTCGAGGCTGGAGAGCAGCGGCAGGCCGTCGGGAACCCGCTCCAGCTTATTGTGGGAGAGGCCGAGAAAGCGGAGAAACCGAAAGCGCTGAAAGGGGAACACATCTGAAAGAGCAAGGCGGTTGTAGCTGATATCCAGGGCTTCAAGGTTGGGAAACCGGTAGGTTTCGTCCGGCAAGGCGATCAGTTGCATCCTGCTCAGGTCAAGCGCCCTGCCGTAGGGGCTGTCATACATCCGGCTGTTCAACAGAGCAGCCCGCTGTGCAGAATCGCCGCGGCGCAGCAGGATCCGGGCGCAACGCCCGGTACGGCCATAGATGTACCGGGCGAGGGGCAACACATCGATGGCCAGGGCAACCTCAAGGGTGGAGAGAAACCGCTCCGGATCGGCCTTTTCCTGCTCGGGGTCGTAATTGAGCAGCCACATCAGGCTGTTCTGTTGCGAAGAAGAACAGCCCCATTCCCGGGCGGTAATGCGAAGCAGGGCCCGGAGGCAATTGCGCAATGCCAGCCGCTCCTCTCCCCGGGCCGTCATGAAGTGCCCGCAGAGGCTCAGCAGAAAATCCTCAACGACGTTCTGGCTGTTAAGCAACCGAAAGGCAAGGGTGCTGTTGCGCTCGTCTTCCGTGTTCAGAAGCCGGAGGATATTGGCAGCCGCTTTTTCGGATAATGGCATGGCTTTGGGTTAGGACATCCACAAATTACAGGTTTAGATCCAATAATATTAAACCATTCTACTGGTTTTCACTGTTTTATTCTCTGGCCTTCTACTGTACATGGTGCTTTTTTTGCCACTAAGACACGAAAACACTAAGGCAACACTAAGCCTTTGTGACGCTTGGCGTCTTCGTGGATATTCCCCCGCTATTTAATGCCCGAGGCACTAGAAGGAGGCGGGGCCTTCATATACAGTAGTTTAGGTTCTGAAGCCTCAGGAAAGAATAAAAGATGACAAAAAATCCGGGTGGAAACATTTCATTTTTTGGAATATACCCTTATATTTAATTGCGCTTAGGCCGATATTCTCCTTCTTTTCTTCCGGCCGGCTTTTCTTTTTGGCTTCCTGCCGCTGAATTTCTTTTCTAACGAGGCAGGAGCCTTCCTGGGCCATGGCATTGCCAAAAACCGTGGCCGCTCTTCAGGACTTTTTAACCCCAGGGCCAACACGTTCTTTTCATAGTGACAACATCTCAAAACCCTGTTTCATATAAACCCGATGGGCCTGCCTGCAGGCTACAGCTTATTTGAAAATTAGGTTGAACCCAAGGATCCCAAGCTATGAATGCGACAATCGCAAAGGTAAACAAGACGATCTGGCCACTCAATTTCGAACAGCTCCACCGCGACTATCATGACTGGATGTCCATGGTAGATTTCTGGAAGTACGAGATCCGGTACCTGGAAAAGGCCATGAAGCGATATCTGGCCTATCCCCTCTCCCGCCGACAGGCCTTCGAAATGCGGGAATCCTTCAACCAACTGATGTGCTCCATCCGCCCGGAGATCCGCGAGATCGAAGGCTGGCTGCGTTCCTTCCACCGCCAGCTGGCCCGCATCGCCAACCCGGACACTCAGGACCACGCCCTCAAGAACGGCGCCGAACACCGCCGCATCTACCGCAAGATGGACGCTTTCCGCCGGCGCCTGGCCCAGCTCAAAAAACAACTGTACTGCCTGCTCATCGAGGTGATCCGCGAAGAGAAAGCAAATCAAGGGCAGCACCGGGCCCTGTGGGTTTATCCTTACCAGGCCGGGCAGATGGGGCAGCTGCGGCAGAGTGGGTGATATTAAATGAGTGAAGGAGTGATTGAATGTCTGAGACTGTTCAGAAATGTGTGTCTTAAAAAGCAAAAATCCTTTGTTTTCAGCGGCCTGGCGAACAGCGCCGAATGTCTGGCAGCCAGCCTTCTGCCTGAGTGTTTTTTTTGGCCTCTCCTAGGGCAGAATACTTTTGTATTCGTCCAACATTTTCCCGGAAATTGCCGTCCTTCCCGTAAAATATAGCGTTATGAAAAACTTCATCCTGCTGGGCAGCCTCTGCCTGTTGCTGTTCAGCTCCTGCCAGAAGGACGACGAAGATACTACCTTCTACCGCATCACTCAGGGCGCCTTTTTCTGCGAGTGCTTCGGCGAATGCCTCACCCTGGTGACGGCCGCCGAAGGGACGTTCGAAGTATCCTCCTACCAAACCTGCGCCCCCACTTCCACCATTCAACGCGATTGCAGCGTATTCCTGCCCGAAGAAGAATTCCAGTCCCTCACCAGCCTGGTTGACTGGGATGCCTTCCTGAGCCTGGAGGAAACCATCGGATGCCCCGATTGCGCCGATGGCGGCGGCCAGTGGATCGAGATCTCCCGCGGCGGAAAAGTGCACCGCGTAACCTACGAGTTCGGTATTCCCCCAACAGAACTGGCTGAGCTCGTCGAAGAACTCAGCCAGCGCACCGTGGAGGTGTTGAATGCAGGGTGTTGATGGTGGATTGGGGGGTTGGTGGATTAAGTTGATTGAGGGGGAGACAGCAGCCCAATCAACCCAGTCAATCAATCAACTAAAGCGTCCCCCTCAGCTCCTGCTCCCGTTCAATAGCCTCGAACAGGGCCTTGAAGTTGCCCTTGCCAAAGGAGCGGGCGCCCTCGCGTTGAATGATCTCGTAGAAGACCGTCGGGCGGTCCTGCACGGGCTTGGTGAATATCTGCAGGAGGTAGCCCTCGTCGTCCCGGTCGATCAGGATGTTGAGGCGCTTCAGCTCCTGAAGGCTCTCGTTGATCTCTCCGACCCGCTCCAGCACCGTCTCGTAGTAGGTGTCGGGAACGTAGAGGAACTCGACGCCGCGGCGGCGCAGCTCGTCCACCGTGTGGATGATATCGTCGGTGGCCACGGCGATGTGCTGTACGCCGGCGCTGCGGTAGTAGTCGAGGTATTCCTCGATCTGCGACTTCTTCAGGCCCTGGGCCGGCTCGTTGATCGGGAATTTGATGAATCCGTTGCCATTGGACACCACCTTGCTCATCAGGGCGGTGTACTTGGTGGAGATGTCCTTGTCATCGAAAGTGACCAGCAGCTTAAAGCCCATCACATCCTGGTAGAAATCCACCCATTTGTTCATCTGGCCCAATTCCACATTGCCCACGCAGTGGTCGACGTACTTCAGTCCGATGGGCTCCACCTTCATCAGGCTTCCTTTAGCCTGGAAGCCCGGCATGAAAGGGCCGTCGTAGTTTTTGCGCTCGACGAAGGTATGGATGGTCTCTCCGTAGGTGTGGATGGAGGCCACCGTCACCTGGCCGTGATCGTCCTTCAGCGTTTTGGGCTCCATAGCGGGCTTTGCGCCTCGTTCGACGGCCTTGTTGAAGGCGTCGCGGGCGTCGTCCACCCACAGGGCCAGCACCTTGACGCCGTCGCCGTGCTTCAGCACGTGCTTCGACACTTCGTGATCGGGGCTGAGGGCGGCGGTCAGCACAAAGCGGATCTTACCCTGCCGGAGGACGTAGGAAACCGTGTCGCGGTTGCCGGTCTCGGGGCCGCGGTAGGCCACGAGCTGGAAGCCGAAGGCCGTCTGGTAGTAATGGGCCGCCTGCTTGGCGTTGCCGACGTAGAATTCGATATAGTCCGTCCCGTTGATGGGGAAGGTGTCCTGGTGGGTGTCTGGTTTATTTTTGGTTATGGTATCCATGATTTTATTTTTTCATTGAAATATTTTGCGCAGCTTATTAGAAGACGAAAGGTTGACGTTTGCTTGGTTCGCCAAATTTATTTGGCGTCGAAGGCGGAAACCTGAATGTTTTCCAGTTGATTTGTCCAGCGTCTGCGAGGCTTACGTCTTCATTCAGCGTCTTCGGCCCAAATAAATTTGGGGATCCGGGGCTTACGTCTTTATTCAGCGTCTTCGAGCTTACGTCTTAGCCAGTAAATTTTTAATTCCTGGCAGGCTCCCCCTGCGGCAGCCAGCTCTTGAAGTACTCCTTATCCTCGATGCCCACGGCCTGGTCCGTCAGCTTGAGCGGGCGGAAGGTGTCGACCATGACGGCCAGCTCTCCGGTCTCTTTGGCGCCGATGCTCTTCTCGACGGCGCCGGGGTGCGGGCCGTGCGG
>CAYQKY010000337.1:0-5154 GCA_964418125.1 uncultured Phaeodactylibacter sp.
CACGATCATCACCATCTGGTACTTTTTGGCGTATTCGGCCATGCGCTCCACCGTTGGGCCAGGCACGGGCTCGGCGGAGGCGTACCATTTGGCGTCCTGCCCCGGGCAGAAGTAGGGTGTATTGAAGATCTCCTGCAGGCAGAGGATCTGTACGCCCTGCTTGCCGGCATCTTCGATGAACGGAATGTGCTTTTGCACCATGGCCTCTTTGATCTCTTCGATCGTGCCCTGCCCTTCGGTCCTGGCGAGGCTCATCTGGATTAATCCGGATTTAATTTTTCTTGGCATGGAAGTTCGTTGTATGGGTGATGGAGTGTCAGGCTATACTTACTTATTCAGCTTATCAATATCAATTCGTCAAATGCGGAGTCATAGTCAAAGGTCAATCTGGCCAGATCATAATATAGGTTTTTTATCAATTGCAGTTCCAAATCGCTCCTGTTTGCAGCCCATGTAGGGTTATCTGCCTGACTCATAGCTATTTAATTTTTTATAAAGGCTATCGACAGATTTGATAATATCTTCATCCGAAGGCCTGTCAATTTCTTGCCTGGAACATTTTTCATAATCAATGCCGTGCGCTAAAAAATCTTTCTCAATGCCATCAAGCAAAGGCAATTGATATTGGTCTAAAAGGCCTATGTAGGATACATCAATTAGTTTAAGTGCTGTGCTGTTTGAGTAAGAAATGTTCTTATAATAGTCCTGGAGTTGGTAAATAAGCCTATTGTACAGGTCCACTGTTTTTGATGAGAAAATCGTAGAATCGCCATCCAGAATATAAGTAAAATCCTCCCTAAGGGACATTATAGTGGATTCATGGAATTCATCGAATCGCCTCAGTCTGCATATTTCGGAATAGAAAAGCAAAGCATGATTAATTTCAGACTTCAGTTCATGGTTTTCATGTTTGAACAACCCAATAGCAATCATCATTCAATATCTTTTTTTATTATTTCATGCTTGATAAGAAGGCCATATAAAGTTGATACCCTTTGAAGAATATCCTGATTTGCAGGCTGATATACAACTTCGTTGAAACTCCCTGTAGAATAATCCATTTTTATAGCCTCAAAATCATTTTGAAGGCTGTTGATTAATGGTATGAGTTTTTTCTTTACAATATCATGCCATGCTGGATCAATAAGCACGAATATTTCATCGTCACCATATGAATAACTCTTTCGATAATTTTTCCATTCGTTTTCAAATTCCGCAAGCAATTTGAAAGATCTTGAACTAAGAATATTTGTGCCCCATTTCTTATTTACAAGAGGAGTCAACTTATACTCCATGTATAAATCTTCGAGGGCACAGGAATAGGCCATTTTTTCCTGTTTAACTATTTTGATTAAATAGTCGTAAATATTTAGCAATATTCTTTTTTCTTCCTCCAAATTTGAGTTGATCTGGTTAAGAATATATTGTGGTGTATCGTACATGAAATTCAATTGAAAAAATTGTGTAAAAATGAATCAGTAATATCATCCAAAGGAATGTGAGCTGCTGGGGCGTTCCCCGGAACTGGGTTTCCATTGATGTCGATGAAACCGTTGCCTTTATGGCATTTTACATATTTTACATGTTGAGAGGGCCATGGAGAATTAGGATTAGCATCCATGATCCTTAAGTGATGATTACTCGTTTTCTCCCAATATAGCCCTTGTCCGTGTGCCAACTTCGACCCCGGCAGATCCTTCCAACTCTGCGGCATCTTATTGAGAACCCTCTGCCCGCCCTCAGTCGAAAAAAGCTTATTCCACAAGGTAAACACCTTTTTCACTTTTTTCCACGCATCCCTGATATTGTCAGCCTTCCTTATCACTTTGATCACTTCGTCCCCCGGCACTATGGAGCCGACGATCCCCACAATTCCCCAAAAATAGCTCCCGGCCTGAAAATCGTTATAGGCGCCGATCAGATCGCCAATCCCGGGCGTGAACTCCAGCAGAATCGGAAACAGCTCTTTCTGAAACACCTCCATCGCCAGCTGCCACGTTGTTGCGATATATGCAGGGGAAGCTCGCCCCATTTGCTCCACCAGCGCAACATATTAACACCATCCAGAGGAGGCGCCATCTTCCTGGAATTTTTTTAGTTTTTGGGAGTTGATGTTCACTTTTCATTCATCTCATTGTTTAAAGGGGATATTTTTAGCATCTCCGATAAACGCTGCCGGGGTGGCCAAATCACGGGCTTACCGGAAACCCGGCAGGTGCGTTAAGCTCCGAATACACGAATACACGAATGCACGAATGCACGAATGCACGAATGCACGAATACACGAATGCACGAATACACGAATACACCCCCTAAACCACCTTCGACGCTTTCCCTCTCCTCACAAACTGCCCGTACCCCTTCTTAATTTTCACCTCTCCCTTATCGATCGCTACCTCTCCCCTTAATATTACCGTCTCGCACTTCCCTTTCACCTTCCAGCCCTCGTAGGCAGAGTAATCCACGTTCATGTGGTGGGTTTTTGCCGACAACTCGTGCCGCTTTTCCGGGTCGAAGATCACCAGGTCGGCGTCGGAGCCGGCGGCAATGCAGCCTTTTTTCGGATACATGCCGAAGATCTTCGCCGGGTTGGTGGACGTCACTTCCACGTACTTATTGGCGCTGATGCGGCCCTTCTCCACGCCTTCCGACCAGAGCAGTTCCATGCGGTGCTCGATGGCGGGGTGGCCGTTGGGAATTTTCGAAAAATCGTCCTTGCCCATCATTTTCTGTTCCCATTGGAAGGGGCAGTGGTCGGTGGCCACCACCTGGACCAGGCCCTGGTTGAGGCCGGCCCAGAGCGTTTCCTGGTCCTTTTTCTGGCGCAGGGGCGGGCTCATGACCCATTTGGCGCCTTCGGGGTCTTTTTTGTAGAGGGAGGCGTCGAGCAGCAGGTACTGAATGCAGGTTTCGACGAATACTTTCTGGTTGCGGCGCGTGGCCTCCCGCACCTGGTTGAGGGCGCCCTCGCAGGTGAGGTGCACGATGTAGGCGGGCACGCTGGTGT
The DNA here is from genome assembly GCA_964418125.1 of uncultured Phaeodactylibacter sp. Taxonomy (GTDB): domain Bacteria; phylum Bacteroidota; class Bacteroidia; order Chitinophagales; family Saprospiraceae; genus JACJXW01. Next base: position 3,008 of record CAYQKY010000337.1, read on the forward strand.
ATTGGGCCAGGTCGACAAACCGCCCGGAAGCCTCGGCCTCAGTTACTTCCGGCTGCGACAGGTAGTGGTACAGGGGGGAGAGCTTGCCTTCCGCCCGGTGTTGGGCGATCAGCCCGTCGATCATATCGCCGTTGGTGGCATGCACGGTCACCATGCCGCCGCGTTCTTTCACCTCCTGCATCAGGCCCACCATCTGGCCGTCGTCGATCATCAGGGCTCCCTTGTAGGCCATGAAGGTCTTGAAGGAGGTGATGCCCTCCTTTTCAATGAACTGCCCGACCTCCTTTCGGGTGTCCTCGTTAAAATCCGTGACCGCTATATGGAAGGAGTAATCGCTGTAGCAGTTGCCGTCGGAGCGGCCGCGCCAGGCGTCCAGGGCGTGGTAGAGGGGCTTGCCTTGAGTCTGTAGTACGAAGTCGATCACCATGGTGGTGCCGCCGTGCAGGGCCGCCCGCGTGCCCGTCTCGTAGCTATCGCTGGAAAAGGTACCCATGAAGGGCATGTCCAGGTGCACGTGGGGGTCGATGCCGCCGGGGAAGACGATCTTGCCCGTGGCGTCGATGGTTTGGCTGGCGCGCACGTTCAGGTTTTTGCCGATGGCCTGAATGCGTTCGCCTTCGATATAGATGTCGGCATGATAATCGTCTGAAGCGGTGAGTATCCGTGCGTTTATGATTAGGATGGACATAGGTTTTACCTCTTGGTGTTAAGCGTTGATGAGCTGAATTCGTCTAAATTTAGTTCAAAATTCCTAAAACTACTAAAAGGAGGGCGAGGAAAAGCTCAATAGCCTGATGTTCAGATGGAGTAAGAACATGAGGGCTACCCGTCTAAGGTTAGACAGCAGCAGAAGGTAGAACCCAGGAGTCGGAGGGAATGCCCCACCTGGGGCGCCCCGCCAGGGTGCGGTTTTCCACCGTGCCCTGGCTTAAGGAGCAAAAGGGACGATATCCGGCATCTCCGATAAACACTGCCGGGTTATGCCAAATAGGGCCAACCCAAAAACCCGGCAGGTTAAGGCTGCTTTTTCAATTGCATTAACGCCCAATAGAGCCCGAAAGCCACGAAAAACGTCACAAACCAGGCGTAGGAATACAGGTCCATCCAAAACGCTCCGATACTTTCGGCCTGAATGACGTAGACGGTGGCCAGAAAGCCCGGCAATACCGGCAGCAGGCTCACTCCAAAAGCAATCCACGCCCTCCGGTTCCACCCCTTGTAAATACCGCCCAGCCGGAACAGCTGCACCAGGTCGAGCTCTGTCTTGCGGATGATGTAGTAATCGCATATCATCACGCCGGCCAGAGCGCCCAGCAGGGCCGAATAGGCGATCAGCCAGACGAAGATGTAGCCGTGCGGGTCGGCCAGCAGTTTCCACGGAAAAATGATGATGCCGATGATACCGGTGATGTAGCCGCCCATGCGGAAGCTGATCTTGCTGGGCATGATGTTGGCGATGCTGTTGGCCGGCGCCACTACGTTGGCGGCAATATTGGTGGAAAGCGTGGCGATCGTCAGCCCGATCATAGACAGGGCCACCACCAGCGGGGATTCGAAGCGCGCCAGCAGGGCCACCGGATCCCAGATGGCCTCCCCGAAGATGATTACCGTCGCGCTCGTCACGGCAATGCCGATGAAGGAGAACAGCACCATCGTGCCGGGCAGCCCGATGGCCTGGCCGATGACCTGGTCCTTCTGCGATTTGGCGTAGCGGGTAAAGTCGGGAATGTTCAGGCTGAGGGTGGCCCAGAAGCCCACCATGGCGGTCAGGCCGGGCCAGAAGATCTTCCAGAAGTTTACGTCCGAGCCCTTTGCCAATACATATGAGGCATCGAGGATCTGGCTCATAGACCCTACTCTGAACCACGCCCAGAGCAGCAAGCTCACCCCGATCAGCAGCAGAAAGGGCGCCGCCCAGTTCTCCAGTTGCTTGATCGATTCGATGCCCCGGTAGATGATCCACATGTTCATCAGCCAGAACAACAGGAAGCAGAAGAGCTGCCCCAGGTTGAGGCCGATGAGGCCGCCCAGGTAGGGGCTGCCGGCCAGCCCCGGCCAGACGATGAGCAGCAACTGGTAGATGGCCGCCCCGCCGATCCAGGTTTGAATGCCGAACCAGCCGCAGGCGACCAGCCCCCGGAGCAGGG
>CAYQKY010000338.1:0-4981 GCA_964418125.1 uncultured Phaeodactylibacter sp.
CTTGCTTACGCAAGCGGTGGCTTGACGCTCGGAAAAATAGTAAAGTCAAACTAAGTTTTTCTTCAAAATCTTTGTCATCATCTATTTGAAATAAATCAGTCATAAAAGTTTCATAGGATTGATCGTCTGGTTTAAATGCATCGTATGCCTCTCTAGGCCTAGCAAGTAAGTTAGAAATTCTTCCCTCCAGATAATCATATTGAAGAAAGTTATCTGTGCAAAAGTTTTCAATAATTTTTAAGTCTTTGAACTTTTCGTCTGACTTATCTTGGTGAAGATCGTTCAGGTGTGCCTGTGAGTAACAAATTAAAAAGATATCATTCTTCCCCTTGAGAATAGATTCAAATAGTCCTATGTTCTTTCCTTGTTTATAGTAAGTATATATATTCGTATCAAAATAAAGTCTGATCATTAAACCTTTATTTTTTGCCTGTCATAGACAACAGGGGAATTATGAAATTTATAATTCTACTGATCTTAGTAGATAAGAATCAGCCAAGAAGCAACGTATTCCATGAACTTTAAAATGCATACCCGCAATTATCATACTAAGGCTAAATGCTACTGGTCAATTAATTCCTTTGACTATATTTATCAATTCCCTTAAAATTTTCAGGTTATATTCTGATGAAAGCAAATTCACCTCATTGACTGTTTGTTTTTGGATTATTTCATGGGAAATTGATACTCTTTTTAGCATCGGGACAATATGGTTCATATACCTGTTATAAAAACCAATTATATCTTCTTCAGAAGAAGGTAGTTTATATCCCGATTTACCAATGATACTCACGATTAATATACCTTTATCCCTTAAAGACTGAATATCCTGCCTCAACAAGCTTTCCGAATAATTTGGGTTAATCACCTTTATCTTTTTTATAAGATCATAGGTCTCAATTAGTTTTTTAGGAAAGGATTGAAACATTATTAAAAGGTACTTTAATATCTCTACCGCCTCCTTAGATATTGATTTTTTCTCTCGGCTCTCTAATAATTCTAGTGCAACTTTCATGGCAATCTTACCAATTATATTGGAATATTGGTTGCCTTCATCCGGAATTTTCCCCTCATGATATGTTTTATTGTATGGAAAAAAATCAATGAACAACCTATCATGCAAGAGTTCAAAGAGTTCATTCGACCTGGGGTGTGAATGGCTAGCACAATAAATTTTACCTACACACCCGACTAGGAAATCAGCTAATTGTATTAATGGTTCTTCTGTTGAATCCTCAACTAACTTATAGCTTCTAGATATATCGGTGAAACCGTGCCACTCATATCACTCCAAACCGTGCCACGCGTATCGGTTTAAACCATGCCACTCATATCACTCCAAAGGGTGCCACTACACCTTGTTATAAAACACACTAATCAGGTTTCTATTTGAATGGATTGCCAGGGGTAATTCCCGTAGATGCCGAGCTTTAAGGATTTACCAAAAAAGCGGCACTAAGGATGGCAAACCGAAAAATAGAGATCATGCATTTAAAGGAATTATTGCAGCTCAAGGCCAAGGGGTACAGCAACCGGCGCATAGGCGAAGCATTGGGTATTTCCCGGAATACGGTCAATGAGTACGTGCAGTTATTCAGTAAAAGTGGCCAGAGTTTTGAGGAGTTGAGCCGGTGGAGTTTGGGGCAGATAAAGAAGCTGGAAGAAGAGTTGAGTGCCAAGCCATCGCCAGCGGTGAACGACAAATATGAGCAGTTGAGGCAAGCGATCCCAGCATATTTACAGGAGTTGAAGCGCCCCGGGTGTACCTATCAGCAACTTTGGTATCAGTATAAGGAAGCCCATCCGGAAGGCTACGGCTATACCCAGTTTAAGCACCACGTACAAGCCTATGCCAAGAAAAAGGAAGTCAGCTTTGTAGTGCAGCATAAATATGGAGATAAGCTGTTTATCGATTTTACGGGACAAAAACTCAAAGTCGTTGACCGCCATAGTGGAGAGGTTGAAGAGGTAGAGGTTTTTATAGGCATATTGGGGGGTAGCCAGTATACCTACGTGGAAGCCTGCCCCAGCCAGAGCATGGAGCACTTTATCCGCTGCACGGTGAATTGCCTGGAGTATATTGGCGGGGTGTCCCAAGCCCTGGTGCCGGATAATTTGAAGGCTGCGGTTACTAAAGCCAACAACTATGAGCCGCTGTTGAACCGGCAGTACAAAGCCATGGCGCTGCATTACAATACCGTGATTGTCCCGGCGCGGGCGATAAAGCCGCGGGATAAAGCCCTGGTGGAAGGTGCCGTCAAACTGGTTTATCAACGTATTTTCTATCCGCTGCGCAACCATATTTTCTTTTCAGTAGCCGAGTTAAATGAGCACATCCGGGCCATGTTGGTTCCCTTCAATGAGCAGTTATTCCAGGGGCGGGGGCACTCGCGTAAGGATCTGTTCGAACAGCACGAAAAGGCTTTGCTGGCGCCGTTGCCTCCTCACCGCTATGAACCCAAATCCTTCAAAAAAGTAAAGGTGCAGAAGAATGCGCATGTGTGGGTGGAAAAGCATTACTACAGCGTGCCGTACCGTTTTATCGGCCAGCAGGTGGAGGCGCACTATAATGCATTAACGGTAGAGATATACCATCAGCATGAGCGCATCGCTTTGCACCGGCGCTCTCAAAAACCACATGGCTATACCAGCATCAAGGAGCACCTGCCTTCCACACACCAGTTCGTCCTGGACTGGAACCCGGAACTGTTCATCAGGCGCGGGCAGAGGGTCGGAGAGGCTACCGGCCAATACATCAAAGAAGTGATGGAGTTTTATTCTTATCCGGAACAGGCCTATAAATCTTGCCTGGGAATACTGAGCCTGGCCAAAAAGTACTCGGAGCAAAGGTTGGAACTGGCCTGTACCCGGGCATTGAAATACAAGAAGTACTCTTACCGCACCATTGAAACGATCTTATTCAGAAAGCTGGACCAGCTCGACGAACCGGAGCCACAGGAACGGCAATTAAAGCTCCCGCTTCACGACAATATCCGGGGTGCGGATTACTACGAATGAATCTTTAAACCACTTAAAATTAGCGTTTTATGAACCAAGCAACAATGGACAAAATGCGCTCTATGCGCTTATTCGGGATGCTGGAGTCCTTCAATGCCCTACTGCAAAACGTCGGGCTAAAGGGGCTCACCCAAGATGAACTGGTTGCCCACCTGGTCGACTCGGAATGGGAAGACAGGCACCAGAGAAAGCTGCAAAGGCTACTTAGGAATGCGCGCTTCCGCTATCAGGCCACTTTAAAGGAAATTGATTACGAAGCCCCCAGGGGGCTGGATAAAGGGCTGATTCTGCGGCTCAGTACCGGTGATTTTATCCGTAAGGCAGAAAACATTATCATCACCGGCGCCACTGGAGTAGGCAAGAGTTTTATCGCCTCAGCCCTGGGGCACCAAGCTTGTGTGCAGGGCTTCCACACGTTTTATGCCAGCGCCTACAAGTTGTTCGCCAACCTGAAGATGGCTAAAGCTGATGGCTCGTACCACAAACTCATCCGGCGCATGGAAAAACAGGAACTGCTCATCCTCGACGATTTTGGGTTGAAAGCCATGGACGCCAACGCCAGGATGGCGCTGATGGAAATTATTGAGGACCGCCACCAGCGCTGCTCAACCATCATCACGACCCAGTTGCCCGTCAAACACTGGCACGAAGTGATCGGCGAGAGCACCGTGGCCGACGCCATAATGGACCGGCTCGTCCACTCCGCTCACCGCATCAACTTGACAGGAGAGTCCATGAGGAAGAAAAAAACTACAAGAAAGTGAAAGGAATTAGAAAAACAGATAGGGATAAAGGACAGTATTTTACCCTATATTTAGTACAGAAACCTGATTAGGCCAGTGGCACGGTTTGGACCGATACGGCTGGCACGGTTTGCTCCGATACGAGTGGCACCCTTTGACCGATATAGGTGGCACGGTTTGGACTGATATATCCAGCTTCTATGTGGATTAAATAAATCCTTCTGAATTGCATTATCATATACATATTGAATTAAGTTCCTTTGAAAATCAGGATATCCCAATTTATCAGCATATATCTCAAAGCTATCGTAGGTTTTGACAAATCCTTTTAGGAATACTTTATTGAAATACTTATAGAAAACGTCTTTATATTTTAATCCGTCGCCATCAATTTTCTTTTTATCAATTACCAAGGAAAAAATGATGAAATCTAGTGATCTTAGATATTGCAAAATATTGAGTCTTTTTTGGAAGCCCCTATCATCATTCGATAATGCTCTTGAACTAGACTTAATAGGATGCCCCTGCAAAAACTTTTTGCTTATCTCATACCTTAATTTATATGCTTCTTGAATATTTTCTCTTTTTATTACGATTGCTGTATAAACGAAATGAGAAAAAGTTCCTGCCTTCGATAGGTTCAAGTGAGCATTTCCAAACTCGTCAATATAAACATTCACTTCAGAGAGTGCCATTTTTCTTTTTGTTTTGGAAAATAACACTTGTCAAATTTCAAAAAGTTCCATCTGAAAGCTTATTCCTTTATGTTCTTAATTCTTAATTGGCTACTAAAAGCCTCGATCTTCATTTTCGGAAAGTAACAGCCAACTTGTACCAAACCCTGTATTGTGCTTCCAAGTTAGTTGCTTTGGTAGTGGGTTAAATCCGTTGATAGTTCCGAACCAAAGTTGCTCAAACCTACTGCCCCGGCCTGAGGTGCCAATAGGTAATCGGCACCCCCCGAATTAAGTCGTTTTAGGTATCGGGGGTAGGGGGTAATGGGTTAAGTCCCGGCCCATTCATATCCCGTACAACAAAATTTTCCCTATTAGGCCCCGATGGCCATCACAATCATGGGAAGCTGTAAGCAGAAGTATGAACTGAACAGTTTTAGGCAAGATGAACTGGACAGTTTTGGGAAGTATGAACTGGACACTTTTGGCACATAAGTACGTGGACAAAAATAGTTTAACACAAATTGAACTCGCTGAAATTAATGG
>CAYQKY010000339.1:0-4795 GCA_964418125.1 uncultured Phaeodactylibacter sp.
CAGCAACGATCATAATCAATTGACTTTGTTCGACTTATAACGCAACACTAGTGAAACAACAACTAAAAATTGAAAATGAAATTAAGAGAGATAAATATGTCCACGAGAAGTGGGAAGAAGATAAAGTCAGATATTCAAAAGGGATCAGAAAACTACTTTGGACTTTTGTAATTACTATAATCCCAATAGTGAGTGTTATAATAATTAATCATTATCAATTGAAAATTAATGAGATACTTCCGTTTCCAAATGCAGCTTTGATTCTAAGCTTAGTAATAGGGGTTTTATCTGCAATATCAATCATTCACAGACTTATTGTCGATAAATCATTAATCTCGGATGGATGGCGATTTTTTACAACTAGCTTCAATCAGCATAAATTGGACCTTCTCAAAAAAGAGCGTTTCAACAAGCATAAAATTGATTATGATAATATGTGATAGTTGATGATACATATGTGTAGAACAACAGAGCGCCAATTCTATGCCCGGGTACGTAAGCCCGGCAAATTGAAAGAGTTGCCGGACTAGAAGCTATTCAATACAGGTCACTTCCGAGTTCTGCGCAAGCCGCGCGTGATCTTTGGCCACCGGCTTTATATCGCAGGGCAGCGATTATCCAATCGGGAATACCTGATTTTGATCAGTGATTGCCCTTTGGCCCATGACCGCCAGATATACGGAGAGCGATGGGGCATCAAGGTATTTTTTGCTCCTGTAAAAACCGAGGCTTCAATTTTGAATATACCCATTTGACCAAACTGGAGTGGATCAATACACTGATTTTCGTTTTGACCAATGCTTTTACTTGGGCTTTGAAAACCGGCGAATTCCTCTTGGAACAAGGGCATCAAATTCCGATTAAGAATCTGAAAGGCCGAAAAGCAAAGCTGCGAAGCATCTTTCGTTTGGGCCTCGACTATATCAAACATCGATTGCTCAACTTATTTAGCTTATTAACTGAAATTGGACTTTTGTCCTGTACTTAGATCACTTTTATAAAATGTTTCAGACTATGACGTGATTAGAAGCTCCTTACTATATCAACTTATCCACCTCATCCACCTCCTGATCAGAGAATTTTTTGATGTAGTGCTGCGTCGTAGCGATGTTCGCGTGTCCAAGCGCCTGTTGTATCAGCGGGACACTCACACCGTTCTTTACAAGAATATTCGTGTAAGTATACCTTGCTGTATAGGACGAAACACTCTTATCTATCCCACAGAGCTTGGCAATTTCCTTCAGTTGTCGGTTGAAAACTTTTAGCGATTTTCTGATACGATTGTAGATGCCGGTCTTCGTTTTTGGAGCATCATCCAGGATTGGGAAGAGGAAAGTAGGCCCTTTGTACTTATCGATCAGCTCTCGCATCTCCGGCGTGATCTTGATCGAGTACATTTTTCCGGTTTTCTGTCTGGTGTATTTCAGGCGTCCGTCATCTATATTGTCATGGGTCAGCTGGCAAAGATCAACGTAGTTTAATCCTCTGGCCCTTAGCAAAAACATAAAGAGATCGTAGGTATGCTGGTATTGAGGGTATTCTTCATATGGGAAGGTTTTAAACTGCTCTACTTCATCCAGCGTCAATGGTTTGGGGTTGTAGTCACCTTTGAGGTGAGAGAAAGAGTACCCCTCTCTGTTGAACTGCGTAGCAAATGGATAGGCTTCTTTATCCAGTAGCCCTCTGCGGATCGCTTCGTTGACCAACGCCCTGAGCGTTCTCATGTAAAAATGGATATTGCTGTTCTTGCTTCCACGCTGAGCCAGAAAGACTTCGAACTTGGCCAAAAAAGTATAGCTAACGTCCTGGAAAGCATAAGAGCTTTTCTTGTATCTCCGAAGCATATTCTTCAGCTGCTTATACTTGGCCGCGTTGCCAAGTTTCCCTTTGGTTTTAAGTTCCTTAATATAAGAGCCGAGGAATTGCTGGACCGTTACGTTCTTATACTCTCCCTTGAACTTCTTCTTAAACTCATCAAAGGAAAAGGTGTCCATCTTGTTGATGATCTCTCTGGCTTCCTCTTCTTTTTTTCGGAGAAGCACGTTTTTTTGCTCGTAGCTCTCCGCTTTGCTCGAAAATTTTCCGATCCTGGCGTTCCATTCGCTGGGCAATGCGGACTCCCCTAGCGAGACGAAATGTTCCTTACCGAAGTACAATCTGAGCCTGACCGGAAACTTACCATTCTTCAGCGGTTTGTTCTTGTACAGGACGATCGATATTGACATAGTAGTGAAAATTAGAACATAAATGAATGTTTTTCATTTATAAATCTCTGATTTTCTAATCACTATATATCAAAAATCAAGGCCTAGAACGTCTGGGGGGCGTGAGGCCGCCGGTTCGAATCCGGCCATCCCGACAAAGCCACTGCATGCAGTGGCTTTTTTTATTCCTGCTTATGAGCAAAGTAAGTTATACAACATACGTACTCTTTTCCGAGTCCTGTAACAAAACCTATATTGGACAGACTCAGGACCTCGTTAAGCGGCTGGAAAAGCACAACCGAGGCTATGTGCGCTCTACCAAAAGCTGCCTGCCCTGGTCCGTTATTTTCACCCAAACTTTCCCTACCCGCAGTGAAGCATTTCAATTGGAGACAAAGCTGAAGTCTTTTAAAAAAAGAGCTTTCCTCTTCAAATGGATCAAAGAAAATTCTTGATCGCGCCAGCTCAGCCCGGCCCCGATTTTCTTGGCCCCGCCCAGGCCCCCCTAGAAAATCGTGGGTCCTCGAAACGGAGCAAAATCGCAGATTTTGGCCGTTTCGGGATTAGAGTGCACGTCTGGGGGGCGTGAGGCCGCCGGTTCGAATCCGGCCATCCCGACAAGCTTTCCAAAGGCCGCCAGGCCGGTCTTTGGAAAGCTTGTAACACCCCACCTTCCTACAAATACTGATTAATAATATTCTCAAACAGCTCCTGTTTCCCGCTCCTTTGCACCAGCTTTACCTTCTCCCGGGCGATATCGGACAGGTCCTGCAGGGTGAGCTTGCCGGCTTCGAAGGCTTTGCCCTGGGGCGTATCGAAAGAAGCGTAGCGTTCGTGCCGCAGCTTGCGGTAGGGCGATTTCTCCAGCACGTCGTGGGCGACGAGGAGGGCGCGGGCGAAGGCGTCCATGCCGCCGATGTGGGCGTGGAAGAGGTCCTCCAGGCCGGTGGAATTGCGGCGCGTTTTGGCGTCGAAGTTGACGCCGCCGCCCTGCAGGCCGCCGGCCTCGAGGAGGACCAGCCAGGCCTCGGCCAGCTCGTAGACGTTGATGGGGAACTGGTCGGTATCCCAGCCGTTCTGGTAGTCGCCGCGGTTGGCGTCGATGCTGCCCAGCAGGCCGGCGTCAGCGGCCACCTGCAGCTCGTGCTGGAAGGTATGCTGGGCGAGGGTGGCGTGGTTAACCTCGATGTTGAGCTTGAAATCGTCCATCAGATCGTACTGCCGCAGGAAGCCGATGACGGTAGCGGCGTCGTAGTCGTACTGGTGCTTGGTGGGTTCCGCCGGCTTGGGCTCGATGAAGAAGTTGCCCTTGAAACCCTGGGAACGGGCGTAGTCTTTGGCCATGTGCAGGAAGCGGGCGAAGTGTTCCGTCTCCTTTTTCATGTCGGTGTTGAGGAGGGAGAGGTAGCCTTCGCGGCCGCCCCAGAAGACGTAGTTCTCGCCGCCCAGCTGGATGGTGGCGTCGAGAGCGTTGCGCACCTGAGCGCCGGCCCAGGCCACGACGCGGAAATCCGGGTTGGTGGCGGCGCCGTTCATATAGCGGGGGTGGCTGAACAGGTTGGCGGTGCCCCAGAGCAGCTTCACGCCGGAAGCTTTCTGCTTTTCCAGCGCATAGTCGGTGATGGCCGCCAGGCGCTTGGTGGATTCGCCAAGTGAATCAGCCTCGTCTACGAGGTCGTAATCGTGAAAGCAGTAATAGGGAATGCCCATCTTGGTGATGAACTCAAAGGCGGCGTCCATCTTGTCGCGCGCCTGCTGCATGGGGTCGGAGGCTTCCAGCCAGGGGAAGGCCTTGGTGGGCGCTCCGAAGGGGTCGCCGCCCGTACCGCAGAACGAGTGCCAGTAGGCAACGGCAAATTTGAAGTGTTCCTTCATCGTCTTATCGCCGACCTTGCGGTTCTCATCGTACCACTTGAAAGCGAGCGGGTTGTCCGATTCCCGGCCTTCGTAGCGGATCTTGCCGATGCCTTTGAAATATTCCTTTTTGCCTGTGACAATATCAGAAGGTGATGCTTTGGAATCCATGATGTTGGTTTTTTTGTAAAAAGTAGTAGGACAAAATAAATTTAAGGCATACGCTGAGCCATCACCCCCTGTTTCCCCCTCAAGGGCAGGGGTGATTGGTTCTGAAAAAATTCCGTTCTTTGACAAAAAATTGGCGAATGCTGGACTACAAAATGTTGGATTTTTTCTCCACGTTGGCCGACCCCCGTCGCGGGCAGGGGCAGCGGCATAAGCTTCATCACGTCTTGTCCATAGTGATTATGGCTATCCTCAGCGGCCATCAAGGGCTGCGGGGCTTTACCCGTTTCGCGTATAGTAATAGGGAGGAACTAGTTGAACTGTTCAAGCTCAAGCACGGCGTACCCTGTTTCTATACCTTCCGCAGCGTGTTGCACAGCTTAGACGAGCAGCTTCTGGCACAAAGATTCATTTCTTGGGTAGAGGCATACCATCCAGCCTTGAAGGACAAGTTCCTCTCTTTAGATGGAAAGGCTATCACCTCTAGCGTCCACGGCGGGAACACGGGCCTTCAGAATTTCATCTCAGTAGTCAGTGCCTTTGGGCATCAAAGTGGCATTGTCTATGGG
>CAYQKY010000340.1:0-4753 GCA_964418125.1 uncultured Phaeodactylibacter sp.
GGACAATTCTATCGTTTTTCAATTAACCAGCACGCAGGCGTGCTGAATAGTTACCCCAAAAATAAATAAATGAACGGATACACCAATACACGAATACACGAATACACGAATACACGAATAAACCAATGCACAAATACACCAATACACCAATACACGCTCCCCCCCTCCGCATCCTCATCACCGGCCCGGAATCTACCGGCAAGAGCCTGCTGGCGCGCCGCCTGGCCGAGCGCTACCAGACGAACTGGGCGCCCGAGTACGCCCGCGCCTACCTCGAGTGCCTCGGCCGGCCCTACCGGGAGGAAGACCTCCTGCATATCGCCCGGGGCCAGCTTCAGGTGGAGGATTTTCACGCTCAGTTCGCCCGCCGCATCCTGCCCTGCGATACCGGAATGTTGGTCCTGAAGGTCTGGTCGGAATACAAATACGGACGCTGCCACCCCTGGATACTGGAACAACTGCACCGGCGCTCTTACGATCTGTACCTGCTCTGCGGCACCGACGTGCCCTGGGAATATGACCCTCAACGGGAAAACCCCAATGAGCGGGAGGAACTCTATTCCATCTATAAACGAGACCTGGAGCGGCTGGGCGTGCCTTTTACGGAACTGTGGGGCGGGGTGGAGGAAAGGGTGGAGGCGGTTGAGAGGTTGATTGGGATGTTGGGTTGATTAGTTGATTGGGCTGCCGGCCCCCGGGGCCGAACACCGAACACCGAATAACGAATAACGAATAACGAACACCGAATAACGAATACCCCCTATCCTAAAACAAACTTCGATCTCTCAGCAACTCCACCAGGTGGTCCCTCCTCCGACGCGCAATCGGTATTCTGTCGCCTCCTTCCAGGCAGGCGTAGCCGCCGTCGTCCTTGGAAATGCCTTCGATCTTGGCCAGGTTGACGATATGGGACTGATGCGTGCGGAAGAAACCCTCGCTGCCGAGCAGGTTTTCGTAATCCTTGAGGGTACGGGCCACCATTACCTTTTGCCCGCGGCTGGAGTGAAAAGTGGTATAATTGCCGCTGGCTTCCAGGCGCAGCAGGTCGTCCAGCTTCATAAACAGGATGCCGTCTTTGGTGGACAGGGCGATCTTCTCGAAGCGGCGGGCCCGGACCGCTTCCAGGAATTCCAGGTAATGGGGGGTGGAGGGAGGGAGGCGCTTTCCCGCCCGCGCTACGGCATCGCACAGCCTTCCGGGGGCGATGGGTTTGACCAGGTAATCCAGGGCGTGGTATTCAAATGCTTTTACTGCAAATTCGTCATGGGCGGTGGTGAAGATCAGGTGGAACGGGTAGGGGCCGGCGTACTGGTCCAGAAGGTCAAACGCCGTGCCGTCCTTCAGCTGGACATCCAGGAACAGGATGTCAGCCTCCGTTTTTCCGATAACCTCCAAAGCAGAGGCCACGCCGTCGGCTTCGGCTACGGCCTCGATCTCCGGGCAGTAGTCTTGCAGCATGTTCCGCAGGGCCGCCCTGGCCCTGGCCTCGTCCTCGATGAGGATTGCTCTTTTCATTACTTCTTGTCTTTGGATTGCAAAGTTACAGTTATCCGGGTTCCTTCAACTTCTCCCGTTTCACTTTTCAGTTCTTGTACCGACACCGGGTTGCCAGGCTGGCCGGACAGCAGCTCCAGTCGCTTGCGGGTGATGGTCATTCCGACGGACTTGTACAGGGATTCCCGGGCTTTTTTCCGGGCACTGGATGCGGTAATACCCATGCCGTTGTAGGTTATGGTAACCAGTATATTTCCATTTTCTTTGGAGAAATGAACGTCGATCCTTCCATCCCGTTCCGTATCCGCCAGGCCGTGAACGATGGCGTTTTCCACATAGGGTTGCAGTAGTAAAGGGGGGATGGCGGTATCATAGGTGTCGATCTGCTCGTCGATCTCGATATTGAAATCAAATTTGTGCTGAAAACGCAACTGCTCCAGTTCGAGATAATTTTCCAGCATCCGGGCCTCTTCTTCCAGCGGCGTCTCTGCCTCCATGGAGGCGCGGAGGGTAGCCCGGATCAGGCTGGCGAAGCTGGAGAGGTACTGAACGGCCTGATCCTTTTCCCCTTCCATGATGAAGTTCTGGATCGAGCTGAGGCAGTTGAAGATGAAGTGCGGGTTCATCTGGGCCCGCAGGGCGGACTGCTTCAGTTCTGTCATTTCCTGTTCCAGGGCAGCCCTTTCCTGTATCCGGCTGGCTTCCGCTTTCAGCTCCTTGGTGCGAAAGCGGTAGAAACCCCAGGCGGCGCCGGCAACGAGCACCAGGGCCAGCCCCCGAAACCACCAGGTGGCCCAGTAGGGTGGGCGCACCTCAAAGGCCGCCAGGGCGGAAGGGCTCCAGCTGCCGTCCTTTCCCTGAGCTTGTACTTCGAGCTGATAACTGCCGGGCTTGAGGGCGGGGAAAAAAACGTCCCGGTTCAAGGTTCTGGCCCAGGGAGCATCCTTCTCCAGCCGGTAACGGTAGGGCACCTTTCCAAAAAAATGAAACTGCAGGGAAATGAATTCGAAGCCGACGTTGTTTTGGCGGTGTCCGAACCTGCCCTTCTGTTCCCAATCCCATGGTTTGTCGTTGGCAGTAGCGCGTACTATCAGCGGTGCGGTAACGGTTCCGGCATTTGCCATATCTTTCAGCCTGACTACTCCTTTTTCGGTGGCCAGCCAGATGGAATTACCGGCGCCGGCAACCTTGTAAATGGCGTTGGACGGCAGTCCATTGGCGCGGGTGGTATTCCGGATTGTATATCCGCCGCCGCCGGGAGAGAGGTGGCTCAGCCCCCGGAAGCTGCCCGCCCAGATGTGCCCGCCGGGGGAGGTATATAGGCAGTTGATGGCGTCGGAAACAAGTCCGTCCGCCGTCGTCAACTGGAGGATGCTGTCCCGTTCATCCAGGAGCAGCAGGCCCATGGCATTGGCGGCAAATACCAGGGTGTTATCATCGAGTTGAACAATATCCTGGACCGGGTATTTGAAGCCCTCGTGCCATTCGTGCCGGCTTGCCATCTCGCCATCCACGATCTCGAACATCTGGTTGTTGACCCCGGCCCAGATGCGGCCCCGGTTGTCCCGGAAGGCAGCATAGGATCGTTGCTGGCCATTGTAGGCCGAAGAATGGTAGAGCAGCCTTCCACTATCGGGCGCCAAGGCGCCGAAACCGGTAGCTCCGTTAAACCACAACTCCTGTCCGTCCGGGCTGAAAGCGATATTTTTAGGAGTGGTGCTGTAGGCCTGCTGGGGGTCGAGGACGTCTTTTTCGTAGGGGAGCCATTGGCCGGCCTCGTAACGGTATATGCGGTTGACAGCCGCCCAGAGAATATCTCGGGAGGCGTCATATTCCAGGTCGAACAATTGTTTGTCGGGGGAAGGGGTGCCGAGGTAGGAGATGGTATCGGCCGGGATGTCGAGGAAATAAACGGCTCCATTATCAAAACCGATGAAAACCTGCTCTTCGCTTTTCAGCGCTATGGCCCGGACGATCTCCTGGGGCAGGCCCGAAGCCTCATCGAAAACCTCCAGCCCGAAGCCAGGGGTGTAGAACACCCCGTCGCCCAGGGTGGTAAACCAGTAGCCCCCGTTGCGGCTGTGGCACATAGCGGTCACAGAGTGGCCTTCCAGGTAACGGCGAAACTGATCCTGCCGCAGGGCTTCCGGGGTTTCGTAGAACAGTACGCCGCCTCTGCCGTCCAGGCCCACCATCAGGCGCCCTTCGCGGTCCTGGCGAAACAGGATGAGGTCGTGAGGGAATGCCTGTTGCCATTGTATGCGGCCTTCCCTGACGAAATAGAGCTCTCCTTTCTGAAAAACCAGAATGCCTCCGGCATACCGTATCATTGCCATGCGCCTGCCGTCGGGCGGCTCATCCTTAAACCCGTTTATCGTCGTCATGGCCTTGCCGTCATAGAGCACGATGGGAGGATGCAGCCCCTTTTCCCGGAGGCTTTTCGACTGTGCCTGATGCACCTTCGGGTCGGGGTGGGTAATATTGGCGGTGGCGAATATCCCGTCTTGTTCCATTGCAATAATAGAAGGAGTAACCTCGGGCCGGATTAGTTCCTGCTTCCCCAGGGCGTCTACAGCAATGATGCCGAGGCCATCGAGGAAATAGAATGCCCGGTCACCGCTGCCTTTAACAACAAAACTTCCGGAATATTTGAAGCGGGGCTTGTTGCTGAGCACAATAGTATCGGCAAAGGGGTGTTTCAGGATACTGTCCCGGCCAAAGTAAAAAAGCTTGCCGTAGATGCTGTGTGTCCAAACCCGCCCCAGGCTGTCCAGCTGCATGTTGAACAGGGCCGTATAGTTAATGTCTTTATATTCGGAGGGGAACTGCTCCATCTCATAGCCGTTGAAACGGCAGAGCCCGTTGGCGGTGGAAAACCAGATGTACCCGTCGTTGTCTTCGATGATGTTGAACACCACGTTATTGGCCAGGCCGTCATCGGCGGTGTACTGCCTGAAGAAGGGGTGCGGCTGCTGGGCACGGAGCGTTAACAGTGTCAAGAAAAAACATCCTGCTCCGAGGATCAAAGCCCTGTAATCAATTCTGCAGCCGAACATAGCCGGTAAGTATTATATGTGGAGTGGGGTCATAAGCTCTTAGTGCTTGTTTGGAGGTAGTCATTTGGGCTGCAGATGACCGCTTTCGGAACCTCATTTCGGCTTTTTTCTCGCCCGTAGCCATGCTATGGGCGAGAAAAAGAGCCTCATGAGAACCCAAAATCAGCCATTTTCGCTTCCAAAGCACCACCTCCAAACAAGCA
>CAYQKY010000341.1:0-4746 GCA_964418125.1 uncultured Phaeodactylibacter sp.
TAACAACATTACGCCTCTCCGAGGCTTTTCTATCCAGAACCAATCACCTCTGCCTCAAGGGGGGCGCCTTACGCATAGAGCCTGGCATATCCCCTTTGATTCAGTAAGTTTATTCATCCGAGTACCGGGGACAAATCGCAACTGCGCCCTAGTCGTTTTATAGTTCTAACTGGCCTTTCTCAGACATGTAATTTTTTCTAAAGCGATAATCGCTGTATTTTCACCAAAACAGATCCCAAGTAATCATTAAGCCAGTTAAGAATATTATCAGCAATAGTCGAGAAATCTGAACCAGTTATAGAAAATAAACTTCCCGAGTTTTTCATTTGATGGATCTGTTTCAGGTATACCTAATTCAATTCTTAGCCTTTCCTTTTCTTTACTTATTTCAACCACGGCCCTAATTCCACTGATTATTGTTATCGCCATAAAAAGTATAAAAAATATTTTCATTATGCTTTGTTTGTGCCTGACAATGTATAAAATCTTCAACAATCATTACCCCCCAGTTTCTTTTAAAAGTCCCACCATCACTGTCCAAAATCGAACACCCCACTGTACACCAGCGCACAGGATAGCCGGCCGGAAGGCCGGGTTCGGTTGATTAAGTTGCTGGCTATTAGTTGATTGGGTTCATTGGCATGCCTTTTGGAAGGAAAAGGGGGAACCCAGGAAAGAAAAGGGCAGCAAAACCAGCGATAGCTTTGATCAACCCGAAAGAGATCGTTCTAAATATAATTATTATGTTTGTAACGATTATAAATATAACGATCCTCGAAACAACCAACAACCAATTTAACCACAACACCCTCAATGGAAAGATCAATCATCACAATAATATTACTCGTCTTCCTCACCACCCCTTCCCCCGCCCAGCGGGAGCACACCCTAACGCCGGAAGAAAAGCTCTACGGCCTTTCCCGTTTCTGGCAGGAAGTCAACTACAACTTCGCCTTTTTCGGCCAGGTGCCGCACCTGAACTGGGACAGCGCCTATCAGGCCTACATCCCAAAAGTGCTGGCCACGGAAAGCGATTACGACTACTACCGAACCCTGCAGCGCTTCTGCGCTCTGCTGCAGGACGGCCATACCAATGTCTATATGCCCCGGGGGATCGACTCCTTGCTTTACCAAACCAGCTTTGGCGATTACCGCCTGTTCCTGGAGAACATCAACGGCAAGGCCATCGTCACCCACATCAATGAACCGAAAAAAGAAGAGATACCGGTGGGCAGTGAAGTCATACGGGTGGACGGCATGCCTACCCGGGAATATCTGGAGAAAGCGGTCATTCCCTACATTTCCTCTTCCACCGGCTACATCCTCTGGGATAACGGCATCCGGAGCCTGTTGAAGGGCTTTGCCGGGGAAAGCATCGACATCCGCATCCGCACACCGGAAGGGGAGGAGCGGGATTTCCGACTCACCCGGGCGCTGAATAAGGAGGACATCTACCCGCCCTTCCCGGAATGGGAGTTGCTGGAGTTCAAATGGCTGGAGGAGGGCATTGCTTATGTGGCGCTCAATTCCTTCGGCGACCCCAAGATCGACACCCTTTTTATTGAGAAGGTGCCCGAACTGCTTAAGGCCAAAGCGCTGGTGATCGACATTCGCAACAACGGCGGCGGCAACACCGATATCGGCCGGGAGATCGCCAAATACCTCACCGAAGACAAACTGCTCTACGGCTCCAGAAGCAAGACCCGCGAACACCGCGCTGCCTACAAGGCCTGGGGGAGTTGGGTGGCCGATGCCAACATAGACACTGTAGGTAACGAATGGGCGAAAAAGTCGCTGGACTACTACAACGGTGAAGTCTGGTACGAATTCGAGTACGAACCCGATACCAACGATGTAGAGGGCCCGAAGATCACCGTGCCCACCGTCATCCTCACCGGCCACAATACCGCTTCCGCCGCCGAGGACTTCCTGGTGTACCTCGACAAACAACCGCACATTACCCGCATGGGCCGCAAAACCTTCGGCAGCACCGGTCAGCCTCTGATGTTCGATCTGCCCGGCGGCGGCACGGCCCGCGTCTGCACCAAAAAGGATGTCTTCCCGGACGGGCGGGAGTTCGTGGGCTACGGCATCGCCCCGAAAATAGAAGTGAACCCCACCGTTGAGGATTTTATCCAGGACCGGGACCGGGCGCTGGAGAAGGCGGTGGAGGTGTTGAAGGGGAAGTTGTAGTGTATGGGTGTATTTGTGTATAGGTACATTCGTCGAGGCAAGGAACGCAACCGGGCGGAAGGGACATATACACAAATGCACACATGGGGCGCTCCGGAAAGCCATTCCAAGGGAATGAATGAGTGGAGTCCCGTCCTCACACTTCGGCCGGGTAAAAATGCACGAATACACGCCCGTCTGTTCAGCCGGGTAAAAATACACGAATGCACAACCAAGAGCCATGCTACGAAATTACCTCAAGATCGCATTCCGGAACTTATGGAAGAATAAGCTCTTCTCTTCCGTCAACATCCTTGGCCTGGCCATTGGCATGGTTGCCTGCCTGCTCATTCTGCAGTACGTGGCCTGGGAGCAGAGCTACGACCAGTTTCACGATAACAAGGAGCGCATCTACCGGATCGCGATGGAAAAGTACGAACCGGGAGAGGCCAAACAGGACTTTGCCTTCACCTTTCCGGCGGTGGGGCCGCACCTGCTGCGCGAATTCCCTGAAGTAGAACAGGCGGCGCGCATCAGGAGGACGGGGGGTATGGTGGCCTACGAAGATCAGCGGTACGGGGAGCAGGGCATCATTTACGCCGACTCCTCCCTTTTCGATATTTTTTCCTTTACGGTGAGCCGGGGAGATATCCGGGCGGCGCTCAGCGAACCCAATAAAGGCGCCGTCTCCGAGTCGATGGCGAAAAAATACTTCGGCCCGGAAAACCCTATCGGTAAAACTATAGAAGTGGGGACCTCCGGCACGACTTTTGAAATAGCCGCTGTATTTGAAGATATTCCGGAAAACTCCCACCTGGCTTTCGACTTTGCCTTTTCTTATGTGACTTATATCAGCCTGATAGCCTCCCGGGGAGGAGATGCCGAGAACAACTGGGGCTGGTCGGATTTTTACACCTACGTGATGCTTCGCCCGGCCGCCGATATCGCTTCCCTGGAGGAGCAGCTGCCCGCCTTTACCGAACGCCACATGGGCCGGCAGATGGAGGACGGCAATTTTGAGATCCGTTTCTTTCCACAGGCGCTGGGCGATATTCACCTGCATTCCAAGCTGGCCTATGAGTTCAAACCTACGGGCAATGCCCGTTACGTATACGCCATGATGGCCATTGCCCTGTTCATCATTGTCATTGCCTGGTTCAACTACATCAACCTGTCTACGGCCCGTTCGCTGGACCGGGCGCGGGAAGTGGGCGTCCGGAAAGTGGCCGGCGCCCGGCGGGGGCAGCTGGTGCGGCAGTTCCTGCTGGAGTCGGCCCTCGTCAATTTCGTGGCTCTGGGGCTGGCCCTGCTGGCCGCCAACGGCCTGATGCCCGTCTTCGGGCGGCTGGTAGGAAAAGATATGGGCTTCTTCCTGTTGCAGGAGACCTGGTTCTGGGGTTTCGTGGCGGCGCTCTTTGCCGGCGGCGCCCTGCTGGCGGGGTTCTACCCCGCCGTTGTCCTGTCCGGCCACCGCCCGGTGACGGTACTGAAAGGCAACAAATCGGCCGCTTCCGGCTCGGGCAGCAGTTTGCGCAAAGGGCTGGTGGCCCTGCAGTTTGTCGCCACCATTGCCCTTATCGCCGGCTCGCTGGCCATTTACCGGCAGATCAATTACATGCGCCAGAAGGACCTGGGCATTGATATCGAACAAACGCTGGTGCTGCAGGATATGACGTATAAGGACAGCACCTACACTGAGCGCATCCGCACTTTCAAAGAGGAACTGCTGCGTCATCCGGACATCCGCAGCGTTACGGCATCCGGCGACATTCCCGGCAAGGAGGTCGGAAATTCCTGGGGCCTGCGCTGGGCCAATTCTCCGAACGGCGGCTTCAAGCGGTTTCGGACCTTCCTGATCGACCGGCAATTCTTCCGTCAGTACGGAGCGGAGCTGATCACCGGGCGGGAGTTCGACAAGCCCTTTGAAACGGACCGGCAGGCCACTGTGCTCAACGAAACCGCGGTAAAGGTATTCGGTTTTGAAAGCCCGCAGGCCGCCATCGGAGAAGAGATCCTGGCCGCCAACGGGCAAAGCCTGGGGCGGGTGGTTGGTGTCATCGAAGATTACCATCAGGAGTCGCTGCAGTTCGACTTCAAGCCGATCTGCTACTGGTATCAGCCCTATGGGTTTTCCTATTACTCACTGAAAGCGGAAGTATCTGATCCGCAGGCGCTTGTTCGGTTTGCGGAAGGCCAGTGGAAGGCCCATTTCCCGGAATCGCCGGTAAGCGCCTTTTTCCTCGACGATTTTTACGAGGCGCAGTACCAGGCCGACCTGCGCTTTGGCTACGCTTTCGGCCTGTTTACGCTGCTGGCCATCCTGGTGGCCTGCCTGGGGCTGTTCGGCCTGTCGTCGTTCAGCGTAGCCCGGCGGACGAAAGAGATCGGTATCCGGAAAGTGCTGGGCGCCAGCGTTTCCCAGGTATTGTTGCTCCTTTCCAGGGAATATGTTCGCCTGGTACTGGCCGCTTCGTTGCTGGCCCTGCCGGCAGCCTACTATTTCCTCGACAGATGGCTCGACAATTACGCCTACGGCATCAGCCTGAGCTGGTGGTTCTTCCTGCTGCCCGTGAT
>CAYQKY010000342.1:0-4695 GCA_964418125.1 uncultured Phaeodactylibacter sp.
TGTGGGCCTGGGGAGAAGGGTCCCCAACGAAGTGTCATCAAAAAAGTGGCCTTTGTAGCTCAAAGACAGGCCTCTAAACAAGCTCTCAAACCCTCAGCCCCCCACGGAACCCCCGGGCGGCGTAGTAGGACTGCGCGCCGTTGTGATACACGAACACATGGCCGTAGCGGAAATCACCAAAGATGGCGCCGCCGAGCTTTCTGATGTCCGCCGGCGTTTTCAGCCAGCTCGATGTTTTTGTGTCGAAATCTCCAAGTTTCTGCAGTTCCCGGTACTGTTCTTCCGTCAGGATCTCGATGCCCATAGCGGCGGCCATATCCACGGCGTTATTTTCCGGTTTGTGCTCTTTCCTGGATTCCTGCCCTTCGCGGTCGTAACAAACGCTTCGGCGGCCCTTGGGGCTTTCCGGCGAACAATCGTAAAAGAGGTATTCACCTGTCTTTTCATCGTAGCCCACCACATCCGGCTCGCCGCCGGTGCTTTCCATTTCGTGGAGGGGCCAGAGTTTTTCGGGGTGGGCTTCCAGCCGGGCTTGTATTTTAGTCCAGTCGAGGCCTTTATGGCGGCGGGTGTTTTGCTCGAAGCGGGCTTTTAGGGTGCTGAGCAGTGCTTCGCGTTGTGTTGGGGATAATTGTTTTTTGTTTGTCATTGTCAGTAATCTTTACTACAACTTCAATTAAGCCTTATGGCGATTACTCTTGCGGCGATTATCCTGTCAGCCCGTCCGTAGCTTTCTTTGAGCCCCGGAACCTTGGCGTAGGAGAAACCGCGCCATCGAAGGCGCATATATATGGCAGCAGTGTGCCCTACTTCACACAACACTGTGCCGCCGGGCAAAAAAACCTGCATTTACACACGTGCGATCAAGATGATCGCCGCACGATTATTCCCCATACGGAACCCAGATGTTCTTCACCTGCGTGGCCATCCGCAGGAATACCTCCCCTACCCCATGCGCCGGGTTCATCCAATCGCGGTACTTGCCGTGGCTCACCCAGGTACGCTTCATATTGGCGGCCGAGTCGTGCTCCACCATTTTGCCGCCGTCCTTGCCGCCGAAGTACCAGATGCCGTCCACGTCGTCGTGGTTGGCGAGCACCCGGGCCAGGGCGTCCTGCCCGCCGGTGACGATGTTGAGCACGCCGCCGGGCACATCGGAGGTGTCCAGCACCTGGTAGAAGTCGGTGGCGGACAGGGGGTAGGACTCCGAGGGCACGGCCACCACCCGGTTGCCCATCGCGATGGGGGGGATGACGGTGGAGATGAAGCCCAGCAGGGGCGATTCATCCGGGCAGACGACGGCCATCACGCCGATGGGCTCGGGCATGGCCAGGGTGACGTTGCGAAAAACGGTATGGTGCACGGCGCCGTCGTACTTGTCGGCCATGGCCGCGTAGTAGAAAATGCGTTCGATGGAAACGTCCACCTCCTTCCGGGCGTCCTCCGGCTTGCAGCCCGTCATTTCAATGATCCGGTGGACAAACTCCTGCGCGCGGGCTGCCAGGTTCTCGGCAATGAAATACAGCACCTGCGCCCTGGAATGGCCGGTGGTGTTGGCCCAGCTGCGGGCGGCGTGGGCGGCCTCCACGGCGTTGCGGATGTCCTTGCGGTTGCCCTCGCCCACCTCGCCGATGGTGCGGCC
The DNA here is from genome assembly GCA_964418125.1 of uncultured Phaeodactylibacter sp. Lineage (GTDB taxonomy): Bacteria > Bacteroidota > Bacteroidia > Chitinophagales > Saprospiraceae > JACJXW01. The sequence goes on from CAYQKY010000342.1 coordinate 1,643, forward strand.
ATCGGCGCCTTTGACGGCGATGCTGTAGCCCCCGTCGGGGCGGGCCTGCTTGCCGCCGATGTACATCTTGGGCGTGCGGTCGATTGCCGGCATTCCATTCTCACTGCCTTTAGCCTTGCTTTTTCCCGGCCGGATAGGTTTGTCCTGGAACTCCTCTTCGACTTTCAATTTTACATATTCGTACAACCCTTCCTTGCCTCCTTCTCTGCCGAATCCCGACTCCCGGTACCCTCCGAAGCCCGATGCCGCATCGAACACATTGGTGCAGTTGATCCATACGGTGCCCGCCTTGACCTTAGGCGCGATGTCCAGCGCCAGGTTGATGTTTTCCGTCCAGATGCTGGCGGCCAGGCCGTAGCGGGTGTTGTTGGCCAGTTGCACGGCCTCGGCCGGGGTACGGAACGTCATGGCCACCAGTACGGGGCCGAAGATCTCCTCCTGGGCGATGACGTGGGAGGGCGATACGTCCGTAAACAGGGAAGGCGGATAGAAATAGCCCTCCGTCGGGCAGGCCCAGGAGGGCTGCCAGAGGGCGGCGCCCTGATCGACGCCCTTTTTCACCAATTGCCTGATCGTCTTGAGCTGCACCGGCGCCACGATGGCCCCGATGTCGATGCCCTTGTCCAGGGGGTTGCCCACGCGCAGCTTTTCCATGCGGGCGCGGATCTTATCGTACAGCTTTTCGGCCACGCTCTCCTGCACCAGCAGGCGGGAGCCGGCGCAGCACACCTGCCCCTGGTTGAACCAGATGGCGTCGACAACGCCCTCCACCACGCTGTCGAGGTCGGAATCCTCGAAGACGATGAAGGGCGACTTGCCGCCCAGCTCCAGGGACAGCTTTTTGCCCGAGCCGGCGGTGGCCTTGCGGATGATGCGCCCCACCTCGGTGGAGCCGGTGAAGGCTATTTTATCGATGTCTTTGTGTTTGGTAAGGAGGGCGCCCGTTTCGCCCGCGCCGGTGATGATGTTCACTACGCCGGGGGGCAGGCCAGCGTTCCGGCATATTTCAGCGAACAACAGGGCGGTCAGGGAAGTGAATTCCGCCGGCTTGAGCACCACGGTATTGCCCATGGCCAGGGCGGGCGCTACCTTCCAGGCCAGCATCAGCAGGGGGAAGTTCCAGGGGATGATCTGGCCGACGACGCCGATCTCTTTATAATCGGGCAGTTCGGTATCGCGCAGCTGCGCCCAGCCGGCGTGGTGGTAGAAATGGCGGGCCACCAGGGGGATGTCGATGTCGCGCGTCTCGCGGATGGGCTTGCCGTTGTCGAGCGATTCCAGGACGGCGAAGAGGCGGCTGTACTTCTGCACCTGCCGCGCCAGGGCGTAGAGGTAGCGGGCGCGGGCGTGGCCGCTCAGGGCGGCCCATCCGGGCAGGGCTTTTTTTGCTGCTTCCACGGCCCGGCCCAAGTCCTTTTTATCGGCCTCGGCGATCTTGGCCAGGAATTCTTTATTGGCGGGATTGATGCTCTCGAAGTATTTTCCGGACTTCGGTTTCTCCCATTCGCCGTTGATGAACAGCTGGAATTCGCTTTTATGGGCCTTCAGCCACTCATCGGCGGCGGCGCGGCTTTCGGGGGCGGGCCCGTATTCCATGGTGTCGTATATTTTCTGGATCTTCATGGTTTGTTTTTATAGAACGCGGATTTTCGCGGATGCAGCGGATTTTCGCGGGTTTTTGAGAGCTATTGCCTCAACTACTGGAATAAACAACTCGCGCGCCAACGGGCAAGCCTTCGCTTAGGCTCTGGCTGCCGGAGAAAATTGGCGCCCGGCGAAATTTAACTCATTGGGTGGCGGTAAGAAGCCGAGTACCTTCCCGTCACAAAGTGCTCCAGTTGCCGTTCGATATCGCCCAGCAGGCTGCTGGCGCCGAAGCGGAACAGTTCGGGGCTCAGCCAGTCGTTGCCCAGTTCCTCTTTCATCAGGAAGAGCCACTCCAGGGACTGCTTGGCGGTGCGGATGCCGCCGGCCGGCTTGAAGCCTATCTTGAAGCCCGTCCGCTCGTGAAACGCCCGGATGGCGCGCACCATGACGAGGCTGACGGGCAGGGTGGCGTTCACGCTCTCCTTGCCGGTGCTGGTCTTGATGAAATCGGAGCCCGCCATCATGCAGACGTGGCTGGCCTTGGCCACGTTCGTCAGCGTAGCCAGCTCGCCGGTGGCCAGGATGGCTTTCATGTGGGCCGGGCCGCAGGCCTCGCGGAAAGCGGCTACCTCCTCGTAGAGCTTTTCCCACTCCCCTCTCAGCACGTGCGCGCGGCTGATGACGATGTCGATCTCTTTTGCCCCCGATTTTACGGATTCGCGGATCTCGCCCAGTTTCTGCTGCATGGAGATCTGCCCCGCCGGGAAGCCGGTGGAGACGGCAGCCACGGGAATGTCCGTTCCCTTCAGGGCCTCCACGGCCGTTTCGATCAGGTTATGGTACACGCACACGGCGCCGGTATGCAGCTGCATATCGCCTACCTCCAGGCTTTCCATCAGGTCTTGCCGCACCGGCTGCCGCGCTTTGGCGCAGAGGCGGACGACGTTGCCGGGCGTATCGTCGCCGGCCAGGGTGGTCAGGTCGATGCAGGAGATGGCGCGCAGCAGCCAGGCGGCCTGCCATTCTTTCTTGACCGTGCGCCGCTTGCCGAGGGTGGCCGCCCGGCGCTCCACCGCCGAGCGGTTGATGCGGATGCCTTTGATCACGTCCAGGTCGAGGGGGAGGATGGGGACGCGGGCGGGGGCTTCGGATAGTTCTTTATGGTTGACGTTGTTTTTCATCTGCTGGAAAGTTGTCTTTGGCTAAGCTACCACTTTAGTATTGAATTCGCAACCTACTCACTTGTCAGCATTCAAAAGCCAATCTCCAATCTGCTCAGGGGTAATACAGGCAAATGTTGCTTCCGGATAGGCTTGCTCCCAGGGAGCATAACGAATACGGTGTTTTTTGGCATTCCACTTAAATTCATATCCGTACAAGCGGCCGTCCTTTTCCTCCACATAATCAATTTCAGCGCCCGTATGCGTTCGCCAGAAGTAGGTATTGGCATAAGAAAAGTGGTAAGC
>CAYQKY010000343.1:0-4689 GCA_964418125.1 uncultured Phaeodactylibacter sp.
CCAGCCGCTCCCCCGATTCCCGCAGGAACACCCGCCGCAGGAAGCTCGGGTCGGAAAAGCCGGTGCGCCAGGCAATTTCGGAGATCGTGAGGCCAGTGTCGGCCAGCAGGGCCCTGGCCTGTTCTATCCGCACCAGATGGATATAGCGTGCGGGGTTGCGGCCGCTCAGCGCCCGTATTTTGCGAAAGAGCTGGGCGCGGCTCAGGAATACGGCGCCGGCCAGCTCGGCCACGCCGAAGGATTCGTCGTCCAGGTTGTTGAGGATGCAGGCCCGGACCTGCGCCAGGAAGGGTTGCTCCGGGTGGAGCAACGGCTGGATGGAGGAGTTAGTTAACATGGCCTCGGGTTTTTAAGGCGGGATAAACTTGACAAGTTTCGGCTTACGGAGTACTTCCGGTAAACCTGTCAAGTTTTACCTGCTTGTTCTATGTATGACACTGATAAGGAGGCAAAGGCTCCATACTATACGGTTATTTTATAAAAAACCTCTTTCTATGATATTTGGAATTTGAGATTTCTGACGTGCGATTTTTGATCTTTGATTTATCCTCCACAGGCTGCACACCGATGGCAGCTCTTCCGGGTTCTGGGCGAAGGCTGATACGGACAGAGACAAAATATTGTTTTATTCAGGACCGATGATTTTAATAAATAGAGGTTACTCAACTTTTGCTATCATAGTAATATACCGCCGCTTCCCATCCCGGGTCTCCAGCCAGTAACAGCCGGCGGGCAGGCCATGAAGGAGAAGTTGCCGGGAAAGACCGTCGTAGGTTTCCATCACCTGGCCTGCCGCATTTCGAAGCACTACCTTCGCTCCTCTGGACAAAGGGTGGCCATCCGGCAGGGATAACTGGACCAGGCCAGCAGTGGGATTCGGAAAAACGGCCAGCTTCAGCGGAAGCGCCTCGTTTTGTCCGTTTACGGGGGTTAAGTTCTCGTAGAAATACAGGTTCGGAAATGCCGTCACGAACAGGTCGCGGTCGCCGTCACCGTCAATATCGCAAAAGATGGGCATGCACCAGGTGGGAAAGGCGCTCAGGTTTAGGCCCAGGGCGTCCGCCTGCGGCGTATCGAAATGAGGCTCCGCTTCCGTGCCGCTGTTGTGGTACAGGGCTATTTTGCCGGGATTGTAACCGGTGAGCAGGTCCGGCAGGCCATCGACATCGACATCTTCCAGCGTGGGGGCCATCAGTATGGGGTTTCCGGGCGGCTTCTGATAATTGAATGGGGCCGCTTCGGGTTCGCCGAAGGCAGGCGCTTCGGCCGTTCCCGTATTTGGATAGTAGAAAAGGTTGCTGTTGAAATCGGCAGCCAGCAGGTCCGGCAGGCCGTCCCCGTTCAGGTCGCCAAAGGCGGGGCGCAGGGAGGTGGAGCCTGCCGGAACGAGCATCCCGAATGGGTTGGTTTCCGGAGCGGCAAATTCAGGCGCCTCGGGCGTTCCGGTATTCCGGAAGCAGAGAAAACTATTGGCGGCGCCCGTAAAGAGGTCCAGGTCGCCATCGGCATCCAGGTCCATCAGGCGGATCACGGTGATGCCGTTCTGCTGTTGCAGGCCAAAAGGGTTGGAAACCGGGTTGCCATTAAATTCCGGATCTTCCGGGCCGCCCTCATTTTCAAAAAAGAGGAAGGGCACATTACCGCTCTGGTTGAGGGCCAGGGCATCGTAGTCGCCGTCATTGTCCAGGTCACCGAAGGCCAGCTTGTAGTGGCTGGCCGCAACCGGAATGCCGAAGGGATTGAGCTGCGGCTGGGTGTCGAAAGACTGCGCTGTGGACAGCAACGGCAGGTAAGCCGTGATAAGGAAAGGTATGAAACGGTTCATAGGTGTTAGTTTTTGAAGTTGAAAATGATTGTCGAACTGAGCTGGACTGTTGCTCGTTGTTGGTTGCCGGTTAACTGGCCATCAGAACAAGTACAAGCAATAAAAAAAGCATGAGTGTTCTCATTGGATGACGGGTTTTAGTAAATGAATGAGGCAAAGTTGCCCTGCCGGCCAATGTCGCGCTAAGGAACTATGTTGCAAAAAGGGGGAATTATGTTACGCGCAGCCCGGAAAGCCAACCATTAGGAAGTTTTTTCCGTTTTTTATATCTTGAGAACTCACGAGCAACGGCACAAATTAAAAGCCTTCGATATGGAAGTACTGGCCAGGAAGATCACCTACGAAGAGTTTGCAAAAATGGACTTTCCCGACGACGACCCTTTTTTGTATGAACTCATAAATGGCGAATTAGTGAGAAAGAACGCCCCCTCCGGTGAACATCAGTTTACCCAAAGCAGGTTGTTTTCCATCATCTCCCGTTTTGTAGAAGATAAAGATATTGGCATGGCCTTCTCCTCTCCCACCGCCGTTATCCTTTCGGAGGATAATGCCCCTCAGCCGGACCTTGTTTTCCTGAGTAAAACAAAAATGAACCTGCTCGACCCAGAGTGGGGCATCCGGGGCGCTCCGGACATGGTTGTCGAGATCGTTTCCCCCTCTTCCTATAAAAGAGACCACCTGGAGAAAAAACAGCTTTATGCTCAGTATGGTATAACGGAATACTGGATCGTCGACCCTTCCTATCATTCCATTGAAATTTACATCTTACAAGAAGGTGTTTTTCAATTGCATGCTTTCGGGATCAGTGGAGAACAGGTTTCTTCCCTGGCCATCAAGGATTTCTCCATGGAGGTGGATTCTATCTTTCTCAAAAAGCCGGAATCCTAAAGCGTAAGCCGCTAATAGAACCTAAACTAACCTTTCCTGAATTTTCTCCGAAAATCCGCCAGCGTCTCCCCCGTTTCTTTCAGAAACACCTTACGCAGGTAGCTCGCCTCGGAAAAGCCGGTTCGGAAAGCAACCTCGGAAACCGTCAGGTCCGTAGTAGCCAGCAACTGCTTCACCTGCCCGATGCGCACCTGGTGGATGAAGGCCGCCACGTTGCGCCCGGTCAGCGCTTTGATCTTCCGGAAGAGCTGGGTGCGGCTGAGGAAGAGCGCATCGGCCAGTTCCTCCACCCCGAAGTTTTCCTCTTCCAGATGCTCCAGGATGCAGGCGCGCACTTTCTGAAGGAAGGCGGCCTCCGGGCGTTCTGCCTCTCCGGGCGGGGGCGCGGCCGGCCGGCGGAAGTGCTCCTGCAGGCGGCGGCGCTGAAGGAGCAGTTGCTCCAGCTGGGCGTCGAGTTCATGCCGGTGAAAAGGCTTGCTGAGGTAGGCGTCGGCGCCGCGACGGATACCCTTTATCTTATCCTCGATGGCGGCGCGGGCGGTCAGCAGGATGATGGGGATGTGGCTGGTGCGCTCGTCGGCCTTGAGGATGCGGCACACCTCCAGCCCGTCGCGGCGCGGCATCATGACGTCGCTGATGATGATGTCGGGCACTTCCTGCAGGGCCAGTTCTATGCCCTCCTGCCCGTCGGCCGCCACGTGGATGTGGTAGCGGCCCTGCAGGCAGGAGCAGAGGTAGTAGACGACGTCGGCGTTGTCTTCGATGATTAGGAGCCTCCCCCCGGCCCCCTCCAAAGGAGGGGGAGGAAGCCCCTCCCCGGCCCTCCCCGAGGGGGAGGGAGAAGGCTCAAGGTGGGCGGCTATACCAGAGCCTGCCTCGAGGGATTGAGGGGGGCTGTTGGCCGACCGCCGGATGGGCAGGTAAAAGGTGAACCGGCTGCCTTGGCCTGGTTCCGACCACACTTCGATGCGGCCGCCCAGCAGATGGAGGAGCTCTTTGGTGAGGGCAAGGCCGATGCCAACCCCCTCCCAGCCGGCCTCCAGCCTCCCCCTAACCCCCTCCAAAGGAGGGGGAATCGGCTCAACGGTGGCTGCTATATCAGAGCTTACCTCTTCCCTTTGGGGTGGTGGTGGGCTGAAGAACCGGTCAAAAATGAACGGCAGATGGCCCTTCTCTATCCCATGCCCCGTGTCCTCCACCGCACAGCTCAGGAAATGCTCATCGGCTTCTACCCGGACGGTGATGCGGCCGCCCGGCGGAGTGGCCTTAAATGCGTTGGAGAGCAGGTTAGAAAGGATGTCCTGCAACTTTTCGGGGTCGAAGCCCATAGCGAGGCTTTCCACTTCGGAATGAAAATGAAGTTCAACCTGGCGCGCATCCGCCCAGGAGTGGTAGGATTCCAGGCTGTACTTCAGAAATTGAACGATATCGCCCTGCACCATCCGGGCCTTCAGCGTTCCCGATTCGGCTTTTGACAGCTCGAGCATCTGGTTGACCAGGCGCAGCAGGTGCTGCCCGTTGCGCTGGATGAGCTGCACGGCCTCCTCCCGTTTCCGGCGGCTGTAGTCGAGAGCCTGCTCCGCCAGGCCGAGGATGACGGTGAGCGGGGTGCGGAACTCATGGGTGATGTTGGTGTAGAAGTGGGTCTTGAAGGCGTCGAGCTCATGGAGGCGGCGGGTTTCGGCGAGCTGGAGTTTGCGGGAGAGCTGGAAGCGATAAAAACCGTAAATGATGCTAAGGGCAAGCAAGGTATAAAGGGCATAGGCCCACCAACTAGCCCAAAAGGGCGGCAACACTTCAATGATTAGTTCCTTAGTCTTGGGATTCCAGTTTCCGGTATGATCGGCGGCATGATATCGAAAGCGGTATACTCCCGGATCGAGGTTGGTAAAAGTGGCCTCTCTTTTGGAGCCCGCCGAGTTCCAGCCGGTATCGAAACCTTCCAGATAATAGGTATACTGATTTTGGGCAGGATA
>CAYQKY010000344.1:0-4627 GCA_964418125.1 uncultured Phaeodactylibacter sp.
GCGAAACGTTACCCTGGGGTACAACTTCGACAATCTGGTGAAGCGGACAAATGCCATCAAGGGCCTGCGCATATATATCAGCGCCCAGAACGCCCTGACCTGGACATCCTATCCCGGGCTGGATCCCGAGATCCAGGCAAACACCAACGACACCCAGGGGTTCAATGTCTCCTCCGACCTGGCCGTCGGCATCGACTGGGGCACCGTGCCCGCGCCCAGGACTATTATCGCCGGGGTAAACCTGGATTTTTAGGAACATTTAAAAAAGGGCCGATATGAAAAAGATCACCACATACTTACTCCTCATTGCCGCCGGCCTGGCGTTGCTGTCCTGCGAAGGCATTCTCGATAAAAAGCCGCTGGGCGTGCTGGACGCCGGCAACTTCTTCCGGACGGCCAACGATGCCGAGCAGGCCATCAATGCCGCTTATGAGTACCTCCTCTTCAGCAGTGACAACAACAACTTCTACTGGGCTTTCGGCACTGTGGCCTCCGATAACGCCATTGCCGGCGGCGACGGCTCCCGCCCGGGCATCGTTGAGATCGACTTCCTGACGCACACGCCCAGGACCCAGGAGTTCAACGATTTCTGGAGGCTGAGCTACTCCGGCATTACCCAGTGCAACGCCGTGCTGGAGAATGTACCCGGGATCGAAATGGAAGCGAGCCTCAAGGACAGAATACTCGGAGAGGCCTACTTCCTGCGCGCCTATTACTATTTCGGCCTGGCGCAGGTATTCGGCGGAGTGCCCCTCATGACGAAAGTCCTCCCCCCCGAGGACCTGAAGGTTCCCCGCGCTCCGGCCGAGGATATCTTCCGGCAGGTAGTGGAAGATTGTAATGCGGCGGCGGAATTGCTCCCGGTGGAGCATGGCGGGGCTGACCTCGGGCGCGCCACCCGGGGCGCGGCCTATGCCCTGGCGGCAAAGGCCAATCTATATCAGGAAGACTGGGAAGGCGTGCTGGAAAATGTGGCCAAAGTGAAGGGGCTGGGCATTTATGCCCTGATGCCCGACTACCTCGATAATTTCCGGGAAGGGACGCAGAACAACAGCGAGTCTGTCTGGGAGATCCAGCATGACAACCTGGAGCTGGGCGTGGGCAACTCCCTCAACCAGTGGTGGGCGTCCAAGAAGTTCAGCACGGGGTACGGCTTTGCCGAGGTCACCCAGGACTTTGTCGACGAATTTGAAGAAGGAGACCCCCGCTTCAAATTCACCGTCGCCATGAACAACGACGAATATTTCGGGCTGATCTATAAGCCTTCCTATTCCAGTACCGGCTACGGCGTCCGGAAGTACCTGCAGCCCGATTCAACCGTCACCCAGAAGGCCGACGGAGATATTAACTACACGGCCATTCGCTACGCTGAAGTCCTGCTGTGGGAGGCCGAGGCCCTGGCCAACCTGGGGCGGGTGGCCGAAGCCCAGGCACCGTTGGAGGAAGTCAGGGCGCGCGCCCGGGCACAGGCCGGGGACCCGGATACCGCCCTGCCGCCGGTGGCCACTACGGATCAGCAGGAAATGATCGAACATATCCGCCACGAGCGGAGAGTAGAGCTTGGCTTTGAAATGCACCGCTTTTTCGACCTGGTGCGCTGGGGGATTGCCGATGAGAAGGTTGAAGAATTTGTGGCGGGCAAGCACGAAGTCTTTCCCATTCCCCAGACGGAGATCGACCTGAACCCGAATCTGACGCAGAATCCGGGGTACTGAGCGGTTGGGTAGCGCTATCAGGATACCCAAATTTATTTGGGGTCGAAGATGGACGTTAGCTCATTTTGGCGTGTGCGGGGAGTATGTCTCAAATAAATTTGGCACTCCGGGGTATACGCTCGCCACAGGAGGGAGTTTTGAAAAAAAAATCTGTTGAAAAAGCCGGACAGATCTTGTTTGGCATCGCTTTAAACTGATCTATGAACATTTTTTACAAAAAACAGAACCACTCTAAAGCAGCATTTCTAGCCGCAGTATTCTTCTGCACCTGCTCTCTTATGGCCAACGCCCAGCCGGGCCAGCTTACCATCCCCCGGGTCGAGCTGATGCCCAATGAGCCGGCTCCTTACAACGTACGGGACTGGAAGGCGGTGGCGGCCGAATATGACGCTTTCGTCTATGACCTGCAGGCCAGCGGCCAGTATCTGCCCCTGGTTTTCATTACCGGCAGCGGCATTAACTACCCTGAGCGGGAGTCCTTCGGCCTGCATTCCTATGTTGGCACCAATAACCCTTTCGCCGGGGAGGCCATCAACGTCCTGCCTTCCCTGGTAGGAGCGACGCTGGTGGGCATCGACAAACGAAACCAGAATGGCAGGAACTGGCTGCTGATGAGCCAGGACTATTTCAACCGGGCCAACAACGAAATGATCTATCTCAACAACCGGGGAGGCGGCAGCGGCAACGACTGGTGGTACGAAACCATGCCCAATGTCTTCTTTTACCAGCTGTACGACCTGTATCCACCCCTCGGCGATTCCGAATTCCAGTTTATCAGCATTGCCGATCAGTTCCTGGAGGCGGTGCGGGCGATGGGCGGCGGCGACACCCCCTGGAGTAATGCCTCAATGAATTACCGGGCCTGGGATTTTGTGGAAATGGAGCCCAACGCCGAAGGCGTGATCGAACCGGAAGCGGCGGGCGCCTTTGCCTGGGTGCTTTACCATGCCTATAAGGAAACCGGCAATAAGGAGTATCTGAAAGGCGCCGAGTGGAGCATGGAATTCCTGGATCAGCTGAGTACCAATCCCTCCTACGAACTGCAATTGCCCTATGGCATTTACACCGCTGCAAAGATGAATGCGGAGATAGGCACGGCCTATGATGTGGAGAAGATGGTGAACTGGGCTTTCAACCGGGGCCCGCTGCGGGGGTGGGGAACCATCGTCGGCAACTGGGGCGGGTTTGACGTTTCCGGGCTGATCGGAGAAGCCAATGATAACGGCAATGATTATGCTTTCGTGATGAACGGGTTCCAGCAGGCTGGGGCCCTGGCGCCCATGGTGCGCTACGACAAGCGCTTTGCCCGGGCTATTGCCAAGTGGATACTCAACCTGGCCAATGCCTCCCGCCTGTTCTACCCCGGTTTCCTGCCCGCCGCCTTCCAGGACAGCTATGCATGGGCCGAGGCGAATGACCCCCAGCGTGTGGTCTCCCACGAGGCCATGCGGGAGGTTTACAACGGCATTTCTCCCTATTCTACCGGCGATGCCCTGAACGGAGGCTGGGCGAGTACCAACCTGGCCCTGTACGGCTCCTCTTCGGTGGGGTACCTCGGCGCCATTGTCGAAAAAACCAATGTCGATAAGATACTCAAGATCGATCTGCTGAAGACGGATTTCTTCCGGGAGGACGCTTATCCCACCTACCTGTTCTTTAACCCGTACAGCCTGGAAAAAGTGGTGGAACTGGACGTGGGGCCGGCGCCCGTGGATGTTTATGAATCCCTCTCCGAAACATTTATTCAGCAAGGGGCCAGCAATATGATCCAGCTTACTATCCCTCCCAATGAAGCCATGCTGGTAGTCCTCACCCCAATGGGGGCGCAGGTAGAATACGACCGGAACAGGATGCTCGCCGATGGGGTGGTGGTGGATTACCGGCAAAGCAGCCAGGCCTTCCAGTATGCTCCCCGCATACAGGCCCTGGCGGTGGAATCTACGGATGTGGAATTCGGCGCAACGGTTACCGTCTACGGCAAGGCCTTTGACCAGGATTCGGATAACCTGTCTTACTCCTGGTCCGGCAGCGGAGGAACGATACAGGGGCAGGGAGCAACCGTTAGCTGGGAAGCACCGGATACGGAAGGAACCTATGAGGTCATCCTCGAGGTCGAGGATGAACAGCAGAATACGGACAGCGACACCCTGGTTTTGAACGTGATCCCCGAGATCAATGTCGCTCCGCAGATCATCAGCCTCGAGAAGGATCAGGAATATCTCAGCCCCGGAGGCGCCCTGCAGCTTACCTGCAATGCCGTGGATGCCAATATGGATTCTATCATTTACAGCTGGAATGCGGATGCAGGTTCCTTCACCGGTGAGGGAAGCCAGGTGCAATGGCAGAGCCCGGCAGTGGAGGGGATCTACCAGATCGAGGTGGAAGCCCGGGACGAGCAGGGCGCTTCATCGGAAGCGGCCACTACCGTACTGGTCAAAATATTCTCCGAAGTGGACACCGGCCGGTTGATCGCATACTATCCTTTTACTCAGAATGCGGATGACGCCAGCGGCAACGAATTGCACGGCCAGGCCAACGGAGCGCTGCTGGTTGATGACATCAACGGAACGCCACAGAGCGCTTACCTCTTCGACGGCATCAACGATAATATCCGGGTGGACAACAACAGCCTGCTGAACTTCACCGATGCCATAACCGTAAGCTGCTGGTTCCAGCCCCGGCTGCTGCCCGGCAGAGAGGTGTTCATCGCCTCCCACGGCAGCTGGCAAAACCGCTGGAAGATCTCCCTGATCCCCGAAGGGCAGATCCGCTGGACGGCCAATTCCAGCGCCGGCCCGATCGGCGACCTCGATTCCCGTATGGCCGTCGAAGTGGATTCCTTCTACCATGTCGGGGCTACTTACGCTGCCTATTCTTCCGACGTGGCTAAAGCCGAAGCGGTATTATTGAGC
>CAYQKY010000345.1:0-4611 GCA_964418125.1 uncultured Phaeodactylibacter sp.
TACTTTAAAAAGCCGCGTAGCGGCGATAGCCCATAGCCCGGAGCGTTAGCTCCGGGTGTGGGGCCCAAGGGGGAGATAAGCTCCGTAGGAGCGACAGAGAGCCCCCATTATTGCAGTTCTGTCGCTCCTACGGAGCTAAATGCCTCTTCGATCCTTTACCAGGGGCTGACGCCCCTGGCAAAGATCTTTCGCCGCTACCTGCCTGCCAGGCCGATAGGCGTCTTGCCTAGCGGGCAGGCAGGCGCGGCTAAAAGTTAAAGTAACAAAGTAGTATTAGGGCCCGGAGAAGAATAACTTTCCCATTTGATACGGCTCTTTTTCCGCCAGGTTGCCCCGACACTCTGTGTACGGGGTAGACTGTTGCGGGATCGGTTGCGTAGCGCCACTATGCGCCCTCCCCGCGCCTTACCTGGCGAAAAAATTTTACCCGGCTGCACAGACGGGAGCTCGCCTGGAATGAGGAACTTATTTTTCTCCGGCCCCTTACTAAAAATACCCAGCCAACTACTCAACATCAATTGCGATAGAGCACAGCGGAAAAGAATATTGCAGGTATATCCTTTACCTGTAAAATAAAACCTCATGAAAACATCGAGTTATCTAACCACCCTATTATTCGCCGCAGGCTTTCTTTTTTTTGACTCCTGCAGTAAGGAGCCGGATGTTATACCGATCCCGCCGGATCCGGAGCCAAAAATTTACAAAATACCGGTTGTCGTCCATATCATTCACCACGGAGAGCCGGTTGGTGAAGGGTTCAACCTTTCCGATGAACAAATTGAAGGCCAGATCCGGATCATCAATGAAGATTTCCGAAGGAAAGAAGGTACAAGAGGCTTTAACACCCATCCCGACGGCGGTGATGCAAGGATAGAATTTGTACTGGCCAAAACCGCCCCGGATGGCACGGCGACCGACGGGATCGTCCGGGTCAATGCCGACACGGTGGAAAACCCCGTAGAAACAAACAGCCTTTTCGATTACTATGCTTATTACAGCTACTGGAACCCGGAAAGCTACCTGAACATCTGGACCATGCCGCTGGATGAATCGTTACGGGATATTTTTCTTGGAAAGGGCACCGGCCCGGAGACTGATCTTCCGGGAGCGGAACTATTGCTTCGCGGCGAGCCCCTTCAGGCAGAGGGTATACTGATCAATGCCGCACACTTTGGAGAGTCCGATATTGATTCTGAACACAATTTGGGGCGAACGCTGACCCACGAGATCGGCCATTATCTTGGTTTGCTTCATACCTGGGGAGGAGGAGATTGCGTATTCAATGACTATTGCGAAGATACGCCTCCGGTTGCAGGCCCGGTTGGAGGATGCCCGGCGGCGTTCCCATCCGGCTGTAACGGCCAGGCGGCAATGATCGGGAATTACATGAACTATACTTACGACCGCTGTATGAATATTTTCACAAAAGATCAGATCGCAAGAATGCATTACGTTTTGGAAAACAGCCCCAGGCGAAAAAGCCTGGTTAATTCTGCCGGTTTAGAGAACGAACTGTTGGACTGAAAATGAAACTCGAAAAAATCATGGAAACCCCCTGCAAATCAATTCCGTTTACATTATTATTAATGGCAGGCCTTATTTTGGCTGCATGTGATGGCGGCAGCCCTGCTCCTCCGGCCACCCCTGGCCCCGGCTTCACCCCCAACGCCATCACCCTCAAAGAAGTACCGGGCACTGCGCTAAAAGAACTGGTGGACGAACAACTCGTCTTCATCGATTCTACCGGCACGGCCTGGGGCGCTCCGAGAGGAACCCTGACCGACGGCGCCTCCGTGCCCCGCCTGGCCCTCTGGGTGACCGACGGCCGCTTCGACGGAACCTTCCTCAAGGCCGCCGTCATCCACGACGCATACTGCCAGGCGGAAAATGCCGAACGCTGCCCACAGCAGTACCGGACCAAGCCCTGGAAGGCCGTCCACCGCATGTTCTATGAAGCCTGCCTGGCGGGCGGCACGCCTCCCGCCCGCGCCCGCATCATGTTCGCAGCAGTATGGCTGGGTGGGCCCCGCTGGAACGACCCGGAACACGATCTGGGACAGGTGCCGGAAAAAGCCCTGCTCGCCGAGTTCGAAGCTTGTAAGAAGTGGATCGAAAAGAACAACCCCACACCGAAAGAGATCGAGGCGTGGATGAACAAAAGGGAAGAACAACTGCTGGCCGGGCAGTGAAAAAGATCATTCTTTTTGCCCTGATCCTCCTGGCTGAGGCGCCAATGGCGCAACCCTCCGGCCCCTTCCACCTGCAATTCAAAGAAGGGAAAATGGCTCCTCTTTTGTACCTTGTATAAAAGTTTTAAGTACTATGCAGCCCATCACCGTCCTCGGCGCCGGCATCTCCGGCCTGGCCACTGCCGTCCGCCTCATCGAGTCCGGTTTCCCGGTGCGCATCCTCACCAAAGAGCCGCCGGAACAGACCGTTTCCGCAGTAGCCGCCGCCATCTGGTTTCCTTACGAGGCCGAGCCGGTGGATAAAGCCAACCGGTGGAGCGCCGCGTCCTACCACGAATTTGCCAAACTGGCCGGGCTTCCCGAAACCGGAGTGCGGATGGTGGACTTCCTCGTCCTCACCCGCCCGGGGCTGGACAACAGCTGGAAAGATGAGTTACCTCCTGGCGCCGTGCGGGAAGCCCATGCACATGAACTGCCGCCCGGCTACGAAATGGGCTATATGGCCAGAGTGCCGCTGGCAGAAACGCAAACCTACCTGCCGTATCTGCTGGAGCGGTTCCGGAAAAGGGGCGGGCAAATAGCCGTCCGGGAAGTGACGGCAGTGGAACCTCTGCTGGAGGAGGGCTATATCGTAGTCAACTGCACCGGCCTGGGGGCCCGGCAATTGTTCGGGGACGAATCGGTCTACCCCATCCGCGGGCAGGTGGTCAAAGTAAAAAAAACGGGCCCGGTTCAATCCATGGTCGATTCCATGGACAAGGGCCGGCTGGGTTACATCATCGAACGCAGCGACTGCATCATACTGGGCGGCACAGATTACGGCCACGACTACAACCGGCAGCCCACTGAAGAGGATACTCAAACCATCCTGGCCCGCTGCCGGCAAATGGAACGCCGGCTGGGCGAACCGGAAATACTGCAGGCCCTGGCCGGCCTGCGCCCCAAGCGCCCCGCCATTCGCTGTGAAAAAGAGGAAGGGCGCAAGGTCATTCACAACTACGGGCATGGGGGCGCAGGCTTCACCGTGTCCTGGGGGTGTGCCGATGAGGTTCATGCGGCGATCCTCCGGATCGGCCGCCAAAGCGCCTAAACAGGAAAAAGTGTAACCCCATCATGCAGGTAAGTGTGCGATCCGGAGGATCGCCGCACGAGTTCGGGAAAAAACGAACCTGGCGTACCACCCAGCCGTTCAAACTTCGGAGCCTGTTCACCTTTTTTTGACCGATAACACCCCGTATGCTCAACCTTAAAATATATTCCGGCCTGATACTGGCCATTGCTTTTTTCTACGCTCCCCTTGCCGACGCTCAAGAAACAGAAGAGCCGGAACTCAAGATAGAAATCCGCCAGTCCCGGTTTCACGATGACTTCACCCGCCGGGAATTGCGGGTTTACCGGATCTTCGGCCCAAACCTTTCCATGGTCGCCGAAGCCTTCGACGATGCCGAAGCAGAGATCTCCCTGGAACGTACTCTGAACAAGGCGAACCTCCGGCAACTCAAGAACGTCATAGAACGCAACCGGGTAATGGACAGGGAGTTCGGCTGCGAAATGATCTCCCGGGATACCCGTACGAAATTGAAGACCCAGATCCGAATCGCCTACAAAGGCAGAGAGATCACGTGCTACTCCTTTGACCAGCCCTTTTCCCGCCAGCTCGAGGACGTGCTGAAAGCCATCAACCGGATGCTGCCTGCGGAACGGTACAAACTGGCTATTCCATCCTATAATCCCCGTATAAAAGTGGACCGGTAGGGATAGTATAGAAATACAGAAGCAGCAAGGACGCTCCCAGAGCTACCTTACTGCTTCTAAATCATTCACTCATTCCCTCATTTTTACCCGTCTGTAGCCTTGGCGAAGGCGGGCCTTCATTCCTTCATTCACTCCCCCGTCACCACAAACTTCTGCGTCATGGTGCGCCCATCCGTAACGAGGTGAAGGACATAAACGCCCGGCGTCCACCGGCTTACGTCGAGGATTACTTCCTGCCGCCCGGCATCGGCCTGGAAGGCCTGCCGGTAAACGGCCTGGCCGGTAGTGCTCACTACCGTCATTTGCACCGGGCCGGCCAGCTGCTGATTGAACACGGCCGAAAGCTCATCGGTAGCCGGGTTGGGGAATACTTTCATATAGGACAACCTATCGGGCTCGGCCTGTTCACGATGCTCCTCCTCATTGGCGGCGGGCGCTTCTCCTGCGCCTGCCAATTCCGGAGCCCCCTGGCGGCCGCCGCCGCCGCAACCGCTGATCACCACGTCGTCGATATAGACGTAGTCGTTATCGGCGGAGGCGTCGCAGCGGAAGCGCAAACGGGTATTGGCAGTGAAGGGCCCGGGAATCACTACGGCGTCGAAATAGCGGACGTTGTTCACGAATTCATCACCTCGGTTCCACTCTTCGACAGTGGTGTAAGTGCTAC
>CAYQKY010000346.1:0-4536 GCA_964418125.1 uncultured Phaeodactylibacter sp.
TATTCGCGGTTCGCCGGATGGCAAGCCCTGTGTGTGCTACCCTGCCGCAAGCGTTCCCAAAGAATAAAGACATCCTTTGGGAATAAAAAACTTTACCATGACCAAACTCACCAAAGCCGAAGAGGAGATCATGCAGATCATCTGGGAGATCGCGCCCTGTACGGTGGCCGACATCCGCAACTACATGAAGGAGAAGCTGGGGATGAAAAAGCCGCCCCACAGTACCGTCTCCACTATGGTCCGCATCCTGGATGACAAGAAGGGCTTCCTGAAGCATACGGCCTACGGGCGCACCTTCGTCTACGAGCCGGCCGTCAGCAAGGATGAGTACAGCCGGCAGTCCCTCAAAACGCTGGTGAGCGACTACTTCGAGGGCTCCATGAACCGCCTGGTCTCCTTCCTGGTGCAGGAAAAGGACCTGAGCCTGGAGGAACTGAACGAACTGGTGGATAAGCTGGAGGAGGAGGAGTGAGCGTGTATTCGTGTATTGGTGCATTTGTGTATTGGTGGCCTGGTAGCAGCTTTCCATCTGGAACCCCACGAATGCACAAAAGCACAAAAACACGAATGCACCCCTACTAATGCACGAATGCACATAAACACGAATGCACCCCTACAAATGCACGAATGCACATAAACACGAATGCACCATAACATGATCACCTACATCATCCAAGCCACCCTTTGCTGGGCCGTTTTCTACGCCCTGTATGCCGGCCTGCTGAGCCGTGTGACCTTCTTCAACCACAACCGGGCCTACCTGGTGGGCAGCCTGTTGCTGGGGCTGGCGCTGCCGTTGGTCGACTGGCAGGCGCTCCTGCCCGCCGAGCAGCCGGAGCTGCTGGTGGTGACCTTACAGCCCATCACGGTGGGCATGGAAAGCCTGGAAATAGTGGTGACGGCTACGGCCGAAGAACCGGGTATCGGCTGGTGGGAAGTGCTGCTGGCCGCCTACTGGCTGGGGGTGGGTATTGCCGGCCTTCGGTTTGCTTACGGCCTGCGCAAGCTGTGGCGCCTGTACCGGAGTTCCGAGCGCCGCAAGCAGGATAGCTATACGCTGGTGCTTACCGAAGAGTGGCACGCGCCCTTCTCCTTCTTCAATACCCTGTTCTGGAGCCGGCAGATGCCCTACCCTCCGGAAGATGAGAAAAAGATCATACGCCACGAACGGGCGCACATGCGCGGCTGGCACAGCCTCGATATTATGCTGGTGGAAGTGCTGGGCGTCGTTTTCTGGCTCAGCCCCATGGTATACCTCTTCAGCCGCTCCCTGCGCGTGGTGCATGAATACCTGGCCGATGCGGCCGTACTCCAAACGACCAGAAAAAAGAAACAATATGGCCATTTATTGCTCAGTCAATCACAGTCCGGACAACCGATTGTACTGGCGAACCATTTCATTAACTCACAATTGAAAAAGCGAATTCTGATGATGACTAAAACCAGATCTAAGCGCCATATGCTCACCCGATACCTGCTGGCACTGCCTCTGCTGTTTGGCCTGGCCCTGGCCTTTGCCGGGCCGGCAAATGTGAAGGATATGCTGCCGGCGCCCTCAGCTCCGGATAATGCAACAGCGGAAGCCCTTCTGCCGGGCGACGTCGACCGCATGCCGGTATTCGCCGGCTGTGAAGCTATGGAAACGGAAAAAGCTCAGGATGAATGCACCAAGCAAAAGCTGGTGGAATTCATGAGCAGCAAACTGAAATACCCGGAAGAAGCCAAAAAGGCGAAAGTGGAAGGCATGGTGGTCGTGCAGTTCACCGTTGCTAAAGACGGTTCGGTGCAGGATGCCACGGTAGTAAAAAGTATTGGTTCCGGCTGTGATGAAGCAGCGCTGGCAGTGGTCAACGCCATGCCCAGATGGTCGCCCGCCATGAAGGACGGCCAACCGGTAAGCATGCAGATGTCCCTTCCCTTCTCTTTTAAATTGCCGGGCGGCCAGGCTCAGGTAGGCCAGGACAACGAGGAAGTCTTCAAAGTCGTAGAAGAAATGCCCCGCTTTCCGGGCTGCGAAGACAAGGGGCTGTCCGGCCAGGAGCTGGTAAATTGTTCCAACAAGGAACTGCTGATGTTCGTGTACAAGAACATCCAGTACCCCAAGGAAGCCAGGAGCGCCGGCATTCAGGGCACCGCGATCGTCAGCTTTATCATCGATAAGGAAGGCAAGGTGCAGGACGTCAAAATAGTGCGCAGCCTCGGTGAAGCCCTCGACCAGGAAGTCATTCGTGTAGTGAACCTCATGAACGAGACGGATAAACGCTGGATACCCGGGCGCCAGAAGGGCAGAGTGGTAAACGTACAGTTCAACCTGCCGGTGAAGTTTGCGCTGGAAGGGGAGGAAAAGGAAGCCTCAGAAGCTGAGGGACAGCTGCCCGACAACTCCATCCACGTCATCGGCTACCAGGACAATGCCAATGGAACAGGCTCCGCCCGGAGCGATGAGGTGTTCAAGGTGGTGGAAGAAATGCCCCGTTTTCCAGGTTGCGAAGAGGAAGGCCTCTCCGGCAAAGAACTGGTGCAGTGCTCGAATATGAAGCTGATCGAATTCGTTGGCGGCAACCTCCGGTATCCGCGGGAAGCTAAAGATGCAGGCGTTGAAGGTACGGCCATCGTCAGCTTCGTAGTAGACAAGGAAGGCTGGGTGAAAGATGTGAAGATAGTGCGGGGCCTTCACGAAAGCATCGATGCCGAGGTCGTTCGGGTAGTCGGAGAGATGAACAAGATGGACGAGCGCTGGATCCCCGGCCGGCAGCGAGGCAAGGTGGTGAACGTACAGTTCAACCTGCCGGTAAAATTCAGCCTGGAAACGGAAAGGAGACAATTGCAGCTCCCCGAAGGCGCCCGAAGACTTGAACTTCAAAACTTCAAAGCTGCGCCCAACCCCACCTCGGGCCTGCTCAACCTGCAGTTCGAAGCCGACGCTATGCCCACCACCATCCGCATCCTGAACGGCAACGGCCAGGAAGTCATCCGCGAAGCCCTCAACCGCTTCGAAGGAACCTACAGCCAGGCCCTCGACCTGAGCAGCCTGCCGAAAGGGCCCTACGTCCTGCACATCAGCCAGGGGGAGAGGATCTTTGCGGAGAAGGTGATCGTGAAGTAAAGTCGTGTATAGGTGCATTGGTGCATTCGTGTATAAGTTGTCCGCGGCGCCGGCCCTAATTGGCAGCTCGCAACGAATGCACCAATACACCAATGCACATATACACACTTACACCCATACACACCCTAAAGAAACCCCAATGCCCACCCCAGCGCTCCTCCCCCCACGATCACCCACACCGAGCTCACCTTCCACGGGCCGAAAACCGCCAGCGCCCCCAGCCCGGCAATTACCCAGGCTTTCCAGTCGAGCATGATTTCTCCGCCCAGCTGCAGCACCACCGCCGCCATGATGCCCACCGCTCCGATGTTGACCGCATCGAGGAAGGCGCCGGCGGCTTTGGACTCCCGGATCTTCGGCACCAGCGGGTTGAGCAGCCATACGAAAAAGAAGGACGGCAGAAAGATGCCCACGGTGGCCACTACCGCTCCCGGAAGCCCCATGATCTGATACCCAATAAAGGTGGAGGTGGAAAGCACCGGGCCGGGCGTGAACTGCCCGATGGCAATAGCGTCGAGCAACTCGGGACGGGTAAGCCAGCCCAGCTTCTGCACCAGCTCGCCGTCGAGGTAAGCCACCAGCACATAGCCGCTGCCGAAGAGGATGGAGCCGATCTTGAGAAAGGTGAGGAAGAGCTTCAGCAGGCTGGCGCCGGAAGTGGTGGCCGTGGCCTGGAAGAGCAGCAACGGCAGAGGAATAAGCATCGCTGAACTGCGCAACCGCAGCACCCCATGCAATGCCAGCCCCAGCGCTCCGGCGCCCAGGATGGCGTAGATCTCGTTCAGCCCCAGCAGCACCGCCAGGGCCGAGAGGGCGCCGAGTTGGGCGTTTTTCAGCGCTTTACGGCCCAGCTTGATAACGGCGCTGAGGATGATGATCAGCACCGCCGGCTTGATGCCGTACAGCAAAGGCTCTACCTGCGGCAATTCGCCGTATTCCACGTACAGGTAGGCGAACCCGCCGGTGATGAGCGTTGCCGGCAGGATAAAGCTGACGCCTGCGGTAAACAGCCCCCAGGCGCCGCCCCGTTCGTGGCCGCAGTGCATGGTCATCTCCGTCGAGTTGGGCCCCGGGATGAGGTTGGTGGCGCCCACCAGGTCGAGGAAGTGCTGTTCGTCCATCCATTTGCGCTTCTGCACTACTTCTTCTTCCATCATGGCGATGTGGGCCGCCGGGCCACCGAAGGCGAAGACACCCAGCTTGAGGAAGAGGGAGGCGATTTCGCGGAGGCGGGAGGAACTGGTTGCGTTCATTCGTGTATAGGTGTATTCGTGTATAGGTGCATTTGTGGAGGGGCATACCTGAGAAGCACCAACGAGACACTTATACACATATACACAAATGCACAGCTACACAAATGTCCCCTTCTGCCCTCAAAAAAAATCCCTCCAGCTCTCCACCACGCCCGCCGCCCGCAGGAAGGCGCGCAG
>CAYQKY010000347.1:0-4526 GCA_964418125.1 uncultured Phaeodactylibacter sp.
GTTTCTATTCCTCCACTACATTCGAAAGCAGCAGGCCTTCTTCCGTAACCCGGACGACCTGGCTCTTCACCTCGTCTTTTTGCCTGACGGAGAGGATGTAACTGCCTTCCGGAAGCTGCTCCAGGTGGAGCACCATGCTGAATCCGTTGTGGTTGAAGATGTTCTTCTCGAAGTAAACTTTACCCTGCCGGCCCTGTACCTGCAGCGTGGTCGTTTCCTGCCCCAGGTTGTAGAGGTGGACGGCGACCGATTTTTGCTCAACAGCTTTTGTTTTGACAGTGATCTCGCCGGGGGTGATAGTGGCGGGCGCCGCCCAGACGGGCAGGCTCATGGCAGTGAGCAGCAGGACTGCTCCCAGTTGCTTAAGAAAATTCATAACAGTCGGGTTTATTGATAAAAAAATAAAGTTTCAGTGTACGGTGATTTCCATCATTGACAGAGACCCAAAGAAGCAGGAGAGGTTGCTTTTTTCCGAATCGGATCGATGAATGGGGGGCGTTTTTAGATAAACCGTCCAAAAAAAAGGGGGCTCCCGGATATCCGGAAGCCCCCGCCGCTTATATTACAATTTGCTTACATGCTTTTCTGTTACTTCTCACACTGAGAAACGAGCAACCTGTCCTTCGTTATTTTAATGACCTGCGATTTTGTCTCTCCCTTTTGGGTTACGCTCAGGATGTAACGCCCTTCCGGCAACTGTTCCAGGTCGAGCAGGGCGCGGTGGCCGTTGTGCTTGCGGATGAAGTCTTTGTAGTAAACTTCCCCGTAGGTGCTTTTTAACAGGATGGAAGTGGGCTTCTGCGCCAGGTTGGCCAGTTCGACCACCACCTTTTTAGCCTCCACCCGCTTGGTGCAGAACTGTATGACATCTACAGGGTTGACATTGGCCCGGACGGGCAGGGCTACGGCCAGTAAGGCCAGAGCTGCGAGAGCAATTCTGAAGGTTTTCATAATAAGTCGGGTTTTTATAAGAAAGAAATCAGTGACTTCCGTTTTTCTTCATGCCATTAATGAGAGAACGCCGGCGCGGGCGCCCGTCGTTTGCCGCTAACATTTTCTTAACTACCCCCGAAGCCGGAAGGCAGAATTTTCGGCTCTGATGTTAAGGAACTTTAACATTACCCTCTACCTTAACCAGACTTTAATCCCCTGTTTCCTGGCTATTCCGGCTGCAAAAAATTAGATTGAAGGCGGCTATAACCGGAAACAACATTCCGGCGGGCCATTAACCATTAAAAAATAACACCTAATGAAAAAACTCGCGTTGCTTTCTCTCCTTTTCCTTTCCACAAGTCTGTTCTCCCAGGATAATGAACAGAACATTTATGTCATCCGGCAACAAGGCAATTACCTGACCTATGGCGATCTCAATTTTACCAAAGACTTTCGGGGGCTTCGCCAGTTTATGGATGTTCTGGAGGAGGAAAACCCTGTGTTATTCCGGACAATGGCGCCCGGATTTGAAGATATGCGGAATCGTCGGAGCACTGCCACTGGTTTGGCTACCGGCGGCATAGTCCTGGGCACAGGTATCTTAATGTATCCGGTGATGAAAAATTATGATGTGGGCGAGTTTGAGGTATCTCCCTTCCTGGGAACCGTTGCAGCCGGGACAGCTCTGATCATCGCCGGCGCTGCCCTCTACTGGGCCATTTACAACCCCCGCAGGGAGCTGCTGGGCTTCGTCAACCATTTCAACCGGCAAACCGAAGGGGTGAAGCTCCGGTTGACGGGCAGCCTTGCCCCGGCAGGCGGCCGCTGGCATGGGGGCGCCTGCCTGCAGCTCCATTTCTAAAACCGGTGGCCGATCGTCAGGAAAAACCGCACATTATTGGGCAACAGCCCATCCGTATCGAAGGGATACATCAGAGTGAACTTCACTGGCCCCAGAAAAGAGCTGTACCCCAGGGTTAGGCCCAGCCCGGCCATAAACTGTTCGGGCTCCGGCAGGTTGCCGGAAAACTGGCCCGGTTGGGCAAAGAAGCCGGCATTGGCATCGATGGAAAACAGCATATTGTCCCGGAAGAAGTGCTGGTAACCGATGCCGCCGCCGACGGCTACCTGGGCCACCAGCTGGTTGGCGTTCAGCCCGTAGAAGGGGATGGAACGGCGGGTAAGGGCTTCCGGTGCGCCCACCAGGTAGAAGTCGCCGAAGGTATTGCTCGGGTTGAAAACGAAGCCGGCGAACGGGCTGATGGTGATGGACGCCCGCGGATGCAGAGGAATGTAGCTCCTGGCCTGGAAAGTGAGCTTGGTATAGGGGTTGAAGGCGAAGAGGGAGTCTTCCGGTACCGGCGACTGGGGGCTGAGCTGGCGGACGTCGAAGTCGCCGTTGTTCAGCCCCTTGAATTCCAGGGCGAGGCGGGCGCCTTTTGTCGGCAGGATATTGCGGTTCAGTGTATTGAGTTGCCAGAAGGCATAGGCGTTGTAGTTGGTGTAGTCGAGGCGCCGGAAAAGCGGGTCGCTGCTTACGGTGGGGCGGAAGAAAAGATGCTCCCGTTGCAGGCCCAGGCCGATGAGGGAATTTTTGCCCAGCCGGCGCTGCAGCCGCAGGTCGATGAGCAGTTCGAAGAGGCGAAATTCTGCATTCTGCAGCCCATCCTGGAAAACGGGGATCTCATCCCTGGTCAGGGCAATGGCGCCGACCGCCGCCGAGCGCTGGGCCTCGTCGGCGTATTTGAGGTAGTTGAGGTTGAAGCGGTAGTTCTCGGCAATGGTGCCGGAAAACATCAGGCGGGAGGCGGGCAGGACGACGTTACGGGTGCTGGCGTTGAAGAGGAAGCCGGCGCCGAGATAATTGTCGTAATTGATGGCGGCGCGCAGCAGGGTAGGGGCTTTTTCCACCACTTCCAGGGTCAGTATCGTCAGGTTGCCCTCCTGGCGGAGGCGGTAACTGACCCGTTCGAAATAGTTGGTGCCGAAGAGGCGGTTAATGGCCAGTTCGAGTTCGCCGATAGTGATCGTTTCTTCCGCTTCAACTCCAAACCGGCCGATGATCTCGGCCTCGCTGAAGCGCTGGTTGCCTTCCACTTCTATCAGGCTGAAGCACAGATCTTCCACAGGAGGGAGGAGAGCAGGCTGGTGCGGAGGCCCCAGGGCATTGAGGGAGTCGGCCAGGGCTTTCAGTTTTCCGAACTGGGCGCGGGCGGCCAGTTCTCCCCGGTGCATAATGCTGTCGGCCTTCCGGAAGTCCTGCGCTCCGTAGCCTTCCATGTCGGGTTCGATATAGATGTCTACCAGGGCAGCTTGCTCCTCCGCATCCTTGATGCTCATCAGGAAGGCCGACTGGATCAGGATATCTGAAAAGGATTCCAGGTCTTCCACTCTGGCACGAAGCCTTCCCGCGTACACGCCGATAATGATGTCTGCCCCCCATTCTTTAGCCTCAATTACGGGAAAATTACGGACCAGGCCTCCGTCGACCAGCAGTACATTCTCCAGGTGGACAGGGGTAAAAATGCTGGGGATGGCCATGCTGGCGCGCAGGGCGCGGGGCAGATAGCCTTCGCTAAAAACAAAAGGCTCTCCCGCCAGCAGGTTGGCGCCCACACAGCGAAAGGGGATGGGGAGGTTGCGATAGTCCTGGATCTCATAGGCGGGAAGAGACAGGCGGGACAGCAGGGCAGAGATCTGTTGCCCGTAGATGAGGCCTCCGGGAGCCTGCACCTTCCCTTCTTCGTAGGGCAGCTCGATGAGGGAGTTCCGGAAGTAATCTTTTTCTTCAAAGATGACCTCCTGCAGTGGAATACGGTCGCTCAGCACCCGGTCCCAGTCCTGTTCCAGCAGCAATTGTTTCATTGTATCCGCCCGGTAGCCGATGGCGTAAAGCCCTCCGATGATACTGCCCATACTGGTGCCGGTAATGACGTCGGGGACTATACCTGCCTCTTCCAGTACTTTTAGCACGCCCACATGGGTGATGCCCTTGGCGGCGCCCCCGCTGAGGACGAGTCCTACTTTAGGGCGGGCGGGCGGCGCCTGGGAGAATGCTGTTTGGGTATAAATGAGGAGGCAGGCGGCCAGGAGGAGAATTGGTTTCATTGTATTGGGATTTGGGGGTAAAGATAGGGGTTTTAGATGGATGGGAACAGGGTTATGATGCCGGTGATCCTCCCGGCTGCCTGTTTATTCGCCATCAAGGTTGTTCCCCCTTTTTTACCTTTGGGACCCGAAAGAAACCTGGGCACTGATCAGCATTATGGTTTATGCCTTTATCCTCCACATGAGGTTAGTACCAGGGCTGAGAAGCCGGTGGCTGTTTGCTCTTATGAGCGTTATAGGTTTTTATTCTATTCTGATGACCTACTTCGGGGTCAACTTTTATTTAAACCTCCGTTGCGCTTAGAGCAGCACTTCCGGTGCGAGTTCCTCCTTGCCATCCGCTGTGCCGGCATCAGCAACGCCGAGTTCGTCGGCTGTTTCGCCGCTGCGGGCCTTTTTCAGCGCGTTCCAGCGCGTGGCCATGAACCATGCCAGGGGTATTACGCCGCCGAAGAAGAACAGGGTGGCGCCGATGCCGCGCATCC
>CAYQKY010000348.1:0-4514 GCA_964418125.1 uncultured Phaeodactylibacter sp.
GCACTGAAATCATCCCCTAACATCCTCTATCCCCGTCGCCACTTCATAATCCACTCCGATGGATTCAAAATGACGGCGTCCACACTCTATCTTGTCAACTTCCAAACCCCTTAATTTCAGCTGTTCTTTGGTTGACTTCGTCTCTCGGATCATGTATACGATATCCCCGTTATGTTTAAATATTGCCCAATCCGGATTGTACTCTCCCACTGGTGTTTCAATTGTAAACCAATTCGGAAGCTTGATGAAATACTTGACGGATTTTAAGGATTCCAAGCCCTGGGCGAATTTTTTCTCCACCTTGGAATCAAAAACGATATAGTCATAAACGGACTTTTCCGTTGGAATGATCCGTTCTTCCGGGAAAAAAATGCTTTCCGCTTCTTCCCTGAACCTGGACATTTCATATTGCACGCCTTCCAGCCGCTCATATTGGATACCTTCAATGATCACCCGGTTCATGATCTGCCGGATTTCTTTTACCGACTGGTCCATAAACCGCTGGGGATTGACCGGTAAGTCATCTAACCGCCTGGACTGGATCAGGATTTCCGCGATGGTGGCGCGGGTTAATTCCGTTTTGTTCTGGATGTAGGTGAGAATATCTGGAACGACCTTCGCTGGTGGCAGGTATTTGGCCGCCCCCTGTTGGACCAACTGGGTAGATACTCCTTTAGAAGTAATATCTAGGTCGGCGGTATCGGTGTAGACCTTCGGCGCAGAAATAGTCGGCATTTTGGCAATCACCCTGGCCGCCTTTTCTATGAGCGCTTCGGTTGAAAACCGGACAGAATAAATGGTTTTGGTGTTGATCGTATTCCAGAAGCGCTCAAATTCCGGGTCCAGCAATACCTTTTCATTGACTTTTGCCTTTCGAGGTTTCTTGTGCTCCCGCACAAGGTTTTCGAGCTTATATTCTTCTACTATCCGGGCAACCTGATGAGGGGAAACCGGAATGCCTTCCGCAATAGAAAAAGTCAATGATTCAACTGCCTCGTCGAATGCCTCTAAAATTGCTCCATCACCGGCAATGTAGGCCATTGCCTGCAGGTGCTTCCAAATCTGCTCAGATTGCTCCGGGGATAGTTCTTTCTCTTCTTCCTGCTCGACATATCTCAGGCCTAAAAAAGCATCGACTGGCAGCCGGCCGAAAACTACACCGCACTCTTCCTCCAATTCTTTCTGGAGTGCTCTGGCGAAGTCGTGGTAGCTTTCATTGGCCACTACCACAAGCGTGTTGACCTGTTCATCCCGAACCCGGACGCCTTCCTGATTGACAGGCAAACGTAGCCCCCGGCCAATCTCCTGCCGCTTTTTGAGGGTGGACTTTGTCTCGTTGAGGGTACAGATCTGAAATACATTTGGATTGTCCCAGCCCTCTCGTAAAGCAGAATGGGACCAGATAAATTTGAGGGGCTCATTTAACTTTAAAAGCCTCTTCTTTTCCTTCATAATGAGGCTGTAAGTATCTTCATCTGCTTGTGTATTCCCTCTGGTATCTTTCAATTTGCCCTTTCTATCCTTCGAAAAATATCCATTGTGGACTAGCTCAACGGGAATGATATCTGTGAATATATCCCTGTATTCTTCGGCTACTTTGGTATAGATTTCCTCAAACCACTTAGCGTATTTCCCTAATTCATAGCCATCTTCTCGGTGAACCCGATAATTTTTGACACTATCTATAAAGAAGAGGGATAATACCTTTAACCCTTTCCCTTGTACCTGATATTCCTTGTCAAAATGTGCCCGAATGGTAGCTTCAATTTGTTCTCGAACCACCTCTCTGCGGTTACTGCCCTTTTCTTCTCCAAGCCTTAATCGAACACCGTTTGCAAATCGGATATATTCCATGCCAGGGCGAGAATTGATCTCATTAATGATGAATCCATTACGATATTGCTCATGCTCTCCAGATTTGAGGAACAGGTCATCGTCATGTTTTAATTTGGCGCTGGTAATAGTAGCACCATCCTTTGACTGCTTATGGAAAGAAAGCCGGCAACTGATCTTCCCTTTGTCATTTTTAACTTCATCCAAGCGAAGCCAGGCGGCGTTAGGGTCATTGTCTGCCATTGTGGATGCTACAGAGATCTTTTTAACCAACCGCTGCTGATAGGCCCTTACTGGGTCAAGGGAATACAACATATTATAGCGGTCGCGGTGGGTTGCAGAGTAACGAAGAGTACATAGCGGATTGAGGGACTGGATTGCCTTTCTGGCTTTTTCGCTCTCCATATTCTGGGGCTCATCCATGATCACTATCGGGTTGGTTGCCTGGATGAACTCAATGGGTTTAAACCCCGACATACCGTCTCTATCCTGATATATTACATTGTTCGTTGCTTTATTGAAGCTGTCAATATTGATGATCATAAACTGGAGCTCGATGCCTCTGGCAAAATTAGGAACATCACTGACACGCTTGGAATCGTAGACAAAATATTTGAACGGTACATTATGATAAAGCTCCTGGAAGCCTTCCTGCATGTCTTCAATAGACTTTAGAACGCCTTCCCGGATGGCGACCGATGGCACGACAATGATGAACTTCTTAAATCCGTATCTGGCGTTAAGTTCGAAGGCTGTGCGCAGATATACATAAGTTTTACCAGTGCCGGTCTCCATCTCAATAGAAAAATTGCGCCCACGAGAAAAGGGAGCATCAGGCTGGACGATCCTGTTACGTAATTGTACCGTTTTTACATTCTGAAAAAGCGTTTCATTGTCAATGGCCAATTGGTTGCCGAAACCCAATTCTGTTTGTTTCTGTGAGGCAAAAAGCCCCTCGCCCATGCTCCCGGATAAACTGATCTGAAAATCACCGGCGTTAAGTGGTTGCCCTTTAAAAACATCCACTACTGCGTCGATGGCTGCCAATTGAAAATCTTGCTTATGATCGAATTGGAATTCGATTTCTAGATTTTGTTCGTTATCCATTTTTGAGCATCAGTTATGGGCCTACCTATCTTCTGAAAAATATTCGATATTTCGTTAAACAGTTCGAAAATCGTTTACTCCATGAGACTTCATAATCTGCACAGCGTTGGTCTTCAATTGATCATTATTTCGGAAACCGCCATCTAGGCAAACCACCCGAGCCGGTTCGCGGGCGGCGATCTCACGGATGAGTTCGGAGGTGAGTTCCCGCTCCAGGCAGATAAGCAGGGCGTCTCCTGCAATAGAATACACCTTTTTCCCTGCCAGCACAAGTTCCTTGATGGGGACCGTAAGCTCAAAACCGGATTTGAGTAGGATCTCGTACAATATATCCTGCTCGCTGCTGTTGGGGTCGATATGGTCCACCGCCATGCGGAGTTGTTGGGCCAGAGGTTGGCTTTCTACACCGCCATCCCATATTCGGAAATTGGATTTGTCCAGCTTGTAGACGCGGAAGCCTAAGTCGGTTTTCTCAATGTGATAAAGTTTTTCCTTTAACTCGTTTATACTAGCCTCTAGTTCCTCGAATTCGGGGTTAACTTGTTCATTTCCAAATAACTGCGGCTGTGAGGCGCTTTCTTCCTTTAACGTCTGAAGTTTGTTTTGCTTTTCAAGCAATTCCTGTTGTAAAGAATCAATTTCTGTATTTATCTTCTGGATAACCCTGTGAATGCGATCTTTCCCAATTTCAGAAATCTTTCTATATCCAGCCTTATATGCCTCTTCTTTTTCATCAATGAATTCTGGAAGTTGGACTAAAATAAATCTTCGATTACCAAGGTTTTCCCTATTTAATTCTAATACAGCTTGCCCAAATGATGCCGATCCTGTAAAAAAATCCATTACTATTGATTCTTCTTTAGATCCAATAGCCAAAAGATTAGTCAATAACCTTACTGGTTTGGGAGCATCGAAAACAGCAACTCCATCAAACAACTCCACCAATTGCCTTTTCCCCACATCGTTTGTGTCATTCTCTTTAGCAAGTAAGAGTGTAGGAGGAGTGAGTCCTTGTCGTCCTTCCGACAAGAATTTTTTTATCCTTGGTACTCCATTTCCGTCACTACCAAACCATATATTATTTTTGCTAATTTCTTCTTCCATTCTCTCCTTCGTATACCGCCAACACGATCCAGAGGGAGGATTTAAAACCCTTCCACTTGGGGTAACAAGTTCATAAAATTGATTCTTTGTCCCATGCCCCCCTTGAGCAATTGCTGGTACCGAAGTCCAAGCCCCCCTTTCATCATTATCTGGGTTTTTATATCTCGAAATAGCCTCATCTGTCATAGGCTGGAGACCTATCGCATCATCAATAAGGTTTTGATTTTTACAATATAGAAGTACGTAGTCGTGGCTTACTGATATCTTTCGCCTATTTTCCCTTGTAATTCTTCTTTGCCAGATAAAGCTTGCAATAAAATTTTCTTCACCGAATATTTCATTACACAGTTCTCGCAAATTATGCACTTCATTATCATCAATCGAAATAAAAATTACCCCATCCTCCCTCAGCAAATTCCTCGCCAGAAACAGCCGCGGATACATCATATTCAGCCACTTCGAATGGAAGC
>CAYQKY010000349.1:0-4508 GCA_964418125.1 uncultured Phaeodactylibacter sp.
CTCGATTTTTAAATTGATCAGCATTTTTCAAAAACAGGAAGATTGTTGCTTTAAAAGCCTTCAAGTTTATTAAAGATTTCACAAACAACTTTTTAAACTATGAAAAAGCTAATCTTAAGTATTCTCACAATTTTTGTCTTCTTCGGCAATCGTCTTCCCCAAAAGTGTATTCAAACAACAGTTGACTTTCTCGGACAAACCCAGTCAATCTGTGTAAGTGATTCAACAGCCATACGAATTTTATGGGGTGCTCCACCCAATGACATTTTGGCTTTCGATCACCAATTGTTGGACAACCAATTACTTCATAAGATTTCTCAACAGTATTCACTGGACGTTGCTACTATTTATGCATTAAACAGGCTATATGAAATTCCGCAAAACAAGAACGCCCAGGACAAATATTTATCTGTCATAGATTGAAATATGACAGCGGTCCTAGAATCAGTAATCACCTGCCCTGAGCGCGGACATCAGAAAAAAGAAATAATGCCGACTGAAGCCTGCCAGTTTTTTTATGTATGTGAATACTGCCAGAAAATTCTCAAACCCAAAGCAGGTGAATGCTGCGTCTTTTGTAGTTATGGGACCGTAGTTTGCCCCTCAATGCAGAACAATAGTAGTTGCTGCGGATAGATTATGCTAATGGTGATCATGAGCTTCCCTAGCAAAAAGATTCCAGATAAACCCACCATTGATCACAAAGCCGTCCGTCGGCGCCCATATCTCAGCAAAAGTCGGATCGCTCACGGGCGGAAATACGATATCCTGATAGCGTGATTGCCGGCTATCTATGAAATTTTCAAAATTCAGGAACAAACTGAAATTTTTGAATTGACGTAACCCCATCAGTCCGACGATCCAATAATCTCGTGTCCGCGTGTAATCACTTCGGAACTGGGGACCGGTATAATAGGACTCCAGACCGATACGCCATTTTCCATGTTGCTCAAAGACCAGCACCGCCCCGGCATTGTGCTTCGGGGTCAGGGGCTTTTGATTATTGATGTTATCGTAATTTAGCCGGGCGTCAATAAAAGCATATTGCAGGAAAAGCTTAAAATCTCCGTAGGTCAGTTTGATGTTTGATTCGAAGCCCCGGCTATCAATTGTCCCGTCCGCATTCTCAAAAAGATAATTACCGGTCACGGACTCCTCACGGAGTACAAGGGCATCGTTGAGCCGGGTATAAAAGAAAAACTGATTGATAGAAAAGGTAAACTTTTCTCCAATGACTGTTTGGTAATGAAGGTCAAAGTTGCCTCCGACAGATCTTTCTGCTGCCGTAGTGTTCCGGTCAATAGGCAAAATACCCTGGAAAGTCAGTGCCTCCGCTTCTTCAGTGAAAATGGTAGGTAGTTTATACCCCAAGCCACCTCCCAGTCGACCGGAAAGCTGACTATTTATCTTGAACAACAGAGATACTCTGGGCAAGACAAAGGCTCCGTAATCCGAATTGTAATCGGTGCGCAAGCCGCTCTCCAATGCAAATGTTTCGTTAATATCCCAAGTGTTTTGAAGAAAGCCACCGATAGTTGTGTTTTGATAGTTCCTGAGCGAAGTCGTATTCAGGGGGCTTTCCTTGAAGCGATCCGTAAACAAGTTAGCACCAAATATCCACTGGCTCAACTCATTGCCTGTAGCATAGGAAATTTCCGAAAAGCTGGCCACCTGTTCCCCCTTAAATTGATAATCGGGAATGGTTACTTCCCGGTCAAAATAACCGATGCTATTGCGAAACCGCAGCTCGGAGGAATTGCTAAAGGTTTTGTCAAAGGCCACCTGCGAAGAGATCCGTTTGGTTAGATTCTGTTCGGAAAAAACATGTTCCGCATCGGGTTTGCCATCAATCACCAAAAGGTCTCCCCCGATCCGGTCTTCCAATGTGGTATTGACGCCCACCCACAGGGTAGTATTATCATCCGGATACCAGTAAAACCTGGGGGTCACGGTAAAGCTCCTTACTTTGGGAATGTCCGAAAAGCCATCTTCATTAGGGTCATAAGGTTCCTGTCGGTTGCCGGATGCGTAGAGCGATACGCCCGTTTTACCGAATTTCTGAGCGTAAAACCCGTTGAGCGTAGTACCGGATGCATTGGTCTGATTGAGCATCAGGCTCAATTCTGGAGCCCCTTCGACCGGTTTTTGGGTTACCAGATTGACCAGGCCGGCAATGGCCCCACCGCCATACAGTGTGGAGGAACTCCCTTTGATGACCTCTACCTGCTTCAGATCTAGTGGCGGGATCTGCATGATGCTCAGTCCCCCTGCAAAGCCGCCGAATAAAGGGAACCCATCTTTCAGGATCTGGGTGTATCTGCCGTCCAGTCCCTGTATCCGAATGCTCTGATTAGCTGAACTGGCGGAGATCTGTTGCATCTGTATTCCTGTACTTTCCCTCAGCAACATGGCAATATTAGTGGAATTCATTACCGCTTTTTCCGCAAGTTCCTCCGATCCCAGGAATTCGATCCTGGTAGGGATCTCTTCAATAGTACGGCTACTACGGGTGGCTGTTACTGTAACTTCCTCCATTTCATGGCCTTCTTCCAAAAATATGATGATTGGTTGGTCTGAGGATAAAGGAAATTCATAGGCCTCTTTACGAGATTCATAGCCTACATATGAAAAAATGATGGTCTGAGAGCCGTTGGGAATATTGCGGACGATAGCTAAACCGTTATGGTCTGTACTGGCTCCATTATTCGTACCTTCAACAAGGACTGTTACCCCGACTAAAGGCGCTTCAGAATCTGCATCTTTGACAATGGCCTGCAAAGTATGTTGGGTAAATGCTTCCATACACCAGGCCAAAAGGAAAATGATAGTTATTAACCTTTTCATGGTAAATGATTAAGTATGGGAAACCATTTTATGGCTATCCTACAATTCTTTAAACAATTAAAAACAGATTTGAAATCAAGGAAAAGGTTAAAACCTCGGCGGATGCCAGACTGAAAATACTACCTGACTTGGAAAGAGATGCTTGATCCGGCTATTTCGAGTGCAATAGCGGTCGAGATCCAATTTGTATGTATGATCGGCCACAACAGTTGTGAATCCAGGACAACACTGGCAGAATAAGAACGGATTACAAACTTCACTACATCCGTCGCCTTCATCTTCCTGGTGTTCATCATGATCGTTGATACAACAAACTGCTTCAGGGAAAACTTCCATAATGCTCAACGTCGGCAGACTTGCCAGGAAAAGTACATACATAGTTAATATGAAGGCGGTAATCTTCATAGTGGCAAAAATAAAAAAATCGAACCGACTTATAAGTTCGTGTGTATAATTTTACCAGCTTTTATGGCTTAAGTGCCGACTTCAAACTACAACCGGATATGTTTATGGATATTGGTGTGCGTAATATGCATCTTTCGAATGCTTATTTATTTGGCGAGGATCGCAACCCAGCCTTTAACAGTATCGGGTTTCACGTAGGTTTTGAATTATGAGATGATAAGGAGTTTATCAGGATTTAAAAAGATGGACTATGGCAAACTTATCATGAGGAGAGGCGCAGACGTGGGAAAGGGTAAAGTGATCTATCGTTCGTCCTCTTGTTTAACAGCTTTAATGGCCAAAAAACTTCCATAGCTGGAAAACCCGGCATTGTACACCCAATACAAGGTGAACCATACGCAGATACATCTCATAGGCCTTCACCTTCACTGTGGCCAATCTTTAAAAAGTAATCATTGAAAGGCGATTAACACATCCGGGAAAGAACAACCCAAAAAGATGTATGATTTTCCGAAAATTGTGTAACGCAATTCTGTCTGGCAGGCCTGAACTTTGTAGCACAAAAATGATAAAATTATGAACGCTACAGACCATGCACTTTCCCCGATGGGCCTACATAAGAAAAAAAGTGATTCCATAATTAAGAAGACCTTTCCGGTAACGGGCATGTCCTGTGCGGCTTGTGCTGCCAGTGTGGAATCCATCCTGGCTACGGTGCCTGGAGTTTATGGTGCCAGTGTAAATTTTGCCGGCAGTTTCGTCGTTGTCGAGTATGAGAAGAACACAACGGAGGAAGCCCTACAAAATGCCCTTCAAAGTATCGGCTACGGCCTGATAATCGATGCCGAAAACCCCTCGGAAGCTCAACAGCAACAGCAACAAAATCAATATCTGGAAGCTAAAGAACGCACCGTCTGGTCGGCCGTTCTTACCCTTCCCGTAGTGGTAATAAGTATGTTTTTTATGGACTGGGGCCCGGGTAAGTGGATTTCTCTGGCCTTATCCATTCCCGTCCTCTTCTGGTTCGGGCGGCATTTTTTCATCAACGCCCTCCGGCAGGCAAAGCACAGAAAGGCCAATATGGACACTTTGGTGGCCCTGAGCACCGGTATTGCCTTTGCCTTCAGTTTGTTTAACACTATTTTTCCTGAATTCTGGTACAGCCGGGGCATCCACCCTCATGTTTATTATGAGGCGGCGGCGGTGATCATCACCTTCATATCCCTGGGTAAGCTCCTGGAAGAAAAAGCAAAATCCAA
>CAYQKY010000350.1:0-4496 GCA_964418125.1 uncultured Phaeodactylibacter sp.
CTGCCGCATTTTGTTGAGAACGGGGATTATCACCGGCAGGCTTACATCTATCTGTGGCTCAGCGAAACTTCCTATTTTGCAGGGGCACTTCAACAGGCTATGCAGGAGGCGCAGTACAGCCGTTTACTGGCGGAGTCCTGCCTCAATCCGGATACTCTTCCGTTCTATTGTACCATCCTGCAAAACCTGGGTGTTTTTCACTCTGCCCGGGGCGATTTCGATTCTCAGATGGAGTTCTACCTGGAATCGCTGGCTGCAGCGCTGCACTACCATGGGAAGGAAAGTGAGCGGGCAGCCGACGCCTATCTGAGTGTAGGGGCGGCCTATGGCAGGAGGGGGCGATGGAGGGAATGTATAATCTATACAGATACTTCTCTGGCCATAGCCCGCCGGGCCGGCTACCGGGAGGGCGTTGCTTCGGCCTTGCTGAACCTTTCCCATAGTTTTGCCGAGCAGGAAGATTATGAAAAGGCCATTCAATATCAAAAAGGGGCACTGGCTCAGGCTACCCGTCAGGAGGAGCAGGCCAGGGGGCTGAATAACCTCAGTACCTACTACATTGATATTGGGGAATACCCGTCGGCCCTGGACAACCTGCACCGGGCCCTTCGCCTGCGGCGGGCCCTTTATCAGCCCTATGACGGCAATGTATTTTCCACGTTGCTCAATATTTCCAGGGCTCATTCGGAGAGCGGCCGGACGGACTCGGCGGGGTATTATCTGGAACTGGCCATTGAGGGATTGATGGAGGGAGGAAAGGAGGCGGATAAAGGGCTTTTGCAGATTGCTTACAATTACAAAGGTAAGTTGCTGTTGTCGGCAGGGTTGCCGGAGCCGGCAGAGCAGGCTGTTCAAAAAGCACTATCCGTTCGGGGCAACTGGAGGGGGATCAACAGTAGTTCTTTTATGCTGTTGGGAGAGGCTCTGCTGGCCCGGGGGCGTTACGGGGAAGCGCTGGAAGCGGCCCAGGAAGGATTGCGGTGGGCAGCTCCCGGCTTCGATGCCGCCAACCCCATGGAAAACCCCTCCTGGGAAAGCCTGGAAAGCATAGCTCAGGCCAGAGGGTTGCTGAAGCTCAAGGGCGATATCCTCCGGGAAAGCGGGCTGGCCTCAGAAAGCCGGGCTTTGCTGGAGGCATCCCTGGCCACTTTCGGGCAGGGCGATTCCCTGGTGATGTGGCTGCGCAATACCTATCAGAGCCGGTTATCGCGCGACCAGATGGCCGCCAACGCCAACGAGCTGTACGCCGGCGCACTGCGCACATTGTACCACCTCTATCAGCAAACCGGAGACACGATTTATTTTGACCGGGCCCTGGCCTTTTCAGAGAAGAATAAAGCCCTGTCTGTCCTCGAGAATCTCAATGGGTTTTATGCCCGCTCTTTCTCCGGGATACCGGACTCCGTGGTGGAGGCGGAGCGGCAGCTCCTGGAAGAAATTGAATTTTATTCCACTCAGGTAAACCTGAACCGTGGTTATGAAAGCGATAGCCTGTTAAATGCCTGGGAACGCCTGGTCTTTGAAAAACGGCAGCGGCAGGATAGCCTGCTGGAGTACATTCGTACGGCCTATCCCCGGTATTACCAGATGAAGCATGGCTTTCAGCTATCGGCAGTCCGCCCACTGCAGGAAAAGTTGTTATCCCAAGGGGAAACCTTGCTGGAATATTTCTGGGATGCCGATTCCGTTTTCGTTCTTTTGTTATCCGAAAACCAGCGGCAACTCTTTCGGTTGCCGGCTTACCGGCTGGAAGATAAAATACTGGCCCTCTGCCGGGCGGTGATAGAGCGGGAAGCGCATTTTTATGCCCAGAGCTTTGAGCTTTACCGGATACTGCTACAACCCCTGGAGCCCTATATTGAGGGAGAAAAACTGGCCATTGTGCCCGACAAGGAGCTGTCGTACCTGCCGTTTGAATTGTTGCTCGAAGCTCCGGTAAAGCCCGATAGCCTCTCCCATTCTCTGCTCCCATACCTGTTGAAAAAATATTCCATCCGGTATTTATTTTCTGCTAATGCGGCTCTTCAGGCCCAATACAACAAGGCCCTCATTCCAGCCCGGCGGGAGATAATGGCTCTGGCGCCTTCCTTCGGGGCTGCAGAGCAGGATAGCCTGTATTTGCCCGATCTGCCCGGCGCCCGCTCAGAGCTGGACAGCCTTGAACAGGCCTATCCGGGGCTTTTCCTGAGGGATGAGGAAGCTTCGGAAGCCAATTTCCGAAAGTACTGCCGCCGCTACGGCGTATACCATATTGCTACACATACCCGGATCAACCAGAATCTGCCTTCCGCCACACACCTGCTGCTGGAAGAGGGGGCGGGTGAAGATGGGCGGCTTCATGTATTCGAGTTATACAACATGCGCCTCGACGCCGAACTGGCGGTCCTGAGCGCCTGCAATACCGGTGTCGGTGAGATCAGGGTGGGAGAGGGGAGCGCCAGCCTGGCCCACGCCTTCGCCTACGCCGGCTGTTCGGATCTGGTGATGTCGCTCTGGCCCGTCCGCGACAGGACCACACCCGTGCTGGTGAAACAATTCTACGACAATCTGGCGGAGGGAATGGACCGGTGTGAGGCTTTGCGGCAGGCCAAGCTGTATTGCCTGGAATATGACGAGCTTTTTGCTCACCCTTATTACTGGAGTGGGTTCATTTATGAAGGAGGCCGCGGCCCTCTGGTTCTTCAGGCACGCAGAGGGATCTCCCGCTGGCTGCTATGGGGTATAGCCTGCCTGCTGATGTTCGGTTTTACAATTTTTTTAATACGGCGCGGGCGCCTTTAGCGTACCGGTCTTTTCCCTCCCTGAGCTGAAGGAACCGGTCCCTGGCCTTTTCCGGCTGGCCGTTTTTCAGATAGGCAAGCCCCAGGTACCAGGATGCGGGGCGCACATATTCCGGCTTGGGCAGGTTGGGCAATGCAGCCTCCAGGTTGATAATTGCCGGTTCCGGTTCACTTTCTCCGAGCAACACAATCCCCAGATACAGGCGAATCTCTGCATCCCTGTCGTTTTCCGAGAGGTGCTTCTCCATTAATTTCCGGGCCTGTTGATAATCGCCGGTTTCATAAGCTTGCATGGCCCCGGCCCGGGGGCTGGTATTTTCACTGTAAACGGACGGTAGGTTCCTGTCCACTCCTTCGGTTTCCACCGCGCTGGGCAGGTAGTCGAAATGCTGGGCGAACAGGGCCTCATTGGCTGGAGGCCTTAAGAAAAGGAAATACCCGGCTGCCAGCAGGAGGGCGGAGGCAGCGGCCATGCTGAGGATATGCCGAAGCCGAAACGGGCGCCCCGGAGCTGCGCCCAGTCTGCGGTCCAGCCGGGCCAGTGTGGATTCCAGCGCTTCTTCTTCGGAATGGTATTGCAGGCCCGCCAAAGCGCGGCGGGAGAATTCGTTGAGTTCATTACCCGTGTCTGCGTATTCCCGGCGGCGGTGACGCTCGAGCATTTCCTTGCGAGACAGGTTTTTTCCGTTTCGGGGTATATCTTCTTTCATGTTAGCTTGAGTATGAGGTTTTTGAGGTTGCGTCGCCCGTTCTGGATGTGGCTTTTCACTTCGTTCAGGTTAAAGGAAGTTAGCTCGGTTATTTCCTGATAAGACCGGTTTTCCAGGTAGAACAGGATGATGCATTTTCGCTGCCCGCCTTTAAGCTGGTCTATGGCGTCGCTAAGCACCTCAAAACGCCGTTCTTCTTCATCTATATCATAAAGAGCATTTGGGGGGGCGGATTCCACAAAAACTTCTTCGCAAATTTCGTCCAGCCCGTCGGTGCGCAGCCGCGCCCTTTCCTTGAGCAGCCGGATACAGTAGTTGCGGACCACCAGGTAGAGCCAGGATTCGAAGTCTTCAATGTTGTACTTCAGCATTTTGGGCGGCAGCTCCGCGAAGCAGTCCATCACGGCATCCTCGGCGTCCTGTTGGTTTTTCAGGTAGCTCAGGCAAAGGCCGTACAGCTTGTGGGAGTGGCGCCGGAACAGCAGCCCGAGGATGGCCTCGGAGGGCCGGCGCTTGTAGGCGGCGAGCAGTTCTTCGTCCGTTCGGTTATCCGTCCGCTTTTTAAATAGGAGCATAAAGTGGGCCCGGGATTTTGGTGTGGGGTAAAATTAGGGCTTTTTTTGGTACTGCAGGCATGGGGCTTTGGAGCTTTTCTTGCCACTAAGACACAAAAACACTAAATCCGCACCCAATTTTCGTGAGCCTTTCCAATTGTTCACGAACCTCAGGGATAACTTGTGAATCCCCAACATACTCTAAAATTAGAAACGGGAAAGGGGCCCGAGGGCTGGCTTTTCCAGCGGGTGATGGCGATGGAATTCGCTTTTCGGTTCGGCCGTAGTGGGTTGTGACAACAGGCTGAAATGTGAAAATGGCGCTTTCCAAAAGCCACTTTAAGGGTTTTCGCTAATTAGGAAGCGTTCCAGCCAGCATTTCTCCCTGGAAAGTAGTAATATGCGAATCCAGGGCTAAAACCATGGGATTGCCCGGAGAGCCGGAGGCTGAA
>CAYQKY010000351.1:0-4488 GCA_964418125.1 uncultured Phaeodactylibacter sp.
GCCGGCGAGCCTGCGCCCTGCGGGACGGATGGTTCCTGCGAGATGCAGGTGTCCTGCGACGACGGGGACCCGTGCACCATTAATGATATGGAAACCGTACTGTCCGGCGACGGGAGCATCTGCGTGCCCTGCGCCGGAGTTCCGGCCGACTGTATAAGCGGGCCAACCACTACCGAGGCCTGTGATGACGGTGACCCGAATACCTTTAATGACCAACAAACGGTGCTGGATTGCGACGGGACAATATGTGTGCCTTGTTCCGGAACACCCTGTAGCGTCGTTGCCGGTATTCAGGCTTCTCTATTGTCTCCGGCCTGCCAGGGGATGGGGGGGCGGGCCCTTCTGGAAGCTACCGGTTCATCAACTGGCCCGGATATTATCTATGAATGGACATTCAATAACACCGTAGCAGGAACCGGGCCAGTCCTGGAAGTTACTCAAGAAGGGGCCTACACGCTGATAGTAACCGATAATGCTACCGGCTGTACCGGATCCGACAATATAACCATTACCATTCCGGTAGTTTTCCTCGATGCGGTAGTAGAGGTAAATGCCGAAAGTTGTCCGGGAGAAAATGACGGAAGTATCCTCATTGACACGGTTATCGGTGGCGAACCGCCCTATTTGTTTGCCTTAAATGGGGGTAACCTGGTGGCCTCAGCTCAATTTGGGAACCTCTCGCCGGGGGCCTATTCCCTCATCATTCAGGATGCCGGCGGGTGTGAACTGGAACTTGATGCTATTGTCCCGGCGGCCGATCCCATCTGGATAGACCTTGGCCCGGACCAGGTGGCCCTACTGGGCGACAGCCTCCGGTTATCCCTGAATACCAATGCTGTTATTGATAGTATCATCTGGGATTTTGAGGAAAGCCTGAGTTGCCTGGATTGCCCTGAGCCAGTTATCCGCCCTGTTGGCCAGACGACTTATACCGTAACTGTGGTGGACATCAACGGTTGTGTGGTGAGCGATCAGATAATGGTGCTGGTGGATCCAACCCGAAGAATATTTATCCCCAATGCCTTTTCTCCCAATGATGATGGCGTCAATGACTACTTCAGGATCTATGCCGATTCGAATATCAAAATTGTGCGCGATTTCAAGGTGTTCGACCGTTGGGGAGGAGTAGTGTTTTCTGCAAGCAATTTTGCTGTTAATGATGCTCAGGGCAGGTGGGATGGCGTCTATCGCGGGGAGAAAGTAAACCCGGGTATCTATGTCTACTTTGCTGAAATTGAATTTGCGGACGGCCGTGTAGAGGCCATGGGCGGGGAAGTTATGATCCTGAAGTGATTTTTGTCCGGGATCCGCGCAGTATTTTTACCAAAAAATTTGTAATTAACTGTTAATAAACTACTTTTAAAGCTTGATTGAAAGATCTCAGGAAGGACAGACGGCCTAATAATGACACCCGGCCTCTTTTTTTCTTTCACGTCTTGGTTCTTCACCACATTTTATCCCAAAAACGAACTGTGCTTAATTTATTAAGGGCTCAAATGGTTCTTATGTCTTGGGGTTTTGCTGTTTTATTCCCCCAAGCCAAAATGTGTGAATCCTGACTTGCTCTTTTTCCGTCTTGCCAGGTTGATCCCGCTCAAGAGCGGGACGCCGTAGTTCAGGGTATGCCTACGTTTTTCGCCTTGCGAGTTGAAAAAATAGCGTCGTCAATTTTTCACATATCCTTACTTGGAGGACTATAATTCCTTTCAACCTCATTTTTAATGTTGGTGTTAACGGCCCCATCTCAATTTGACATCGCAGACAAAACCTGTTTTCCATTTTTTAGGATCTTTCTGACGGCCAAACCAAAATCAACCGCTGCCGGCAGCTCTCTTTTCAATAGCTAGCGGCCAGCACATAGCAACTATACCTAATTCTTTTATACAAAAAGCAAATCGTGATCTTATGGAAAAAACTTACTTATTTAAAGGGCTGGCCCGATGTTGGGCTATCCTGTTGACATTTGGGCTATTCAGCACTCTTCAGCTGAATGCAACCACCTGCCCCAATGCTACTGTCGTAAGCGCTCTGCCTTATAATGCAGCTTTGGTATGCGGGGCGGGCAACGACATTACTTCCCTCAATTCCACGAATTGTGGAACGTACTCGAATTCGTACTTTAACGGTAACGAGTCCCTATTGGTATTCACGCCAGGCTCCGATATCGATGTTATGATAAGCTATTCTGGCGGAGGCTGGACACAAATTGCCGTTTATGCCGGCTGCCCTTCTTCAGGCGGCACTTGCGTGGGAGGTAATGCCAGCGGCAGCGCCACGGCCAATAGCTTTACGGTTTCTCTAACCGGAGGGACACAGTATTACATACTGGTCGACACCTGGCCTTCGCCTCAGAGCCCCTGCCCGGGCACGATAAGCATTATGCCGCCCCCTCCGCCGCCG
This sequence comes from uncultured Phaeodactylibacter sp., assembly GCA_964418125.1. Taxonomy (GTDB): domain Bacteria; phylum Bacteroidota; class Bacteroidia; order Chitinophagales; family Saprospiraceae; genus JACJXW01. The sequence continues at coordinate 2,401 of CAYQKY010000351.1, forward strand.
CCTAATGATAACTGCATCACAGCTACGGTAGTATCCCTGGGCAATCCTTTCCCCGGCAGTACAGCTTTGGCTACCAACAGCGCCCCACCTGCCTGCGGCAGTGGCGTCGGTGGCGCCGGCGTCTGGTACAGAACAACGGGTACGGGCCTGGATATGACGGCTTCCCTCTGTGGCTCGAACTTTGATACCAGAATTGCCGTTTTCACCGGTGACTGTAACAACCTGGTGTGTGTAGCCGGGGATGATGATTCCTGCGATCCCGGCCTTCAATCGGAAGTAACCTGGACATCTACGGCAGGTACCGACTACCTCATTTATGTCAGCGGGTTTGGAGGCGCAACGGGTGACTACACGCTCACCGTTACTTCCGCTACGCCACCCACGACCGACATCACCTTGTGTGTAGACCTCTCCTGCTTTATTTCTGTGACCGCACCCAGCGTAATGGGGCCATTCAATAACGAGAATGCCGGCGCCAACATGGTCACGGACCCCGATGGCGATGGCGTTTATTGTGCGGTCGTTCCGCTGCCTCCCGGAGAGCAGCAGTTCCGGTTCTTCTTCCAGGAAGAAGGCCAGGAAGCTTTGGACCCCACGGCGCCTTGCGCCGTTCTCAACGGCCCCTTCGTCAACCGTTCCATTACGGTAGTTGAAGGCATGCAGCAAAGTGTAACGTACGGCTGGGAAATGTGTGGCCCGAGCTGTGGCTCTGCTCCCACGACGACCGATGTTACGCTGTGCGTAGACCTCTCTTGCCTGCCTGCCGCGACTGCTCCGAGTGTATTTGGCCAATTCAATGGTTGGAACGCTGGCGCTAACCCGGTGACTGACCCGGATGGCGATGGCATTTTCTGTGCTACCGTCCAAATGACTTCCGGCCCCCAGGAGTACCTGTTTTTCAACCAGGATGAAGGCCCGGAAAGCTTCGCTCCGGGAGACCCCTGCACCGTCACCAATTTTGGCTTCACCAACCGGGTGATCAATATTGACGGCTCCGGTACCCCGGTGATGGAAACATACGGCTGGAATTCCTGTGACCAAACCTGTACGCCTCCCGCCGGCGCTGATGTCGAATTTTGTGTAAATATCGGCTGCCTGCCGGGGGTTAATACCGTTACTTTGTTCGGCGGATTTAACGGCTGGAATCCATCCGCTAATCCAATGGACGACTCCGATGGCGATGGTGTCTATTGCACCACCGTTTTCCTTCCGGAAGGCCCTCAGGAATACCGGTTCCTGATCAATGGCGGCGATACGCCCAATGAGGTTGCCGAACCACTCTCGCCCGGCGACGCCTGTACGGTTACCAACTTTGGATTTACCAACCGGGTCATTACCGTTGTCGATGGCGTAGATCAATCGGTCGAGTTCTTATTCGGCAGCTGTGCTTCTGCTCTCACGGACCCTGATATTGCTTTTTCGGACATCAACCTTACCTGTGTAGGAGATGAGACGGTTACGGTTACGGGCGGAGCTACGCCCGCCGGTGGCGTGTACAGCGGCCCGGCCGGTATTACCGATAATGGCGACGGCACATTCGATGTAGACCTGTCCCAGCTTGCGGAAGGCGACTATACTATTACTTACACGATTCCAATTGAACTCGATTGTGAGGCCTCTAAAACGGCAAACCTGAGAGTAGATAAAGACACCTGGGCGCCTATCATCGTCTATCCCTCTCAGGATATCGTAACATCGCTTGACCCCTGTGACATCGGAGGGACGGCAATGGTTTTCTTCGAAGTTACGGTAACGGACGACTGCGATGGCGACCACTTCCCCGGCAGTTCGGTGGTTCCCGGCTCTGAATTTACCGTTACGGTAGTCTCCGGCCCGACTCTTGCCACTGTCTTTTCTGCCGGTGGCGACCGCTTCTTTGGCGTATTCCAGCCCGGCACCTACCAGGTGCAGATCTCTGCCGAAGATGCAAAAGGCAACTTCCGCGATGAGGACTTCCTTATCACGGTTACCCAGGATGACCCTACTCCGGCCAACTTGCTCTGTAACAGCGAAATCAATGTAACATTGAACGGCGACTGTCAGCGCTTCATCACCGCCGATATGGTGCTGGAGGGCGAGTTTGGCTGC
>CAYQKY010000352.1:0-1459 GCA_964418125.1 uncultured Phaeodactylibacter sp.
TAAAATGATGAATTGTTAATTCCATCCGAGACAGTATGACGCGAAAGGGCAGGAACCCGTAACGGATCTCCTGCCCTTCTGTTTTTTATCACTCCCCGTCTTCGCCCCGGGCTCTCCCGGGTAAAATTCACTAATCCAATAATTCACTAATTCCATCATTCCATCATTCACTCCCTCACCCATACTTCTCCGCAAACCCCTTCATCACGTCCACCAGCACCTGCACGCTTTCGATATCCATCGCGTTGTACATCGAGGCGCGGAAACCGCCTACCGAGCGGTGCCCTTTGACGCCGACACAACCGGCTTCCTTGCACATCTCCAGGAACGTACTCTGTAGTTCCTCCTTGCCCGGAGCCATCACGAAGGTGGCGTTCATCTGAGAGCGGTCCTCTTTATCGGTGACCGTTCCCGTGAACATGGGATTGGCGTCGACCTCCTGGTATAAGAGCTGCGCCTTGGCGGCATTCCGGGTGGCCATGGCAGACAGGCCGCCGTTTGCCTTGATCCAGCGGAAGGTCAGCATGGCCACGTAGATGGCAAATACCGGGGGCGTATTAAAGGTCGATTTCTTGGCGATGTGGGTGCGGTAATCGAGCATGGTGGGAATGGTGCGGCCGACTTTGCCCAGTATATCCGGGCGGACGATCACCAGCGTAAGCCCCGCCGGGCCGATGTTCTTCTGGGCCCCCGCGTAGATGAGGCCGAAGCGCTCCATGTCGATGGGGCGGCTGAAAATGTCGGACGACATATCGGCGACCAGCGGAACCCGGGTTTCCGGCCATTCCTGATACTGGGTGCCGAAGATGGTGTTGTTGCTGGTCAGGTGGAAGTATTTGGCGTTGGCCGGCACTTCATAACCTTTGGGGATGAAGGTGTAGTTCTGTTCTTTGGAAGAAGCCACGACCTCTACCTTGCCGAAGTTCCTGGCTTCCTTGATCGCCTTGGCCGACCAGCTGCCGGTATCGGCATAGGCGGCCATTTCATGCTCATCCAGCAGGTTCATAGCAGTCATGAAGAACTGGGAGCTGGCCCCGCCCTGCAGAAAGAGCACCGCGTAATCGTCGCTGAGGCCGGCGATGTCCCGCACCAGAACCTCAGCCTCATTGAGAACTGCCGTAAATTCCGGGCTGCGGTGGGATATCTCCAGGATGGAGAGTCCCATACCGTTGAAGTCTAGGGCTGCCTGGGAAGCTTGTTCCATAACGGTGGCCGGCAGGATGGCCGGGCCGGCGCTGAAGTTGTGTTTTTTCATTGCTTTTGTCTTTTTCAGTAAACTGTCTCCGGCAAAGGCGCGCCTTTACCGGGCAGGCTGCAAAAATAGTCTTTTTCCTATCCAACGGCCTGTTTATAATGTAAACTTTAATGTTTTGCGCTGGTTTAAAAGGCCGACAGAGACGTGTGCCCGGATCGCCAAATTTATTTGGCGTCGAAGACGTAAACTCATCCAAGGCGCTAC
>CAYQKY010000352.1:1559-4413 GCA_964418125.1 uncultured Phaeodactylibacter sp.
CCCGGATCGCCAAATTTATTTGGCGTCGAAGACGTAAACTCATCCAAGGCGCTACCTGAGCCGATAGGAGGTGCCCCGTCTTAAACTCCAATAAATTCTTGCATTCAAAAAAACGTATTTTAGCGAAATTCCAAATACACAGTAAAATCGATGAAAAAATTGTTCCCGCTGGCCTTCCTGCTGGCCGCCCTCAGCCTTGTCGCTCAAAAGCAACCGCTGACGTACTATCTTCCGGACATTGAATACGATCCGGCCATTCCCACCCCGGAATCTTTCCTGGGTTATCAGATTGGCGAATGGCACCTCAGCCACGACCAGCAGCTGTTCTATATGCGGGCCCTGGCGGCCGCTTCTCCCCGCCTAACCCTTACCGAGTACGCCCGCTCCTACGAGAACCGCCCCCTGGTGTACCTCACCTTCACCTCCGAGGCCAACCACGCCCGCATCGAGGAGATCCGGCAGGAGCACCTGGCCTTGTCCGATCCCGGGCAATCAAACAAAGCCGATGTCACGGCCATGCCGGCGGTTCTCTATCAGGGATTCAGCATCCACGGCAATGAGCCCAGCGGGGGCAACGCCGCCACCCTGGTGGCCTATTACCTTGCCGCCGGCCGGAGCGCCGAAGTGCAGCGCATCCTCGATGAAACGGTCATCCTGCTGGACCCCTGCTTCAACCCCGATGGCTTTCACCGGTTTTCCACCTGGGCCAATATGCACAAAAATGAGAACCTCACCGACGACCCACAAGACCGCGAATACAACGAGGCCTGGCCGCGGGGCCGCACCAACCACTACTGGTTCGACCTCAACCGCGACTGGCTGCCGGCCCAGCACCCCGAAAGCCGGGGGCGCCTCCGCGTATTCCACGAATGGAAGCCCAACATCCTCACCGACCACCATGAGATGGGAACCAACAGCACTTTCTTCTTTATGCCCGGCGTCCCGGAACGCACCAACCCCATCACACCCTGGGAAAACCAGGAACTGACCGGCAGGGTCGGCGCCTACCACGCCGCCGCCCTCGACGAGATCGGCTCCCTGTACTACAGCCAGGAGGGCTACGATGATTTCTACTATGGCAAAGGCTCGACCTACCCCGACGCCAACGGCAGCATCGGCATCCTCTTCGAGCAGGCCAGCGCCCGGGGGCACCTGCAATCCACCGTCAACGGCCCGCTGAGCTTTCCCTTTGCCATCCGCAATCAGGTGGTAACCGCCCTGTCCACCCAGAAAGCGGCGGTGGGGCTGCGCACCGAGTTGCTGGACTACCAGCGCCGCTTCTACCGCGATGCCGTGCAGGACGCTCGCAAAGACGCCCGGAAGGCCATCGTGTTCGGCGAGCCGGAAGATCAGGCGCGCCTGTACGCCATGGTGGAGATCCTGCGCCGCCATCAGGTGGAGGTTCATCGGCTGGGCAGGCCCCTGGAGCTCGACGGAAAGGCCTTTCAGCCGGAATCCTCATTTATCGTGCCGGTGGAACAAACCCAGTACCGCCTGGTTCGGGCCCTTTTCGATACAGCGACTACTTTTCAGGACAGTGTTTTTTACGACGTATCCAGCTGGGCCCTGCCCCTGGCCTTCAATGTGGATCATGCGGAGGTAAGCGGCAAGGCCTTCAGCAAGGGCCTGCTGGGAGAGGCCGTCCGGGGCCTGGCGCCGGAACGGAAGATCGAGCCTCCTTCCGTCAGCCAATATGCCTATCTGCTGGAATGGGAGGATTACTATGCCCCCCGCGCCCTGAATTTTCTGCTGAGCAAAGGGCTTCGGGCCAAAGTGGCCACCCGGGACTTCCAACTGGAAGGGCGGAACTATGCCAAAGGCACGGTGCTTATCCCGGTGCAGAACCAGGCCGGGAGTCCCGCTCAGGTACACCAGTTGGTGGTGCGGGCGTCCGGCGAGGCGCTGGCGCCGATCCGCGCTGTGTCCACCGGCCTGACACCCTCCGGCATCGACCTGGGCAGCAACGATTTCGAGGCCCTGAAACCACCGAAAGTCATGATCCTGGTGGGCGATGGCGTATCGAGCTACGGCGCAGGAGAAGTGTGGCACCTGCTCGACCAGCGTTACGACATGCGGGTGAGCAAGCTGGAAACGGCCGGCCTGGCCGGCAGCAACCTCGACAAATACACCGTGATCGTCATGCCCGGCGGTAGTTACAACAACGTCCCCAAAGAAGGGTGGGACAAACTTCGGGAGTGGGCCGCCGGCGGAGGTACGCTGATCACCATCGAAGAAGCGGCCAATGCCGCCCGGAAGCAGGGCCTGGCCAGCCTGAATGCCCGGGAAAAACCAAAGAAAGACAACGGCGCCACGGAAAGGCGGCCCTACGAGCGCCTCGACGCCGACCGCGGCTCGGAGAACATCGGCGGCGCCATCGTGCAGGCGGAGGCAGACCTCAGCCACCCGCTCTTCTTCGGGTACCGTCAATCCCCAATGCCCTTTTTCCGCAGCAACCGCCTGTATTTCGAGCCATCCGGCAACGACTACGCCACACCGGCCGTGTACACGGACGCTCCCCTGCTGAGCGGTTACATCAAAGACAAAAACCTGGAGATGCTCCGCGGCTCGGCCGCCGCCGTCGTCAGTGGGGTAGGGCAGGGGCGGACGATCTGCCTGCTGGACAACCCCAACTTCCGGGCTTTCTGGTACGGCACGAACCGCATCTTCGCCAACAGCATCTTCTTCGGCTCCGCCATCAGCCGCCATGCGGTGGAAAAGGCGGGCGGGCAGGCGCCGGCGGGGAGAAAGTGATATCTGTAAATATGTAGAAATACTTAGAAATACGTCAGTTCGGGATGTATTCGAGAATATATAGTCTCAAAACCCTGATTTTGTTGATCGTTGTTGGTTGCCT
>CAYQKY010000353.1:0-4372 GCA_964418125.1 uncultured Phaeodactylibacter sp.
GCTGAGGATGCTCCTGATTGGACTCCCTACCGGTTTGCCTTTGACAACCCATTAACCTACATCGACCCGGATGGGCTGTTTGAGACCAAGAAAGAAGCGAGACAATACGCAAAAGAAAATGGGATTAATGCAGGAGGTGTTTTTGGAGCGTTTAAAAGGAATAAGATTCGGGAACAAAGCGATGGCACCTACGCTATTGAGAACGAGAGAGAAAAGACCGCTATAAGCGACCTGGGAGGGGATTTAGGCGTGATGACCGCTACAATGGTGTCTCCGACTGATGTGATGGATAGTAGGGTTGTTAGCGATGGTAATCCCTGGACTTCAAGCGACATACGATTTGAACATGTACTTCGGGATGGATCGGTAGTGGATGGTGGGCAGGCAATAGAAACTGGGACAGCGCCCGTTGGGGGTGGACGTTTCAAAAAAATATTGAAGGCTGCAAAAATTTTTGATAAAATAAGCAAAAGGTACCGGAACAGGGATGGTAAATTGCCAAAGCGTGATGCAAATGGAAACCGAATTACCTATAGAAAAGCCGACATAGATCGTAATCCGAGTCCTGCTCAAAGAGCAAATGGCGCCACGAGGTCAAGTAGAAGGCTTATTAAAGGAAGTGATGGTAAGTATTATTACACTCATGACCATTATAAAACCTTCAGCGAAATAAAAGTTCCTAAACAGTAGCGAGAGGAAAAAATGACAAACCTCTTAATTCTTCGTTTTGTGAATTTGCAGAATAGCCTGCAAGCTTAATATGAGCAAAATTCATAGCAGAGTATTTTTAAAAAGGCTAACTACAAAAAACTATGCATAAATGAAGAACATATATATAGATGCAGAGGAGTTTTCTGATTTTAAAAGTTTTCTTGCCCACATGACAACAAAATTCATGTCCGACAATAACAGCCCCCTAACTAATTTAGATGCACTTGAAGATGTTTTAGAAGGGGGGTTTGGAATATTTGAAGAAAATACTCCAATAACTGTTAAATGGAGTGGATTCCGGAAAAGTATGGAAGATTTGGGTTATGAAGAAACCATAATGTACTATAAAAAAATGTTAAAAACTTGCCACCCCTCAAATCGAGAGGAGGTGAGCTTAATGCTAAAGTGTGCAAAGGAAAACATAGGGCAAACATTATTTTTTTTAATCCTCGAAGTGTTTTTGGAATCAGAAAACATATCAATGGAACTTTTTTAAAACTTACGCTCAGCAGCCTCTTACCCCTGCTCCCGCTTGTATTCTTTATTTGTACAGTTCGTATGACGTTTCTTCATACACGCCCCAAAGTACAGGCTTCTCAACGGGTACTGCCCTGCAGTCGCAGGTGGGCGCTCATAAAACATGGCCGTGGCGGCCAGAATTATTGAAAAAAGAACTATTTTGTGACATCTCCCGTTTTTCATAAAACTTCAAGTTGTTTATTGGAATCAAACGATTACTCATGTCTTCCATCCAGATAAAGTCGAGTGTTACCATTGAGGATCTGCTGCAGGGCGTAGCCCAATTAGAAGGCAAAGAGTTGGATGATTTCATCCAGCAGATCCTTTCCATGAGCGTCCGCCGTAAGGCGGGCCACCTCGGGGAACGGGAATCAGAATTGCTGGAATTGATCAATGAGAGCCTTCCTGCCCCGGTTCAGCAGCGGTTCCGGGAATTAGACGAAAAACGCCGTGCTGAAACACTTACTGAAGTGGAACAGGAGGAACTCATCCGCATTAATTCTGAGATGGAGATGCAAAATGTCCAGCGTCTAAAGTATCTTTCAGAGCTGGCTCTGCTCAGAAAAGTGAGCCTGCGTAGCCTCATGGAACAACTGGGAATACCCGCTTTTCATGCCTAGCATTTCAGAGAAAACCAGGCTTCAGGTCCGGCAAAGGGCGGGCGGCTGCTGTGAATATTGCCTGAGCCAGGAATTCTTCTCTTCCACTCCTTTCTCGATTGAACATATCAATCCCGTTAGTAAAGGCGGAGATAACCGGTTAGACAACCTGGCATTGGCTTGCCAGGGGTGCAATGGCTTTAAATATAACAAGACCCACCACTTTGACGCTGTACCGCTCTTTTTGGTTTTCATATTTCAGTGGATTTGCTTCAACAATTGGTGCCTACAATGATGAAGTCGGTACCAGAGAAGGTTTACTCGGTAATGGAAACACCTTTTTAGTGCCACATGTGGATACAATTTATCCCAGTGGCAATTTTTGGAAGAATGACACATTATTTCTAACAAATTCTGTGATTGGAACAGATACTTCTAAGTGGGTTAATGTGAGGCGGAATGGCATACTTTTTAGGTTAGCTCCTAAAAAAATGACAAGGGCAGAATAACCCTAAGCTAAGAAAGGGCTCAAAACAGAGGGAGATGCCAATTGCAAAAGGCTCAATAGGCCTCTCAGCCTTCTCGCCTGATGAGGAGCTGAATTGAAACTAAGCTATCTAAACTGGGGCTTGCATGTACGAGCTTCAGGGCGTTCCCCGACAGGCTGCTAATTATTCATTTTTTGAAAAACGTAAAAAGAAGGTTCATGAAAATATTCTCTTATTTATTATTACTGCTATTTCTGTTTGCCTGTAAAAGAGATCTTACAAACACAACGAATAAGTGCGTCCTCCTTTATGAAGGAGTTGAATATAGTTGTGTTTGCAGGGAAATCGATGAAAAAAAGCAAGGCATGACTTCATGCTATTACGAAAATGGCGAACTTTTTTTGACTAGAAACTATATCAATGATACATTAAATGGTTTGGAAAAAGTTTATTATCCAAATGGAAATATTAAATCTGAAATGAGATTTGAAAAAGGGATGCCTGTTGGAATGGCCAAAAAATTCTTTCAAAATGGGCAAATAAATGAATACTTATATTTCTTTAAAGGAGACAGCCTTGCAAGTTACCACAAAGTCTGGGATGCTGAAGGAAATTTAGTGGCTTCTAAACTTCCGGTTGCAATTGAGTTTAATGGGCAACCAATTGATAAAATCGAATCCATACCTTTAATGGATTCATTTGATGTTGTTTTACAATTGGAGTACTCTGAGTACGATACATGTTATGCCATGGCAATTATTAGTGATACTTTTAATGGAATAACCGTGAAGGATACTATTTTCAATGACTCAACTTTTATTCATTACTCAAATGTTTCGAATCATATTGGAGAACATTTTATAAAAGGAACATTTTATGAAATTTTACCTCCAAATTTGATAGGAGGTGTAATTCCCTTTGAATTTAAATATGTAGTCAGATGAGACTTTTATTTTTTAAAGTACCTTGCTCTTGCCGCTCCTCCACAAATACCGCCTGTCGAGAAACGATAATCCCGGGAAAACCGTTAACTTTATAATGAAAAAAATAAGGCTTATGAGTACTGTTGAGATCAGGACGGAGATTGACTTATTCCTGGACCAGGTAGACGAAAGCTTCCTGAAAGTGGTGCATTCCATGTTGAAAGCTTATCTGGAAGAACAGAAGGAACCCCCGCTTGCGCCCCACTTGATTGCACAGTTCGTTACGACATATCGTCGTACACGGCCCAAAGTACAGGGCTCCTGCCCTATCTGGAAAGTATTGCCGTCGGGCAACCCGTCCAGGAGCCCCCGGCAAGCTGCAGCTGTGAACAACGCAGCCTAACAGGCCTGCCCCTGCCCAGTCCCTCCACAAATACCGCCTGGGGAGAAACGATAATCCGGAGAAAACCGTTATCTTTATGTTTACAAAAAACTAATGATCATGAATGCTGTACAGATCAGAGCCGAGATCCAGTCCTATCTGGAAAAAGTACAGGATGAAAGCTTTCTCAAAGTGGTCCATTCCATGTTGGATGCTTATGTGCGCGAGCATGAAGACCCTATTATCGGCTATGATGTTGACGGCGTTCCTCTTTATGCGAGTGTAGCCAGGAAACTGTTCAAAGAACAGCTGGAGGGGGTAGAACGAGGAGAGTACATCACGATCGAGGACCTGGAAAAAGAAATGGAAAAATGGTAACCTACAAGGTTGTCGTGACTCCAATGGCTCAGAATAGTTTACGCAGGATCAGTAGCCGCATCGAACAGGAAGCTTCTGCCGAAATGGCGGCCAAAGTTCGCCGGGCAATAGGAAAAACCATAAAGAGCCTGGCGCGTTTCCCAGAGTCTCATGAAAAGGAACACTACCTCTGCGACGGGCAGCAAATATACCGCAGAGTGCTAAAATGGGACTACCGAATCATTTACTCCATCAACGACGAAAAGCTCATCGTATCCGTTGTTGAAATTACCCACAGCAACCGAAGCCAGGAATCTATCGAGCGCCGGGTTAAAGGCTGACCCCTGAGAAAGCCATACCACGCCGTTGCCCTACCCCCCTTCTTCATCAAAA
>CAYQKY010000354.1:0-4314 GCA_964418125.1 uncultured Phaeodactylibacter sp.
ATAAGAAAGGTGTAGGTAGTACTGACAACGGCCGGGACAGTAAATCGAAACGGCTCGGCGTAAAACTGTTCGGCGGGCAGGAAGCCCGTGCCGGCAACATCATCGTTCGCCAGCGGGGCACCAAGTTCCACCCCGGTGAGAACGTTTATATGGGTAAGGACTTTACCCTGCATGCCGCTATCGACGGCGTCATTTCTTTCCGCAAACGTCGCCATAACCGTACTTTCGTCAGCGTACTTCCCAATGGCAACGGCGCCGCCGTGGCCGAACCTCCGGTGAAGGAAAAACCGGTTAATGAGGAGATCAAGCCGAAAGAGCCCAAGGCAGCGGCCAAAGCCGCTCCTATAGTCGAGGAGGCCCCGGCCAAGAAGGAAGAACCGAAGAAAGAAGAACCGAAGCAGGCGGCTCCCGTAAAGGAAGAAGCCCCGGCCAAGAAGGAAGAGAAGCCGAAAACGGCCAAATCTGAAAAGATCACCTTACCTTCCGGTAAGAAAGTCAATCAGGATGACCTCAAGCTGGTCGAAGGCATTGGCCCGAAGATCGAAGGCCTGCTGAACGACGCCGGCATCAACACCTGGCAGGAACTGGCCGACGCGCCGGCCGAAAAGGTGCAGGCTATCCTTGACGAAGCAGGCCCGCGCTACCGTATGCACGACCCTGCCACCTGGTCTAAGCAGGCCAAACTGGCAGCCGAAGCCAAGTGGGAGGAACTGGAAGACCTCCAGGACAGCCTTAAAGGCGGGAGAGAAGTTGACGAAGACGAAAAGTAAGAAGTAACTAAGCAATAGTTTTAGTTTTCATAGCTTTATATTTCGGGCCCTATCAGTGATAGGGCTTTTTTTATTGTTCCATGGGGCCCTTGTTCCATTGAGGCGCCCATGAACCCATGGAACGATGACATAATGAACCACCCACCCCTCATACCCCCTCCATCACATCTTTCGGTAACCAGCCCTCCGTAGTATCCTCCAGGCGCACTTTATTCCAGGCGCCTATGGCGTCAAGGATTTCGACGGTGGCGCCTTCATACAACTTCTGGACCGCCTGGCTGTCCTCTTCCGGAGCGGCGTGAAGCTGGGTTTCCTCAACCATGACAACGGCTTTGGAGCTAAAAAACTCTTGTTGGGAACGCCCGTAGGCCAGTAAGAACGGCAGGAGGCAGAGGGTGATCAGTACTAATGCGCCGGCCAGCCCCACTTTTTTCCGGCGGGGGGAGCGCCCCAGCAGCCACAGCGCAATACCGCCGCAGCCAAGCCACAACAGGGCAAGCCCGATCACGCTCCATGTGCGGGTGGAAAGGGCATTCTGTACGGAAAGCCAGGCTTCCACGACACCCGATTGCTGTATGCGGGCCGGCGGTTCCGGCAGGCGGGCCTGAGCGGCTTCCAGGTTGTGGAGGGTGTTATGGTCCTGAGGGTCGAGCTTCAGGGCGCGCTGATAGTTGAGAATGGCCCGCCCGGTTTCTCCGGTTCGGTAGTAGGCGTTGCCGAGGTTGTAATAAAGGGCTTCAGAGTGGTACCCTTCGAATAGAATCTCTTCGTATTGCCGGATGGCTTCTTCGTATTCTTTGTCCCGATAAGCCTGGTTGGCGGCCTGCAGCGCCTGGGTGGGCTGGGCGGAGAGGAAAAGAGGGCTGAATAGAATGGCTATTGAAATAATGGTGTTATTAAGCATATTTTGAAGCTATTTTGGCGGAAGGCGATGGCTATGATTTATGATATTCGATTTGCGATTTTTGATGTCTGATGTGGCCCGAAAGAGCAGCTACCGCTGTGCAGCCAGTTGGGAGCACATCAAAAATCAAAAATTAAAAATCGCACATCAAAAATCAAAATTACTTCTCTCCCGCTTTCCCACTGGGTTCGGAACTCACCGGTTCCACTTCCGATTCGGTTGCCTTTTCCGGCTCAACCGTGGGCTGTTCCTCTGCCGACGGGGCAGGCGCCGGTGTTTCCTTTGGAGAGGGAGGCGCCTTCTCGGGGTCGAACAGGTCGGATACGCTCATGGGGCGGCGCACTTTTTCCCAGAAAAAGCCGGGCATTCTCAGCGCTTCGTGGTTGGCCTGTTTCATGGGTTTCATTTCAGCCTTGGGCTCGGTAAAGAATTTGATCTTATCCACCTGGTTATCACCAAAATAGAGCAGCATCTCGCTGCAGACGGTCTTGTTAACTCCCACATAGCCGCCCGCTTCGTCCCGTGCGTAATACACAGATTCCGCATTGCCGATCACTGACATCCGGCGCAGTTCATTTTCTTCAAAGAAGGCCGTGACGTTCTTCCCTTTGATCTGGTTGAAGAACAGTTCATCCGGCGAGTTGACAATAAAGCCGTTGTTGCGCATCAGAATGCGGCTGATCTTTTCATCGGCCAGCAACATCATGACCGTATCGGCGGTAAACTGGGAGGTATCCGACCAGACGATGGGGTTCTGCCGGAGCGGGAAGAAGTAAAAAGTGGAATCACTGGATTTGTAGGCCAGGGAATCGCAGACAGCCTGAAGGTTGCTTTTGTAAATGCGCACATCGTAGTAAGCGATCAGCTGGCGGGGAGGCTCTTCGTCCTTCGGGCCTTTTCGGATGGCGGCCGAGTCATTCCGGACGGCAATGAGGGTATCGGCGGCCACTGGCTTGGTGAGCACTGCGGCCGAGTCATTCCGGACGGCAATGAGGGTATCGGCGGCCACTGGCTTGGTGAGCACTGCGGCCGAGTCATTCCGGACGGCAATGAGGGTATCGGCGGCTATCGGCCCTGTTAGGATGGACGCAGAATCTCCGCGAACGGTAATGAGGCTATCGGGCGCTACCGGTTCTTTTGGTACGGCAACCGGGGCTTCCCGGATGGCCATAAGGGTGTCGGAAACCATAAACAGGGAGTCGCCTTCAATGATGGTGATCAGCAGGGGCCTGCCGTTGCGCCCGCCGCTGGCCTTGAGGTAATCGGACTTGCGGTCGTATTCCGCCGTTTCGCAGATAATAGTCAACTCGGCGGAGGTATCCCGCCAGATGACATTACCGGTGGCGATACCCAGTTCTCTTTCTTCGCTGTAATCCACGTTGTCGGCCAGCAGGATCTGCGGCGGATCGCTGATCACGGAACGGCCGTGGGTGGAGTAGGTTTCCTTTTTGGCGTCATAGATGATCTCATCGGCGGTGATGTCCTGGTTTTCATCCTGATAGCGGGCGTTGCCGGACAGGAAGGTCTTGTCGTTCTTTTCATCGTAGCGGATGAGGGCGGCCGTGGCGAGCCGTTCACCCTCTTCGAAGGTTGCATTGCCTTCCAGGCTATAGAGGCTGCGCTTGCCATCGTAGCGGATGGTGTCGGCGGTAGCCTGCTGCTCCCCTTTTTCGTACTGTGCATTTTTTGTGAAAGCGGCCAGGTTGTTTTCGGTATCGTAAAACCCGTCTTCGGTGTATATCCGGGTACTGTCGCTGCTGATCAGGGTAGGGCCCAGGAAGGAGACGACCTTACTTTCGGTATTGAAGCCCAGTGTATCGGAACGCAGGTTGAATTCCGGATTTACCACAATGACGCTATCCTTGAAGTAGATCTGTCGTTCGCGGACGTAATAGTACCCCCGTTTACTGGTCAGCTGGGTGGAGTCCATCACGAGGGTGGCGCCGTTATTGTAGGTGGCCAGCTTCTGGTTGAGGTCGTAGGTGAGCCGGTCGGTGAACAGCTTCTGTTCGCCGTTCACCAGCACAACGTCGCCATACAGCTCGGCAATGCGAAGGATGCCGTCGTACATGGCCGAGTCGGCAAAAATGCTGGTGGAGTCTCCCTGCTGAATGATCACCTTGCCGTTGGCCGTAACGTGGGTGTTGTTTTTGATGACGGCGGTATCGCAGTACATGTATATGCTGTCCTGCCGGAGTTCCACATTGCCGTTCAGTTTCTGATAAACGGTATCCTCCCGCTGGATGTATTCGAATAGATCGGCATGGTCTACGTCGACTCTGTTCTTTTTCAGGGTGTCCTGGGCTGTTGTTGCCGGAGGGGCCGGCCGCGGGTTGGGGCGCCCCCCGGTTTGCGCCGGCAGGGCGGCGGCGGCCAGCAGCAGTGCCGGGAGCAGTATGATATGTTGGTACAGTAGCTTCATTTCGTCTGCAAACATCTCATTTTCCTGCAAATAAAACGGCCTTATTGGGCTTTTGTTAGGGGGATTAACCGTTTTTTAACGAAGATACCGGGTTTAGGTGCTTGAATATTAAAGGGTGAAGGTGCGATGCACTCGGGTTACCTCTTTTACACATTTACACATTTATGCGAATCCAGGGCTAAATGGCCTGTCAACGGCCCACCCCGTGGAATAATTGA
>CAYQKY010000355.1:0-4288 GCA_964418125.1 uncultured Phaeodactylibacter sp.
GTTCGCCGGTAGAAGGCGCCGGCTCTGCCGGCTGCACCGGTTCGTCAGGATAAGTAGGGTCGGGAGCCGGTGTCACAGCAACGCCCTCCACCTCCAGGAAGATGGGCTGCCCATAGGTAAAGGTATTCATATCTTCGCTGGAAAAACGGTAAGACCCCGGCTCGTATCCGTATGCCTTCACCTCCACCCGGAAATTCCGGTTGGGCAGGATCTCATAGGAATACTTGCCATCGCTGAAAGCGCGGGTGATCAGTTCCGTCTCCCTGCCGTCATCAAATACCTGATAGAGGGTAACGGTGATATCATTGATGGGTTCCCCCGATTGACGGTCGTAGACGTTGCCCTTGACCATTACCCGGCGGCCGCCGGCGGCAAATTCGAAAACATCCTCGTGGGTGGTCGATGTTTTCTGCCCGGCAAAAACGCGATTGGAGGTCAGGAACCCACCGGTACGGGAAGGGTTGAGAATGTAAAAGTAATCATCGGCGCTGGAGTTTACCGGCATTCCGAGGTTGTCCGGCTGTGACCAGCTCACCTCGTCTCCGATGGCGCTGAAGACATCAAACCCGCCCATGGAGATATGCCCGTTGGAGGAAAAGTAAAGCGTCTGGTCCTCCATATTATAGTAAGGCGTGATCTCATCGCCCAGGGTATTGACCACCGGCCCGAGGTTGACCGGGAAGGAGAAATCTATATTGTCGGCGCCCAGGTCCCGGGAAGCGTACCAGAGGTCCATTCCACCCCGGCCGCCCTCGCGGTTAGAGGCGAAGAAGAGGATCTCCTGGCCACGTTGGTGGACAGGGAAGGGATGCGTGGCCGTCACGCCGTCCATATTGATGTAATCGGGCAGGCGCTCAGGTTGAGACCATACGGCGCCGACCCTTTTGGTGACGAAGATCTCGCAACGGGTTTTGACGTCATTCCAGGGGCCGCTTGTATTGCTGCAGACCGTAAAATAAAGGCGGCTGCCATCAGGCGCCATTGCGCCATTGCAGAAATGGCCGGTCTGGATCACCGGAAAATTGCGTGGGGGCTCTCCTTTGCTCCAGGTGCTACCCTCTCTTCTGGAAGTATAGATACGGGCGCGGTCGCCGATCGTGGAGGAATAATATAGTTCATTGTCGGAGACCGGATAGGGAGCGAACTCGTCCTTATCCGAATTGACGCCATTGCCGGGCAGCAGCATTTCCATGTCGCGGTCGGCCTGGGCAGGCGCTTCCATACCGAGGCGGCAGCCGGCGATCTCATTCTGGATGATCTCCTCCAGAATATCCCGGCCGTCTCCGGTATACCCCTGCATAAAGGATTCAAATTCGTTGATGGCGCGGTCGTACTGCCCGTCCTGCTTCAGGCAGCGGGCATGCTTCAGCCCCACCAGAGGGTATTCATCGTTCTTTTCCTTGATCGTGCGGTAAGCTTCGGCCGCCTTGCGATAATCGCGGAGCTGATAATACAGCTCGCCGGCCTGATAGATGAGGTCTTCCTTTTTGCGTTTCTTGCGCCAGGCCTGTTCGTATTTATCCGCCGCTTCGGCGAGTTGCCCCTCCTCATAGGCCTGCTCGGCTTCCTTTTTGAGCTTGCGCCAGCTCTGGGCAGAGGCCAGGCTTGTAAAGCCAACAGACAGGACGATCAAGAGTATTAGTTTCCTTGTCATGTTTGTGGTTTATTGGTTATTACTCGATGGTATTATTCTCTTTCAGCTCCCCGGCAAGCTTTTCGATCACCGGAGCGAAGTGCCGGTGCTCCAGTTGCTGCACTTTCCGGGCGATATCTTCCGGTTCATCGTCCGGGCTGAGGGGGCAGGAAGCCTGAAAAATGGTGCTCCCTTCGTCGTAACGCTCATTCACGTAATGGATGGTTATGCCCGAAACGGCTTCGCCGGCGTGCTTCACCGCACGGTGGACATGCATGCCGTACATACCTTTTCCGCCGTATTTGGGAAGCAATGCCGGGTGGATATTGACCATCCGCTTATCATAAGCCCGAACCAGATATTCAGGAATGAGCCATAAAAAGCCGGCCAGGACAATGAGGTTGATATCCCTTTGTTTCAGGGCCTGCAACAGCTCTTCCGTCTCGTAAAAACTACGGCGGCTAACCACCATTTTTTCAATGCCGTATTCATCCGCCATATCCAATACCGGAGCCGTTGCCTTATTGGAAACGACCAGTACCACGTGAATATTAGCATTTTTCCTAAAATATTCGATGATTTTTCTCGCATTTGTTCCGCTTCCGGAAGCGAATATTGCAATGTTGGCCATATTTTGGGATTCGGGGTTTGTTGATTCGTTGATTCGTTGATTCGTTGATTCGGGATTCGGGATTCGGGATTCGTGATTCGTGATTCGGGATTTGTTAATTCGGGATTCGGCCGTATGGGCGAGTACCCCACAGCGAAAAGCGAACCGGCGTTCTTTCAATCAAACTGGATCTCTGCAAAGCGGTACCGCCGCCCCCGCTCGCCGTAGACCAGCATGCGACGGCTGCCCGACTGCTTGCAGATCTTGGGCCGGGTGACGATATCTGCATCGCGGTTATTGAATAAAGGATACATGCGCAATTGCCCGTCTTTGTGGAGTTCCGCCAGGGCGACGATGGAGTTGCGGCCATTGAAATTATAGAGCCGGGTAGATCCGTCATCGCGAAAATTCCGGCTATTGTCGTTAAAGATGAAATACAGGCGGTCGCGTACGATCGACATGGCATAGGAAGAATAGTATCCTCCGTCGTTGACCGTCTCTTGTCGTTTGGGAATACGGGTAGCCCATTCAGTACTTCCGTCCGGTTTTATATTTACGACAATGATGTCGTTGTAGTTGTAGAAGTAGTCGAAGCGCAGCATGCCGTCCCAGGTCCGGTAGGCGCGTTCAAAGACGAAGTACTGCTCGGCGACAAGCACGGCGCCGCCGTCGCTGCGCAGCACCAGTTCATCCAGGGAAAACCGGTAGAGTTCCTGTTCTCTGCCGGGGTCGTCATTGGCCTCGGCGCGGCTGGCGCGGCGCAGTTCCCCCGGCCGCAGAAATTCCGTCCGGAATTCGAAACCGAACTCTTTGAAACTCAGGTTGAAGATCTCCCTGGAAGCAGGGTTCAACCGGAAGAAGCAGGTTCCTTTAACGCTGTAAGTTCCCTTTTCCGAGAAAAAACCGGCACAGACCAGGTTGCCGTCATCGGCGATACGGAAGGCCAGGTCGGTGATGAACTTATCCTGCAGGCCTACGTGATATTCCTGCACGTCCTCCCCCTGTTGGGTATAGGCCAGGATAATGTACTGGTAATTCGGGCGGCCCCGGCGCCGTTCGCGCACCCCATCGATGTAGAGCACTCCCAGAAGGTAGACATTGCCTTTGTTGTCGACCCGGTAATCTTCAACGGAAAACTGCTGGTCAGTATACGGCAGCACGATGTCCCGGTTCCATAATTTATTCATCTGGCCGTCAAAGACATTAAGGGCAAAGCGCTCGGGGTCTTTCTTCTGGTAGGGCAGCTGGCTGTGCAGGAGTACCCGGGAACTGTCACTGGAAATGACGAGGCTGAAGGAGCCTTCCCTGGCTTTGTTCCGCGCTTCCACCTCGGAGATCATAACCAGGTCCCGGGAAGGTTGCAGGCGGCTGCTGACCTTCTGGCAGAACAGGTAATTCTTCTTCTGGGCCTGATTGTTGAAACTGGTGAACAGGTAGAGCTGGCCGCCGATCATGGCCACATCCTCAAAATCGCGGCGCTTCCCCTTGTACTTAAGGTCCAGCTTCTGAGACCGGCGCAGCTTCATCGCCCGGTCGTAGTATTCGATGTAAACCTGTTCATTGGACAGGGCCCCTTCGTTCTTCTGCCGCAGCATGTAAAAGCCGTCCTTATTTACGGCTACAGCTTTGGTTATGCGGGTGCCGGAAGGTTCTGTCAGCTCCTCGCCCCAGCTTGCCCGGGCGGGCACGTCATCACGCTGGCTCCAGAGGCTCATCACACTTAACATCAACGGCACTAAGGCCATATATCGGGAGGTATGGATCATCGTCTTCTCTTTGAGCCTAAAGATACTTATTCTCTGTGGAATGGCCGAGGGAGTGGGGTTGGATTGTTAGATTGCTGGATTGCTGGAGGGTTATATTGTTGAATGGCTATATTATTATATGGCTGGCTTTACCCGGGCTGATAATAATAGAAAAGGTTATTATTCATCATGAGGGCGAAAACACTATGCTGAATTATTACTAGCAAATAATATAACAATATAATAATATGCGAATCCAGGGCTAAATGGCCTGTCAACGGCCCAGCGGGCCGCAATATT
>CAYQKY010000356.1:0-4286 GCA_964418125.1 uncultured Phaeodactylibacter sp.
GACATTTCCTTGACCAGGATCTCGATCACCTCGCGGCCGAAGTCCTTGCTGTCGTCGTTGGAGCGGGCCAGGGCGTAGGCCTCGTCGATGAAGAGCACCCCTCCCCTCGCCTTTTCGATGGCCTCCTTGACCTTGGGCGCCGTCTGTCCGATGTATTCGCCGACCAGATCGACGCGGTCCACCTCATGCACATGCCCTTTGGTAAGCAGGCCCATCTTTTTGTAAAGCAGGCCCATCATCTTTGCCACGGTGGTCTTGCCCGTCCCCGGGTTGCCGATGAAGACGGAATGAACGTTGATCTCCTCCTTTTCGCGGAAGCCTTTTTCCTTGCGCAGTTGCAGAAACTGTATGTACTTGGCGTGGTCGAGCACCTGGGTCTTGATGGCATCAAGGCCGATCAGGGCGTCGAGTTTGACCATCACCTCGTCGAAGGTCTGGTTGAAGCTCTCGTCGGGAGAAAGTACTACGGGCGCCTGCCGGTTAGGCAGCAGGACGCCGGAGATGCCTTCCTCGAACTCATCGGCCACTTCGAAGGGAACTACCGCCAGCAGCTTGTCCATGAAGACGATCTCTGCCGTATAGCGGTCCTTACGCCAGGAACCCTTCACATTGGAGCCCCAGCCGGCGGTGATGCGGATGAATTCGTCCCGCTTATCGATGCGTTGCAGTCGAACGACCTGGCCCTTCAGCTCCCGGGCGTCGTTGTAGAATTTGGTGAACAGTTCGCAGTGCCAGGACCGGGCGGTATGCAGGTTGCGCAGGGAGATCTCCACGTATATATAGCGGGTCTCCTCACTGCTGAATGTCTTGAAATATAGTCTTTCATCCTCGATGACGTCATCGTAGGGCCCTTCGTAAAGCTTAAGGGACTGCACTTCCAGGTAGGGATTCTCCCCGGGCAGCATTTCCTGGCCGGCGTCCTCCACGTAGAAGTATTTGGTAGCTACCTTTTCTCCTTCTATCCAGGCTTCCCAGTAGTAGGTGCCTTTCTTCCAGAACGCGCCCTCGTTCTTGTTGCCCCATCCTTCGCGGATGTACATAACGTGGTCGTACTTGCTCACCTTGCGCCGGAAAGGCAGGGAACAGAGTAACTTCTGGGACTTCTTCATCGAATAGCACTTCAGTTCCACCTCCACTTCCCAGTCCTCGACATCGAAAAGTTTGTTGTAGAAAGAGAGCTCGGCGTATACGTAGGTCGTCTCGTAACGGTCGAATACCTGGCGGTACTTCTTCTTGTTGTCCGCCAGCCACTCGGTGGATGCATAGACCTTCAGTTCACGGAACTTGAACTTTTTGAATTCCGGATGGAGGTATTCTTCGGCCATTCAGCTTTGTACTTTTTTTTAGTTCAACTTTTAAAGATAAAAAAACAGGGATTTGAGGGTGAATATTTTCCTGTAATTTACAAAAAATCTCTGAAATGGGCCGTCTAAAAAAGAAGGTGCGCCGGAGCTAACCGGCGCACCTCTTTAAACCATCAATTAAAGCTTAAAAAAGCTTCTTACTTCACAACAATAAATTGTTGGGCAAGCACCCCTGCCGGGGTTATCAGGCTGTAGGTATACATCCCCTGCTGCAGGCTGCCGGCATCGAAAGTTTGCGCATGCTCGCCGGCCGGTTGGCTGCCGAGGTAAAGGGGACGGATGGTTTGCCCCATGCTGTGTGGATGACCTGGGTAAGAGCTACCGGAGTGAGCCTCACCACGCTTCCGTCGGGAAGGGCAGCGAACAGGCCAAAAGCGGGGTCACCTCCCGGAATACCGGAAGCGAACAGCACCAGGGATAACCCTGCGCAATTCGTCAGGTTGATGCTGAAAGTTCCTATCAGGCCTTCACTGCCCGTGGGGCGTACTTCCAGAAAATAATTTTCCGGAGGCAACTGGAAATAGCCGGCAAAGCCGCCGTAATCGAAACTGTTGAGAATAGGGTCCTCAAAGACATCATTAATATCTACTGCCGGAGCGCCGGGAGCGCCGTGGAAGGCCAGCACATCGATGGTGTTGGGATCGAACGCCTGCTCCAGGCCCATGTCAAATCTGATGAGGGTAACAGGAGGCTGGCTGCTAAGTTTGTGCAGAAGCCAACAAAGAAGGGATAAGCTTACCAATTGTCATTTCCGGTTTTTTTTTAATAAAAGCTTTTTAATGTAAGGCATTGGCCAAACATCCGTTATGCAGCGCCCGATGAACCGCGTCGGAAGAATTGGGGCCAATTTCGTAAGTTTGTTATCTTTCCGCTTCAATAAACCGGCGATGGCTATAGTCAAACTCAACATCTCCACCCTTGTTTCGGATACCTATATAGAGGACAAGGTGCACTATCACCTTCGCCCGCTGTTCACCGGCTTCCCGGTGGCAACTCATCGCCGTTATGACAATGCAGTCGCCCTCTTCCAGAAGGAAGTCCGCCAGGCATTTAAAGGATATACCCTCAACCGGCAGAGCGCCGGCCGCCTGTTGTGGTTTCTGTTCCGGCCAGATGTTCAGTATCATCAGTTTGAGCTGGATTTCAACCTGGGGAGCCAGTTCGTAAGCGGGCTATTCGGCATAGCCACTTTTTCTCTGGAAGGAAAGCACTTCGCGGTGCTGCCCTCATTTCATAACTTCATGTTCATGCTTCCGGCAAAAAAAGGAAGCAAAGGGGACCTGCAGGCGGCGGCAAAACAAACCATCCGGGCCCTGCTGCGGAAAACCAAGAAGGAAAACGAGAGCGAGTTCGCCCCTGAATCCTTCTTTGCCGGGCGGCGGGAGTTCCTGACAAACATAGAGGTATCCGTCAATATTGGCCAGGCAGGCTTCAGTTTCGACGCGCCTCCCTCCAACTGGTTCCTCAGCAGCCTGATGGGGGACACCGAATTTGATGGGGCCACAGAGATCGAGCGGGTAGGCCAGGACCTCAACAGCCTTTATCCGGCGGAACTTCGCCGCGCCTATTACCAGGAAGAGCTCGTTGGCCAGTTGTATCAGGCCATTTTTCAGCGCGGCAATACCCCTCTGGCCATTATCGGCCCGGAAGGGGTGGGCAAACATACCATCATTCACGAAGTGATCTGGCGCTATGAGCGTGCGTTCTATGAACCCAAAAAAGGGCGCACACAACGCATCTGGCTGATAGACCCCACCCGCATCATCTCGGGAATGAGCATTGTAGGTATGTGGCAAAAGCGTTTTGAGGCCATCATTTCCTTCCTCAGAAAACCGGCAGAGGGATCGAAAGCCAGTGACAAGATACTTGTCGACAATCCGGTAGCCCTGCTGCGTATTGGCAAGTCGGCACAAAACAACATGACGCTCAGCGACGTGCTCCGGCCCTATCTCGAAAAGCGGCAGTTGCAGGCTACCATCCTGGCCACCCCGGAGGAATGGAAGATCATCCAGGAAAAAGGGCGCCGTTTTGCCGGCCTCTTTCAGGCTATTCGCCTCAATGAACCCGATATGGAAACGGCTGTCCGCATCATCCTCAAGAACCGGCGGGCGCTGGAAAGGGAAAATGATACGGTGATCACCATACAGGCTGTCCGCCAACTGCTGAATATACAGCGAAATTACCTCAGGAACAAACCTCTGCCGGGAAGCGTAATGAAACTGATGCGCCAGCTGGCCGTCAAGTACCGCTACCGCACCGCCAACGCTCCGGAAGTAAGGGAAGAGTTCGAGGCGTTCAGCGGGTTGGAAGAACGCATTTTCGACTCCACCCGCCAGTTTCGGGAAGGAGAAGTGCGGGAACAGATTGCTCAGGAGCTGGTCGGGCAACCCAGGGCCGTGGATGCCCTGTCCAACACCATCCATATCATCAAGGCCAAACTGGCGGACAAGAGCAAGCCCCTGGCCTCCTTTCTGTTTATCGGGCCTACTGGCGTAGGCAAGACCCAGGCAGCTAAAGTCATCTGCAAATACCTGATGGGCAACGAGAAGCACCTGATGCGGTTCGACATGAATGAATACATCGACCCGGGTGCCGTTCAACGCCTCATTGGCGACGACTACAACCCGGAGGGGCAACTCACCGGAAGCGTCCGCTACCGCCCCTTCGGAATCATCTTGCTCGATGAAATTGAAAAGGCACATCCTCTCGTTCACGACCTTCTCCTACAGTTGCTGGATGATGGCCGCCTGACAGACAGCCTGGGCAGAACGGTCGATTTCACCAATACCATCATCATCATGACCTCCAACGTGGGGGCCCGGCAGGCCAATACAAGGCTGGGGTATCAGGCCGGCCCGGACGATGAAGGCGAGGTGTACCGCCGCGCCGTGGAAAATGAATTCCGCCCGGAGTTCATCAACC
>CAYQKY010000357.1:0-4219 GCA_964418125.1 uncultured Phaeodactylibacter sp.
CCTATCCACCTCCGTACAAACAGGAGGCGCCGGCGTGCACTCTTCAGAAGGCGGGGTCATTCACACTGTGCCGTTTGTTGCGTAAGCATGCGGTGAACCCCATGTTTTCTCGCTGGCCGCCAAGCCTTAACTTGCGCACTCAACCAAACCAAGAGAGATGGCCAGAACCAGCCAGCCAAATCGGGTGCGCAGCGCTGAGGAGATGTTTCCCTTCATCCAGGAGTGGGAGCGCAGCAGCCTGAGCCAAAAAGAATTTTACACCCATCACGGAATCAAGCCTCACGTTTTCTGCTACTGGCTTCGGCGCTACCGGGAGGAAGGGGAGCCAGCCCCTAAGGCGGCCGGAGGGTTTGTGAGTGTTGAGATGGAGGAAGAAAGGCCGGGTGAAGCAGCTTTGGTGGAAGTCATTTATCCAGATGGTACCCGGCTTGTATTTAAGGATCGTGTTAGTGCGGCGTTCCTTCAAGGCATACTGCCAAAGGTATAGCCGATGTTGCCTTTTAGCAGTACCCAGCAGTATTACTTTTACCGGCACCCTACCGACATGAGAAAGTCCTTTAATGGCCTGAGCGGGCTCGTGCGCTCAGAGTTGGGAGCTAACCCGGTGTCGGGCGATGTGTTCATCTTTGTGAACCGCAGGCGGGACCGTGTCAAATTGCTGGTGTGGGACCGCACCGGTTATGTGCTTTTGTATAAACACCTTCAGCAAGGCACCTTTGAGCTGCCGGCCTTTGAAGAGCAAGCCACTTCCTGCCAGATGAAGTGGGAAGAGCTGGTGCTGATCCTGGAAGGAGTGGCATTGAAGTCGGTGCAGCGTCGTAAGCGTTTTTCCTGGCCGCCTTCAAAAGCACGGCCAACAGTAGAAGGCCGAATGTGATTTTTCCTTCTCCGCATATGAGTTATCCACATTCTTCAGGCTTTTGAAGGCGGTAAATGGCAAATCCATTTTCCCACGCCATTTTTCCACGGAAAAAGTGAAGAGGTGTGAGTAAAAAACCAGGCGCTATAATCGGCTGGCCCAAGCATCTGCGTACCTTTGGAAGGTGCCAAAGGATAACTCACATAGGACGAAGGAGGAACTGGTAGCAGAAAACCAGCAACTGAACGCAGCCCTCTCGCAGGTGCAAGCCGAGCTGGCCGAACTCAAGCGCCTGGTGTTCGGGCGCAAGAGTGAGCGCTTTGTTGCTGATGAGCCTCCGGCTGAACAACTGAACTTGTTCGTCCAGCATGATCATGAGGGAGCAGAAGAAAAGACTGTCCTGCAAGCTGTACAGGCTCACAGCCGAGTCAAATCCAAGCCCAAACGCATAAAACTGCCTGATGATTTACCGGTAGTTGCCGTATGCATCGAGCCCCATCCTGATGAAATCAAAGGTTGGGTGAAGATCGGCGAAGAGATAACCGAAGAGTTGGATTACATGCCGGGCTACCTGCGCATTAACCGGTACATCCGTCCGAGGTACGCTCGCCCTAAGAAGGAACAAACTCCAGATACAGAAGGCAATAACATCTTCATCGCTCCGCTGCCTAGCCGGGTGATCGATAAGGGCATCCCCTCAGCGGGCTTGCTCACTTACCTGATGGTATCCAAGTTTATTGACCACCTGCCTTACCACCGCACCCTGCAGATATTTAAACGCTCTAAGATTGATATTCCGGCTTCCACTGTAAACGGCTGGATAGCCAAGTGTGTAGAGTTGCTCGAACCCTTATACCTCTATCATCAGGCTCGTATGATGGAATGTGCTTACCTGATGGCCGATGAAACCAAGATCCGAGTGTTAAAGTCACCTCACCGGGCCAACAAGAAGAGTAAGGCCCATCAGGGCTACTTCTGGGTGTATTATGACCCTGGCGGCAAACAAACCTTGTTCATCTACGACCCGGGCCGGGCCGGCAAATATCCCCGCGAACACCTCAGAAGCTTTAAAGGCTACCTGCAAACCGACGGGTACTCGGTTTACGAGGCCTTTGAACAGAAGGATGGCGTAAACCTGGTGGCCTGTATGGCGCATATCCGCCGTAAGTTCGAACATGCACTGGATAATGACAAAGAGCGGGCTACTCATGTGCTTAAAGCCATGCAGAGCTTGTATGCTATTGAGCGAAAGGCGAGGGAAGAAGGCTATAACCCTGAACAACGCTTGACACTGCGCCTGCAAAAGGCTCAGCCAATTATGGACGAACTAAAGGCCTGGCTATTGGAAAACAGAGACAAGGTGTTACCCAAGAGTAAAATTGGCGAAGCCATTAATTATGCTTGCAACCGGTGGAAGTACATGGAGCGCTACCTGGAAGATGGAAAACTGGAAATCGATAACAACCTGGTGGAGAATGCCATCCGCCCGGTGGCAATAGGGCGGAAGAATTATTTGTTTGCCGGATCTCCTGAAGGAGCTAAATGGGCAGCTATCATTTACTCGCTGCTGTCTTCCGCTGCCAATTGCGGACATAATCCTTCGGAATACCTCAAGGATGTCCTGCTTCGCCTACCGGATCAACCGCTCAACTATATGGACGAACTGCTGCCAGTGAACTGGGCCCCGCAGCAGGACGGAATGGCCAAGGGCACGCTGCTGGCCAAACCGTAGTTCACCGCATGCTTACTTTGTTGCGGCACCGGAAGGAACTGGACAAAAAAGTAAGTTGTCAGCGAGCAGATGTGAGCTACCGCAAAGTAAGCAAGGCCCCTTAATGCCTCTCTTTGACAGAAAGCCTTATGGCTAAAGTATCCGAATATTCAATTGCCCCCTTCTCATCCATCACGTGCATTGAATACTTTACTGAATATGTTCCCTGTTCTTTGGATTCGAATGAAAAATGATATGCATCTGTGTTCCTTTCTTCAGTTTTTCTTAGATCACCTAATTCTGTTTCCAACAAATCCCCATATTTATCTAGTATTTTAACATTCAATCTTGATTGCCATCCGGGGGGAACTCCTAGGTATATCTTCGAATAAAAACCTTCACCAATGTCTAATTCATCCTGATCGTAATAGATATTGCCAAGTTCTCCTTCCACTACTGACTCTGAGCCTTCGAAGGAAACCTTACCCAATAAGCCATCCAAACTATAGAACTTATACCATTCAAAGTGGCCGTTTTTATTGAACTTTAGTTGACCTCCAAAAAGTTTTCCATTCAAATAATTCTCAATCATATTAAGATGGAGCCCATCAGGCTTCTGTTCATACCACAGCCAGGTACTATCTTTTTTCCCGTCTTCAACCTTGCCCAAATATCTTGGTTCACCATTTTCAAAAAAACCTCTAGCTATTCCGTTTTCTTTTCCATCGATAAAGAAGTTTTCATATTTCACTTTCCCATTTTGATAATAAGAAACAAAAACCCCATTGGGCACCGTATCAGCATTGAACATTTGTTCTTCCCTCAAGCTGCCATCCTCGTAAAACGTCCTGGCAAATATTGTATCACCATTCTCAGACTTAAAAAGTTGGGTATCACCATTTCCAGATTTTCCACATGATGAGATGAGCCCAAATAACAGAAATAGCTTACATGAGAAACTAATCCTTTTCATCTTCCTTTATTTTTTGAAAAGTACCCTTTCCGTTGATCCTGTCGATATGAGAACTATCTTGGCGATTTCTACATTGTGGACAAATTAAACTATCACTATTTTGTGCTTCAGGTGAGTATTCACTGCCACCTTGAATTATTTCACTCATATTGGCTCCATGCTGCACAGAGTTAAGTAAGAAATTCAAGGCATCCTCAACTGATTTTACAGGAACTCCTTCAAGAGATTTGAATCCGCCAAAAGCATTAAGGAGGTCATCAAGATTTGGGCCAAGTTCAGAATTTGGACTTATTCTGGTTTCTTGTCCTTGGCCAAAACTTAGAGTAAATTCAATACCTCCTTCTGGATTGTCAAAACCTTCAAAAAAGTTGGCGATTTTTTCAGAAGCGCTTAATTCATATCTTTCCAGTCTGTCTCCAGTGTCAACATTATGGACTATCTCTAACCGCCCTCTTGTACCATATTTTTCCGGATTGGCGTAGACAGAATATAGATGATTGTAACCTCCTTTCGAGGGCTTCAAAACTTCACTGGATTGAACGATGAAATTTTCTCCTTTAGAATTTTTCCCTATTTGAGTGATGGCTAGAACCTTTTGCAATCCATGCAAATCAATGTGCGCCACCGGCTCATTCTCCGCATAATTGTAAGTACTCACCCACGGAAACTCCTCCGC
>CAYQKY010000358.1:0-4212 GCA_964418125.1 uncultured Phaeodactylibacter sp.
GGAAGCTCTGTTTTTTATGGTGGAAGCATCTTCAGCCCTATCCCGGCAGCACTCCACTGGAAAAATTCCGACTTCCGCGTTCCGACTTCCGACTTTAGGCGCCGTTTGCACCTGGAAGCCTTCCCCCTTCGCCTCACGTTACGATCCTGAACTCCGTCCACCCATCCTCTCCGGTGCGGAGGGAGAAGCCGAAACCGTGGTTGACGAGGATCTCGCGGCTGAGGGTAAGGCCCACGCCCTGGCCGTCCTTTTTGGTGGTGAAGAAGGGAGAGAACAGCTGCTCTTCCAGCTCGGGAGGGATGCCCGGCCCGTTATCGCGGACGAAGATGCGGCCGTCGGGGGTGGCGCCGAGAACAACCTGCCCTTCATTCGGGAGAGCTTCCAACGCATTCTTCACCGCGTTGACCAGCACCTGTTCCATCTGCTGCACGTCGATGCTGGCGTGGAGGGGCGGCTCGGGCAGGCTCAGGGAAAGGGCGATGCCCTTTTGGGCCGCCTGGGCGCTCATCAGGCGGGCGGTGTTTTCCAGCAGGCGGTTGATGGAATAGTACTCCCGTTGCGGGGGCGGCAGGCGGACGATGTCGGCGAAGTTGCGCATGAAGCGGTTGAGGCGGCCGTTCCTGTCGATGCAGACCTGCTGGGCCTCGCGGAATTCCTGCCCGTCTTCCGGCGGCAGCTGCTCGCTGTAGCCGAGGGTAGCCTGCAGGATGGAATTGATCGCTCCGATGGTGTTGTTGACCTCGTGGGCCATCATGCGGATGACCTTGCCGTAGGCGTTCTTTTCCGCGCGCAGGATCTCGGCGGTCAGCTCTTCGACCATGATGAAGGGGCGGGCGAAGCCGCGGTCGATAAACTCCGCCTTCAGGCATTTGTAGGTTTCCAGCCCCTGAATGCTCACCACTTTCGACTGTCCGGGGGCCAGGGCCGCCGCCACGCGGGCCACCGGGTGGCCGAGGCCCTCCAGAGGCTTACCCCGGGCGCCCGCCTCGGGCGGCAGTTGCAGCAGCTCCCGCGCCTTGGGGTTCAGCTCGGTGATGCAGCCGTCGTAATCCAGGATGATGATGCCGGTGGGCGAAGTATGAATGAGCTTGTCGAGGAAAAAATGTTGCTGTTCCTGCAGGGTGCGTTCTTCCCGCAGGCGGTCGATCATCTCGTTGTACACGTGGATCAGGCGGTCCGTTTCAGGTTTGCCGGTGGGGACGAACTTGACGTTAAAATCGCGGTCCTTGATGGCATCGATCCCGGAAAGCAGCAATTCCACCGGTTGGCTCAGGCTGTAAAAGGCGCTGAGGCAGAGCAGGAAAGAAGCGATGACGGCCATTTCGGCAGCGATAAAGGCCACCCACTGGCCACGAAACAGGAAGTAGGAAAGCGCCAGCGCCCCCAGGTGGATGGGCAGCAGAAAGAGGATAAACTTAGTCCGTATCTTCATAGGAAATGCCGTATTTATCGAGCCGCCGGTAGAGGGAGCTTCGGGTCAGGCCCAGGGAGCGGGCCACCTTGGCCACCTTATTGCGGTGGAAGGCCATGGCCTTTTTGATCATCTCCGCCTCCATCTCCTCCAGGGTCATGGCGCCGACGGGCGGCAGCTCGTCGCCGGCGGCACGGCGCGGCGCCCCCTGCATCTGGGTTTCGAAGTCGACGGCGCGCAGCTCGTCGTGCGGAGATACCAGGACGGTGCGCTCCACCAGGTTCTTCAGCTGCCGGATATTGCCGGGCAGGGGCAGCCCCTGCAGCCATTGCAGGGCCTCGCGGCTGGCCCTGAGGCGGGGCCGGTTGTAGATCTCGCGCAGGTTATTGAGGAAGAACTCCACCAGCAGGGGGATGTCTCCCGGCCGTTCCCGCAGCGCGGGCAGCTGTATGGTAATGAGGTTGATGCGGTAGAAAAGGTCTTCGCGGAAGGCGCCCTGGGCGGCCATCTCGTCGAGGCGGCGGTTGGTGGCGCTGATCACGCGCACGTCCACCCGGCGGGTGCGGCTGCTGCCCAGCACCTCGTAGGTGCGGTCCTGCAGCACCCGCAGCAGCTTCACCTGGCTGGACAGCTGCAGGTCGCCGATCTCGTCCAGGAAGATGGTGCCGGTATTGGCCATTTCGAAGCGCCCCATCCGGTCGGAGCGGGCATCGGTAAAGGCGCCCCGCACATGGCCGAACATTTCGCTTTCGAACAGGGAGGAGGAGATCCCGCCCAGGTTGACCTTGACGAAGGGCTTTGCCCGCCGGTGGCTGTTCTGGTGGATGGCCTCGGCGATCAGTTCCTTGCCCGTCCCGCTCTCGCCCATGATCAGGACGGGGGCGTCGGTGGCCGCCACCCGCCCTACCGTTTCCAGCACCTTGAGAAAGGCGGGGTCCTGCCCGACGATATGGCCGAAGTCGTATTCGGACTCCAGCTTCCGGCGGCCCAGCTTCTGCCCTTTGAGCTGGGAAAGCTCCAGCACGGTGCGTATGGACTGCACCAGGTACTCATTGTCCCAGGGTTTGTTGATAAAATCCCGGGCGCCCAGCTTCATTCCTTCCACCGCCAGGTTGACCGTCGCCCAGCCTGTGATCAGGATGACCGGCGCCTCAGGCTGTAGCCGGCGGATGGCTTCCAGCAATTGCAGGCCTTCCTCCCCGGAGGTATCCAGCGAGAAGTTCATATCCAGCAGGATGAGCTCCGGCTTCTCCCTGCGCAGGAAGTCGAGCGCATCCTCCGGCTTGGCCACCCCCTGGGTGGTATACCCTTCCTTCTTCAGCAAGAGGGCCAGCGAGGCCCGCACCGCGCTGTCATCATCGACGATCAGGATCATAAGCGTTGATTTGCAGCTCCCCCAAAGGGGAAGGTAAGCAAAGCTGCTAAATTAAATCGGGTTGGGCAAAGTATTCTAAATTACTGATAATAATTGCATATCGCTACTCCGTAGCTGTGTTCAACAGAACCAATCATCTCTACCTTCGGGGAGGCCGAGGGGGGCTTTACTCCTCATGCAGCACCATCGCCGGCTGCACCTGGGCCGCCTCTCGGCTGGGCACGAATGCGCAGGCCGCCACCAGGGCCAGCAGGATGGCCACTGATGCCAGAGCGGCGCTCAGGTAGATGGCCGCGTCCAGGCCGAAGACGCCCAGAAGGGGGAACTGGCCGGCAAAGAACAGGCCTACCACCATGGCGAAGGCGGAGATGACGACGGCCTCGCCCACAAAATGGGACAGGATGCCGCTGCGGGTGGCGCCCAGCGCCCGCCGCAGGCCGATCTCTTCCCTGCGCTTGCGGATGTTGAACCAGAGAACGCCCAGCAGGCCCAGGCCTACATTGAGCAGGAGAAAGCCGCAAACCGCCGATGCGATGATCATGGGCACCCGGGTAATGGACAGCTGGCTGCGGCGCTGGCTCTCGAGGTACGACAGCTCGATATTGGCGTCCTTCGCCAGGCCGTTGAATTCTTTCATCAATGCCGCCTCGAAGCTGGCGTCCGCATCGGCATTGACCTTCAGGAGCACCACCTCAGCAGGGACGCCATGCGCCAGGTGGTTGAGGAAAACCATCGGCTTAAGCTCCTGGAACTCTCCGCTGATCTTGAAATTGCCGAGGATGCCCACCACTTTCCATTTTTTATCGCTGTCCGAAAAGCCCACCATCTTACCCAGGGCCGGCTCGTCGCCGAACAAAGCTTCCTTTGCCTGCCGGTTGAGCACCACCACCGGCTGGCCGCTCTCCACTTCCGCCCGGTCCATCCACCGGCCCTCTTCCAGGGGCATGTTCAAAACCGAGGCGTAGTTCTCATCCACCATTATCATCTGCGAAAGCAAAGTCTTATCCTCATGGGTGATATTCCACTGAATGGTAGTCTGCGAATAAGGGGTATTGAAGGAGCTCAATGCCGCTTCCTCCACCTCCCGGTGGCCCAGGGCCTGCCGCCGGGCGCGCCCAATGGCGTCGTGGAACAGGCTGTCCGGCATGTCCTGCCGGGTGAAATACACCGCCCAGACATCCTTATGGTCATAACCCAGCGGCTGAGCATAGTTGCCGTAATTGTAAAACACCAGGCTCATCACCCCGAACAGGACGATGAAGGAAGCGAAGATCTCCGTCGTCAGCAGAAAATTGCTCCGCTTTTTGTTCCAGATCAGTTTTATGAGATGCTTTATCATGATTCTTTTTTTGTTTATGCCACTAAGGCTCGAAGTTTAGTTCGGGATTCGGGATTCGGGGTTCGGGGTTCGGGATTCGGGGTTCGG
>CAYQKY010000359.1:0-4206 GCA_964418125.1 uncultured Phaeodactylibacter sp.
TCAGCACCGGCGCCCGGGACTGGCTGGAATCCAACGGCGAAATGGAGAAAGTGGAAGGGGGGTACCTGTTTTCCGGAAAGAAATTTTTTGCCAGCCAGTCGGCCGGAGGAGATATGGCCGTCACCAGCGCTCCCTGGCTGGATAGTGAAGGTAAACGGCAGGTGCTGCATTTTGGAGTGCCAATGAAGGCAGATGGAGTAACCGTCCTGGACGACTGGGATGTCATGGGCATGCGGGCCACCGGCTCGCAGGCCATACAATTCGATAAGGTGTTCGTCCCGGATTCAGCTATTTCCCTGGCCAGGCCCAAAGGAGAATTCCACTCTGTCTGGAATGTCGTCCTGACGGTAGCTATGCCCCTGATCATGTCGGCCTACGTCGGCACGGCGGAAAAAGCCGCTGAAATAGCCCTTGCGATCGGAAAGAAATACCAACGAAATGAAAGCCATATGGCTTATATCATCGGCAAACTGAACAACAGCCTGATCGGCGCCCAGACGCAATGGAGGGCGATGTATGCGCTCACCAATAATTTCGATTTCCAGCCGGATGAAAATATCTCCATCGACATACTGAGCCTGAAAACCAATGTTGCCAACGCTGCTCAGCAAACCGTCAGCGAGGCCATGGAAGCGATCGGCGGGCAGAGTTTCTACCGGAAAAATGTGCTCGAGCGCTTGTTCCGGGATGTGCAGGCGGCGGGCTTCCATCCGTTGCCCAGATGGGAGCAATATGCGTTTACCGGGGAGAGGCTGCTGGCCAGGTAACGCAAGGTGAGGTCCAGGTTCAGGTTGAGGGAGCTGGCGGCAGGCTATAAATAGCATAGCACATCACAACCCTAAAGCCTTTTTCTCGCGAAATATTCTGCTCCCTCAGCCTGGCCTGACTTGCTATAAAACCCAATCAGGCCCAAACCTGCGTTAATTGAATATCGGAACTAACTAATCAAATTCCCTTCCTCATCCCATTCCGCCACCGCGTTCCGCGCCGGGTTGGCGCACTTGGCCAGCCACTCCTCATCGTAGCTCAGGCCGTGCTCCGCCAGGACTTCTTCGGGGACGCCGTCCCATACATTGGAAATATTGCCTTTATAGCCCAGGCTTTCGATGCCCATCTTAGTGGTGTAGTAGCCGGTGAGGGTGAGGCTTCTGAGCAAAGAGAAGAATACGACGCCCTGTTGCAGTTCCGGCGCCTCCTCGTTGGGATGGGCGATCTCGTCGAGCAGTTGCTTTTGCTGTTCCGGGGCGCAGGCGATGAACTCCGCCCCGAACGTGCGGTTGGCGCGGTGGTTCAGCCACATCATGCCGCCCCGGAGGGGCAGCTGGTGCTCGGGAATGTCCTTGGCGATGAATTCGATGAATTCCGGAACACCGGCGTCGGTAGCGGAACCGAAGTTCTCATCGGCCGGCAAGATGATATCGCACAGGACGGCCAGGGCCGTGATCTCCGTTTCGGTAAAAAAAGTTTCGCTCATCAGCTTCGCATCCCTTTCCGTTTCCGCCGGGGTGCGGCCATAACCGTCCGAATCCGATATATCCGGCGCTGCCGGTGTATCTTCCGTTTGCGCTTCCGGCCGGCAGCCCGTCAGCAGGGCGCCGCCGGCAAGAGAGCCCAGAAGCAGTGATTTTATGGTTTCTCTGCGGTCCATGCTCAAATATTTTGCTTTTTCAGTTGATCGATAATATAATCCGAGGTGCGCCAGGCCAGCGCCATGATCGTCCAGGTCGGGTTCTTATCCGCCTGGGAGACGAAGGGGCCGCCATCCACGACGAAGACGTTTTTGGCGTCGTGCAGCTGTTCGAACTCGTTGGTTACCGAACGTTTGGGGTCTTTGCCCATGCGGGTGGTGCCCACCTCGTGGATGATCATGCCGGGCGCCAGCAGGCCGTAGTCCTCCTCCTTGCCGGGCGTCGGGCCGATGCGCTCCCCGCCCATATTGTGGAAGATCTCGTTGAAGGTATCCTGCATGTGCCGGGCCTGGCGGCGCTCCTGATCGGTCCATTTGTAGTGGAAGCGCAACACCGGAATGCCGAACTCGTCGACCGTATCGGGGTCGATCTCGCAGTAGTTGTCTTCCCGGGCGATGCTCTCTCCCCTGCCCGAAAGGCCGACCACCGCTCCGTAGTATTTGCGCACCTCGTCCCGCAGGCCGGGGCCGTAGCTCCCTTTGATGTCGCCGAAGAACTGGTTCATTTCGGTAATGCCGAAGCCGAAACCATAGGAAGGCATGCCCAGGCCGCCCCAGATCTCGATGTGGTAGCCGCGGGCAAAATCGAGGTTTTTATTGTCCAGCCACCAGGGGGAGTAGACGTGGAAGCCCCCTACCCCATCCTCGTTGTACATCTTGCGGTTCATCAGCGCCGGCACAAAGGCTGCTCCCGAAGCGCCGGTGGAGTCGTGCAGGTATTTGCCCACCAGGCCGCTGCTGTTGCCCAGCCCGTCGGGGTGCTGCCGGCTCCGGGAATTCAGCAGGATGCGGGCGGAGCCGCAGGCGGAGGCTGCCAGGACGATCACTTTGCCGTTGATCTGGTATTCCTTCCGGTCTTCCTTATTGATATAGGAGACGCCAACGGCCTTGCCTTCTTCATTGGTGACCACCTCCCGCACCATGGAATTGACGAACAGGTCGATCTTCCCTCCGGATTTCTGGGCCGGAAAGATGAGGCAGGTGCCCGCCGAAAAATCGGCGTACACCATACAGCCCCGGCCGCACTGCCCGCAGAAGAAACAGGTGCCCCGGTCGTTATTGATGCGTTTGGTCAGCATGGACAACCGGCCGGGGATCACCGTTACGCCGGCCTTGCGGGCGGCGTTGATGTAGTAGAGCTCGTGCAGCCTCGGCTTGGGCGGGGGCAGGAAGAAGCCGTCCGGCTCGTTGGGCAGGCCCTCTTTGCTGCCGAATACGCCGACCAGCTTGTCGACCTTGTCGTAATACGGTTTTACCTCCTCATAACCAATGGGCCAGTTGTCGCCCAGGCCGTCAATGTCCTTCCGCTTGAAATCCCTGGGGCCGAAGCGCAGGGAGATGCGCCCCCAGTGGTTGGTGCGCCCGCCCAGCATGCGGGCGCGGAACCATTCGAACTGGGTGCCTGGCGCCCGCGTATAGGGCTCGCCCTCGATCTCCCAGCCGCCGTAGGCGGCGTCGAAATCGCCGAAAGCGCGGGTGGAGCCGGCGCCCCGGCGCGGAGATTCCCAGGGCCAGCGCAGCTGGGTGCGCTGCTCCGGGTTGGCGGGGTCGAAATGGGGGCCGGCTTCCAGGACGGCGACTTCCAGGCCCGCCTCGGAGAGCACCTTGGCCGCCATGCCGCCCCCGGCGCCGGAGCCGACGATGACGGCGTCGTACACTTTAGGGGAATTCTTTATCTGCATAGGGTTGGATTTTCGCTTGAATCCGGTGTAAGGTAAAAAAAACTGGGAAAAAGGGAGGGCTGCGTTTCCGCTTCAGCGATTTTTCAACCACTATATCAACCATTTTTGCATTTCTGCTCCGTGAGTTTTGCCTGCCTTGAGTTTTTCCGGCCTGGGAGTTTGAAAAAGCGGCCCTGGTTGTAGTTTTTTAAGCGTTGATTCGATGAACGCATTTTTTGGACTCTTTTATGGGCCTTTTGGCTGAAAGGCGCGTGGTGTATTTAAACGGCGGTTTGGGTGGACTCCAAACCAATACTCAAATGAAGGCCATCGGGAGTTTTCGTCGTTTGCGTCATAGAGCCATAAGGAGAGCATATTATTTTTTGTTAACATCAGTGTCGAATTTCAATTTAACAGCAGTTTGCCCATAGAGGGTAAAAGACCGGAATTCATCCTTTTTTATAAACATAACTCTCACACCGGTATTTGGATGAATAAATTCAAGTTCATTGCCAACAACCGGGGTAAGCTTATACTCGTCCCCATTAGGAAAAATTAGTGAAATAAGGTTATTGTTTTCATCAAATTTGATTGAAAGATCTACTTGATTGTTCCACTTGTATTCACCTGGCAGCCCCTTCAAAACTTCTGAACTTACTTGTTTCCGCTGAACATTTGTTTGCTTAAAATGCTGCCAGTTGTATACTTGTGAGGCTGATAACATTAGTTCATTCCCCAGCGCCCCACCATTATCTGAATTAATCAAATAGGCCAAACCATTTCCACTCATAAGGCTTATTGTCATTCCTGTTCGGTAACCGGCATTGCCTCCATAGTGCGTGATAGAAATATCATCAC
>CAYQKY010000360.1:0-4187 GCA_964418125.1 uncultured Phaeodactylibacter sp.
ATGGGAACCTCCACAAGTCCCACCTTTTTGTATAACCGTAAAAATTGTTGTCAGGGCCAGATATGCAACCTGGGATGAGAAGAAAAATTCCGAGTAAGGCCCATAATTTTTTGTCCTCACATGATACCATTCCAAAATGGAATAAGCCCGTAAAAAATAATTAAACTGACAATTCCCCCTAATATTAGCCCACCTAAATAAATCTTCTTTTTTGAAGTCAAATAGTTAACTCTGCTAAATGCGATCGGCTTATTTCCCGCAAACTGGTAAGGCGTGTACCAAGGATGTTTCTTTTCCAGCGGGTGCAGCAGTATGATAACCGCGCGCAATTATGGATTGCTTGCAGTGTTGGGCAAAGAGCTCCTTCAGCACATGGTAGCCACTATATTAAATGAGTTTCGTGTGGGATGCAGGGTATACTGAGGACAGCGTGGGTGCGTGGGTGTATTTTTAAACGTCAAGTTGAATATGGGGGATAACTTAGAGTTCTATATTCTCTAGCAATAGAATCATTGGTATTAATGTTTTTCGCATTTAAAAATGCTAGTGCTTTTTCTTTGTTTTCAATTTCTAGATAGACTGTTTTCAAGTTCGGTAATACAGCAAGGTAAGGGAGTACATCTTCACTACTTATCGAAGAATTGTATATTGCAATTTCCTCAGTTGACTGAAAAAGAACGATATTACTTAGATCAAAATCGCTGCTAATCCCTTCCAAAGAGATCCTTTTGATATTTTCGGAATTATTCCATTCTGGCAAAAACCTAAGCTTTGAGAGATTCTTTATGTGTAAAAACTGAAGTTTTCCTAAATTCACAACAAAATCTAAATTATCTATTTTGGGTAAGTTGCACAGCTCAAGATATTTAAGATTTTGATTATATTTAATACAATCTATTTTGATCAGATTTTGATTATTGCAAATAATTAATCTTTCTAAGATACGTAAACGTTTTAAAAATTGAAAATCTGTTACACAACTATTATGAAGACTTAAATATTTGATATTTTCAAAAGATCCAAGAATCTTAGGTTGAGAGATATTTCCTTCAAGACTCATTATTTTTATTCTTTTCTTTAAAGGTTCAATTAGTCTCAAGGAAATTTGATTCCAACAAATACCTGAAATTTTTATTTGATCTATATTCTCTAATTCTAGAAGGCAACTGATATCAATTTCTTCAAGGATGTTTAAATGAATTGATTTTAAATTGGTTAGGAATTTGAAGAACGAAAAATTTTTCCAATCTTTTATTTCTCCATCAAGCCGTAGTGTTATGTGCTGATCCTGTACTTTCAAAACTTCTTCATTTAAATTTCGCCAAAAGTAAGAGGGTCTTGTACCATCAATTGACAAGACGATCTCTTTGGTTTGGTATGATCTAATCTTGTCAATCAAAGGTTTGTCAATTTTTTTAATGTCACTAAAAATCATTGCCTTGCAATTTTTCAATCTTTTAAATATTGACTTACATCAAATCTCGTCTTTCAATCAGGCACATTTTGGTCTAACCATTTTTGTCCAGCTTTGATTGATTCATTTAAAGTTCGATCCAAAAGACCTGTTGTCCTCCAAGCCGAATATTTATCATTGGCCAAAATCCCTCCTAGACCACCATTGTGACGAATCAGTGCATTTTCTATATCATTAAGTGTTGAAATAGATTCCACCCGAAAATCTAGATCAATGTTTTCTAAATGATCTAAAGTGCCAGCTTCTCTAACCTCTTTCCATTTATCCCCAGAATATCTTCTACCCCATTCATTTTTAGTAATACCGATGTAAGGTTTTTCACCCTTCATCCTCACATATACTATTCTATCTCCTTTGGGTTTAGTTCCAATTGGCGGACGAGAATATTTACTTCCTCCACAACAAGCAAGAAGTTCTTCTTTACTTAATCTCCGCAGACCATCTGAATCTGGAAACTCCTGATCCAGGTAAGAGATACTTTTGGATATTCTACCTAATCTTCCACCAATTTGTTTGGTTACAAGCCCTCCTCCAATCGTCTCTGTTATAGCTTGAGAATACTGTTCAGTAGAACCATTACGAATAAACTGATCTAGAGCATCAGCCCTATTGAAAACTTCTTCAACTGTTCCTTCAGGATCAGTATATTGTTGAAAGGAAAGCGATATTTGATCTTTAGCTCCTTCCCACCACCATTTTGGATTAATAAGGTTTTTCCCTCCATTCCATATTCCGGTGCCAATTTGAATAGTTTTTTGTTGCCATTTTGGTAAATAATAATATGGATGTTTTTCAAGTCCATCTAAATCAATATTCAAAATTGGACTATTTCCAGCAAATTGGTAAGGTGTATAAAAAGGATAACTTCTTGTTAACGGATCCACAGACAAAAACCGCCCAATAGCCGGGTTGTAGATCCGGAAACCGTAATCATAATGCGTCAGGTCCCCCCATTCCTCATTCTGGTCCTTCTCTTTTCCATTAAAGCCATAACGATAATCTCCAAAATTATATTTCCTGCCTGGCATTTCGAAACCGAAGGGGTAATAATCTGTTGCACTCAGGAAGACCGGGTCAAAATAATCGGCATCCCCGTCGGTATCTGTGTCATGGTAGGATTTTCGGTCAGATAGTACCGCCATCACATTGCCCAGATGGTTCGTTACTTCGTATCTTTTCCACCCCACACAAAGCTGAGCGGTGTCCAAAAAGTAGGGCGTATCCGGCGTACCGCTGCCGTTGTACCATTTCACCCCTGGCTCCAGGATGCCGAGCCTACTACTTCCATAGAGGTGCTGTTCCGACCAGGTGATGGTATCCGCTTCGCGGGTGTAGGTGGCCAGGACATTTCCTTGCGCGTCCCGAATGTAGCAGGTCCAAACCTCTCCATCTGTAGAAGTATCCACAATTTTCTTCAACACCCGGTTCTGCTGGGCATCATAACCGTACTGCACGGTTTGGTTCTCGCTGCTGCGCTGTACTTCCTTTACCTTGCCGTAGGGCGTCCAGCTAATGGCCGCTCCGGACTGGGCGTCGTCGGTCAGGTTGCCGGCGCCGTTGTACTCGTAGTTGTCCATCGACTGGTTGTCCAAATCGTCCGGGAAGCTGCCGGAGAGCACCTGGTCGAATACCTGGTTGAGCTGGTTGGTTCCGCTGTTGTAGGCATAAGTCAGGTAGTCCATGTAGTTGGAGGTGCTTCCCCTGCGGAATAAATTGAGGATATTTCCATTGGCGTCGTA
Organism: uncultured Phaeodactylibacter sp.; assembly: GCA_964418125.1. Taxonomy (GTDB): domain Bacteria; phylum Bacteroidota; class Bacteroidia; order Chitinophagales; family Saprospiraceae; genus JACJXW01. Next base: position 3,214 of record CAYQKY010000360.1, read on the forward strand.
GTTGATGGAATCCACTTTGTAGCCGGCCAGGGCGCTGCCGCCGGCTTGCCACTCGTAGTTGCCGCTGTCGATGTTGTCCCAGCTTTCCATGCGCTTGAGGCGGTGCAGTTGATCATACCTGTAAGCCTGCCCCCATGCATCACCGAGCTGGCGGTTGTGCTGCATAATGTGGCGGATGTTGCCGTTGTAGAGGGAGGGGCTGGCGCCGGCGAAGCCGGAGCCGGAGTAATCCAACTCGAAGTTTTCACTGCTGCCGCCGATGGGGCTGTAGTCGCCGTCAAAATAACCGATGGTGTAGCCGTAGGCGTCGCGGGCAGTGGCCTGGCTCGACAGGCTGCTGCCGGTACCGTCCTTGCCCATATCGCGGCTCTCGATGAGGGCGCTGCTGTTGAGGCCCTTTATCCAGCCCTGCAGGGTGTAGGCGTAGTCCATGCCTTGTACTTTGCGGTGGCCCAGCTCGGTGCGGGCCAGCGGCCCGTGCAGGTAGTAGTCGTAGGCGGCGTCTTGTTCGTAGAAGAAATCCAGGGGCGAAGTTCCGGCCAGGCTGGTCTCTACCCGCTGCAGGCGGTTGTCTTCGTCGTAGTAATAGCGGTGGGTGAATTGGTCGGTGGAGTCCTTCTGGTAGAGTACTGCCGTCACTTTGCCGCTGATCAAGTCATACTCATAACCGATGCGCTTATAGCCATGCCCGTAGGCGTGCAGGGCATCGATCTCCTGCACCAGGGCCTTGACGTTGCCGGTGGCGTCGTAGCTGTAGTGGGTGCCGTAGTCGTAGGTATCGGCATCATTGTCATTCACGGCTTCGAAGGTGGTGCTGGCCACCCGGCTGCGCAGGTTTTCCTGGCCATCAGAGCCGAAGGAAGCTATACTGAAAGCTTCCTCGTCGTAATAAGTGCAGGTAACCTGGGTGCGGCTGTTGGCCAGCCCGCCGGTGATCCAGGAGGCGAGGCTGCTCTCGTCGCGTGCCGTGGCAT
>CAYQKY010000361.1:0-4168 GCA_964418125.1 uncultured Phaeodactylibacter sp.
CGTCCTACGGGTACATTCGGCAGCCGAAACTCCCCGTCCGGCCCGGTGACGGCGCCGATGAGCGGCTCACTGCCCTGTATGGTGACGTTGACCCCTGTCAGCGGCGCTTTACTGTCGGCGTCGAGAACCGTGCCGCGCACCGTCTGGGTGGGGGCGGCAGGCTGGGCAGATAAAGGTAGCGCCAAGCAGAGCAGCGCCGCCAGCAGGCACAGGTGGTAAATGGCCTTTCCGGCCGTTTGGTTGTTCCGGGCGGCAGCGCCCCTTGATATTTCGAAAGCAAAAGATCCCATTGGTAACGTTTTTTGATTTTGTTACCACAAAGGTGGGGCTGTTATGGGGGCCTATCGTCCGCGAATGTAATTGCGGACGTTTTGGTGAGATTCCGTACGTTCAGGGTTTATTCGCCTTTACCCAGGCTCGTGGAGTGGCGCCCTCTTTCTTTTTGAAGAAGTCGTTAAAAACAGTCTTGGAGTTGAACCCGCTTTCGTAGGCCAGGGCCAGCAGGGTGAGGTGGCTGTTGGCGGGGTCCAGGGCTTTTTGCTTGAAGGCTTCCAGTCGGTAGGAATTGACCAGCTCGTTGAAGTTTTTACCGATGTGTTCGTTGAGCAACCAGGAGAGCTTGTTGGGGTGGAGATCCAGCTGGGCGGCCAGCGTTTTCAGGCTGAGGTTGGAGTCCAGAAAGCGTTGTTCTTCGTCCAGCAGGCCCGAAAGGGCGGCCAGGTATTGTTTCACTTCCTGCTCACTCAGCAGGGCCCTGACGGAGGAGGCATCCTCAGCGGCGGCCTCCTCGGCTCCATCCGGTAATGCAGAAAGGGAGAAAGTGGTTTCCACGAGCCGCCGGAACCGCTCGTAGCGGTGCAGAGGCTCCAGGAATGGGATATTCCTGAAGTTGATCACAGGCCCCATCCGCCTTTTCACGCCTTCTTCCAGGATGTCGAGCGCCAGTTCGTGATTGCCGAGGTAAACCTGCAGGAACAAATGCCAGGGGAAAAGGGTGGAATCAGCGCCTTCCTGCACCCGGGCGGGGATGGCGCTCAGGGCGATGTTGATATCTTCATCCGGATACATGAGTTTGTACAGGGCCCGGCATTCCTCCGGCCGTTCGGCCTGTGGGTGTTCGCGTAAAAAACCGTCCAGCTTTTCGTAGTCCTTCAGCAGGATGTAGCAGGCCAGGCTCATTTCAATGGCAAAGCCGAAATTCGGATCTACCTTTAGAGCCGCCTCCATGCTCTCCAGTGCTTTGGGATAATCCCGGGAGAGGTAGTGAATAACGCCTTTGGTATAAAAATGGTTGGGGGAAAGCGGATTAAGGGCCAGGATGTTGAGGGTATGGGCCATGGCCTTTTCAAGATCGCCGATTGCGGTGTAGAGTTCCGCCAGGCCCTCCTCCGCCTCGGTGAAAGCGGGATTGAGCGCCAGGGCTTTGTTGTAAAACCGGCGCCCACTTTTGAAATCCCACTTTGCCCAGAAGCTGAGCGTCGCCCGGGCAAACCATCCCAGATAGGACTGATCATTGATCCGGAAGCCTTCCTTCAGGTATTTTTCCGCCTTTTGCATATAGGCTTCGTCACCCCTCCAGGAGGCGCGCATGGCGTAGCTGTAGCCGATACCGAAATACGGAAGGGCGAAGCCAGGGTCCTGCGCTATGCTCTGCTCGTAGTATTGTATTCCTTTTTTGATGCCCTCAGCATCCCATTTGAGATGGTGGTAGCGGCCTTTGAGGTAGAGGTTGTAGGCCTCTACATTTTGGGTCGGCGCCTCGATGAGGTGTTCCCTGATCACGAGGTGCCCGAAGTTTTCCCGGATCTGATCGGCGATCAGGAGGCTGATCTCGTCCTGGACGGCAAAAATATCTTCCAGCTTCCGGTCGAAGTTTTTAGACCAGAGATGAAAGCCGTCGCTGGCCTGTATCAACTGGGCGGTAATGCGGATGTTGTTCTTTGCTTTTCGGACGCTCCCCTCCAGCACCGTAGCTACGCCCAGCTGCCGGCCGATGGCCCGCACGTCGACATTCCGGTTCTTAAAAGCGAAGGAGGAAGTCCGGGACGTCACCTTCAGCCCCTGCACCCGGGTGAGCGCATTGATGATCTCCTCGGTGATGCCGTCGCTGAAGTACTCGTTCTCCGGGTCGGCGCTCATATTCACAAAGGGGAGTACGGCGATGGACTTGTCTGAAGTTGTCATTAGCAGGTTGCTTCCATTTACTCAACTAATCCGGACTGATTTTGTTTTTCAAAATGATTTTATGATCAAGCTATACAACAGCCCTCCATCTCCCCTACCTCTCGGCCCAGGCTGAGTTTTTAGCACTCCGAGGTTCAACTGTTCCGTTTCCAGCATCGCTTTGGCGCAGTCGATACTTTCCGGAAGATCTGCTGGGTTTATTGAGTTGTCGTGCTGTAAAAACTGATAGGATGATACTTTTCCGTCCGGATCTACCCTCAGGTGAAAAATAACCGGTTGCCCGACATCCCCGAAACATTCTTTTTTGAGCGCTTCAACCAGCGCCATTACTTTATTATGGCGGCTTTCAATCAGGGAACCCTCCCCATATTCCACCAGCCGCCACTCAAAACAAGCCCCTCCTTTCCGGTCGGGCCTCGCCCCTCGGGAGTCGGCCGAACAAAGGCTCCCGGCAAACGGGATCGCAAAAACCGCCCTTCCCCGGTTTGGGCCACACCGATCCATGCATAGGGGACGTTCAGCAATGCCAGCCCGGCATGATCTCCAGTTTCCAACCCGGAAACGTCCAGTTCCGCAACGGCAAACGATTCGGGGCCAATCCCCCTCTGGGTAAGAGCGTTCCTGGCCGTCCAGAACGTCTCGGCGGAAAGGGAATGCAAACGCAGATAGCCTTTTCTTTCCTCCAGGGACCATTTGGAATCGACGGGCACGTGGTTCCACTGCCATACATTCTTAAGTGCCGGCCCGCTGAAATCATCATCGCGCTCAAAGGGGGCGTGGGGCTCGGATGAAAAGCCGGTGTTGGGCTTTACCCAGGTGCGGGGAGAGCGGGTGAGGTTACCCGGCAGGCCGAAGTAAGGCCAGCCGTCCTTCCAGGTGACGGGGGACAAGGCAGTTACCCGGCCCACCGAATTGTAGTCCAGCATGGACCAGCCCCACCATTCTCCGGATTGTATCTGCACGATCCCGCCCTGGTGCATGGGGATGCAGCCGACATAGTTTTCGACGGGCTCGATCAACTCAAAGGGAGGGGGATCGGCACTTCTCCCGAGGCGCCAGCCCGTACCGACGCCCAGGTTTTCTTCCGCGCTCATCACATTCACCTCGTAGGGCCCGTAGGGTTCGTCCGCCCGCAGGCAGGCCTGGTAGCAGACCGGGTCGTAGTTGGTATTGGTGATGTAATATTTTCCGTCAATTTTATAGATATGGCTTCCTTCTCCGGCGCCGCTGCCTGCCTCGACGATCACTTTCTCGGTGCCCGGCACCACATCCATCAGGTCCTTGGTGAGCTGCACCATTTTCACCTCATTGTATCCCCAGACGGCATAGATCTTACCGTCGTCATCGAACAGAACGGTGAGGTCGTGGAGCTTCGCGTTCATGGTGCGGTGCTTCCAGGGCCCCCTCGGATCGGCAGCAGTGAATATCTGCGTGCCATAGCGGTTGACATTCGAAAAGATGTAAAAAGTATCTTTGTGAAAGCGGAGGCAGGGCGCCCAAATTCCCTGCCCGTAAACCGTCTTTCCATCTTCCATCCTCAGCTCCGGGCCGATATCCAGCCGTTCGACGGCATAACTGAGCAGTTCCCAGTTGACCAGGTCTTTGGAATGCAAAACCGGCAGGCCCGGCATGGTGTGCATGGTGGTGCCCGTCATGTAGTAGTCATCGCCCACCCGTATCAGGTCGGGGTCGGAGAATTCTTCGTAAAAAAGGGGGTTGGTGTAAGTGCCGTTTCCGTTGTCGGCTGTCCAGGTGCAGTGCCGGGCAGGTTCATCCGCACCCTGGCTTTGGCTTTTGGCGCCCTGTGCGCAAACCTCTTCACCGAGCAAAAACGATGAGAGGATCAGTATTCTGAGCCCGTATTTTCGGGGGAAATTGCTTTTCATTCAATTTTCATTTTCAGAGATTGTTTGGAGGCCAGGTTTGAAAGCGAAAAGAGTCAATTCCTGCCTGCTCGCCAGCTCGCTGGCAGGCAGGTTTTGAT
>CAYQKY010000362.1:0-4149 GCA_964418125.1 uncultured Phaeodactylibacter sp.
GTAACTGGCCTAAAGGATTGATTTTCAAAGCCACTAATCCCGAACTCACGTTAGAAATGTAAAGAGATGCAGTGGAAATGGCCCGTGAATGGCTGCAGATTCCATCCTGCATGTGTCAATGCATTTCCATTGCATTTCTACCGTATTTCAACGGTATTCCCCCTCCGCCCGCGAACACCGCCTGTTAACATATATGCACCAGGATAATTCTGCGTTCAATATAGATGCGCGCTCAAGGTTTATTTTTGTGGTTGGCCAACCATTTACCTGAACTTGCGGTATACTTTAAGGGCTCCTCCCAAAAAGAGCCTCAACCAAATGGTCGAACATGGTAAGAAAACTACTCCTCGCAATTGCCTTAAGTTGTCTGCTCTCTTCCGGTGCATACGCTCAAAGCCCTTATCATGAACTGGCGAAGGACACCATCATCACCCACCCCGTCCTTTTCGGCAATATTTACCTGCTGGACGGAAAGCAGCTCAACATACAGGTCATGCAGTGGTTCATGACCGACCATCCGCTGGCGCACGACCAGATCCGGGTGGCGGTCGTCAGCGGGCAACTGGCGGCGGTGAGCTATACGGTGGGCGGCATGATCTTCCTCGGCGGCCTGCTGATCCGCCAGGACGACCGGGCCGCCGGGCAGGACCTCATGCTGATGGGCGGCGCCGGCATCGGCGCGGGCCTCCTGTTCACCCTCATCTCCGGCGGCCACCAGCGCAAAGCGGTCCAGTTGTACAATGAAGACATCAGGAAATACCTCAACTCCTCCGCCCGGCTGGAGTGGCAGGTGGGCCTTACCGGCAACGGAGTGACGCTGATGGCAGGGCTGGAGTAAAATCACCTCCCCAGATAAGCATTCAGGAGCACTTTGTGAGAAGAAGACCGAAGCCGGCGGATGGCCTTGTCCTTTATCTGCCGGATCCGCTCCTGGGTGAGCTCCATGCTGTCGCCTATTTCGTTGAGGGTCATAGGGTCTTCCTCGCCCAGCCCGAAATACATTTTGATAATAGCCTGTTCTCTGCCGGACAGCAATAACAGCAATTTATCAATATCCTGCTTCAGGGAATCGGTGTAGGCAATATCTTTGTCCGTTTCGTCGGAATCTTTATTTTCCAGAACATCGAGATAGGAAGAAGAACTTTCCCCATCATCGAAAGGAGCGTCTACGGATACGTGGCCCGGCGCAAATTTCAGGGTTTCGGTTATGGCTTCCAGCGTCAGCTCCATGTTTTCCGCCAGTTCCTCATTGGTGGGTTCCCGTTCGTACTTTTGTTCCAGCTCGGCGAAAGACTTGTTGATCTTGACCAGGGCGCCCACTTTATTCAGGGGCAGCCGGATCATCCTTCCCTGTTCGGACATGGCCTGCATGATCGACTGCCTGATCCACCACACGGCATAGGAGATGAACTTGAACCCCCGGGTTTCGTCATATCGCTGGGCGGCCTTAACCAGCCCGATATTGCCTTCGCTGATGAGGTCCATCAGAGACAGGTGGCTGTTCTGGTATTGTTTGGCAACGGAAACGACAAACCTGAGGTTGGCTTTGACGAGCTTTTCCAGGGCGAGTTGATCTCCCTTCCTTATCCTGCCGGCCAGTATTATTTCTTCTTCGATGGAGATCATATCCAGCTTACTTATCTCGGCCAGATAAGTTTCCATCGATTTGGTATCCCGGAGGGTAATAGACTGTGAAATCTTCAATTCTCGCATAGGCGTCAATATACGCCTTTTAAACCACTCCGGGTACATTATTATTCTAGTGCGCGAGGCACTAGCCCACCATCTCCCTGGCCTTCGCGATCGCCCGCTCCAGCCCGCCGGCGTCCTTCCCGCCGGCGGTAGCGAAGAAGGGCTGTCCGCCGCCTCCGCCTTTGATCTCTTTGGCCAGTTCGCGGATCATGTTGCCGGCGTGCAGGCCCTTGCTCTCCGTCAGCTCGCGGCTGATGGCGATGAGCAGCTGGGCCTTGCCGTCGGCCTCGGCGCCGAAGATGATGAAGGCGTTGTCGATCTGCTCTTCCAACTGGTAGGCCAGGGTCTTGATGGCGTTGCTGTCTTCCAGCGGCAATTTGGCGCCCAGGAAGTTGAGGCCGTTGACGGGTTCCACCTTTTTCAGCAGTTCGTCCTTCATGGCGCTGGCCTGAGCGGCCAGCAGTTTTTCCACCTCCTTTTTGAGCTGTTTGTTCTCCTCCTGCAGGGCGGCCACGTTTTTGGCGGCATTTTTCGGCGCCTTCAGCAGCTGGCGGATCTCGTTGAGCTCTTCGAGTTCTTCTTTCAGGAAAGCCTCGGCCCGCCCGGCGGTGATGGCCTCGATGCGGCGGATGCCGGCGGCCACGGCTCCTTCCGAGACGATCTTGAACAGGCCGATCTCGCCGGTTGCGCTGACGTGGGTGCCCCCGCAGAGCTCGCGGGAGAAATCTCTGTCGAAGGTGATCACACGTACCTGCTCGCCGTACTTTTCGCCGAACAGCATCGTGGCGCCGGAGGCCTTGGCCTCCTCGATGGGCACATTGCGTTCTTCCTCCAGCCGTATGTTCTCGCGTATCTTTTCATTGACCACGGCCTCGATCTGCCGCACCTCTTCGTCGGTCACCTTCTGGAAGTGGGAGAAGTCGAAACGCAGGCGTTTGTCGTCCACATCCTGTCCTTTCTGCAGGGCGTGCTCGCCGAGGATGCGGTGCAGGGCGGCGTGCATGAGGTGGGTGGCCGAGTGGTTGCTGGCCGTGGCCTGCCGCCTGTCGGTATTCACTTCGGCGCGTACCGGCACTTCGATATCCTCCGGCAGGTTTCTGACGATATGGATGATCAGCTCATTTTCTTTCTGGGTGTCCAGCACCGGTATCTTTTCGATGCCGAACCAGAGCAGTCCCGAGTCGCCGGCCTGGCCGCCGCTTTCGGCGTAGAAGGGCGTGCGGTTCAGCACGACCTGGTACTGTTGTTTGTCCTTGACCTTCACAGACCGGTATTTCAGCACATGGGCGCCTTCTACCGTCAGCTGGTCGTAACCGACGAATTCCACTTCTTCCCCTTCGCGCACCACGCGCCAGTCGCCGACCAGCTTGTGGGCGTCGGCGCGGGAGCGTTCCTTCTGCTCTTTGAGGGCTTCCCGGAAGCCGGCCTCGTCGATAGTAAGGCCGCGCTCGGCGGCGATGAGGCGGGTCAGGTCAATGGGGAAACCGAAGGTATCGTAGAGTTCGAATGCGTCGTGGCCGTCGATCCGTCCGCCGCTGGTATCGAGGGTATCGAAGCGGCGCAGGCCTTTGTCGAGGGTGTGGAGGAAGGTATGCTCTTCCCCTTCGATAACTTTGGCCACCTGCGCCTGCTGGGCCTTCAGCTCGGGGAACACCCCGCTGAAGTATTCGGCCAGCAGGGGGATGATGGTGTGCAGGAAGGGCTCCCTGATGTCGAGGAAGGAGAAGTAGTAGCGCACCGCCCGCCGCAGGATACGCCGCACGACGTAGCCGGCGCCGTTGTTGCTGGGCAGCTGCCCGTCGGCGATGGTCAGGGCTACGGCGCGGATGTGGTCGGCCACCACCCGCATAGCGGTGTCGGCTTTGGCCTCGGGCGCGTAGCTGCCGGTGTACTTCTTGCCGGTCCGGTGCTCGATGAAATGGATGATGGGGGTGAACACGTCCGTATCGTAGGTGGCCGTCTTTCCCTGCAGCACCATGCAGAGGCGTTCGAAGCCCATACCCGTGTCTACGTGCTTTTCGGGCAGGCTTTTCAGCTTGCCGTCAGCCTGGCGGTTGAACTGGATGAAGACGTTGTTCCAGATCTCGATCACCTCCGGATGGTCCTGGTTGACGAGTTGCTCGCCCGGCGTTTTTTTCCGCTCTTCGTCGGAGCGCAGGTCGATATGGATCTCGGAGCAGGGGCCGCAGGGGCCGGTGTCGCCCATCTCCCAGAAGTTATCCTTTTTATTGCCGTTGATGATATGGTTGTCAGGGAGGTATTCGGCCCACAGGTTGCGGGCCTCGTCGTCGGGTTCCAGCCCTTCGCTTTCATCGCCTTCGAAGACGGTGGCATAGAGGCGGCTTTTGTCGATGCCGTATACCTCGGTGAGCAGCTCCCACGACCAGGCGATGGCCTCCTTCTTGAAATAATCGCCGAAGGACCAGTTGCCCAGCATTTCGAACATGGTGTGGTGGG
>CAYQKY010000363.1:0-4085 GCA_964418125.1 uncultured Phaeodactylibacter sp.
CACGAATACACGAATACACGAATACACGAATACACGAATACACGAATACACGAATCCCCCCTCACCTCATATTCCTGCTCAGCGTCTCCGGCGTCATGCGCAGGTAGGAGGCGATGTACTTGTTGGGGATTAGCTGGAAGATATGCGGGCTGCGGTTGAGCAGGCGCTGAATGCGCTCGCGCGGAGAAACCGTCAGCAGGTCGATCTCGCGCTCGATGCGGCCGAGCAGGGCCTCCTCCACCATGCGGCGCCAGGTGCTTTCCAGGCGGGGGTACTGCTCAAGAAGGCGGTAGAAATCGGTGCGGGCGATACCGAGCAGTTCTGCCGGCCCCAGGGCCTGTATGTAGTAGTCGGAGGGGCGGTTGCGGATGAAGGAAGGGATAGAAAGGATCATAGTGCCGGTATAACCGAACCCGACTACCTGTTCGTTCTCTTCGATGTCGTAAAAGATGATCACCGTGCCTTCCCGGATGTAATAGAGGTGCTGCTCCACCTGCCCTTTGCGGGTGAGGAAATCGCCGCGCTTGAGGCTGCGGGGTTTCTGCCAGTAGCGGAGAAGGGCGGCGGTTTCTTCCGCGGGCAGTTGCAGTTGTTCCTGAAGAAAGAGGGAGAGGGTAGCCAATTTTTTCGGTAAATTTACAAAATAATGAAGCAGCTTTTATCAGGGGCCTTTTGCCCGGCCCTCGCTGCTTTAGCTGGCAGCCTCTCCCAAATCTGCCTATCTTTGTAAAGCATGCACGAAATCAATCCAATACCATGAAAAATTCCGCTCTAGCCACCTCAATCTTAACCTTAGCTTTGGCCTTCTTTACCCTTTCCTGCAAAAATCAATCAAAACCGCCCATCCCCGATGAAACCGCCACGGAATTATACAATAAAATCCAGGCTCAGCTCATCAACGCCCGTCCGGGCGACGTAATCGAAATACCGGAAGGCCGCTACGCCTTCGACCGCCCCCTTTCGCTCGACGGCATCGCCAACGTCACCATCCGCGGGGCGGGGATGGACAAGACGGTGCTCTTCTTCAGGGATCAGAAGGTAGGAGCGGAGGGCCTGCGCATCACCGCCGATTCGGTTACGATCGAAAACCTCGCGATCATGGACACCAAGGGAGACGCCATCAAGGCGCAGGACTGCAACGGCATCACCATCCGCAACGTGAAAACCAGCTGGAGCGGCGGCCCCGACGAGAACAACGGCGGCTACGGCCTGTATCCGGTCTCCAGCAAAAACGTGCTGATCGAGAACTGCGAGGCCAGCTACGCCTCCGACGCCGGCATCTACGTCGGGCAGTGCGAGAATGTGGTGGTCCGCAACAGCTACGCCCACGAGAATGTGGCCGGCATCGAGATCGAGAACTGTATCAACTCCGAAGTGTACAACAACCGCGCCGAGAACAACACCGGCGGCATCCTCGTCTTCGACCTGCCGGAACTGCCCGCCGGTAACGGCCGGGGCTGCAAGGTATATGACAATAAGATCATCGAGAATAATCACAAGAACTTTGCCCCCGAGGGCAACATCGTCGGCATCGTGCCGCCGGGTACGGGCATCATCCTGCTGGCTGCCAAAGGCGTGGAGGTGTACAACAAGGAGATAACCGGCCACAAGACCATCGGCACCGCCGTCGCCAGTTACTACATCACCGAGAAGCCCTGGGACGACGAGAAGTATGATCCTTACACCTACGACATTTTCATCCACGGCAACCGCTACGAGCGAAAGCGCACCGTGCCCGACCTGAGCAAAGACTTCGGCAAGCTCGTCAATTACCTCTTCCCGGGCAAGCCGCAGGACATCCTCTACGACGGCATCATCGATGAGGAACGGCCCGTCGGCCCGAACCCGATGAACATTTGTATCCAACAGGACGGGGAAGATCTGCGGTTCGCCAGCATCGACGCCGCCAATGACTTTGAGAATGTGCAGACCGAGCTGGGGCCCTATGGCTGCGCAGCAGAATAGCTCGTGGCGCGGCTATCCTGCCGCTGCCTGATCGCCTGCCCAATTTTCAATCGCACCTGAACTCCCCAAAGTATGAAATCAGGAATTCGCAATTTCATACTTTTAGAGGCACGAAGACGATTTAAAAAATAAAACATGCTACGCTTTACATACCTCCTGTTCTTCCTCGCCCTGGCCTTTGCTTACTGCCAGAGCCCGCAGCCTGTAACCACCGTACAGTTCGACCCTGAACAGGTACCTTACCCGCGCCTGTCCGATTACCACTTCTTCACCGGGAAGATGAAAACGCTGGGCCCCAACGCCCGTGTCCTGCCCTACGAGGTCATCACGCCCTTGTTTTCGGACTACGCCCATAAGGCGCGTTTCGTCTGGATGCCGGAAGGGCGGCAGGCGGCCGTCAATGAAGAGGGCGCGGTCGAATTTCCGGATAACTCCGTCCTGATCAAAAACTTTTACTACCCTGCCGATTTTCGTCAGCCTCAGGCAGAATGGGACATCGTGGAAACCCGCCTGTTGGTAAAGCGGGAGGGAAAATGGGAGGCCTTTACCTATGTATGGAATGAAGCGGACACCGAGGCCGAACTGAACGTGGTAGGCGACTTCAAAACCGTCAGCTGGACGGACGAGGCAGGCCGGGCCCGCACCGTGGAGTACGCCGTGCCCAATAAGAACCAATGCAAGAGCTGCCACAACCGCAACAAGGAGCTCCTGCCGATCGGCCCCAAAGTGCGCCACCTGAACAACACCCTGGCCTATCCCGACGGCAGCACGGCCAATCAGCTGGACAAATGGCAGCAGTCCGGCATCCTGGCCGCCGGCGACTGGGCAGCCCGCTTCGCTCCCCTTCCGGACTGGGATGACGCCCAAAGCGGTACCGTGGAAGAAAGAGCCCTGGCCTACCTGGAGGTCAACTGCGGCCACTGCCACCACCCGGAGGGGCCGGCCCACACCACGGGCATGTACCTTACTACCGATTTCCAGGAGGAAAAAAGCAAGCTGGGCGTTTGCAAATCACCGGTCGCCGCCGGTAAAGGTTCCGGAGGCCGGATGTACGGCATCGTCCCCGGGCAGCCGGACAGTTCCATCCTCGTCTATCGCATGGAGGCCAATGACCCGGGCATAATGATGCCCGAGATCGGGCGGGCGGTGGCGCATGAGGAAGGGATCGCCCTGGTGCGGGAGTGGATCGAAGGGATGGAGGGCGGGTGTGAGTAGCCCGTCAACCAGCGCTTATCCCAAAACCTCTGATGCCGTAAGCCTGTTATAGAACTGTTGTGGCCTTGGCCAATCTCATCGTCCCAAACAAGAACATAAAAACAGATATCGTTATGAAAAGTACACTGATCTTTTTCCTTACTTTTTTCAGTGCATACCAGTTGCAGGCTCAAAACATACAGGAAACCAATAAACGAATGAGCCAGGGCGAACACAACAGCTTCACCCTGGAATTCAATGTGGGGGATGCCGAAACCATCGCCGGCCTGTGGGTGGATTACCAGAAGGATTTCAAGGCCAGAAAACCGAAACTCAACAAAAAGGAGAACGAATACTTCGCCGACGACGCGCGGGTCAATGCCATCAGCGACAATACCATTGACATTTACTCCAAAGTCGCCAAAAAATCAGATAAAGGCGCCGTGCTCACGATCTGGTTTGACCTGGGAGGCGCTTACCTTTCCTCCGGCCGCCACCCGGACCGCATGGCCGGCGCCCGGGAATGGATGGCCGGTTTTGAGCAGGTGGTGAAAGCCGCCTTTGCCCAGGAAGCGCTGGAGGCTGAAGAGGACATCCTGAAAGGCCTCGAAAAGGAATTGAAAGGCCTGGAAAAAGACAAGGAGGACGCCGTCAAAGAAGTAGAAAAATTGCAGAAGGAACTGGAAGCCGCCCGCCAAAGGGTAGCGGAGATGGACGAAGCCCTGGGCGCCAAGCAGAAACAGATCATAGACCAGGGTAAGGTGGTGGAAGAAGCTAAGGCGAAGGTGAAAAAGATGAAGAAGTAAGGGGCGTTAACTCGGCCTGCCCTGTGGAATAACTTCAAATTCCACAGGGCCCAGCGGGCCGCAATATTGGTAGAAAGAGGCAGGAATCGTTGCCCTAAGGCCCAGGCGCTTACGCTTGCT
>CAYQKY010000364.1:0-4051 GCA_964418125.1 uncultured Phaeodactylibacter sp.
GATTCCGCTGTCCCGCACAAGCTGGCGCCCCTGGCTATGATCTGCCGCCGCTATGCGGTTAAAGCTTAAGTTAACAAAGTAGTATTAAGAGGCTGTTTCATTTCCGCCTTTTCTTCTCCCCGTCGGAAGGAGAGGAAAAAGGCTAAAAAGGCCAACGCGTTCTTTTTCATCTTTTAATGGTTTGATGCAACGCATTTTGCCCTCAAAATAAAAACAATTTGTATGTTTACACAACCAAAAGTAAGGAAATGAAACAAATACTGTACGCCCTGTTCGGCTACCGGTTCATCTACCTGGGCATGTCCACCCGCAACCCGGGCAGGATAAAAATAGGGATCGCCAGGGATGTAAAGCTGAGGTGGAAAGCCATCGGCCGCAGCATGAAAGGATGGCAGTTTCCCATTTTCTCCCTGCCCTGCTTCAATGCGCTATGGATGGAGGGCCACCTGCACCGCGTCATGCGGCGGTTCAACCGGCCCGTCAGGGGAGATGGCGGCAGCGAATTCTTCTCCTACCTCAACCCCTTCAGCTGGATCGGGTGGATCTATGTGTTTACTGCCATTACCTGGGCGTTCCTGGTATCCCACCTGTTCATTTACCTGGCGCTCACCGGCATCTGGTGCTGGTATGCGGAAATAGAATTTATCGAATTCCAGAAGGCTGTGCTGAGTGGGGTACGGGGCCTTTTTTATCTGTAAACCAACTTCTAGGCCTTACTGCCGGGTAGGCAGGCGCTGCCGGTTCACCGCACTACCCCCGGCAGGATACGCTCCTCCATGGCCATCCAGGTGGATTTCTCCGGGCGGCCGTGGTGCTGCCAGCCGTTGAAGGCCACGATCAGATCGTATTCCGGCGCCACCATCAGGAACTGGCCGCCGTAGCCGTTGCCGGCAAAGATGCGCGCCTGGCCGTCCCGGTGCTCGGGTATCCACCACTGGTAGCCGTATCCCCGCCGCTCATTGAATTGAACGGTAGGCCGGAGGGATTGCTCCACCCATTCTTTGGAGACGATCTGTTGGCCTTCCCACTGCCCGCCGTTCATCATCAGGTAGCCGATCTTGGCCATATCGTAGGTGGAGAGGTACAGGCCGCCCTCCGTATCCACTTCGCCCCTGGGAGTGATCTTCCAGTAGTAGTCGATATCCAGCGGGCCGAATAGCTTCTCTTCCGCCCATTGGTCGATGCGTTTTCCCGTGGCCTCCCGCACGATCTTCCCCAGCAGCACGCTGGCTCCGCTGTTGTATTCGAACACCTCTCCGGGTATAGTATCCATGGGATGGCGGAGCACAAAGCTGATCCAGTCGTCGCTGTTCTCCATCAAAATGCAGCTGTTGTTGGCTTCGTCGTAGTTCTCCTCATCCCATTCGATGCCGCTGCGCATGGTGAGGAGGTCCTCCAGTGTCATTGCCTGCCTGCGCTCATCGAAAAGATCGACGCCGTAGCCAGTGAAATAGGCCATGGCCGCAGTGTCCACCCCGGGTATCAGCCCTTCATCCACCGCAATGCCGAACAGCACGGAGGTGACGCTCTTGGTCACCGATTGCATGGTGTGCAGATCGGTATCCCGGTAGTAGGGGTGCCAGGCCGTATGATCATAATTGTACTGATAATTGGTGGTATCGAAAAGAACCATCACCGAATCGTAATCCTGCTCGTAGGTATGATCCACCAGTATCTTGCCGTTGCGGATAACCAGGAATCGGTCGACCAGCCCGTAGAGGCCGCGGGATATATCCTGGTGGATGGAATCGAGGACAAGGGAGTCCACGCCTTCCTGAGACGGGCTGGAAACGGGCCAGGGGAGCCCGGAAGCAGGCGCTTCGGGAACAGCCGGCCCGGAATTGCAGGCGGCGATCAGGGCAAGCAGGGCGAACAGCAGAAAAAGGTTTTTCATGGAGTGCGTTTTTTGTTTAGCAGGAAGAACCCGCGACAAATATAACTCGTAGAGGATTACATTGAAGAAACCGCTTCTATATGGCAGGCGGAGGCCTGATCGCACGTGTATCTGCTCAATGGCTTTTGCGCCTTACGGCGCGTTCGATCAGGATCATCGAACCACGAGCAACGCCCCACTCCTCACCTCCTCAACGAAATCACTCAGGAACCGCGCCGCCGGCGCCCCGTCTACAATAGCGTGGTCAAAGGAAGCGGTCAGGCAGAGGTGCTCCCGGGATTCGAACCGCCCGTCCACCTCCACCACCTTCGGGGCGATGCTCCCCACCGTGATCAGCACCGTGGCGCTGCCGTGAGGGATGAACCACACGGCTTCCTTGCTGAACATGCCTACGGCCGTGACCGCCACCTTGCCGTAGCGTTTGGCCATAGCGATGTTCCTGTCGGCCAGGCGCACAAAGGTTTTGAGGAGGAAGGTAGGAATAAACCTTATCCATCCCTGCCCGGAGAGGCTGCCGAGCCGGCTGCTCTCCCGCTGCTGCGCCGCCCGGACCTCCTCGTGGACCTGCCGGTACGTTTTCTCCTGCGCCGTCTTGATGCCGATCGACTCGGGCACTTTTTCGCCATCGATCTCCTTTTCCACCAGCACATTGACGGTGACGTCATCGAGCAGGATGAGGCGGCGGCCTTTGATGAAGGAATTCAGATGCGGGTGCCGCCGGATGACATGCGCCAGGCAGGTGGCGATGTAGGCGGTCAGAGATAGCTTCTCTCCCGTCTTTTCGAAATGCTGCCGTATCCGGCGGCGGGGCTCCGTGACATCCACCTCCGTAAAGCTGTGAATGGCGCTCTTTCGGCTGGTGACGGCTACGGCGGCAATGACGGCGCGGCGGTTGAAGCTGAGAGGCCGGGCGATGTATCCTTTTTTATTTTCCATGAGGATCGTTTTCTACTTTGAAGCATCCACAGCCTCTACTCCACAGGCATTTCCATATACATCAAATACCCTTCGAACCCCTCTCTTTCGTAAAAAGCTTTGGCAGCCTCATTGTCCAGCCACACGCTGAGTTGCACCCGTTTGGCGCCTTTCTCCCGGCAGAACTCGCGGATGTGGGCCATCAGTTCCCTACCGATGCCCTTATGCTGATGCCCGGCGGCGACGGCCATTTCTTCGACGTGTACGTATTCATAATCGTACGCCAGCATAGTGTGTTCGCCATTGTTCTTTTTGTGGAACAGCAGGGCATAGCCTACCGGCTCATCGTCCAGGTAGGCCACCAGGCCGTAGGCGCCTTTCTTAGCCAGGACGGTTTCGTACCAGCCCACAAATTTATCGTAATCGTAGGGTGCGTACCGATCAGGGTGCTTTTCGTAATGGGGCCCGTGCACGTGGGTGTTCAGGCGGGCGATGACTGCCGGGTTGTTCTCCAGGCGTATATCGAGATCTTTTGCTTCTGGAATGGGCTCATTCATGAATTGCCGTTTTTATCTTCCACTCAAAGGAATGCTTTCGGCAAAATCCTGAACGCCTGAGCAATCCTTTATGGATTTGAAAAACAGATAGCATTACAAAACGCTGGCACCTGCGATCAGGATGATCGCCGCACGAGGCGCCGCCGGCTGGCCAGGATCGAGACAATGGGCAAGGCCAGCAACACCCGCAGCCCTATATAGATCAGCGGCAATGACCACATCACGATCTCAAAGAACAACCCCTTGCCCATATATTGCCCTTCATCAACAGGAACAGGCGGCCCGGGCAGGCCCCAGACGGCAAATTCCACCCCGCAGCCCGCCAGATAAACGATCAGGATGAGGGCATTCACCGGTTGGGAAATCCAGTCATACAGGCGATGGACAACGAAGGCCAGGCAGGCGGTGTAAAAGCTGATCTGTACGTGCATGCTGTAAGGGAAGTCAGCCAGGTTGGGCGCCGCCATGAAGGCCGCCAGTAACAAATTGCCTGCGATGGTGGCCCGGAACAGGTTGCGGCTGTCCTCAAAGCGGTATTCAGCGGGGGATCTGCCGGTTTTCATGGGTTCGGGAGTTTTTGAAGCATTCCATTATATTTTATGCGAATCCAGGGCTAAAACCATGGGATTGCCGGAGAGCCGGAGGCTGAAATGCCCAAGGCTTGGCCCGTTAGAGCATGTTTGGA
>CAYQKY010000365.1:0-4039 GCA_964418125.1 uncultured Phaeodactylibacter sp.
CCTCAACAGCAGCGCCCTCATCGAGAGCCGCGATATGGGCAAGGACGGTACCGGCGGAGCCCTGGACGGCTAGAGCCCCCCTCAATCCCCCCGAGGGGGGGAAGCCTGGCGCGCGTTTCTCCTCCCCTTTTGGGGGAGGCTGGGAGGGGGCTACAGCGGTACCAACCAGCTCAACCAGGTATTCGACCAGGTGCTTTCCGGCAGCTTCCCGGACGATTTGGACAACCAGTCGATGGACAACTACGAATACGATGGCGCCGGCAATCTCACCGATGATGCTCAGGCGGGCGCTGCCATCAGTTGGACGCCCTACGGCAAAGTGAAGGAAGTACAGCGCAGCAGCCAGAACCAAACCGTGCAGTACGGCTACGATGCCCAGCAGAATAGGGTGCTGAAAAAGATCATCGACACTTCTACCGACGGAGAAATTTGGACTTGCTACATCCGCGATGCGCAGGGCAACGTATTGGCCGTGTACAAACAAGCAGCTGACACCATCACCTGGGTCGAGCAACACCTTTATGGAAGTAGTAGGCTCGGCATTCTGGAGCCGGGCGTGAAGTGGTACACGGGCAGCGGCACGCCGGATACACCTTACTTTCTGGATACGGCGCAGTTGTGCATAGGCTGGAAACGGTACGAAGTCACTAATCACCTGGGCAACGTCATGGCGGTATTGTCTGACCGAAAATCCTACCATGACACAAACACTGACGGAGATGCGGATTATTTTGACCCTGTATTCCTGAGTGCTACGGACTACTATCCGTTTGGCTTTGAGATGCCGGGCAGGAAATATAATTTTGGGGGCTATCGTTATGGCTTTAACGGGAAGGAGAATGATACGGATGGGGAGTTCAGTTCTTTGACGCATTATGATTATGGGTTTCGGATTTACAACCCGGCGATTGGGCGGTTTTTGTCGGTTGACCCGTTGGCAGGAAACTTTCCTTGGAACAGCCCGTACTCTTTCACAGCTAATATGCCTATTGCAGGAATTGATCCAGATGGAAGATATATAATCATATTAGCTGTAGAAGGTAAAGGAGGAAGGCTTTTGAAAAGTCAGCTTGAAGCGTTTTTTGATGGAAACGTTTCAGTGTCCTACACCACAGGGGCAGAGGCTAGGCTTAAATTGACCAGGACAGGTGAATTGACAGAACGTCAAAAATATCTATTCAATACCTTGAATCAGATGGCGGAAGATGATAGTAGGGGCATAAAAATACGGATTAGTACGGATGACCCTTGGGTACCTTTTGAGACCTATGACTCTAGGCAAATTGATCCCGCTGATTTTGAAGAATTGCCTGAGACGGGAAGTACCAGGACACAAGGGGGATGGTACGCCCATTTTTTCACGGAACAATGGTATAGACAAGTTGAACTAGGGATTACGGAAGCATTAGAATTCAAAGAAGGCCAAAGCAGCGGGTTTATAAAATCTCATACGGATGCTTTATATCACGAATACAGAGCTACTGGTGTCGTAACTACGGACGTTTCTGAAGAAACTCTCGAAGATGGAAGTAGGCTTATCCGTTTTGCTTCCTTTGATAAGGACAAAAATTTTGTAGGTGGGTTTAACATTTTGGAAAACAACATGGGCGAAATTTCAAGACAAATGAACAATACTCCCATAAAGATTCAAGAGCTCAACCCTCTTCAAAGAGAAGCAGTAAAATCTGTATATGAAAGAATTGGGAACGATGAGAAAAACTAAATTATTTCTATTGACTCTTATTGCCTTTTATTGGCCCATAAACCCATTGTCAGGACAAATCAATGATAGTAGCTTCATGATTTCATCTGATAAGTTTAACTATTACTTACATACGAATGTAAATAATCCCATTTCTATTTGTTCTGATGAAAGAGTCGTCTCGATGGAAACAGATAATGGATACGTAATCGAAAGAGAGGGGAAAAAATATGTTAACCCTGTAAGAGAAGGGGAGTGTAATATTTCTATCGTCTTAAAAGATGAATCAAAAAAAAGAGTGAAATTTACAGTCATACCTCATAAGAAGTCCCCTGTACCTTTTTTGAATAAATATGGAGTGGGAATGTCTCCAAAGAGCTTGAATGAATTACGCCGTTTGGGTGTTAGGTGGGAAATTGATTATGATACACAATTGACAATTGTCTCATTCAAGATTTCAGTATTTATAGATGGGAAGTTAGTTACTTCTAATTTTAATCAGGGCAGTTTGTTTGATGATAAAACTCTTGAGATAGTCAGCGAAAATGAAAAGTACGATAAAATAGTATTTCATGACATCATCGTTCAGTTTGAAAATGGAAACACGATGGAAATTGAGGATTTGAGTATTGATTTGCATGAGAATGACCAAAACTAGAAGTATAGTACGGTGATTTCGGTTAACATAGCCCTAAGTTATTTGACATGGATGCAAGTAGATTTCCAGCGGTAGCTGGAGCAACTCCAAGACAGGAATTTGATGTTCCTGAAGTGGTTCCACCAGCTTCGGAGACCACAGTTTCGAACAGGTTGTTGAAGAATTCCTCACTTCCAGCCTCAGCCCCTGCGACACCAGTTGCAACCCGGGCGCCCTGGGCTTCCCGCCGCCCTACCGACAGAATTACAAAGGTGTCAAGCCCATCCTACGCCTGGGCCAGGAGCCCTGCGCCTGCCAGCGCATCAAAGAACTGCAAGGCTGCACGGAAGAAGGCCTGGAAGGCGTGCTCAGCATCATCAACGCCAGCACCGAATACGGCATGAGCCTGGAAGCCCTGGACTCCCTGCTCACCTATTGCGAAGAAAAGAAAACCGAGCTCTTTGACGAGCCCATTTACATCCCCGCCCTGCTGATGTGCGATGAAATATGCCAGCCCTGCGACAGCATCAGCGCCGCTGTCACCGAATTTGAAACCCTCTGCACCGACACCACGCTGTCGTACTACCAGGAACTGAAAGAAAACCACCTCAACGCCACCTTCGGCTTCAGCTACAGCCTGGAAGAATACGAAAACTTCCTGGCCCAGTGCGATTCCACCGGCAATTACGTAGACACCAGCTGCCAGGTATTGTTGAAGCTGTGCCCCACCACGCCCTTTGAGCGCACCCGGCCAGACACCAGCTGCGCCGCCCAACTGCTGGCACAGGCCGCCGTGGAAGCCGAAATGGTATATAATAACCTGCTGGACAGCCTGCGCACCGCCTTTATCAACAGCTACGCCGCCCATTGCCTCGGCGAGGCCACAGAAACGTTCACCGCCGAAGGGCCCTTCCAGGAATACCACTACACGCTCTACTACTACGATCAGGCAAGCAACCTGGTAAAAACCGTGCCTCCCCGCTGGGTATTTCCTCTGAGCAGTTCCAGCCTGGACAGCGTGCAGGCCCACCGCCAGGACAGCATGAGCAACCCGGCAGTATACCCGGGCCACCACGACACCACCTACACCCAGTACCGCTACAACTCCCTGAATGAGCCCATCCTGCAGATTAGCCCCGACGCCGATACCACCCGATATTGGTACGACCGCGCAGGGCGGGTAGCCGTCTCCCAGGACGGCCGCCAGCGCAGCGGCAACCTCTACAGCTATACCCGCTACGATGCCCTGGGGCGCACCATAGAAGTAGGAGAAAAATACAACACCACCGCCATGGATGACGAAACCGCCCGCGATACGGCCGAGTTGCGCATGTGGATCACCGGCGGGCTGGCCAACAGCCGCACCCAGGTTACCTACACTTATTACGACGAGGCCGCCTTCAGCCTGCCTTCCTTCGGCACGGCCGGCCAGGAGTACCTGCGCAGCCGCGTGGCCAGCACTACCTTTGAAGCCATAAACGACAATGATGCCGACACCTACGACTACGGCACTCATTACAGCTACGACGCCACCGGCAACGTCAAGGCCCTGGTGCAGGAGATCGAGGCCCTGCACCCCTACGGCCATGGCTACAAGCGCATTGATTATGAGTATGACCTGATCAGCGGCAAAGTAACGGCGGTGCTCTACCAGAAGGACTCCACCGACCAATTCACCCACCGCTATTACTACGACGAAG
>CAYQKY010000366.1:0-4026 GCA_964418125.1 uncultured Phaeodactylibacter sp.
CCAACAAAGATAGGTACTCTCCAACTTTTCACCTCTGGTGACCGCGCTTAGTATATCTTTAAATTTTTTTCTTGTATAGGTTAATACCTTTTTGATCTCATTATCTGCTATTAAGCTTATTAGGTCGGAGATTTCATACTCTTTCTCCTCTGCATCATTAATTACCAGGTTGTTTTTGAAGAATTGATAAAAAGGGGTGATATCTGTCGACTTTATTCTTGGTTCCTGGATTTGATTGACTTCTTTTCTGCTTTTCTCAATAACATTTTTTCTGAGCTCGATGAAAAAGTCATAAAGGTTCAGATATTTATCCATAAGTTCCGTCCCTTCTTTGGCCAGAGCTACCAACTCTGAAGTAAAAATACTGGTCAGTTTTTCTTTTTCATGAAACTTAAAAGACTTCTCCTCTTTTCCCGATGAAGTGATGAGAATAATATTATCAGAATCTATTTTACTTATAGCCAAACCACTGTAATCACAATCAATAAAAATGATGAAGTACAGGTCTTGTCGGGAACTGATAATATTGTTGATTTTTTTTATGTCCAGAGAAAACTGCTCGTCATAATCATATATTTCTTTTAGGTTGATGATGAGATCTCCCTGCTTTCTGAATCCGATGACCTGAAGATAGATGATTAGGCAATCAATATTATAATCTTTGACTGCCGCTTCGGCAGCTGCCATGAAGGTCGTTTTATCTTTATTGACCAGTACTTCGGTATTCTTTTCCGGAAGGCCATATTCTTCGGATTGAAGGAGTTTGATGAGTTCTGCCTGTTCTTCCAGTACTTCGGGTAAATCGGATATTTCACGGCCGCTTTCATCACCATTGGTAATGCCGTATTCCCCGACTCCTACGATTATTACCCTGGCTTTGCGGAAGTCGAACTTTTTTCGTGAAGGATCCAGGTCTACTTCGATTTCAAAACCCATTTTTGCTTCAAATACGATTTGATAAATTGAAAAACTGATAACAGTTATCCTGCAAAATACCCCTTTCCTTTTTGAACTACAATGTAATTATATCATTTTTTGCCAATGAGTATCATTCTAAAGAGCCTTAACCAATATTTGACTTCCGTCCCCCAATTCCTTACATTTAACCATGGCAAACCTCCAAACCCACGTCCCTCTCCCGGAGTACCCCTTCCGGATCAGTTATCAGGATCACATCCTGAGCCTGGGCTCCTGCTTTGCCGAGCACATCGGGCAGCGCCTGGCCGGCCACCATTTTTACAGCCTGCTCAACCCTTACGGGATATTGTACAACCCCGTTTCCATCGCTCAGGGGCTGCAGCGGCTGCTGCAGGATGCTCCTTTTCAGCAAAATGGCCTGTTTGAGCACCAGGGCCTGTGGCACAGCTTTTTCCATCACGGGGCCTTTTCCCACCCGGACAGGGAGGAAGCCCTGTCGAAGATCAACGCCGCCTACCGCCGCGCCCAGGGTTTCCTGCTTACCGCCAACCGGATGATCCTCACCCTGGGCACCGCCTATGTATTTGTATACCGTTCTTCGGGAGACGTGGTGGCCAACTGCCATAAAATGCCGGGCACCGCCTTCGAACGGGAGCGCCTAAGCCCCCGGGATGTCATCGCCGGACTGGAGCCAGTGCTTTACGAGCTCAAAAACCGGCGCCCGGACCTGGAAGTGATCCTCACGGTCAGCCCCGTCCGCCATATCCGCGACGGACTGGTGGAAAACCAGCGCAGCAAGGCTACTCTGCTACTGGCCGCCGCCGAGCTCTGTGAGCAATTGCCCTTTGCTCACTACTTTCCTTCGTATGAGATCATGATGGACGAGTTGCGCGATTACCGCTTCTACGCTGCCGATATGATCCACCCCTCGGAGGTGGCCATCGGCCTGATCTGGGAGCGCTTCGCCCAGGCTTTCTTTGATGAGGATACCCGATTGCTGCTACAACGCATCGCAAAGGTGGCCGCCGCCAGCCGCCACCGCCCGTTCCACCCCGCTTCGGAGCCGCACCAGCGCTTCCTTCGCCAGCAACTGGAAATCATCGGCCAGCTGGAAAAGGATTTCCCCTTTCTGAACCTGAGCCAGGAAAAGCAGTTATTTCAGCAACAGATAGAAGGAGCGTGATCCGGTAGTATTCTGGTTATTTTACCACCAGCAAATGGGAGGCTTCTCCGGCTGTGTGGATGGCCAGCAGGTAACTCCCGGCCGGCAGCTCTTCCGGAAGGTGAAGCACTATCCTGTTCTTCCCCCTGGGCCTTTTCTCCGCACTGGCCAGCACTGCCATCAGGCGCCCCCGGAGATCCATCAATCGGATGTTTATCGATTCCTCCTGGGAAAGTACATATTCCAGAGTAATTTCCGAAGTTGCCGGATTGGGATAAACGAAGGCGCTGCTGATTAGGGAATAAGTTTCCCGGGTAGGGGTAATGGGCCCCAGCAGATACCGGGCCAGCCCGAAATTGGGGCCGGCAAAGCCGGCGGCAACCAATTTACCGTCTCCCTGGAGGGCAATGCTGTTGATGCCGTCATAAGTGGAATTGAAGTCGGTAGTGACAATGCCGGGAGGGTTGATGGTGCTGATGGTTTCTGCGTGAAAAGAAGTGTCCAGCCTGCCGTCGGCAAGGTATCGCGCCAGGGCGAAATCACCGTCCGGGCCTCCAAGCCCGGTAATCCCCTTGTATCCGCCAACGATGACCTTGCCGTCGGGCTGTAGGGCGACGGCCCTGCCATTGTCGCTTGCTTCCCAGATAGAGGTGGTGACGATGCCTGGCTGAGGTGACGAGGGGCTGTCGGGGCCGAAGGAGGGGTCAAGGCTTCCGCCGGGATTGTAGCGGGCCAGGACAAATTCATAGTAGCAGGTGCCCCCCAGGCATTGTTCCTGGCGGCCGGCATCGCCTGCCACCAGTATCCTGCCGTCGGGTTGAACCGTTACGGCGTTGCCCCGGTCGTTATACCCCCAGACATCGGTTGTTATCTTGCCTCCGAGGCCGAAGGTGTTATCGAGGCTCCCATCGGAATTATAGCGGGCCACTGCTATGTCGGGCCCGGAAGTGCCGGCCACGATGACCTTGCCATCGGTTTGCAGGCAGACGGCATTGGCGATGTCCGCAGAGTTGTCGAAATCGGTGGTTACCAGGCCTGCGGCGCCAAAGGCGGGGTCCGGTTGCCCGTTGGGCAGGAGGCGGGCAAGTGCGAAGTCGGAGTTGCCATCGATCCAGGTGGTGGCGGCCAGGACGATCTTTCCGTCTGGCTGAACCGCCAGGCTGCTGCCGATATTGTCCGTATTCCCAAAAGGGACGGGATATATCCCTGATGAGGGAAGGCTACCGTCGGGCTCATACCGTAAAAGGAGGCATTCGCTGCCAAATTCCAGATACGAAACGCCAGTAAGCAATATCTTTCCATCCGGCTGCAAGGCGGCAGCCAGGGCTACATCTCCTGCCGGGCAACCCTCCGGTCCGATCCCGTAATCGGCCGTCACCAGGCCGCCGGCGCCGAAGGCCGGGTCAAGGCTTCCATCGGGAAGGTAACGGGCAAGGGCGTAGTCGAAGTCAGCAGGGCAGATTCCCTTGTCAATCAGGGCGGAACCCGCTACGACGATCTTGCCATCGGATTGAACAAGGATGGCGAAAGCGATGTCTTCTTCTCCCTGGAAATCCGTGTGTACTTCTCCATTGTCACCAAAATCCGGATCCAGAAACCCCGCCTGGGTGAAGCCTCTGCCGGCTACCGCTAGCAGGAATACCAGTGTCAATTGTAAATTTTTCATAGTATGCCTTAATTTGGGTTTGATTATGGTAAATTACGCCAGTTCCCAACAGGGGGCAGTTAAAATGCTCAATCTGATACTATGAAAAGATACTATTTTTGGGCTTTGTTTTTCTTTTCCTCTTCCAGTTTTATTTTCTCCCAGGATCTGGTGGAGGCCATCTTTCTCGAAAGCCATACCCGGGAGGAGCTCGTCGCTGAATACGGCTTTTTCATTCAGTACGGCATTGATGTTTACAAGATCCTGTATACCACGCCTGATGTGCAGGGGCAGTTGGATA
>CAYQKY010000367.1:0-4007 GCA_964418125.1 uncultured Phaeodactylibacter sp.
GCATAAATAACTATTGCTGATACGCCGGCAGGAGAAACCAGAACGCAGCCCCCTGCCCCGGCCTGCTCTGCACCTGAATGGCCGCATTGTGGATCTCCAGGATCTTCTTCACAATGGCCAGGCCAAGGCCCGTACCCACCTTGTCGTTTTCCACGGCTTTTGATTTCCGGTAGCGCTCGAAGATATGGGCTTGTTCGCCCTCGGGGATGCCCGGGCCGGTATCCGACACCCGCACTTCCACTCCTTTGGAACGGTTCCTGAGTTGAATGGCCACGCTGCCGCCGGGCGGGGTGAACTTCAGGGCATTGTCCATCAGGTTTTGCAGAACGCGCTCCACCAGGGCCACATCGGCAAATACGAGGGGCAATTCCGGAGGGGCGTCCAGTTTGATCTCTACGTTCTTTTCCTGCGCCAGTATCTGGTACTTTACGGATACATCCTGCGCCAGTTCGGACAGCAGGAAGGGCTCCTTTTCCGGCTTGATCTGTTCGGCCTCCAGCTTGGAATATTCAAATAACTGGGCGACGAGCCGGGACAGCTTCTCGGAGCTGTCCATAATGATCTCCAGATATTTGCGGCGTTCTTCCGGCTGGAGGCGGCCCTCTTTCATCATCAGGGTCTCGATGTAACCCTGCACCAGGGCAAGGGGGGTACGCAGGTCGTGGGAAACATTGGCGATGAGCTCCTGCCGGAGGCGGTCCATGGATTTGAGCTGCCCGATGTTCTCTTCGATCTTGTCGGCCATCTCGTTGAAAGTGTCCGCCAGCAGGGCCAGGTCGCCCCGGGAGGATTCCGGAATGCGCACGTCGTAGTCGCCCTCCTTAAAGCGCCGGACCGTATCGGCGATCTGCCGCAGGTTGCGGGTGATCAGCCCGATGGCAACCAGCCCGATGACGAGGGCTACTATGAGAGACAGGAAAAACATGTTGGCGCCCAGTTTGAGCATATAACTGCCGAAGAGGTTGGACGTGACGGCAGCCTGTTCCTCTCCCGCCAGGATGATATAGGCATAGCCGGTGAGTTTTCCATCTTCAATGACCGGAGCGGCGGAAAAGGCGTTCTGTTTCCCCGGGTTGCGGGGGTCGTCTCCCAGGACAAATGCCTCCCCCTGGCTGTCAATGAACTCGCGGACCGGCCCGAGGCGGACCCGCTCCAGCTTAACCGATTTATTGGGAACGACGTAGTCAATGATCTTGCCTCCCGTATCCAGAAGGTATACTTCCACACTGGGGTTGATCACCATCATGGAGTGCATGATGTCATGGGTGGCAGCCGTATCGGGTTGGCCATTCACCAGTGGTTGGGTCTCTTTGACCAGCTGTTTCGCAATGCTGCCGTATAATCGTTGATTGACTTCCTGCAGGTACTGGCGGGCAGTATAGGAGGTGATGAGAATGTACCCCACCCCAATGACTGCCAGGACCAGCAGGAGAGTGGCGGAGATCTTCCAGTAGAGCCGGTTGAGGCCGGTAGTATGGGCCATGCGGTCAGATGGTTGTATTGTTGTATTGTTGGATTGCTGGATTGCTGGATTGCTGGCCAGAGGCTGCTCTTTACCGACAGCCATCTAACAATTTAACAATCCAGCAGTATAGCATATCCCCTCACAGCTCCTCGTTGAAACGGTACCCCACCCCCCAGGTCGTCAGTATATACTTCGGGTTGGCCATATCCGGCTCTATCTTACTGCGCAGCCGGTTGATATGAGAGTTGACCGTATGTTCATATCCGTCGAAGTCGTAGCCCCAGACCAGGTTCAGAATGCGGGAGCGGCCGTAGCTTTTGCCGGGGTTGGATGCCAGCAGGGCCAGAAGTTCGAATTCTTTTCTGGACAGGTCCACTCTTTTTCCCTCCAGGGAAACCTTCCGCCGGTCCAGGTCGATGGTCAGTTTATCGAAGGAAAGGCGGGAAGGGGAAGAGTCCACTCCCGCCGGCACGGCGGCCATCTCCATACGGCGCATCAGGGCCTTGGCGCGGGCAATGAACTCGCGTATGCTGAAGGGCTTGGTCAGATAATCATCGGCGCCCAGTTCAAGGCCCAGCACTTTATCGATCTCTTCCGATTTGGCGGTCAGCATCAGAATGGGCGTTTGAATGCTTTCCGTGCGCAGGAGCCGGCATATTTCCAGCCCGTCCACCCCGGGCAGCATAATGTCCAGGATGATCAGGTCGAAGGCTCCCGACCTGGCCTTTGCCAGGCCCTCTTTCCCGTTGTAGGATTTTTCCAGCTTGAAGTTCAGGTCTTTGAGATGGATCTCCAACAGGTCGACAATATTCCGATCGTCTTCGATCACCAGTACATTTTTCATAGCGGGAGGATTTTGATGAAGTCGGAAGTCGGAAGTGAGAACTATTCTTCCGTGCTACCCCTCCAAATAATTAGCTATTAAGGCAACCAACAACATTTTGATATCATTTAATGCCAATTTAGCCGGTAAGTATAACAAAAGCATCACAAAAGCCTGGCAATTCTTATACAACCTAAAACGCCCGGGAGTTGAAATTACCTTTCTCCGGAACCGTGTAAGTGCCATAATTGTCCCGGCCAAGACTTTTGGAGCGGCGACAGGTCCCTGGATTTAGGTTTAATGAGCTGGTTTTCAGCATTTTGCAGGGTGTTTTTTTATCTGTTACAGACTTGTGAACCTTTCGTGATTCGCCGCGCCCCTTCTTCCAATAGTTTTGTAACCGACAACCAAAAACACAGCAATTCTCGCTTTGGCTGGATAATGCCTTAAATCTTGCCACGAAAACACAAAAACCTGCCTGCTCGGCCGTGGCCTCACGGGCAGGCAGGCACTAAATCCACACTTCCCGATAGCTATCGGGATCGTGGGATTTTGTGCCTTGGTGCTTTTGTGGCATTCAAAACGAGAATAGCTGCCAAAAACATTCCTAAACTAAAAAATTGTATAATGATCATTCTAAAAAATGCGCTTTTTGCTCTTTTGGGAGTGCTGTTATTTGCAGCCTGCGACAATGACGACGAGCAGCCGATGCCGGCTGAATCGGCCATGTTTACCTTAACGATCGAGAATACACTGGAACAAGAAAAATGAGAACTTCCATATTCTTGCTGCCCCTCCTGCTCCTCTCCGGCTGCATCGGCGATGACATCATCTTCGATACCGTACCCGAGGCGGTCCGCATCCTGAACCCGGTAGATTCTCTGACGGTGGGCGATACTCATCAGTTTGATGCTCGTTTCACCAACAACATCGGTGAGGTGGAGGAGAGGAACGTCATCTGGTCTTCTTCAAATGAAGGCGTATTGACTGTGGATGAAACCGGCCTGGCCACCGCTCTGGCGGAAGGCAAGGCCACCCTTAATGCCGAAGTGCCGCTCGACGGGAAGCCCCCGGTAAGCGCCGCCATCGAGGTAACCGTCAGCGAAGAGGAGGTTATAGGCGGCCCTTCTGGCGAGCGCAGCGGAACCATCCGTACCACCAGTTCCTACCTGTTGGAAGGCAGCTTCACGCTCCGGGAAGACGGCAACGACATAGTCCTGGAATTCGGGGATGACTACCGCGCCTCTACCAGCCTGCCCGGCCTGTATGTTTATCTGACAAATAACCCGTCAACCGTCAACAACGCTTTCGAGGTCGGCAGGGTGGAAACCTTCAGCGGCGCCCACAGCTACCGCATCAGCGGCGTGGGGCTCAATGATTATGACTTTCTGCTGTACTGGTGTAAGCCGTTCAGCGTCAAGGTGGGGGATGGGGAGATGGAGTAGGCAGCGGAGCTGCCGGCGGAATTGCTGGATGGTTAGATTGTTGGATGGCTATACCGTCTCTTTGAGCGGGTTGAAATGGGAGCGCCATACGGACGTTCCATGGCGGGCAACCATCCAACCATCCAGCCATATAACAATATGCGAATCCAGGGCTAAATGGCCTGTCAACGGCCCAGCGGGCCGTAACCTAAAAGGGCAATGTGCCTGAACACAAAGGCTACATTCCGGCCCGCTGGGCCTGAAACGGCGCCTTGGGCTTCTTTTCTACCAACAT
>CAYQKY010000368.1:0-3956 GCA_964418125.1 uncultured Phaeodactylibacter sp.
GGCCCCTTAACCGAAAACTACTGAGATCATGAGTACGGACAGAAGGAAATTCCTGCGCACCCTGGCCGGCACTATAGGCCTGGCAGGGGCGGCTCCGTTTTTCGCTTCCGCGAAAGGCAGAGGGCTGCTGGAAACGCTGGAGAATTATGCCCATGTTCCCGCAGGACAGCTGGCGACAGATGAAGCTTTCTGGCGGCAGGTTAAACTGGCTTATTCGGTTTCCCCGACCATAGTGAACCTCAACAACGGGGGCGTTTCTCCCCAGCCCGTAGTGGTGCAGGAAGCAGTAGAACGGTACAACCGGATGAGCAATGAGATGCCTACCTATTATATGTGGAGAGTGCTGGACCAGGGCAGAGAACCTGTCCGCGCCAAACTCGCCGGCCTGGCCGGCTGCTCCCCCGAGGAGATCGCTATCAACCGAAATGCTTCCGAAGCATTGGAAACCGTGATCTTCGGCCTCAACCTGCAGGCAGGCGACGAGATAGTCCTTACCCGGCAGGATTATCCCAACATGATCAACGCCTGGAAACAACGGGAGAGAAGGGATGGCATCGTGCTCAAATGGCTGTCCTTCGACTTTCCCGTGGAAGAGGAAAACAAGGTTGTTGAAGCTTTCACCTCCGCTTTTACTCCCCGCACGAAAGTGGTACATATTACCCACGTCATAAACTGGAACGGCCAGGTGCTGCCTGCGTTGAAGATCGCCCGGGAGGCTCGCCGCCGCGGCATTGAAGTGGTGGTCGACGGTGCACATTCCTTCTGCCAGCTGGATTTCAATATTCCCGGCCTGGAGTGCGACTATTTTGGTACCAGCCTTCATAAATGGCTTTGCGCTCCTTTTGGAAGCGGCATGCTCTATGTGCGAAAGGAAAAGATCGCTCCTCTTTATCCGCTTTTCGGAGCGCCGGAGCCGGAAGGCAGCGATATCCGGAAATTTGAAAGCCTGGGTACCCGCTCTTTTGCCATCGAACAGGCCATCGCCCAGGCCGTTGATTTCCACCTCATGATCGGTTCGGAAAGAAAGCAGGAACGGTTACGCCATCTGAAAAACTATTGGGTGGAGTTGGCCCGGAAGATCCCCGGATTTCAGCTGCATTCCCCTGCCCGCGCCGAAAATGGCTGCGGAATAGCGCTGTTCAGCCTGGAAGGGGCAGACAACGGGGAACTGAGCAACTGGTTGTTCCGCAACCACCAGGTCCATACCGTGCCCATCAACTGGGAAAATATCAGTGGGATACGGGTGACGCCCAATGTCTACACACTGAAGGAAGATCTCGGCCGGCTGGTGGAAGCGCTCGCCAGCTATACCGGGGAGCGGCACTGACAACCCCTGCAGAATGCCCCTTTTGTTGAATGTATTGGCGGTGGGCCGGCATAAAAGTGAAACAAAATAAATAAATCAGCACTCTGCTTTCAATATTGGTTAATCATACGTATATTAAAGCAGTAATAACCGATAAATCATTAATAAAAAGCATTGCTTTTTCTCCGGATATAGGTTTGTGCCTTCACAGACGCTTAAATGAACAGAAAACTTTGAATTGGCCAAGGGCCGGTTTTCTGATCTCTTTGCCGTGTCAAAGCCTGAATTAACAGCCTTCCCGGGAGTATTGCTCAGCCTCATTTATAGCCTGAACAAAGAATCGCGTCCTTTTTTATCTCAAAGCAGGTATTAAAGAACAGGTTATGGAATCCAGCCATCAAAAAGAATTATTGCTGTGCGCCCTGAAGCATTTCGATATTGACGTTTTGCAGTCGGGTGGGCACAAGGTAATGCTGAAAGAAAATTTTTTTGTTGCCATAGGGGAAGGCTCACAGTTCCAGCTGTGGAAAGCTGGGCAGAAAGAAGCTACCTTTACAGATGTAGTTAAACTCTGCACCCATATCAAAACGTATCTGGAATGGAATGAGAAAAGTGGAGTTGAAAATAGTGGCGCTGGCTAACAGCGAGGCGCAGCCGAATAGCTTTGTCGTCGTTTTGAAGGAAGATACGGGTAACCGCCGCCTTCCCGTGGTTATCGGTGCATTTGAGGCTCAGGCCATTGCCCTGGCGCTGGAAAAGATCCCGACGAACCGGCCCATGACTCATGACCTCATAAAAAACACCCTTTCTGCATTGGGTATCAGCCTGAAAGAGGTCGTAATCTCCAACCTGCGACACGGCATTTTTTACGCCACCCTGATCTGCCAGAAAACCGATGGGACGACCTTTGGCCTGGATTCCCGTACTTCCGATGCCATTGCCCTGGCCGTGCGTTTCGAGTGCCCCATCTTTGCCAACGATTTCATTATGGATGAAGCGGGAGTTACGATTGACCGGCCTTCTGCCGCCGAATCGGGCACGCCCAAAAGAAAAAAAGAACTTAGCAGTTATTCCGACCAGGAACTTGGCCAGTTGCTGGAGGAAGCTCTCGCAAATGAGGATTACGAACATGCTGCGAAGATCAGAGATGAGATCCAGCGCAGAGAAGGTTGACACGGGCCCGTGGCGGCACATCACTTCATTGTTCCATAATTCCAATACTCCCGGCCTGGCGGGCTTTCCGGAGAACGATCAACCTTATAACCATCTAGCCATTTCACCCCGAGCTTGCCGAAGTGCATCCACTCACCGGTTTCTATCACCCCTTTTTCACCGGGCTGATTGCTTCACGTAACTCCTTCCCGATACCCGCATAGAGCAGAAGTTTGAATTCACTGCCGGCAATGTTCACCACATTGGAGAACCCAGTTCTGAGGTCGGTCAGGGTATCCCGGCCATCGTAGATGCGCACTATGCGGTAAGCATTGTACTCAGCATTCGGCCCGCCTAGTGCTACCCTTATGGGAATGGGGCTGCGATGCCCAAGATAGAACAAGTGGATGCCTTCTTCCCCTTTCAGGAGTTCAGGCATAGAGAATGCCTCGATGTCTATAAGGCCGCGGGGTTTGTGCGCCTTATGGGGGATATCCAGTAATTGGAGCAATTCGGAGTATTTATCCAATAGAAACCCGATTTCCCACTGTCCCATGCCGGTAATGTAGGACTCGATTTTAAGGCTTCTCTTTTCGGGTTCTCCTTTTAGTACTCCCCTTAATTGCAATTGGAGGAAAGCCACATCCAGATAATTGCCGATAAACTCCGTTTTAATGCTGTCAAATTGTGCCGCTCCGAATTGGTAGGCCTCACTGATCTCCCGTATGCCTTCCTGCTGGAACAACCGGTCTTTGATGTTTTCCCGTATGCCCTTCGCTGACCAGTCCTTTCGGGGAGTAAGGCTCACCGGTTTCAGCCGCAGCGGTATAGCCGGCCCATATTTGTAATTCCGGTCCCGGAATCCAAGGCTGATGTTTTTTATGGCCTGGCGTGTTTCCTCCACCCGGTCTTTAAAATGATAGTATTCCCATCCCAGGCCGCTGAATGCTGTCCCTTCGGCGAAGACGAGAGGGCCGGCATCAGCGGCCATTCTTTCTTCATAAGCCTGTAGCTGGCTCCGGATATTTTCCAGGGCATGGAGCAACTGGTTGTAAAAACGCTTGCCTTTTATTTCGTCCGGCAGGCCGGGCAACCAGTCGTCTTCTACCGGTTGGACGAATTGCAGGGCGTGTATCCTGGGGGTGAGCCGGCCGTCCTTAAGCAATACGTCAAACAGGATGGGGGTATCGATCTGGGTAGAGATCAACTGTTCGGCGGACAGGGCCGTGAGGTCCCTTTCGATCTGCCGTTTGAGGGCCCTTCCGCCCATACGGGCGTCAAAGCCTCGTTGAGCGACCCATTCCAACGCCTCTCTGGAGATGTTCAGTATGGTCGTTCGCCGGACGAAGCCGTCGCGCTGTAGCAACTCCCTGATCTGCAGGCGTGCGATGCTGTGAATATGGCTGAGTTCCAGCGGGTTGAAGATGATGATCTGGCCGATCCGGTTGATGAACTCCGGGCGGAATTCATTTTCCACGGCGCGGCGGTACACCTCGCC
>CAYQKY010000369.1:0-3955 GCA_964418125.1 uncultured Phaeodactylibacter sp.
CCAGGTAGGAAGCCACCATGTACTGGGGCACCCGCTGTTCGATCTCGCGGTATTGCTCCCGGAATTCATTATAGCGCTGCTCGGCCGCCTGGCTCATACCTTTGACGGTACGTTCCTGAAGAGCGACGTAGGCGTTTTGCATTTTGATGCGGAAAAAGCGTTCCATGGGCGGTACTTTTTCGAACAACTCCTCCAGCTGATCTCGATGAACCTGCAGGACTATGCTGGGTTCGACAGCCTGAACGAAGTACTCTGCCGGCGTCTGGGTGAGGTAACTGTACAGGTCGTTGACCCACCAGCCTTCGATGCCGAACTGCAGGATGTGCTCCTGGCCGCTGTCGTCCAGGTAATACGCCCGCAGGCACCCCTTCGCAATGAAACGCATGTGCCGGGAAATATCGCCCCGGAAGAGCAGGATTTCCTTCTTTTTGAGTTCCCGGGGATGGAAGGCGGCCGACACGGCCGCTCGCTCTGCTTCCGAAAGCGGAGCGATACGCTCAATGTGCCGGATTAGGGTGTGGATGTAACTCATGCCTGGATCGGGGTTTGGCCTCAGAGGCGGAATGATCCTGATCGATTCCGATACGGCAAGATAAGTTTATTTAAATTTATTGGTAACTATTTATCTATCCGGCTGGATCCGCCGCTGGGGTCTTTTACATCCAGGCCGGCCCCGGCTTTGATATGCCGGCGGACGGCTTCAATATCTCCGGCAATAACGGCTTCGTGCAGCCCCCTCTCCTGCCGAGAAGCCTCCCTTTCTGGCACCCCGGGCTGCGTCCGGCTTACAGCTGAGGCGTTCTGCTTCCCGGAACCGGTAACGGTGAAAAAGGCGATGATGAACAGGGAGGCGGCGGCCGCTCTCAAGTAAACATTGGGCCTGAAGAACCTCCGGTAAGCGTACACCAGCATATTACTCACGACGAAAGTAAGGGCCGTCAGCAACAGGAATTTCACAAATGCGGGAATAGAAAGGTGCACCATCGGCAGGGCGATGAGGCCCAGTACGATGACGTGAATGATGTAAACCGAATAGGAATTCCGATTGAGCTGGTTCATAATCGCGTTGGTTTTATTCAAACTGAAACGAAAAGAGTAAAGCATGACATACAGAAAACTGAACATGGACAGGAGCGCCGTGGCGTAGTACACCGTCCGGTCCACAAAGCTGGAGACAAAGAAGTAGTTGCGCCCGGGGTCAATGAGGTTGAAGAACAGGTTCAGGGCGACGGCGGTAAAAACGCCTAAGGCGAGGGTGAGCACTACATTCGCCAGAATGTACAGTTTCCTATTCTTCGGGGATTCGAATACCCTGTGTTGCCTGCACAATGCCCCCAGGAGGAACACCAGGAAATACGGCAACAAACGCTCTCTCTGGAATTCCAGGAATCCGGAGTGGCGCCACCCTGTCAGCCCGGCCTCGGAAATCGCCATGCTGTACACCAGGCTGAGGACAAAGGCCAGGATCACGCCCGTTCTCACCGAGATCTTCAGGGGGAAAGCCCTGGCTTTCCACAGGGCTAGATATGCTGCCTGGAAGACGAACAACACCGGCAGGAACCACAGCCAGTTCTGGCTCGGGTTGTTGGAGAAAACCGTCAGGTCGGCCCCTGCCCGCTGAAAAAGGTGAAAGTAGGAGTACCATTCTTCCTGGGGCATCCCACGAGAGTAAAGGAACAGGGCCTTGTAGGCCGGAATGAGGGTGAGAACGGCCAGCAGCCAGGGCCAGAGTAGCCTTTTGAACTTGGCTTTAAGAAAGCCTGCTGCGCTGTATTTCTCTACCGAACCGGGGATGAAATATCCCGAAACAAAAAAGATGGTGTACATCACAAACAGGTCCAGATACATGCGCACCAGGCCGATGCCGCCGCTCTTAGCCGGATCGATGACGATCCAGGCGTTTTCCAGAACTTGTTCATAAACAAGCCCGGCGTGGATCAGGACGACGAGGAAAATGGCAAATGTCCGGAGGTGGCCGAGAAAATAAATACGATTTTTCATGGTTGCTTTTTTACATCTTTTCGATGCGGTAAAGGTCCGATGAAAAGGGAGGCGGCGCTAATCAAAAAAAAGGCAAAGGGCATCAAGTTTGGGGCGGGCATATAAACTATGATGCAGGGGGTATAAAATTTGATGCAGAGTGTTGAATTCCTTAACTTGTCAGGAATTAACCAACCTTTCCCATAATGCCAGATCCGCTTTCCCCGGGCAACGATTTTCTCCAACAGGTCACGGAAGTGATCGAGGAAAATATGCCTGATGAGCGGTTTGGCGTTACCGAGCTGGCCCGCGCGGTGGGCATGAGCCGTTCCAGCTTGCTGCGCAAGGTCAAAAAGGCCGCCGGGCTGTCGGTGAGCCAGTTGATCCGGCAGGTGCGCCTGGAACACGGCATGGAGCTGCTCAAACAGGACGGGCTCACCGTTTCCGAGATCTCTTACCGGGTAGGGTTCGGCAGCACTTCCTACTTCATCAAATGTTTCCGCGAACACTACGGCTACCCGCCCGGAGAGGCCGAACAAAGGGACTTTGACGAAAGCGACGCTCCGCCCCCTGCCCGCCCGCACCGGCTGGCGGCCATCATGTTTACCGACATACAGGGCTATACCGCCCTCATGCAGCAGGATGAGGAAAAGGCCGTGCAGGCCAGAAACCGGCACCGGGAGGTGTTCAACACAGTGACCAGGAAATACAACGGGAAGATCCTGCAGTACTATGGCGATGGGACGCTGAGCATTTTCCCGAGCGCGATCGATGCGGTGAAGTGCGGGATCGAACTGCAGCGGGGATTCCGGATGGCGCCGCAGATCCCGGTCCGGATCGGCATCCACAGCGGCGACATCATCATCAACGAAGAGGACATCATCGGCGACGGCGTCAATGTCGCTTCCCGGATCGAATCGCTGGCGGCCGCCGGCAGCGTATTCATTTCGGAAAAGGTTTACGACGAGGTGAAGAACCAGCCGGGTATCCAAACCACCACTATGGGCGCCTTTGAATTCAAAAACGTCAGCAAACCCCTGGAGGTCTTCGCCGTCACCAACCCCGGCCTGGCCGTCCCCGAAGCGGGCAAGCTGACGGGCAAGCTCAGAAGCGGGCAGGAAACGGGTAAAGAAGCCTCCGGGAAAAAGCGCCGGAAGAACGCCATCATCTGGGCCCTGGCTGCCACCGCCGCTGTCATCGGAGGGTACTTTATTTTTCGAACAGGCTTCTCTCCCGCCCCTGTCACCAACGGCCAGCCTGCCCGGGAGAAGTCCATCGCCGTCCTGCCCTTCATCAACGACAGCAACGATTCCACCAACGTGTACATCATCAACGGCCTGATGGAGGCCATTCTGAATAACCTGCAGAAGATAAAAGACGTCAGGGTTATCAGCCGGACTTCGGTTGAAAAGTACCGCAATACGCAGAAGATCATCCCGGAGATCGCGCAGGAATTGGGGGTGCAGTACTTCGTGGAGGGTAGCGGGCAAAAGGACGGGGATCAGATCCTGTTGAGCATCCAGCTGATCGAGGCGCCCACGGACCGGCACCTGTGGGGCGAACAATACAACCGGCAGGTTACCGATATCTTCAGCCTGCAGGCGGAAGTCGCCAAAAAGATCGCAGATGAGGTACAGGCCGTCATCACTCCCGAAGAAGAACAGCGGATCGGAGAAGTGCTCACGGAAAACATGGAAGCCTACGATGCCTTTTTGAAGGGGCTTGACCTTTCTAACCGAAGAACCCCTGATGGGTTGGAAAAAGCCATTCCTTATTATAAGAAGGCTATAACGTTCGACCCCGAATTCGCCAGCGCCTATGCCGCCCTGGCCATTTGCTATTATTTTCTCGATGCCGGCCAGGCGGAAAAGCAATATGCCGAACAGATCAACAATTATGCGGATAGTGCCCTCCTTTATGGAGATCAATTGCCGGAGAGCCGGTTGGCCAAAGGCCTGTATTACCTCCACCAGGG
>CAYQKY010000370.1:0-3751 GCA_964418125.1 uncultured Phaeodactylibacter sp.
TGCGCTGCGGGTTGCGGACCTCCTCCCCGATGAAGCCGATGTTGAGCCAGCCTTCGTAGGCCCAGAAGGCGCTGAGCATGGCCGCGAACATGAGCCCCGCCATGCCGAGCCCGCCGCTCTCCGGCGGGTAGGTGGCCGCGGGCTGCCGCACGTTGGCCAGCGCGCCGTCGCTGACGCTCAGCCCCAGCAGGATGATGGCGGCAATGCTGCCGACGACCACCACTGTGAGCACGTTGCTCAGCCGGCTGCCCTGCCGCACCCCGAGGAAATTGATGGCGGCCAGCGCCGCTATGAGCGCCGCCGCCACGATCTTGACGCCCAGGTTGGCAAAGGGCGTGAAGGTGCCCAGCACCGTCCAGGTTTCCCAGGCGCCGCCCAGGCGCGGCAGCTCCACCAGGGCGTTGACCGACTGCGAGAAGACATACGAGATGGAAGCGATCGAGGCCGACTGTATCACCGCCAGGCTCGACCAGCCGTAGTAAAAGGCGAAGTAACGGCCGTAGATACGCTTGAAATAGGCATAAGGCCCGCCCGACTCAGTGACCATGGCGCCCACCTCGGTGGTGGCCAGCACGCCGAGCAGGGTGACAAGGCCCGCCAGCGCCCAGGCCAGCAGCACCAGCTTCGGCGACTCCAGCCCCAGCGACATCGGCGCGATCTTCTTGTACACGCCCGACCCGATGATCGAACTGACGAAAAGGATGACGGCCGTCGGCAGGCCGATGGCGCGGATGAGGCGCCCTTCCTTATTGAGTGGTTGGTTGGCCATAGTTTGGGATGTTCTAGCAAACTGGCTGTTGATTCGTACTAGCCGCACTTGTCAAAGGTATTCAGGAGGTTTGGTATTTGGAAGCAGGCGGGCTTTGTTTTTTAATGGTTGGCGCGATAAAACTTCTGTTTTTCGCGATCACAATCGCAAAAAAACCGTTATTTTTGCGATTGTGATCGCGAAAGATAGCTATATAGAACGTAAGCTTAGCCCGATTATCAAGGAGAAGCTGTTCAAGGGTAAAGCCATTCTGCTGATGGGCGCCTGGCAAACGGAGAAGACTACCTTGCTGAAATTTTTGTTTTCCGGCCGCCGGGACCTGCTGTGGCTGAACGGAGACGACCCGGAAACCCGCCTCTTGCTGGAAAATGTGAGCGTCAGCCGCTGGAAACGCCTGATCGGAAAGCAAAAGCTGGTGATTATCGACGAAGCGCAACGCATTGAAAATATCGGCCTGAAGCTGAAACTGGCCATGGATGAGTTGCCGGAGGTACAGGTAATTGCTACGGGATCTTCTTCTTTCGAGTTGGCTAACAAGATCAAAACCTAACCGAAATGATGAGATCAAAACTGCTGCCTGCCATTTTATTCGCCCTTCCTTTCTTCCTTTCCTTTTCCAATGATTCGACTAAGCTCGAAGGCGCCTGGCGCCAAACCGTGGAATCCGCCGAGGGCGAGGTTGCCCACATCCTGCTCTTCAGCGGCCGGTATTTTTCCCTGACGGCCTACCTGGCCGAAAACGGCGCATTCCTCAGCACCAGAGGCGGCGGTTGGCGCCTCGATGGAGAAACATTGAAGGTCTCATATGAATTCGATACGGCCGACAGCGCCCGCGTCGGAACATCGGAAGAATGGCGGATCTCCCTCAAAGATCCAAAACTCGTGCTGGAGGGCAAAGGCCTCGACCCTGCGCCGTGGAAGGCCCTCGATGCGGGCGCCTCCACTCCCCTCTCCGGCCCCTGGCTGTTTTCCGGCAGGGAAAGAGACGGCCAGGTCACCCGCCGGGATACCACCAACCAGCCCCGGAAAACCATGAAGATATTAACCGGCGCCCGCTTCCAGTGGATCGCATACAATACCGAAACGAAACAATTCTTCGGCACAGGGGGCGGCTCCTACACTGCCGAGGATGGCGTTTACACCGAGAATATCGAATTTTTCTCCCGCGATAATTCCAGGGTGGGCGCTCAACTCCGGTTCGAGTTCGAAGTCGACGGCAACGACTGGCACCACCGTGGCAAAAGCTCTGCGGGAGAGCCGATGTATGAGATCTGGAGCAGGAGGGATTGAGGTTTGGGGTTGGATGCCCGTTTAACGATCGGAAAATTCCGGCCATGGAAAGCCGTGGTGATCCTTTCGGTGGTTTTTTTGTCAGCGCCCATTTGGGTGAGGTATAACCGATACAAACCACGATGTCTTTCCGGTAAGGATCTCCCAGGCGGAAGTTGCTGCGGGCCAGTTCGGCCTCTTCCCGGCCGGTAACGCCGTCCTCATCCGCGTCGGCGTGAGCGTCGGCAGGCGAAGGACCGGCAAAGCTGCCGGCCGCAATGCGGTAAAGAAAAGCCACTGAATTGTTGCCGCCCAGGTTGAAGGAGATTTGGTAGCTGGAATCTCTGTTATTGAAGGGGAACTGGCGCACCGCGGCCGTCTCGGTGTCGCCGTTGGTGAAAAACTTCACGCGGGCGGAGTAATTCAACAGGTTGCCGACGTGCCATTGCCCGGCGCAACGGGAGGTCAGCGCGAAATTGGCCGGCGTATCATTCCCGTCGAAGGCAACCATTTGGCCATCCACGATGAGCGTAATAGCGCCCGGGCCGATATCGAAATCGATGGCGTCGGTAAAGAAGCCGATCTTCTGGTTGGTGTGAATCCGGACTTGACTTTGGTTGTTTTTTTGCTTGATCCTCCCAATACCCATCCCCCACAATGCCATTAAAGTGTCGTTGGAAATGCCCCATCTCCTCCTCATCCACAGGATTATTCTCCTTATCCATCAGGGCGAAAACATAACTGTACCGCAACAACTTCAGCTTATTCAGCATCGCCTTGACCCGGAAGAAGTAGTTGTCGGCGTCATACAAATTAGCCAACCCGACCAGCGTGGTCGTCAGCGCCGAGGCAATCAGCGCGGTATTGGTTTGCAACCCGGCCACCCAACTGCTTGCTGCCAGCTTCAGGCCCAGGATCACCGTTGTAACCGCGCTCACGATCAACCCCGTCATGCCCAGCGAACGGAAGAAATTCCGGCTGCGCCGTTCCTTGTTATCCACCTGCGCGATTTTGGTGTTCAGCAGCTGCATGAAGAAGCGCTGTTGCGGCGTGTATTCTTTTTCATTGCCGGCCACCTGGCCGTAAAAAGCAACCAGCTTTTTCTCCTCTTCGGCCTGCTTTTGGCGGTGTTTGGTTTCGTTGGCCATAGGTTACTTGAATTTATAATGAATGGACTCGGAGTTTTCTGATACAGCTGGCGACTGTATTTCTCCCTTCTTAATCCAGAAGATAATCCCCCATATAGGCTCCTTCTCCCGATGTGAAATAATCGTCAATATTCGACAGCCCCTTATTGGCATTTTCCCACGCGGTATTCCAGGCTTCGGTAGGCTTGCCCTCTTCCGGCCAATACTTTGCACGTACCGCTTTGTTGTCAAAGCGTATGATAAGAACCCATTTTCCGGCTTCAGGCCCTCGATCGCATTCCCCAACGAAGAACGTTATACCCGGTATTTTTTGATTAACAGCAGGAAGCCACCTTTCCTTCAGCCATGATTTAAAGGCTTCAGGATCTTTGTCTGGATTGAAGGCTCTCGTGTGAATGCTATAAACAGCCTCGCCGTGTTTTGAAGCAAAGCGAAAGGCCAATCCAAAAATTAGTGGTAAACCAAACAAGAGGATCAATAATGTTCCTGACTTTTTCATAAATCTTGAATTTTAGAGCATGTTTGGAGGCCGCTTTTGGAGACGAAAAGTGTCAATTTTTCGGTG
>CAYQKY010000371.1:0-3707 GCA_964418125.1 uncultured Phaeodactylibacter sp.
GCGGCTGTAGAGAATGGCGTAGGCGTAGTTCAGAAAAGCGTTGAAGGGGTCCTGGGCCGGGCGGAGGCTGCGGCGGGTGAAGCGGTAGCGCTCCGGCAGCGACTGCCCGATGAATAGGTAGAAGATGCGGCCGGCGCTGCCCTCGATGCCACGGAAAGTGGCGGCGGCGGGCGGGCTGTCCGTCAGTTTCTCCTGAAGGGCCCGGTGGCACTGCAGCCTGGGCGCCCATCGTTCCTTCTTTTCGGTTGGCTGGTGGCGGAGCAGTTTTTCCATGAAAGCATGCTGGCTGCGGAGCTTTTCGGCGATCCAGGACCGGGCGTACTCCAGCCCTTCCGGCCGGCAGCTCACCAGCGCCTGCGCCTTTAGTATCGCGCTGGTGCTTTTGGGCTCATGCGAATAGAAACGCCCGGTGGGAAAGCCATATTGATTGGTGACCACCAGGCTGATGTCGTGCTCCAGGGCCAGCAGCACCGCGTCGATGGAGACGGAAGTCCCCTTCTGCAGAAAAATACGGCGCACCTGCTGAGCGGAGAAGGCTTCCTTATGCACTTTGCCCTCCCGGGCGTAGGTGACTTGCAGCAGCCCATCCTTTACCCGTAGGCGGGCCCCATAACTATTGATATGTAATTCCATAATGAGGTTGTTTTTCGTGTACAAAATGTACAGCAGCTGTATAGTCAGTCGCTAAGAGCATGTTTGGAGGCCACCCTTTGGGCTAAAAAATGCCCCTTTTTTGCTGATACTGCGTTGCTTTTTTCGCCCGTACCTCCGGGTATGCGCTTCAAAAAGCGCCTTGTCTCATCAAAAAATTGACACTTTTTATCTCCAAAAGCGGCCTCCAAACATGCTCTAAGGTCCGGGAGCATAAGGGGATTGGGTATGCGCAAGGCATACTTTCATAGTACAGGGAGTTTTTGGAATGGCAGAGTTATAGGATGCGCCAGATTTATTCGGCGCATGTTCATGGAATCGAGGTAAATGGCGTACGCTCGCGTGAAGGGATTTGGATTGGTTTTTTCGGGGAGCTTTTTCGTCCTGTTAAGCGTACAGGCTGTTTTTATGTAAAGTTGTCAATAAAACGCCGAAAAATTGCTAATAGTTGCTATGAACGGCTTATTTTTTTGAAATTTTATTTCAATTATATTATTTTTTGTCTCATTGTCCCGAGCGCCTTTCTTGATCAGATCGAGGGTTTTTCCCGGTTATTTTCCTGAAATCCAATCGTTTATAACTGGACAAACTCTTCATCTCCCCGCTGGCGCTGCCGGAGATCCACGCCTATTATGCAATTTTCTTAACAAAACCTTAACATTTGCCGCGCTCGTTTTTCGAGCGGAATTCCGCATCTTTACTGGTGTCGCACAGATTTTTGCTCTTGGAGAGTTATGCATTTATAGTTAGCACTGCGACATGATCCGAAAAATCGAACCACTGGAGCAGAAATTCACTTGGAGAGTTATGCATTTATAGTTAGCACTGCGACTCCTTGGTGATCGTGGGTTCGGTGGAAATCTCCGGGCCGCTTGGAGAGTTATGCATTTATAGTTAGCACTGCGACTAAGGCACAGGGCGATGATTTTCATCTGTCGCATAAGATACTTGGAGAGTTATGCATTTATAGTTAGCACTGCGACCCACAAACTCCTTGGCTGTATGTTGTCCTCCCTCAGAACTTGGAGAGTTATGCATTTATAGTTAGCACTGCGACTGCCCCCGAGGGAAATGAACTGTCGCATACGTCGACTTGGAGAGTTATGCATTTATAGTTAGCACTGCGACTCGCCGTACTGTCGGCGTCGCCGGCCTGGATGACTTGGAGAGTTATGCATTTATAGTTAGCACTGCGACTTTTCATGGCGGGCCGGTTTAGATTGTGTCAGTCGAAGCTTGGAGAGTTATGCATTTATAGTTAGCACTGCGACACCAAAACAAGGTACCTGCTACAATTTTGCCAACAAAAAACTTGGAGAGTTATGCATTTATAGTTAGCACTGCGACAAATAATTCAACACTGACACCGGAAATCATGCTGAATCTTGGAGAGTTATGCATTTATAGTTAGCACTGCGACCCCTACAGCTACCATGGTATTCCCGTTGGTAAGGTCTACTTGGAGAGTTATGCATTTATAGTTAGCACTGCGACCTTCTGAGTTGTCAGAGTAGAGAAATCTTGAGCCTGCTTGGAGAGTTATGCATTTATAGTTAGCACTGCGACCCGCACGAATTTGCCAACGGGCACCGGTTTAGCCAACTTGGAGAGTTATGCATTTATAGTTAGCACTGCGACCGGATGGCGATGCCCTCATCCACCTTCTTCTGAATGACTTGGAGAGTTATGCATTTATAGTTAGCACTGCGACCTCCACGGAGGCCATGTTTGGTACGGCATAGAAAAATCTTGGAGAGTTATGCATTTATAGTTAGCACTGCGACTTCATTGCCCACTATAAGTGGGCTCATGCACATCATCTTGGAGAGTTATGCATTTATAGTTAGCACTGCGACTTGTCACGGTCGCCCAAAAGAGGGCAACTAGTAATAGCTTGGAGAGTTATGCATTTATAGTTAGCACTGCGACCGGTTGTAGCCCAAAAGAGGGCAACGAGTAATAGAATCTTGGAGAGTTATGCATTTATAGTTAGCACTGCGACAAGTGTCCTTCCAGTTCCCGTAACCGTTCTCCCAGGTGCTTGGAGAGTTATGCATTTATAGTTAGCACTGCGATCCCGCTTAAGAAGTTGTACGGCTCGTTTCACTTCGCCAATAACTTCTAGAAAGCGGGACTGCCGCTTTGCGCCAGCTTTCTTCGAACTGCATTTTATTCAGAATATGCTGGAGCGTGCCGCCGCTGTCAAAGGCTATGGCGGCCAAAGAGCGACAGTTTTACCCAGCCGGGAGGGACGGGCCCGTCAATTAGCGGAGTAGGCGGCCAAAGAGAGCC
Organism: uncultured Phaeodactylibacter sp.; assembly: GCA_964418125.1. GTDB lineage: Bacteria > Bacteroidota > Bacteroidia > Chitinophagales > Saprospiraceae > JACJXW01. Next base: position 2,944 of record CAYQKY010000371.1, read on the forward strand.
GTAACGTTTTGCCGGGAGAGCGTTATGCACTTGCCCGCATTCACCGAATGCTTCTCCCCTCCTTGGGAGGGGCTGGGGAGGCTTGCATCCCGATAAAGGCCCGGTGGGCGTTTCGTCGGGATTTAGTTAGCTCCCGGCGCTACGGCCGGGATGTCGCTCACTGGCAGCAGAAGCGGGGCGATGACGGTTCGCTCCAACTGCGATCCCGCTTAAGAAGTTGTACGGCTCGTTTCACTTCGCCAATAACTTCTAGAAAGCGGGACTGCCGCTTTGCGCCAGCTTTCTTCGAACTGCATTTTATTCAGAATATGCTGGAGCGTGCCGCCGCTGTCAAAGGCTATGGCGGCCAAAGAGCGACAGTTTTACCCGGCCGGGAGGGACGGGCCCGTCAATTAGCGGAGTAGGCGAACAAAGAGAGCCGTAACGCTTTGCCGGCCGTAGCCTTGGCGAAGGCGGGCAGCTTTGACGGGAGAGCGTTATGCATTTGCCCGCATCCCCCGGATGCAAGGGCATCCCGGACAAATGTCCAGCGGGACATTTATCGGGATTTAGAGTATGTTGGGGATTCGCTTTTGGAGTGAACGCCGCCAAATTTTGTTCTGAACAAGGCGCGATGAGGGAGCATAGCCAAAGCTACGCGACCGAAGAGTAACGCAGTGCAGGGCAAAATTTGGCAAGAGCAGCCCAAAGTGTGAATCCCCAACATACTCTTAGTTTGACTTTACTATTTTTCCGAGCGTCAAGCCACCGCTTGCGTAAGCAAG
>CAYQKY010000372.1:0-3688 GCA_964418125.1 uncultured Phaeodactylibacter sp.
GAGGACATTCTGCGATTTAGTACCTGGGAGCAATTTGAATGTACACTAAAAACCATGCTGAAAAACTACCTCGCCATAGCCATCCGCAACCTCTTCCGGCAGAAGCTTACCACTGTTCTCAACATCGGAGGGCTCGCCCTGGGCCTGGCGGCCTGCCTGCTCATCGCCCAGTACATCCGATATGAATGGAGCTACGACCGCTTCTACGAGGCGCCGGAGCAGGTATACCGGCTGAACACTTTCTTCAAGGAAGGTTCCAAAGAAGAGCGCTTTGCCACTACGCCGCCCCCTCTGGCGGAGGCCATCCGGGAGCAGGCGCCGGGCGTGGCCGCCGTGTGCCGGGTATTTCACTGGAGCGACTTCACCATGCGGCCGGATGACGATCTTGACAACGCCTACCGGGAGACCAACGTGTATGCGGTAGACAAGGGCTTCTTCAAGGTATTCAACTATGGCCTGCTATCCGGCGACCCGGAGACGGCGTTGAAAGAACCGGCCTCCGTCGTCTTGCCCGAATCGGCAGCCATCCGCTATTTCGGGGAAGAGGCCGTCCGCTCCGGCAATGTAGTAGGGCGGCGCCTCCTGGGCGGCAAAGACGCCGGCACCCCCTGGACAGTCACCGGACTGATGGCCGATCAGCCGGAAAATTCTCACTTCCAGTTCGATTTCCTGATCTCTGCATCCACCTACCCCGACGACCTGTACCGCAATCAGAACTGGAACTGGAACATCATGCATACCTACCTGCGCCTGCAGGAGGATACGCCGGTGGAGCGGCTGCGGGCCAGCCTGGAAAGCATTGTTCAAAAACAGGCGTTGCCCGCCATGGGGTACGATCCCGCATCCTTCCGGGAAGAGGGCAAACAAATGGCCTTCCTGCCTCAGCCGCTGACGGATATCCACCTCACCTCCCACTACCAGCGGGAGATGCGTCCCAACGGCAGCCTGCTGTACGTCCGCATTTTCGCGCTGGCGGGCCTGTTCATCCTGCTGATCGCCTGTGTGAATTACATCAACCTGTACACGGCCCAGTCGTTTCGCCGGTCAAAAGAAGTGGGCGTGCGCAAGGTGATGGGCGCCGGGCGGCGGCAGCTGGCGCGGCAGTTCCTGTTCGAAGCGGCATTTGCGGCCCTGCTGGCTACTGTTCTCGCCCTGGCAATGGTGGAAGGCCTGCGCTATGCTGTCAACACCTTTGTCGGCATCGCTCCTTTCGCGGAGCCTTTCGCTCCGGGAGAACTGGCGCTTACCGGCGCGGCCTTGTTTGTCGTTGTGGCATTACTTTCAGGAGCTTATCCGGCATTTTACCTCTCCTGGTTTAATCCGGCGGAAGTGTTGAAAGGAAAAAAGAGCATCGGCCTGAGAGATGCAGGCGTGCGCAATGCCTTGGTGGCCGGGCAGTTTGTTTTGTCCATTGGCCTGCTGGCGGGTACGCTGGTGGTTCGGCAGCAGTTGTCCTTTTTCCAGCACAAAAAGCTGGGTTTCGATAAAGAGAATGTGCTGGTCATCGAAAATGACCGCGAAATTGACGAACGGGCGGAGGAATTCAAAGAGGAGCTGGGCCGCCACGCCGGCATCCTCAACGCCGGCTTTTCCAACGGCATCCCCGGCTTGCCCTCCTACCAGATGCGCGATTTCCGGGTGGAAGGATCGGACAATTCCTTTGGCATGAACTGGTATCAGGTGGACGATGATCATCTGGCTACTTTGGACATGAAATTGAAAGAAGGGCGGGGTTTCGATTCGGAGATCGCCTCGGATTCCTTTGCGGTGCTGCTCAATGAGGCGGCGGTGCGGCACTTGGGGCTGAAGGAGCCCATTGGGAAATATATAGTAAAGAATGCGGGAGAGGAGGATGAAGAGCGCCTGAAAGTCATTGGCATACTCGAAGATTTTCATCTGGAGTCGCTGCATCAGCCGGTGGCGCCCCTGGCCCTTCAATATTTCAAAGGCTTCGTTTTCAAAGATTACATCAGCGTCCGCCTGGCGGCCGGCAACCCGCAGGCGGCCATCGATCACGTCGAAGAGGCCTGGAAGCGGTTCGAACCGGGCGTGCCCCTCCGCTATTCCTTTCTGGATGCGGATTACGACAGCCTGTACCGTTCGGAGCGGCTGCTGGGCAAGGCCTTTGCCCTGTTCTCCCTGCTGGCGCTATTCATCGCCGGGCTGGGCCTGTTCGGCCTGGCGGCCTACGTGGCGGAGCAGCGCACCAAAGAGATCGGCATCCGCAAGGTGCTGGGCGCTACGGTGGCCAACATCGTTCAGTTGCTGTCCGGTGATTTCCTCCGGCTCGTCGGCATTGCCTTTCTCATTGCCACGCCTCTGGCCTGGTGGGGGATGAACCGCTGGCTGCAGGGCTTCGCCTACCGGGTGGAACTGGAGTGGTGGGTTTTTGTCCTGGCGGGGGGGATTGCGGCGGCGCTTGCGTTGCTGGCGGTAGGCGTGCAGGCGCTGAGGGCGGCGCTGGGGGATCCGGTGGAGGCGCTGCGGTATGAATGACTCGTTAGCGCTTATTATACTTTTCCCAATCTATATATTTCAATTTCAAGTAGGCCCCATCGAGATGATCGAAATCTTTATCGGAGGTTACCAATGTCATGTTAAATACACTTGCAGTCGCTGCTATCCATATGTCGTTCTTCCCCATATTCCTGGAACTTTCCCCAAACGGTTTGCCTTCTAATCTACCTTGGCTGTAAGCGTCTATTTCTCCATACCTATCGATGATCTCGCGGATATTTATATCTATCTCATACAATTGGCTTAGAGTTTGTTCAAAATTCAATCAATGGGCTCCAAGCGGCAAATTTTATCCTGCACTGCGTTAAAAAGCCTCGTCATACCTTCCAGGTATGCCTACGTTTTTTGCCTTGTTCAGAACAAAATTTCCTCGCTTTCGCCTCATCATCGAATTTTGAACAAACTCTTAATATTTCTCCAATTCTATTTTTCCTTTTCTCCCCTATCTAAATTGCTTCGCCAATGAATTTAACTCACCTAATGTCACAATCGACATCGCTACATCGTTACCTCCATCAAATATATGGTGATCACCTTCAATTTGGTCGGCAACCTTTGATTCGCGGCTATATATCACCAAGATATTTGTATCCAATAAGTAATCCACAGAAAATTATTTAATGGCCTCTAGCAATTCCTCCAGGGACTCTTCCCATTCCATTTGATCGGCTACTTCTCTGAATTCTTTATAGGTTACCGGTTTATAGTTTTGTTCAGCTTTAATTTGCTCTAAGGTTACATTCTCTCTGATAGGTTTTACGCCTTTCATGAATGCAGGTATTCTTTTATCCTCGGCCCGGCCAATACTCTTTTGGTAGATCTTTTCCAATTCATAACGGATTGACTCCAATGTTTTGACATCTTCGACCTTTATCAGGATTTCCAGTATATCAGACCTTATATCTTTGGCTGTGTTCATATTCTTAGGTTTTGTTGGATAACTAAACTACAAAACTTTTGGTTTTATGACAATATTTTTTCTTTAAAGGCGATCGGCCCAGCTATCATTAAAGGCCGATATGGCGCGGCTCACCCAGCGCCACCTCCAGCCTGGCCAGTGTTTTTAAGGTGAAATTATGGCCCGGCGGTAGCGATTGCTTTACATCAACTCTTATTATAGTCGTTTGGGCGCAGTTGTAATTTGTCCCCCTTTGCCAAATAGGCCTTGCCA
>CAYQKY010000373.1:0-3671 GCA_964418125.1 uncultured Phaeodactylibacter sp.
ACGACGCTGCTGCCGACCCGGACAACGATGGCCTGGACAACGGCACGGAAGCCTCCCTGGGCACCGACCCGAATGATGATGACAGCGACGACGACGGCCTGCTCGACGGCGAAGAGGTGAACAACCTCGGTAGCAACCCGCTCGATCCATGCGACCCGAACCCATGCGATGGGGTGCTCACTGCCAGAGTATTCCTGGGTGGCGCTTACATCGATGCGGAAGGCCTGATGCACGACAGCCTGCGCGAGAAGGGGATCATCCCGGTAGAACAACCGTACGACGCCCTGACAGACTACAATTACAACGGTACGGAAGAAGTAGGCCCTGCAGTATTCATGACTGCCGGTGACGATGCGATCGTAGACTGGGTATTTGTGGAACTGCACGACGAAACTGACCCGGCGATTGTAGTACACCAGCGCGCCGGCCTGGTACAGCGCGACGGCGACATCGTTGACGTGGACGGAACCTCTCCGCTGGCCTTCAGCGGGGCGGAAGGCGCGAGCTACTACGTATCCGTACGCCACCGCAATCACCTTGGCGTGATGACCGCTGACCCGGTTGCTTTCGGCGCAACGCCTGCTGTAGTTGACTTTACGCTGGCCTCCACCGCCAACTATCAACTGAGCGGCGCCACCGGAACGGCATACGCCCAGCAGAGTTATACCAGCGGCGCGCTCGCGCTGTGGCCGGGCAACATGTCCAACGAAACGGTTAACGGTACGCACAGCGGCGACAGGCTCATTTACCAGAGTACCGGCGCCGAAAGCGACGCCGCCTACTTCAGGGTGCTACTGGATCCTGATAACACCGACGTGCTGCCGGTCGTGATCGTGGAAGACTACCACAGAGCAGACGCCAATATGGATGGCAAGGTGATCTATCAGGGCGAGAATGCGGACACGGATATAACCTTCTTCTCCGTATTCCTCTTCCCGGATAACACCAGCGCACTGCCCGTCTATATCATTTACGAACAAATACCCTAAACGGGATGTACCTGCCCGGCGCCGGCGGCTGCCGCCCAAGCGCCGGGCAGGATTTTTTCAATCTGAAAAAAAGATCAAAATGATGAATTCATTCAAACATATCGTCCTGATCGCCCTGGCGATAGTATTGAACCATACCGTACAAGCTCAGATAAAACTGAAGCTATCGCTCATGGCCGACCAGCGCACTTATCTGGTCAGCATGATCCCGGAAAGCACCTGGGAAGCGCCGATGAATAAAGTAGGCTCCGCTCAGGTAGTGATCCGCATGGAATCGAACCGGCCTTTCCTGGCCGGCAACATCCAAAGCCTGATTCCCGATGTGAGCTGGACCGATAATGCCTATGTAATCAGCCCTGCTTCTGCTCCCGGCTCCAGTTTTGTTTGTTTTGTTCTGAACGAACAAGGCACCGGAAAAATACCTTTCCAGGCAGGGGTGGAAACTCCGCTTTTCTCTTTCACCAACCTGGAGCCGGGTTGTGTAGGGCAGATAGAACTGGTTGAAAACGAGCATCGCCTCGTTCAGAAGATAGTTCACGAGGATCGCCTCAACATCACTCAGAATATGGTGGTGCTCGGGGCCCGTGGCAATGCCTTTTCAGGGGTAACAGGAAGCGCCGCCGATTGCGCCGCCGTGGTTCAATCGGCCAATGAAATACCCATTGTGAGCAACCTGCGGGCTTTCCCGATACCCACCACTGACGTATTGCAGATATCCTGGAAAAACAACACTGGTAATGAGATAGATAAAATAATGGTATCCAGCTTGTTGGGCAACCCGTTGATGCTGGAAAAGGTCATACCTGGCCCGGAAGAACAACAGGCCCGCCTCGATGTATCCGCTCTGCCCACAGGCCTGTATACGGGAAGCCTGGTCAATACCGCCGGAGAGAGGCAGTTCTTTCAGTTCATCGTTACAAAGCTTTAAAAATTCGATCACCATAAAAACATAAGAACAATGAAATATCTGGGAAAATTTGTGTCCGCACTTATCCTTTGCCTGCCGCTCTGGCTCAGCGCACAAACGCAGGTTACTTATTCTCTGGATTACGACCACGGTACCCAAACCTACACTGTGTCGATGACTTCCAATAATGCATACAATCCTCCATTATCCCGGCTGACCAGTTCCACTCAGGTGACCATCGTAGTGCCACAGGTAGCAGGCGGCTGGCAGGTGAGTAACCTGACTGAACTGACGGATCTGGAATGGGGCTTCTCTTTTCTCGACGGTACGACGGAAGGGCTGTCCGATGACTACCTGTTCTTTGCGCCCTCCAATGCCGGCACGTATACCCCATTTTCCATACCTGTCGGCGCCTCCATCCCCCTTTTCTCCTTCCAGAGCGGTTCGGGCTGCGTGGGGGATCTGTCATTATTTGACAACGTGAATGACCCCTTGAATGGTGTACCCACCATCAATGCGGACAACAACATGGTCATCCTGGGCGCAGGCCCCGGCAATGTATATGCAGGCAACGACAGCGGGAACGTGCCCTGCGCCGCCCTCTGTGAAGCGAATGCGGGTACGTTGAGCTATTGACCTGGTAGTGAGATGAATCTGGTTGGTTTTAAGCGGACGGCCAGAATTTAACAACTCGCGGGCCAATGGTAAATTGGCGCCCGAGAAGGTATTGTCGGGGCGCCAATTTATTCCATTTCATTCCCTGCCGGCCTGTGGCACAGCAGGCGGGCATCAGTCGCTACGCTCGTGTCCTATTGTGCTCGGACTTAAGCCCAAATAACCCACGACAATAGGTCACGAGACATGGCGCCCCTCCTTCCGGGGCCGGGGCCTGCCATGCCTGAGAATTTGTAAAACAGCCTTTGGGATACAAAATAAAATTTCTTTCGATATGCAAAGGAGTCTCTACCTTTCCCGGCTCATAGAAACTGGAAAATTGCTGCTGATTGTTCAGTTGATCTGGATGTGCGCCCTGCAGGCAGGGTTTTCACAATCCTGTAATTTTTTAACCGGCGATCCGGTGGCGCTCAACGCTTCCGGCTTCAACAATTCTTCCGGATATCAGCAGCAGTACGCCTTGACGGATAACGCCGGTGTGATCCAGTATGTGTCGTCCGGCCTTCCGGTCACCGGAGTGGCGGCAGGGCAGTACGTTGCCTATGCCGTCAATTACAGCGGTAGCGGCATCGCGCCCAACCTTTCTGTTGGCGTCGGCATCGGCGCTATCGGGGGGGATTGTGTGGATGTTTCTCCAGGACTTCCGGTAGGGGTATGCGATTGCAACAACAGCACGGGCAGCCTCGCCTTCACCTTATCCGGGAACAATAGTGCTGCGGGTTATACCCAATCCTTTGCATTGACGGATCAGAGCGGAACGATACTCGACATTTCCACTTCCGCTTCCTTTTCCGGCCTCAGTGATGGTTTATATAACGTCTACAGCGTCAATTATGAAACGGCGGCCGGCATCAGCAATTATTCAGCAGGAAACCTGATCACCGCAGTCAGCGGCTCTTGCTTCGATATTTCTGCTCCCCTTGGTTTTGTAGTATGCCTGCCCGATGATGCCGATAACGATGGCCTTACTGATGATGAAGAAACCACCGCCGGTACGGACCCCCTGAACCCGGATACGGATGGCGACGGCTACAACGATGGCGAAGAAGTCACCGGCGTGGACGACCCAACTACCACACCGGTAGCCACCGGTACGTCCG
>CAYQKY010000374.1:0-3652 GCA_964418125.1 uncultured Phaeodactylibacter sp.
GTCGGGGTAGCAGGATTCGAACCTGCGGCCTCCTGCTCCCAAAGCAGGAGACACACTCTTCTGCATCTTTTCACAATTCTTTAAAACTGCTTATTATCAACTATTTAGGCTTGGTAATTTTGCATATCTTTTCAAAATTTTGTATTTTACACTTGATTTACACGTGAAATTACACTTGAAATTTCAAGTGTAATTCCGGCCTTATTGCAAACCAAAATACCAGGCTCATGAAACCTACCATCTCTTTCAACCTGGCGGCTAGGAAACGCAAAGACGGCACCAAAAGCGTCGGCCTTTGCTGGTACCACAACGGCATTCAGGAAACTCCAATGGCCACCGGATGGGCACTCCTGCCTGAGGAGTGGGCGGATATGCACGGCAGGCCCCGTTCAAAAGAAAGAAAAATAAGAGCGAAAGAGAACCGGGCAAAGCTGAAGGAACTGGAAGCCCGCGCTATACGGATAGTAGACGAAATGGAGGCCTACTCCTGGCCTGCATTTAAACAGGCGTGGAAGGAGCCAAACCGGGATACTGGAAATGTATTCTGGTGGTATTACCGCCGGATTAAAGATTTGCCGTTGAAAACGGCTCGGGGGTACTACGACAGTTTCCGATGGGTTTACAGGAAAGCCACCGGGGCCTCTCCCCTGCCCTTTCAGACAATCCGGGAAAACCCGTTGATCCGGCCAACCAAAAGGCTGGCATTTGATACGGTCACCATAGCCTGGCTTAAAAGCCTGGAAGCAGGCATGGAAAAGGCGGGGCGTTCGGCCAATACGATCGGTATTTACATGCGAAACCTCCGCACTGTTTTTAACGACGCGAGGGACGAGGGTGTGGTCAGCCTGAAGCAATATCCTTTTTCTACGGATAGTGGAAGGCGCCGGTATAGCCCCCCGGTGGGCAGGAAAAAACCTAAGGCGCTGACGAAACAGCAAATCGCCAGATTAATGTCCTGCCAACCGGAAAATCCAACCGAGAGATGGGCGGTTGATATTTTCTTGTTTGGGTATTTCGCAAACGGGCAGGATTTTGGCGACTACTTCCGGCTGAAGTGGCAAGACCGAATCTTCGACGACTTCCTGGGGCGGTATAAGGCTATAATTGACAGGACGAAAACGAAAACGACGAAACGAGCAGGAGCGCCGGTGGTGATCATCTTCAATGATGTGTGCGAGGCAGTGATGCAGCGGTATAGTGTCTCCAAAGATCCTGATGATTATATTTTTCCAATCCTGAAACCGGAGTGGAGCGAGGAACAAAAAACCCGTAAGATCGGCTTGGCTCTCCGGACCATCAACCGGGCACTGAAACGGGTGGCCCGCAGTATTGGCCTGCCGGAAGAGATCAGCAGCCGATGGGCCCGGCACAGCCATGCTTCGGGCCTGGCTACTAACTCGGATCTAACAATCTTCGATATTCAGCAACAACTGGGTCACTCAAGCCCACAAACGACGGAGCGCTATATCCGCAGCTTGGTCGGCGATTCCAGGTTGCTGGAGGCTTACGACCGGTTGAAACCTGACCTGGAAGAGGTAATCCCTGCTGAGGCTGCGAAGGGATAGATGGGCTAAAACAAACAGAGGAAAGCAATGTCAATCATCCGCTATACTCTATCTCTAGTTTCGCCTCAATTATTCAAATCTACCAAACAATCCTCACTGAATTTTTATCCTGGCCTTTTCTCATGCCAGGAACACAAAAAGGAAAGCGAATGAAATACATCATTCGCTTTCTTCCGTTTTTACTTTCCTTAGTTTACTCCCTTTTAATTGGCCAGTTCTCCATTGAACCCAGCCTTTTTCAGAATACCTTCTACCTCAGCAGCGGGGAGCTCACAGGCTTCAACGGTCAGTGTCCTGTCTTCACTTTGCAGGTCGACTTCCCATTTTTCAATACCCTCTGCTTCGTCCAGGAAGGGTTTGACTTTTGCGAGGCAACCGCCACAGTTGATGTTCGTCTTAAATTGCATCTTGTCCATGATACATTACTGTTTATAATGAATAATAAGGTTAGATCCTCACTGTTTTCAGGCGCAAGCTATTAGCTACCACCGAAACCGAACTGAACGCCATGGCAGCGCCGGCAATCATGGGGTCGAGCAGAAAGCCGTTGATGGGAAACAGCACGCCAGCGGCAACAGGGATGCCGATAATATTATAGATGAAAGCCCAAAACAGGTTCTGCCGGATTCCCAGGACCGTCTTCTTCGAAAGTTTCAATGCCTTTGGTATGGACTGCAGGTCTGAAGTGATGAGCGCCATTTTAGCTGTATCCAAAGCTATATCCGAGCCTTTTCCCATAGCTATGCTCACATCCGCCTGTGCTAATGCATGAGAATCGTTGATACCATCGCCAACCATAGCGACAACCTTTCCCTGAGCCTGCAGTTGCTTTACGTATTCTGCCTTATCAGAGGGCAGCACTTCTGCAATGAAATGCTGTATTCCTACCTGTTGGGCTACAACAGCTGCGGTTTGCTGGTTATCACCCGTAAGCATGTGTACCTCTATGCCATGGTTTTTAAGAGCGGCAATGGCTGCGGGAGACGTTGCTTTGATCTTGTCTGTTACAGCTGCCAGGGCAAGTACTTCGGCCTCATCAGAAAAAAAGATCACGGTTTTGGCTTGGACCTGAAGCTCCTGAGCTTTTTGTTCAAGCTCTGCGCTCATAGATATACTGTGCTCTGCTATCAGCTTGTGGTTGCCCACGAAATAGGTTCTCCCATCAGTGCCTTCAGCACGGACGCCTTTGCCGGTGATGCTCTGGAAGCCGTTGATTTTGGCTGGCCTGGCATGCTCTTCTTTCAACTTTTTGACCACTGCTTCCGCCAGGGGGTGCTCCGACTGCCGTTCTATCGCCAGTAGAATAGAACTCAGCTCCTCTGCCCTGTTCTCATCCAGCCATATTACATCAGATACTACCGGATGGCCTTCGGTTATGGTCCCGGTTTTATCCAGCACTACCGCATTCACCCGGTGGGCCAACTCCAGGCTTTCGGCATCCTTGATCAGAATGTTATGCTCAGCGCCTTTCCCAATACCCACCATAACAGCAGTAGGCGTTGCCAGCCCAAGGGCACACGGACAGGCAATGACCAGAACGGTTACCGAAGTGAGCAGCGCGTGGGTAAAGGCGTTGTCACCGCCGATGGCCATCCAGGTAATGAAGGTAAGCAGAGAGATTCCCATGACTACCGGTACAAAGATCCCGGCGATCTTATCCACCAGTTTCTGGACCGGCGCTTTACTGCCCTGGGCTTCCTGCACCATTTTGATGATCTGAGAAAGTAGGGTTTCTCCGCCAACCTTATGTGCTGTAAACCGGAAACTTCCTTTTTGATTGATCGTCCCGGCAAAAACCTTTTCTCCTTTTGCTTTCTCAATAGGAACCGGTTCTCCTGTGATCATGCTCTCATCAACAAAGGAGTTTCCTTCCAAAACCTCTCCGTCTACCGGTACCTTCTCTCCCGGCCGCACTACTATTAATTGCCCTGCTTGTACCGATGCTATGGGCATTTCCACCTCTTCTCCATCAATGATGGCTATCAAAGTCTTGGGTTGAAGCCCCATCAGTTTCTTAATGGAAGAGGAAGTGTTGGATTTTGCTTTTTCTTCCAGGAGCTTACCCAGGGATATGAAGGTGATGATCA
>CAYQKY010000375.1:0-3556 GCA_964418125.1 uncultured Phaeodactylibacter sp.
GAGTCAGAGAGATCTTCCAGCGTTCATTCCAGTGGCCGAAGTCCAGGACATAAGCCTCGGGGTCCTGCAGGTTCTGGCCATCCACCCGGATCCAGAAGCTGACCGTGGTGTAATCCGAGATCAGCTGAACGGCGTTGGGAGCCAGTACGGAATCCCGGTCGCCGTCAAAGACAATGGCCATGCCGGTCGGGCCGGCGGGAGCAGCGGGGTTGCCCGATTCAAACTGCGGGTCGCCGCCGATGGCGCCGTGGTTGGCGAAAGGCGTGGCGTCATTGGCGTTGCCTTCGAACCGGTACCAGGCCACCAGGCCGGGCTCACTGCTTACCGGCTCGGCAGTAGTGCTGAGGGTGATATCCACAATATCCGAATTGTTGCCGGCAGCGTCGAAGGCATATACTTCAAAAGTATATAAGGTCTCTGAATCCAGCCCATCAACAAAAACAGAGGTGCTGGTACCGGGGATGGTGTCAAAAATGAAGCCATCCACCAGGACCACGTAGCCGGCCACTCCCCGGTCATCGACGGAAGCCTCCCAGCTCAGAAGAACTGAGCTGAAACTCGCATTGGCCGTCAGGTTACCGGGCGCAGTCGGAGGCGTAACATCCGGCGTCTGTTCTTCTCCGGTCATCACGACAAGGGTAGACATTACGGATTCATTGCCCGCTTCGTCCACGGCGGTGATGCCGAAAGTGAATTCCGTGAGCTGCGGCAGGCCCAGGATGTCAGCCTCCGTGTCCGAAGTGGACATGATCTTTTCGGAATCCTGGAACAGGTTGTAGCCTACAACGCCGACATCGTCGGTAGAAGGCAGCCAGGAAAGGTGCACATCGGTAAAGCTGACAGTGGCGGCAAAGTTCAGCGGCGCCGAGGGCGGCGTCACGTCCGGGTCAACCGGAGCCTGGGATTGCTGGGCGTAAAGGTCTGCAATCTGCTGGTCAGTAAGAGCAATGTTATAGACCTGCACATCGTCCAGCGATCCGTTGAAGTAAGAGCCGCCGTCAATAATATTGTATCCCATGCCCAGGGGATGGGTAGTGCTGTTCAGGGTGCCGCTGACGTCTTTCTCCGCAATGAGGGCGCCATCGAAGAAGATCTTGTCTTTAGTCCCGTCGTGAACCATTACCACATGCGTCCATACGCCAGGCGCCAGTTCGTTGCCGTCGCCGGAATCCATGTCCGAAATACCGGAAGAGTTATTGGTCGTCCAGACGGGCTTGCCGTGGGAGGGCAGGGAAATTTTCCAGCGTTCCTGCCAGCCGCCGAAGGACAGCAGGTAGGCCTCGCCCTGGGCGGGAAGCTCGTCGACGTTGATCCAGAAGCTGACCGTTGTAAAATCGGAGTTCAGCTGTATGGAATTGGCGGCCATGGCCTCGTCGTTCACTCCGTCGAAGCGGAGGGCCTTATTGGCGCGGCCAAAGCGGTCATCGGCCAGCTGGGCTCCGGATATCATAGCATCATTCCGGTAAGGCGTCACATCATTGGTATTGCCGCTGAAGGGGTAATCAGCCACCAGGCCGTCGCCGATAATGGGAGCGGTATTCTGAGCGCCGTACAGATCGGCCACCTGCTGGGCGGTCAAAGCGGTATTGTAAAGCCGTATGTCATCCAGTTCACCCACGAAATAGGCGCCCCCATCGATGGGGTTATTGCCGATGCCGAAGGGGTAAATGGTGCTGTTGAGGGCACCCACAACATCCTTCTCATTGGCCAGGGCCCCATCCATGTAGATCAGGTCCTTGGCTCCATCATGAACCATGACCACATGCGTCCAAACGCCGGCCTGCAGTTCATTCCCATCGCCGGAGTCCATATCCGAAATGCCGTTCTCGTGGTTGGTCGTCCAGACGGGTTTGCCGTGCGAAGGCAGGGAGATCTTCCAGCGCTCCTGCCAGCCGCCAAAGGAAAGGAGATACACCTCGCCCTGTGCCGGCAGCTCATCTGGCTTAACCCAAAAGCTCACCGAAGCCTGAGGCGAATTGTACTGGACAGAATTGGCAACCAGTATGGAGTCGGCGCCGGAAAAGCTGTAAGCATTGCTCCCGAACCCGAACCGGTCAGTAGCGGGCTGTGCGCCTCCCGGCATGCCGTGGTTCCCGAACTGGGTGATGTCATCGGCACTGCCGGCAAAGGGGAAGTCAGCCACCAGGTCGGTAGGAATAACCACAGAGGTTGATTCCGCCGCATAAAGGTCAGCGACCTCCTGTGCCGTCAGGGCTATATTATAGATCTTGACCTCGTCCAAAGCGCCATTGAAGAAATTGGCGTTGTCGATGGGGTTGTAACCGATGCCCAGCGGGTAGGTAGTCGGGTTGAGGGCCCCGGCCACATCCTTTTCGTTGGCCAGCACCCCATCCATATAGATCAGATCCCTGGCGCCATCGTGAACCATGACGACATGTTTCCACTCGCCCACTGTCAGTTCATTGCCATCGCCGGAATCCATATCGGAAATGCCATTGGTGTGGTTGGTCGTCCAGACCGGCTTGCCGTGGCCGGGCAAAGAGATCTTCCAGCGCTCCTGCCAGCCGCCGAACGACAGCAGGAAGGCCTCGCCCTGAGCAGGCAGTTCATTGACCTTTACCCAGAAGCTGACGGTAGTGAGATCGGAATTCAGGTGGCTGGAATTCGGCGCGTCGATCCGGGCATCCACCCCATTGAAATCGTAAGCGCTGTACCCATAGCCAAAGCGGTCGGCAGTAGGCCTGGCGCCGGTGACGACGCCATGATTGGCAAAATCAGTGACATCGGTGGCATCATTGGTGAAGGTATAACCGGCCACTACCCCATCCGGCACATCCGGCGCCGTACTCTGCGCATTGTAGAGATCCGCTATTTCCTGGTCAGACAATGCTCCATTGAAAATAGTGACTTCATCCAGCGCGCCGTCAAAAAACAGGGCGCCGCCGATCGGATCATATCCCATACCCAGCGGATACGTTGTGCTGTTCATCGTACCGGCTACGGCCTTGGTATTCGCCAGAGCCCCGTTGATATAGACCTTGTCATTTGTTCCGTCATGGACCATGGCGACGTGGCTCCACTCGCCGACAACCAGTTGGTTGCCATCCCCCGAATCCATGTCTGAAATGCCGGAGGAGTTGTTGGTTGTCCAGACCGGTTTGCCATGGCCGGGCAGGGAGATCTTCCAGCGTTCCTGCCAGCCGCCGAACGACAGCAGGAACACCTCGCCCTGTTCGGGCAGGCTGTTGGGCTTGATCCAGAAGCTCACCGTCGTATAATCGGAATTGAGGTGATCGGCGTTCGGCGCGAGAAGATAGGCCTGCTCTCCGTCAAAGGAGAAGGCATTGTTGGCATTCCCGAAGCGGTCCTGCGTTAGGAGGGCCCCGTGCACCGTAGCGTCGTTTTCGAAACTGCTCGCATCTCTTGCATTTCCGTCAAACGGATAGCTGGCCACCATATCCTGCGACCGGGCCAGAGACAAGCAGCATAGCAGCAAAATACTGCTTATCAGATACTTGAATATTAATCTTTTCATAGTTACTAGTTTTATTTGGTTCAGAATAGCAATGCTGTTATCGGTCAATTTCCTTTTATA
>CAYQKY010000376.1:0-3505 GCA_964418125.1 uncultured Phaeodactylibacter sp.
AAAATAGCTGGCGCTAGCGCCAGCTCTGGGCTCAGTTAAATTTCAGGGTAGACCCTTTTTATTCACCGCAGAATTCCCTGCGGTGACTCCTTTCGAATCTGTATTCTTTTTTCTTTTTAACCCAATGTTTCCCTTTCTCCAGCCAGCAGGGCCAGCAAGGCCGGATTCAGGTAGTAATTGCTTCGCCCCTTTTTAATTTTTTCTAATAGTTGCATCTCCGTCAGGGTTTCCAGGTATTTAGCCGCCGTCAGGCGAGAAACCCGGAGATCCTTTTGCAGCCAGCTGATCTTGGTGTAGGGATGCCGGAAGAGGTTGTTGAGCAAGTCCTGGCTGTAGAGTTTCGGCTGTTCTTCACGAATTCGCCTTTTATAGGTTTGCATAAGCTCGTGAATGCCCTTAATGGTTTTGATGGTTTGTATCGCGGTTTTTTCCACCGCGTCGAGCATGTACAAAATCCAGGCTTCCCAATCCTCTTCCTCCCTGACTTTCCGCAATAATTCGTAGTACCGCCCACGGTGACGAATGATATAGCGGCTAATGTAGAGGACGGGAATACTCAACAGCCCCTCTTTGATCAGGTATAAGAGGTTTAGAATGCGCCCCGTCCGGCCGTTACCGTCGTAATACGGGTGAATGCTTTCAAACTGGTAATGGATGACCGCCATCTTGGTCAGCGGGTCCACGTCATAACTAAGGGTATCGTTCAGGAAGGCTTCCAGGTTGCCCAGGAGTTCCATGATCTGATCGTAGTCCTGCGGAGGCGTATAAACCACCTCGCCGGTCAGATCGTTTTTCAGGACTGTTCCCGGTACGCGGCGAATGCCAGCGTCATTGCCCTCGATCGTTACCTGAACCTGGTTAAGTAAACCGATCCGAATGACCCGGTGCTGTTTTACTTCGCTAAACCCTTTTTTTAAGGCCGCAGCATAGCGATGAACTTCCTTCGCTGCAGGATTAGCGAAAGCCCTCTGTTCATAGTCGCTCTGGTACAGTTCATCTTGGGTCGTAACAATGTTTTCGATGGCGGAACTGTCCTTGGCTTCCTGCAAAGACAGGGTATCGATCAGTATTTGTTCGTTTGGAATGGTCCCAGCAACGCCCTTTAGTTCGGCCAGGGCGGCACGGGCCGAAGCCAGCTTTTTCAGTACCTTCCTGGTTTCGAGCACTTCCGGTTTCTGGGTAGGCGGTAAAGGAAGCAACATTTGTATAGATTTTCCGGAAATTTAAGCACATTTAAACCAACATGTATAAAAAACAGTTTTTTTTATACACACCAACCCCAGCCCATATACATTTTCACGCTTTTTTCATCAGATACCCCCTGTTCCCACCAACATGCCAGCCCGACAGATTGCCCCACCTAGACTCCAATATATTCCAATATTGAAACCTCTGGTTCATTTTTTCCAAAACATTTTCCAAAAGCCCACCCCACCCACACAAGCCAAAGGCTACCAGGGGTTTACACCCCACCTTTCCGAGTCCCGTCCGGACCGCAGAAAAACACAAAGCCTTGTAAGTCAATTACTTACAAGGCTTTTTTTATTTTAAATTGTTTTGCACAACTTACTGGTTTTCAGCGTTAAACGTATTTTTGGGTAGAAATTTTTTGTACGGATTTTTTACGAATTCCTTCTGCCTTCAACTGCCTGGATACTGACGCTACGCGTTCCTTACCATCAAACCTGCCATTCCTACCCCGATGCATTTACCTATACCTGCTTTTCCCTGGAACTTGGCAGATACGCAAAATGTTCTTAACTTGAATCAAACTAGCTCAGAAGACGATGGAACTGAAACTGAACATTGGATACCCGGAACTGCTCGAACTCATTCGACAACTGCCACTTAAGCAATTGACCCAACTGCGTTCTGATTTGGAGGCGGAGTTAGAAAAAAAAGAAGGAGCAGAAACGCTGCCAGTCAGTAACAAAGAAGCTGTATTAAGCCTGGCTGGAAGCCTGAGCGATGAGGAAGCGGCAGCCATCAAATACATGATCAACGAGGAATTCGAAACCGTTGAAGGCGAATGGTGATGAAGGAACAGCTAGCCCTGGATACCAACATTGCGATTGACTTACTCAATGGAAACAAACACGTCATCCAACTTCTCGATGAAGTTTCTGCTCTTTTCCTACCTGTAACAGTTTGTGGCGAATTGCTTTTTGGCGCAAAGAATTCGGGAAGGCCAGTTGAAAATGAAAAGCTCTTCCGCCAGTTCATCAACGCCTGCACATTACTTCCGTGCGGCCTTGCCATTGCAGATACCTATTCTGAAGTTAGAAAAAAACTGAAAGATAAGGGCCGTCCTATTCCCGAAAATGATATCTGGATCGCAGCAACTTGTATCGTCCATGACATCCCCCTCGCCACCCGCGATCAACACTTTAAAGAAGTAGATGGGTTGGAGCTGTTTTCCATCTGAAGCCCTGGCTGCAATTTTATTTGGCGGGGTATCCTGGCGGATATGCCCCAGATAAATGAGCACAAAGCAGTACCTGATGTCATCTATTCACTTTTATTCACCGCATAATTTGCTGCGGTGATTCCTTTCGCAGCTTCATTCTCTCAAAAAAAGAAGCTCAACCCTTCTTCCCACAACACTTTTTGTATTTTTTACCACTCCCGCAAGGGCGAGGACCATTCCTCCGAAGCTTTCGGCAGTTTATTCTCTTCCGCGGGAAAGATACTCTCCTGAAAGTATAGTTGCCCAATACCTCTCAACGATTTATCTTTGATTTTCACCATCAAAGTACTTCATGTCAATCGCCATCGGCCAAACCGTACAAGTCAAAGCAGGACAACAAGATGAAGAGACGGGCACTCCTATGGCAGGCTGGTCAGGAAGAGTCCTGGCATTACATCCGGAAGCAGGTACGGTGGAAGTGGAGTGGGACAGCTCCACTTTACTGCAATTGCCCGACGCCTACATTCGCCATTCATTAGATGAAGGATACGATTACCTTCACTATTACATCGAGCCTGCCAATATAGAGCTCATTGAACCTAAAGATACACCGGAGCAAGCTCTGGAAATCCAGGAAGAACTGGAAGCCCGCTACCATGACTACCAACTGTACGGTGAACCTCCCATTCCATTTTCGGCAGTTGAGCGAGAGGCTTTTACATCCAAATTGCTCTTACCCCAATCTTATGCAGGTTGGTCGGAATACCTGGAAAAGCACCTGGAATTTCCCTTTCGCGCAAAGGTGGTAGAGGGAAGCCGTCATATTGGGCAACAACTGGACATCCTGGCACTTGACGGCTACGAAGACCCCTACGGCGTTATCGCTGTAATCAAGTGGATAGAGGGAGGCGCCGGAAATTTTCTTCTTTGTGATTTAGAGGCAACCGATAGGGACTCTGCTAATTATCACACGCTACGGAAATACGTAGTTTGGTTTGCCAACCATTAACATACTATGAAAGAAAATCAAAATACAGAATGGAAGGGGCGCAGTTGTAATTTGTCCCCCTTTGCCAAATAGGCCTTGCCAAGCCTGCT
>CAYQKY010000377.1:0-3485 GCA_964418125.1 uncultured Phaeodactylibacter sp.
CATTTCAGCCTCCGGCTCTCCGGGCAATCCCATGGTTTTAGCCCTGGATTCGCATGTTATTTATATTCTTCTTGTCAGCGGCTATTTGGAGGCAGTTTTTCGCCCCGTCTTCGCAGTGCTCAGCCGGCCAAGCTTCCGCCTTCCCACTTCCACCTCCTCAAAAATCCTTCCTCACCGCTACCCATCGTATTCCCCAGGCCGGCAGCACCACCCACAGCAGGAGCACACCCAGAGAACAGGCCATCCCCAGCAGGGTGCCCATGAAATTCTGGATGACCGCCCCGGTATATCCCATCAGGGCCGAAATGTCGAGCTTCAGCAAAATGAGGATGCGCGACAGGTCGATCGGGTTGAACAGAGAGGCGCCAATGGCGAAGCTCTCCAGCGGGTAATCGTTGAACTGAGAAAGGGCCAGCAGGAAGAGGCCGTCGTAGATGACGGCGAAGAACAGCCACACCAGTATGGCCAGCCCGAATCCCTTGATGCGGTTTTCATTCCGCAGGGCAATAAAAAAGGCAATGGCCGAAAAAATGAAGGACAGAAAAAGCCCCACCAGCAACAGAACGCTGAAGTTCCAGATCTCCGGAGAACTGAAAACGCCGTACAGTACGAAGGGCAGCCCTACCCCCAGTAGCAGGCTAATGGCCAGCGAGCAGGCCACGCCCAGGTACTGACCCAAAAAAATATGGATGCGCCGTATGGGCTGTGCCAGCAACAGCTCGGTAAACTCCCGGGAGTTGTAATAGTACATTACCCCGAACATGGTGGCAATGAGGGGCACCAGCACCAGGATGATGTTCATCAGGCTGATGATGGCCTTCGACAAGCCGCCGCCCAGCCACAACAGGGAAGCCGTCAGCAACAGATAGAACGCGCCGTAAATGTACATCCAGCGGCTGCGCGTAAGATCGTAAAAACTGTATTTGAGTATCTTGAACATGATCGTTTGTTTTTTGCATTCGCTTTTCGGAGTTCGCGAAAACCGAAAACCGAACAGCGAATTAGGAACAACGAATTACGAACAACGAATTACGAACAACGAACAACGAACAACGAACAACGAACAACGAACAACGAACAGCATTCATAATGCCTTCAGTACCAGCCTCGCCGCCTGCTCGCCGTGCCCGTTGGCCTTAAACCCCAGCTCTTCCTGCTGAAGGATGCGGGCGATCGCCAGCTCCAGGCTGTCGGCGCCGTATTTTTCTTTCAACTCCTGAAGCCCCCCCTGAAAGTGAATGTGCCCTTCCAGCAGAAATACCACTTCATCCGCCATTTCCTCTACGAACCCCATGATGTGCGTAGTGACGATGATGTGTTTCCCTTTTTCCTTTTCCTGCCGGAGCAGCTCCTTGAGGCGCAGCATGGCTACGGGGTCCAGCCCGCTCGTAGGCTCATCCAGAATGAGCACCGGGCTGTCGTACATCAGGGCCAGCACGATGTTGGCCTTCTGGCGGGTGCCGCCGGACAAATTGCCCAGGCGCTTGCCGAGGAATGCCCCCAGGCCGAAGCGCCGGATCAGGTGCTCCGCATCGGGCCGGCCGCCACGAAGGTCCCGGATCATCCGGATCAGTTCCTGTACAGTCAGGTTTTCCGGGAACCGGGCGATCTGCGGCAGATAGTCGATCTGCCGTCGATAGGCCCACCCCCCTTTGACGTCCTCTCCACCGACACGGATGCGCCCCTTATCGGGCAATACCATACCCAATATGCTTTTGATCAGGGTAGTCTTGCCCGACCCATTGGGGCCGAGGATGGCCGTGATGCCGGGGCGCTGAAACTCCAGGTTGATGCCTTTGAGGACTTCCTGGCTGCCAAATGATTTCTTCAGTTTTTCTATAGTGATCATCAGAGGGTCAGTTTAGGGTTTCAAAATTGAGCTTTTGCATGAGCGGGGCGTTGTCCGCCACGTCGGCCGGCGTCAGGGACGGGCTCACCTTTTCCGAGAAGTTGAGCAGGCCGATAAAGAGGCTGCGCAGCAGCACCATAGCTTCCGGCGTCCGGTTGACGACGTAGTTGAACAATTTGACGGGATGATAGGGCACATCGCCGATGCCATCCCTGCCCAGGTCATAGCCGTTATAGTCGCTCCAGTAATTACCGTCGAAGGAATTGTTGTTCGGGGCACTGTTGAGCGACAGGTCGAAAGTGTTGTAGAGGAAGTTGTTGGCATTCACCTCGTTGTCGAGGCATCCTCCGGACATCTTGATCGCCCATCCGTTTCGGTTGAATTCGTTGTTCAGGTATTGGATCCGGGTGGAGCCTTCCACATAAATTCCGATCGTGTTTTCGAGGAAAACGTTGTTGCGGATCTCCGCATCGTAGATCTCCTTGAGCAGTAGGCCGTATGATGCTCTTCCCCAGTTGTATTCGAAGCGGTTTTCCCACATATTGATGTTGCGGGAGAACATGACCGCCACCCCGGCGCCGTTGCGGCGGAAGATGTTCTGAAAGTAATCGTCGTCATTGGAGAACATGAAGTGCAGGCCGTAACGCAGGTTATCCTCACTGACATTGTAGCGAATATGGCTGTCATCCACGAACTCGAAGTAAATGCCGTCGCGATGGCCGCGCACCTGATTGTTTTCCACCATTATCCGCTTGCAATACCACAGGTGGACGGCATTTCCCGAAGACATTTCTTCCTCCGCCTGCCCTTCGATGATGTTATCGGCCACCAGCCCGTCGCTGCAGTGCTCGAGGTAGATACCGAAGAAGGTATTCTCCAGCCGGTTGTTGCGGATGGTAAAATCCCGGACGCGCCGCATGCGGATGCCGGCCCGGTCTTCCAGATAGCTGGTGCCCACATTGCGCACCACCAGGCCTTCGATGGTGACGCCGCCGGCGGTTACAGTAATAACTTCCGTATCGTTCTCACCGTCGATGACAGGCCAGCCTTCGCCCCGCAGCTTGAGCTTTTTATCTACCAGGATGTTGCCCTCCCGGTACAGGCCGCTTTTGATGAGGATCTCATCGCCGTCGGCAGCAGAAGCGATGGCCTGGCCAATGGTGCTGCATTCGCAGGCGGGGCAGACGGTGATCGTCGCTGCCGGCGCCGCCAGGGAGGCGAGCAGAGATAGAAGAAAAATGATTGTTGTGCGCATCTTTTCTGGTTTTGTGGTTGCAAGTGATAATTTTCGCACCTGCTTTTCTTCGGCGTCAGTGGTTAAAATGGCTCCTGAGCCCTTCCCAGTCAAAGACTTCCCCGTCTTTTTCCGATTGTACGGCCCGGGCGCGCTGCTCCGTATTGAAGGCAGACAGGTAAGCGCCCATCGGGCTGGGGATATTGGGGCTGATCAGGTAGTAGCTCTCCTGGGCCGGGATCAGTTCTCCCGGAGCTTCGTAATCGTTTACCAGAAGGAACGCATGCTCCTGTTCCTGTTGCTCCTCCAGGTAGTTCACCATACACTCGATGGCGTCGAACTTGAAGGCTTTGCCTTTGGCCGTTACGGCTTCGGCGGCATGCTGCCGGTCCACTATGGTCA
>CAYQKY010000378.1:0-3453 GCA_964418125.1 uncultured Phaeodactylibacter sp.
AGTAACTGGCCTAAAGGATTGATTTTCAAAGCCACTAATCCCGAACTCACGTTAATAATGAAGCCATCCCAGAGCGAAACCTAAGGCGTGGCCAGGTTCACCCAAAAATAAGTTAGGCAAATCATCCGGTTGAGCGTAGAGGCGGCCGTAGGCAGACCAATAAGCCTCCGCGAACATACCGGTACCACCGGAATAGTTGTACTGGAAAGATTGGATAATAGTACCGTTATTGCCGATCTCGCTAGAGAGCGGAGTGGTAGTGAAATTCAGCTCACTACTTCGAAAGGTAACCCAGGTTCGGGCGGGAGAGAATACCTCGCCTGTTCCACAGTGAATACTCCCGGTTGATCCACCGGTAATCAGCCCATATCCGATCCGCCTTACCGATTCATCTTCACAAACTCTCCAATGTAGAACCACTCCCCAACGGCCGCCTTCACCAGGCACATCCCCTCCGGCAGGTTTGCTAAATTGATGCGCACCGGTTCGGGCGGCCCGGAGAAGCCCAGCTGGGCCTTTTGGAACAAGCGGCCCCAGGTGTCGAAGACCTCCACCCGCGCGGTATTCCCCGGGACGTCTTCCTTAAACTTCAGATAAAGGAAGTCGCGCGCCGGGTTGGGGTAGAGGCGGATGGCGTCTTGCCGGTACTGTTGGGTGGCGCCGGAAATCACTATTCTAACACCGTGAGTGTCGCTGCCCGCAATATCCGTCACTGTCAGGCACACGTTATAGGAGCCAGCCTCTGCATAAACATGGGTGGGATGCTCCTCCTCGCTGGTGGCGCCATCGCCGAAATCCCAAAGCCATTGCGCCGGGTTGCATTCAGTGGATTGGAAGGTAGATTCGTTGGTGAAGCCATACTGCAGGCCGTCTTCGGTATGGTCATAGCTGAAAGGCGCCTCAGGGGCGCCAATATTTTCCTGGTACACGAAATGCCCTCCGGTGCGGCCGGTGGCGAAAACGTCGTAATCGCCATCATCGTCGAGATCGACCAGGGCAGGGAACATGATCGCCCAATGTTCCGGGTAAAATGGGTCGAGCCCAACTTCAAAGTAGTCTTCCTGTAGTGGGCCGAATTCGGGAACCTGCCCGAAGGCCGGAGACAGCATAAGCGCTACGAGTATAGCAAGGAGCATAGCAGCAGGGCCATGCCTCTTTCGGTTGGGATAAAAATGTGTTTTCATGGTTCGTCAGTTTATTTGGTTATATAAGATGGATTGTTCCAGTTGATCAACCAGAATTAAGGGAATTGTTGCTTTTGCTGCTTAGCGCAGCGTCTCAAAAGTTTGACGGGATGGTTCAATTGCCGGAAGGTGGAAAAGGGGGAAGGGGTAAGTGCCTGGAGACAAATAGTGGAAATGCCAACCACGCTTGGGTTCGGAGCTGCATTTCCTCATTTCTATGTGTATCAAAGTATTTCTATCCAGGCAGTTAGTTCTACTTTTTACTTAAGAACAGCCGCATCGCGGCGACATACCTCAGCCTTGGGCGCAAGCCCAAGGCAAGAGAATGGCGGGTTGTCGAGCTGCGTAGCTGCGACACAAAGCTGGGGCTCAGGCCGAACTCCTCCCGGAAGCTGCGGCTGAAGGTGGAGAGGTTCTTAAAGCCTACATCCATGGCCACCTGGGTGACGTTCAGTTCTGTCGTTTCCAGGAGTTGCCGGGCCTTGTGCAGGCGCACCCGGCGGATGAAGTCGGAGAGGGGCTGGTTGGCAATGGCCCGGAACTTGCGGTAGAGAGTGGCCCGGCTCATGCCGATCTGCTCACTGAGCTGGCTGATGCTGAAGCCCGGGTCGGCCAGGTTGGCCTCGATAATGGCGTGCAGCTCCCGCATGAATTGGTCTTCGGTGCGGCTGTCTTCCTCGCGAAGTGTATGCCGGGGCTGAAAGAGGAAACGAATATCGCGGTAGCGCTCCTGCAATTGGGCGCGCAGTTCGATGAGTTTGTTGATCCGGACAGTGAGCTCACTTTCATTGAAGGGCTTGGCCAGGTAGGCGTCCGCCCCGGTGAGCAGGCCTTCGATCCGGGAGGCGATGTCCGCTTTAGCAGTGAGCAGGATGACGGGGATGTGGCTGGTGCGCTTGTCGGTATTCAGCTGGCGGCACATTTCCAGGCCGTCCATTGCCGGCATCAAGATGTCGCTGATGATGATGTCGGGGATGGCCTCGCGGGCCTGGGCCAGGCCCTGTTCGCCGTCGTAAGCTGCCAGGAGGTGAAAGCGGGGGCTCAGGATGATGCGCAGGTATTCCACCACGTCCCGGTTGTCTTCGACGATGAGGACGGTATATTGCTCCTGGCCCCGGATCAAACTTTTGAAAACATAGATGGCCTGCCTATTCTTCGGATGCCTCCGCCGGCCGGCGGCCCTTCCACCATTCCCTGGCCGGATGGTGACCTGATCGAAGATCAACCCCTTCCTCCCGGGGTAGATCAGGCAGCCCTGGCAGCTGCTTCCGACTGGGCTTTCCACCAGCAATCTGACAAGGTGATCACCCTGAGCCTGATCGTCGTGTACAAAGGGCAGATCATCCTGGAGCGTTATGCACCGGGGATAGATGTAAGCACCAAGACCCGCGCCTGGTCCGTGTCCAAAAGCATCGCCTCCACCCTGATCGGGATAGCCGTGGATCAGGGCAAACTGGCATTGGATGAGCCATTGGGGCTGGAATGGCTGCCGCAGATAGCCTCCCCCGAAACGGACCCCCGCGCTGAGATCACCCTTCGCCATGTACTGAATATGGCTTCCGGCCTGGACCCATGGGAGGGCCCGGTACAGCACTACGGCGCCGGCGCCGAGCTGGCCTATTTTGGCGGCGTCAGTTCGGTGAACCTGGCGCTCAGCAAGGGGCTCGTCAGAAAACCCGGAACGGTGTTTAATTACGACAGCCACAACACCTTTCTTGGGGTATATGCCCTAAAAAAGGCCCTCGGCAATCCGCAAACCTACCTGGAGTTTCCCCGCCGGGCCCTTCTCGGCCGGATCGGCATGAGAAATACGATCCTGGGCGTTGACCGATTTGGCGATTTCATTCTGAGCAGCCAGGTTTACACCAACGCCAGAGACCTGGCGCGCTTTGGCCTGCTCTACCTGCAAAATGGTATATGGAATGGCGAGCGCATCCTCTCAGAAGAATGGATAAAATTCGTCCGCACGCCGGTTCCCCTCCCCACGGGAATGGGATTCCCATACGGCGGCCACTGGTGGCTTCCCACGGATGAGCTGGCAAGCGCCTTTCCGGATGCCTGTACAGCCTCGGGAAGCCGCGGGCAGTATATCATGGTGCTCCCCTCCCGGGAACTGGTCATTGTTCGCCGGGGTATGGATTACGGCTGGCAGCGGTTGGATCCGGTGGAACTGATCAGGAAGGTGGCGGAAGCTATTCAGGAATGATCGTTTTGGGGCAAAAAAAAACCGGCCACATCGGGCCGGTTTCCAAAAGAGCTTTGAGAGGCT
>CAYQKY010000379.1:0-3404 GCA_964418125.1 uncultured Phaeodactylibacter sp.
CAGCGTGCAGATCGCGCCGGACTCGGCCTTCAGCTGGATGGACATGTCCATCGCGATGCCCAGGTCGGGGTGGATCGGTCCCTGGATCGCGTTGGCCTGCACGATGCTGCCCGCCTGGTACGCGAACAGGTCCACCGTGTGGGCGGCGTGGTGCCACAGCAGGTGATCGGTCCACGACCGCGGCTCGCCCTTGGCGTTGGTGTTCGTGCGGCGGAAGAAGTACGTCTGCACATCCATCTGCTGCACGGCGAAGTCGCCCTCGAGGATCCGATCGTGCACGAACTGGTGCGACGGATTGAATCGGCGGGTGTGGCCCACCATGGCCACGCGATCGGAGGCCTCCGCGGCGGCGAGAGTGGCCTCGGCATCCGCCCGCGAATCCGCGAGGGGGATCTCGACCTGGACGTGCTTGCCGGCCGCCAGCACCGCCTGCGTCTGCGCGGCATGCAGGCCCGTCGGCGTCGCGAGGATGACCGCGTCGACATCGTCGCGCTCGAGCACCGCGTCGAGACCGACGACCGCATTCGCCACGCCGTATCGGGCGGCGACCGAGTCGGCCTTCTCCTGGGACGTGGCGCTGACGACCGTCACCTGCGCATCCTCGATGTCGGCGAGACCGTCGAGGTGCTTCATGCCGAAGGCGCCTGCCGCGCCGACCACGGCGACACGAACCACGTCGCTCATGCGGGGACCTCCGCCTCGCGAGCCTGCGCGGCAGTGAGCTCGCCGTCGCTCTCTGCGGCAGCTGCCGCCACGGCGGCCTCGATCGCGTCCGCGGCGGCCGTCTCGCCGGCGCGCGCCGGGTTCGAGACGACGAGGTGGCCGACAGCGGTGTTCGATGCCGGCACGTGGTAGAACCGGTGGTTCACCTCCGGCGACCCGCCGCCGAACTGGTCGTCCATCGCACCACGGGCGATGAGCCAGTCGACCAGCTCGATGCCCTCAGAGCCTGCCTCGTCGACGTACTCCATGTGCGGCCACTCGGTCAAGCCCACCGGGTCGGCGATGAGGTGATCGAGGAACGCGTTGTCCCACTCCTCGTTGATGAGTCCCGCGCGCGGACCCTGGAGCTGGTGGCTCATGCCGCCCGTGCCCCAGATCTGCACGTTCAACTCGGGGCCGTCCCACTTGTCGAGGGCACGGCGGATCGCCTTGCCCAACTCATAGCAGCGGCGCCCGGAGGGGACCGGATACTGCACGACGTTCACGGGCAGGGGGATGACGCGGCACGGCCACTCCTCGACGTCGCCGAAGACCAGCGACAGGGGCACTGTCAGGCCGTGGTCGACGACCATCTCGTTGACGAGGGTGAGGTCGAAGTCATCCTGGATCACGGATTGCGCGATGTGGGCGGCGAGCTCGGGGTAGCCCTTCACATCCGGCACAGGTCGTGGGCCGTAGCCTTCGTCGGCGACCGGGTAGTGCGCGCCGGTGCCGAGCACGAAGGTGGGGATGATGTTGGAGTCGAACGCCGTCGCGTGGTCGTTGTACACGAGGATGATGACGTCGGGCGTGTTGTCCTTCGCCCACTTGCGCGTCCACTCGTACCCGTCGAACACCTTCTTCCAGTACGGCTCCTCGGTCTTGCCGAGATCCATCGCCGCGCCGATCGCGGGAACGTGCGAGGTGAACAGGGCCGACGTGAACCTGGCCGGCGCGTCCGGGCGCATGACCTCGGACTTCTCCGTGGACGGCGGGGTCCAGCCGTCGAGGTCCTTCAGGCGGTTGCCCTCGGGGCGGCGCCCCCCGCCGATCATCATGTCGCGGTACGCCGCCTCGCTCATGCCGGTCATCGAGCCGGCCATCTGCTGGAAGCTGAGCCCGTGCGTGGCGCCGATCTTGGCCAGGAAGTAGATGTTTCCCCCCTCGGCGATGCAGGTGTTCAGATCGAGGTCGAGCACGCCCTGCCGCTGCGCTGGGTTTAGCGGCCACTCGTCGAGGTACGCCTCGCGGTCGGCGAGGTACCGCTCGCGGTTCTCGGGCTTCATGAGCGACATCGAGAACTGATTCAGGTGATAGCCCTTGCGGGCCTGCTCGGCATCGAAGATGGTCGTGCCGGGGATGCTCTTGTACGGCTTGTCGAGTGCCATGTCATTCTCCTTCGGGCCAGTAGAGCCGCGCCGGGTTGTCGACGAGCAGCTTGCGCCGCAACTCCGGGGTGGGCGCGATCTGCGGGATGAAGTCGACCAGCAGCCCGTCATCGGGCATATGGTCTTTGAGGTTGGGGTGGGGCCAGTCGGTGCCCCAGAGCACGCGGTCGGGGAACTCCTCGACCACGCGTCGGGCGAACGGCACAACGTCGGTGTATGCCTGCTGCTCGCCGTCGATGGCGGCTGGACCGGTCACGCTGAGCCGCTCGGGGCAGGTCACCTTGGTCCACACGTTGGGGTTTTCGCGCATGAAGCGCACGAACAGTTCGAACTCCGGACCCTCGGGGTCCTTCGTGACGTCCGGTCGGCCCATGTGGTCGACGACGACGTCGGTGGGGATCGCCGAGAAAAAGTCGTACAGCTCCGGCAGGTCTTCCGCCTCGAAATAGATGACGACGTGCCAGCCGAGCGGAGCGATCTTCGCAACGATCTCGTTCAGCGAGTCGGTCGGCACACGGTCGACCAGGCGCTTCACGAAGTTGAAGCGGACTGCCCGGACACCGGCGCTGTGAAGGTCTGCCAGCTGCTCCTCCGTCACGTCGGGGCGAACAGTTGCGACGCCCCGCGCCCGCCCCTCACTCCGCACCAGTGCGTCGACGAGCGCACTGTTATCGGCTCCGTGGCAGGTGGCCTGCACGATGACGCTGCGGTCGACGCCGAGGTGGTCGTGCAGAGCGAAAAGCTGGTCGGCCGACGCGTCGCACGGCGTGTACTTGCGCTCAGGCGCGTACGGGAACTGCGCCCCCGGTCCGAAGACGTGACAGTGCGCATCGACTGCCCCGATGGGCAGCCAGAAGTCCGGAGTGCTCGGGCCTTCGTACCAGTCCAGCCAGCCCGGCGTCTTCTCGAAGCCGCCGCTGGTCTCGCCGTGCGCGATGGTCTCAGTGTGCGTCAATTCAAGCCTCCACATATTCCAGGCCGGCCTGGGCGAGCGGTTCGCGCATGCCGTAGATGTCGAGGCCGAGCACGCCCTCGCGGAACTTCTCGCGCTTCGCCTCCTCGTTGTCCTCGCGCTTCTGGGATGCGTCGGCGACCGCACCCACCAGGTCGCGCGGGACCACCACGACGCCGTCGACGTCGGCGACGACCACGTCACCGGGGTTGACCACGGCGTTCGCGACGACGACCGGGACGTTCACCGAACCGAGCGTGGCCTTGACGGTGCCCTTGGAGTTGATGGCGCGGGAGAAGACCGGGAAGTCCATCTTCTCCAGGTCGGCGACGTCGCGGACGCCGCCGTCGATTACGAGGCCC
>CAYQKY010000380.1:0-3318 GCA_964418125.1 uncultured Phaeodactylibacter sp.
CTCCACATAGTTGAGCTCCGCCCGGCGGCTGATCCCCTGGTTCTGGTTGAGCAGGTCGTAGGCGGCGAAGCGGGCCTCGGCCTTGTTGTTCAGCAACGATTTGGCCAGGTAGCCGTTCCAGCGGGCGATGGTTTGGTTGAAACCGGAGGCGCGGCCCCGGAAGATGTCATAATCGAGGCTGTTGTACAGGGTGAAGCCCAGCGGCAGGTTGAGTTGCAGGCTGGCGTACCAGGTTTGGTTGAATACGTTCTGGTTGAGGCCCTGCTGGATGGAGTAGCGGGCCTGGGTATATTCCAGGCGTACGCCCCCGGCCAGGTCGAACTTTTCCTTGAAGCGGTTCTCCAGCCTGATGTCTGCGGAGGCGGAGCGCTGGCCCGTCCGGTTGTCCTGGCCGTTGATCTTGTTGAAACTACGGTTATAGGTGAGTGCTGCCTCAACATTGATTCGGCTCTTCAGCGGGCGGATGGGCGTGCTGTAATTGGCGCTGTTGCGCAGGCGCCAGTCGTAGGGGGCGTTGATGGGTTGGGTGGTGCGGATGAGGTTTTCATCGATAGTGAAGGCCTGGCTGATGGGGTTGTCGGTGTAGTTGAAGGAAAGGGTGTTGAAGAAGTTGGACAACAGAGCGGCGTTGAAGGTAAAATAGCGCAGGCTCAGTTCATGGGCGTATTCCGGCCGCAGGTTGGGGTTGCCGGTGTAGATGTTGAAGGGGTCGCTGTTGTCGGTGATGGGCTGCAGTTGCTGCACGCCGGGTTCGCGCACGAAGGTAGAGTAGTCGAATTCCAGGCGTTGCGACTGGTTGAACTCGTACTGCCAGCGCAGGGCGGGCAGCAGGTTCCGGAACTCCTGGCGGATGGTGGTGTCGGCGCTTACCAGCTGGCCGTTCAGGCGGGCGTACTGAAGCGCGACACTGGCCCATATGGACTGCTTTTTGCCGTTGGCGCGCAGGCCGTTCTGCAGTCGGTGGTAGGTGTAATCGCTGCCGAAGGAATTGCTCAGTGCCTGGTTGAATACCGGTTGCCCGTCGGTGATATCGAAAGCTTCCTGCCGGAAATCCGACCGGTTGCGCTGGAAAGCGTAGCGCCACTCCAGGTAGCTGCGCTTACTCAATGGTTCTGAGTAGGAAAGCTGAGCGCCGAAGGTAGCTGATTCATCATCCCGGGTTTGTTGCTGAAGCATCGTGTCCGTGCTGCTTTCAAAACGGTTGACGGCATCCACCTGCCGGGCCTGCCGAAGGTCGCGCCTGCCGAAGCTGGCGTCGGCGGTGAAGACGCGCCCCGGCCGCCCCAGGCGCTTGCGGTACAGGAGGCTGCCGTCGAAGTTGGACTGGTGGCCGTTGGTAAGGTTGAAACGATCGCTGCCGCTGCTAAGCCGGCTCTCTTTGAAGTTCTCCGCCAGGCTGCTGGTTTCCAGCTCAGTGGTATTGTAGGCGCCGCTTGCCCGGAACCGGAGAGCCTGGGTGGAGTCGATATCGTGATCCAGGCGCAGGTTCAGGCGTTCGTTATTGTTGAGGGTGCGCTGGCGGCTCTCTTCCTCGGTGATGAAGGCGCTCCCTTCCAGGAAGCTTTCCCGCCGCAGGCTGCGGATGAGGTTGTTGTTGAAGCGGTTGTAGAGCAGGCTGCTGTTCAGGCCCGTTTTATCGGTAATGTCCTTGTTGTAATTGATTCCTCCCGCCTGAGAGCCGGCGATGCCGCTGTTGCCCCCGATGTTGAGGGGCAGCCCCATCTCCCCCGGGTTGATCTCGATACGGATGCTGCCGCCGCCGCCCCGCATCATGCCCTGCAGGCCGCCCATGAAGTCGATGTAGTCGTCCAGGGAAAAGCCGGGCTCGTTGACGTTGTTGGCCATTCCCAGGATGGAGAGCTGCTCGTCGGTAGAAAAGCGGTTGAGGTTGCCCTTGCCCTGGTAGCGGCCCTGATCGCCGTAGCCGGCCTTGATGCGGCCGAAGTAGCCCTTCTTCTTGTCTTCCTTCAGGGCCAGGTTGATGGTCTTTTCGCGCTGGCCGTCGTCGATGCCGGAGAACTCCGCCCGGTCCGATTTTTTATCGAACACCTGCACTTTGTCGACGGCGTCGGCGGGCAGGTTCTGGGTGGCCAGCTTGGGGTCTTTTCCGAAGAACTCCTTGCCGTCGACGGTCACCCGTTCTACATTCTCACCCATGGCGCGGATGTTGCCGTCGCGGCCTACCTCTACGCCGGGCAGCTTCTTCAGCAGGTCTTCCACTACGGCGTTGGGCTGGGTTTTGAAGGCATCGGCGTCAAACTCGATGGTGTCCTTGCGGATGGTTAGGGGGATGCGCTCTTCTTTGACGATGACCTCGTCCAGGATTTCCGCGCGAGGCTGCAGGCGGATGGCGCCCACGTCAATGGAGGGGCCGCCGGCTTGTACTTCTACCGCCTGGCTGTGGTTTTCATACCCCAGGAAGGTGGCCTGCAAGAGGTATTGCCCGGGTTTGGCCCCTTTGATGGCGAACTGCCCTCTGGTGTCCGTCAGGGCAAACTGCTGCAGAATGGAGTCCTGCGCCCGTAGCAGCATAACAGTGGCGTTAGGCAGAGGTTGCTTTTCCTCATCCAGGATTTTCCCGGCAATGGTGCTCCCCTGAGCGAGCAGGGGAGCATTGGGAAGTGAAAAAAGGGTGATCAAAAGGTAAAAAAACGTCGGGTGATTTCTTAGTAAATGCATTGTCGGGTGGTTTTTGTGATTGTTTGGAGGCATTGCTTTGTGCTGCAAATGACTGCCTCCAAATAAACACTTATGGCAAAGTTAGGGGCAGGGGAGGGCGAGGTAGGTTAAGTTGGGTTGAAGTAAGGTTAAAAATTGTTAACCGGGTGGTTTCTAATGGTATTTTAATCGGCAAAAGCCTGGAAAAACAATCGATTTTCATTTCTTTGGATAATGCCCTGTTTGCGAAACCGGATCCAACACTTTACCCAATGAACATTTTACTTGTTGAAGATGAGGCGGGCGTCGCCGGTTTTCTAAAAAAAGGCCTGGAAGAACAGCTGTTCAAAGTATCTGTCGCCTACGATGGAAGGGCAGGGCTGGATATGGCCCTGTCCAGCCAATGGGATGTCATTATTCTCGATGTGCTGCTGCCGAAGGTCAATGGCTGGGACCTGTGCCGAAAGCTCCGCCGGGAACATGGGCTGCGCACGCCCGTCCTGATGCTTTCTGCCCTGGGGGAGACCAACCACGTCATCAAAGGCCTTAATGAAGGAGCGGATGACTACCTGGCCAAGCCATTCAAACTCGATGAACTGGTCGCCCGCCTGCTGGCCCTGCACCGGCGCAGCAACGGCCAGCTAGCCGAGAATAACCGGT
>CAYQKY010000381.1:0-3316 GCA_964418125.1 uncultured Phaeodactylibacter sp.
CCGGCTCTCCGGGCAATCCCATGGTTTTAGCCCTGGATTCGCATAGCCATATAACAATATAACCATCCAACCACCCAGCAATCTAACCACCCATGAAGCTCATCATCATCAACGGCCCCAACCTCAACCTGCTGGGCAAGCGGGAGCCGGGCATTTACGGCAGCCAAAGTTTTGAAGATTATTTTGCCGGCCTGCTCCGGCAGTTCCCCGACATTACGCTGGAGTATTTTCAGAGCAACCACGAAGGGGCCCTCATCGACAAGCTGCACGAGGTGGGCTTCTCCTACGATGGGATAATTCTCAACGCCGGCGCCTATACCCACACCTCCGTCGCCATTGCCGACGCCATTGCCGCCATTCGCACTCCCGTTATCGAAGTGCACATCTCCAACGTTCACAAGCGGGAGGCGTTCCGCCATCACTCCTTCCTTTCGCCCAACTGCCGCGGCATTATCGTAGGCCTGGGGCTAAAAGGCTATGAACTGGCCATCCGGTCCTTTTTGGAGTAAGTACTGTGTCAAATAAGCTCAGCTTTTCAATACTTGCCCGACAACCGCCCAGTGCTCCTCCGTCATGGCGTTATAGTCGAACAGGCAGACCCCGCCGGCGCCGGCCTGACGGGAAACCTCGATGGCCCGGGGCATGTCCTCCGGTGGGAGGTGGGGTACGAACAGCCCGCTGTAGATGGGTTTGTCGTTATTGAGCCGCTTCAGGCCGGCCCGCACCTGCTCGCCGATCCAGTCGATATCCTCATTGTAAAAGCCCTGATAGAGCATGGGCAGGAAGGCATCCAGATCCCACTTATGCCACTGCTGGCGCACGCTCTCCCAGTTGGGGAATACGGCGGCCGAGATCGTTTTGCCGTACTTGTGCGCCACCGGGACGAGCCGGCCGTTCACCAGGTTGGTGACCGCATCGTAGCGGAACTGCCGCCACGCCTCGTTCTGCGAGGGGACCTCCAGGCCCGTGAGCGGGTCGATGCCCGACTGCGCTTTGAACTGATCCCGGCAGTAGGGGGAATAACTGTAGTCGTACTCCGGATACTCCCGGTCCTGCACGATGCCGTATTTGGGCTGCAGCCCCTCGGCGAGGATAACGTCCGGCACGCGGATGTAATCCAGGTGGATGCCGTCCAGGCCTTCGATCTTGCCCAGGGCTTCCACGCGGGCGGCTACGAAGTCCTGCACTTCGGGATGGCAGGGGCAGAGGAATTTGTAATAATCCACGTAGGCCGGCTTCTCGTGCGCCGGCTCCCCCTTACCGTTGACGGCATACCAGTCGGGATGCTTTTCGATGATCTCCGGGATGTTGCAGGGCATGCTCCACATCCAGGCGTGCACCTGCAGGCCGGCCTCATGCGCCAGCGGGATGAGCCGCTCCAACAGCGGTTCTTTGACCGGCACTCCCGGCACATCGATCTCAAAGAGCGCCTCCCGGCTGTTGAAGATCTGCGGCAGCACCGCTTCGATGCCGGCGGCGCGGATCTTGCCGAAGATCTGCTTCCATTCGTCATCGCTCAGGCCCAGTTCGGGCCGCATCCATATCCAGTTCTCGGGCAGGCCTTCTACGAGCGGGTAAACGGTGGGGCGGCGGGCGGCGCAGGAAGGCAGGGCGGGCAGGGCCATGCAGGCCAGGGCGCCTTTGCCCAATGTTTTGAGGAACTGTCTTTTGTTCATATCGTTGCCGTTTTTTAATGGATAAAAAACTTCTCCGGAATTTTTTTAACGGCTAACCTTCGGGGTAGGCTATTGGCCTACAGTAAGCCCTCCTTCACCTGCCGGTGCGCATAATCCACCGCCCGGGCGGTGAGCGCCATGTAGGTGATGCTCGGGTTCTGGGTGGCCGAACTGGTCATGCAGGCGCCGTCCGTCACGAATACGTTGGGCACTTCGTGCATCTGGTTCCACTTGTTGAGCACGCTGGTTTTCGGGTCTCTGCCCATGCGGGCGGTGCCCATTTCGTGGATGCAGGCGCCGGGAGCGGTGGCGTCGTTGTAGAACGTAATGTCCTCACAGCCGGCGGCCTCCAGCATTTCTACGGCGCATTGCACGCCGTCTTCGCGGAGTTTCATCTCGTTGTCCCGTAGCTTGGCGTCGAAGGTAATGGTGGGCATCCCCCATTTATCCAGCTTATCAAAATTCAGGAACATCCTGTTCTCGTGGTAGGGCAGCATTTCACCGAAGCAGGTCATGCCGATCCTGTAGGGCCCCGGTTTGAAGAGGTGTTCTTTCAGTTCGGCGCCGAGAACGCCCTGGGGGGCATTAATATCTCTGTTTGCCCCGCCCTGATAGCCGAAACCCCGGAGATAGCCGGTTTGGCGGCTGGCCTCATCGATGTTCCGGAAGCGCGGGATGTAGAACCCTCCCGGCTTGCGGCCCTGGTAGTAGGTGTCCTCGAAGCCGGGCAGGGCGCCGGAAGCCCCCATGCCGTAGTGGTGGTCCATCAGGTTGTGCCCCAGTTCGCCGCTGCTGTTGCCGAGGCCCTCCGGGAAGGTTTCCGAGCGGCTGTTGAGGAGGATGGCGGTGGTACCTACCGTGCTGGCGTTGCAGAAGATGAGGCGGGCGAAGAATTCGATTTCCTCCCCGGTTTCGGCGTCTTTTATGCGGACGCCGCTGGCTTTCCCCGTTTTGGGGCCGAAAACGATCTCGGTGACTACGCTGTTCGGCCGAAGGGTGAGGTTGCCGGTGGCCTCCGCTACCGGAAGGGTGGCGGACAGGCTGCTGAAATAGCCGCCGTAAGGGCAGCCCCGCACACAGCGGTTCCGGCTCTGGCACTGGCCTCTGGTCCCCTCATGAACATTGGGGTCATACTGAGTGAGGTTGGCGATCCGGCCCGGGGTGACCACCCGGCCGGGGTATGCTTTGGCCACGGCCTCCCGCATGTGCTGCTCTGCGCAGTTGAGCGGGAAAGGCGGAAGGAATTTGCCGTCGGGCACCTGTTTGAGCCCCTCTTTCTGGCCGCTCACCCCCACAAAGGTTTCCACGTAATCGTACCAGGGCTCGATATCCTTATAGCGGATGGGCCAATCCACCCCGATCCCCTCTTTCAGGTTGGCCTCGAAGTCGATGTCGCTCCAGCGGTAGCAGTGCCGGCCCCACATGATGGAGCGGCCGCCCACGTGGTGGCCCCGTATCCAGTCGAAGCGTTCGATCTCATCGTAGGGGTATTCGTCGTCTTTATTGATGAAGTGCTTGTGATCTTCTCTGACCCACCAGGACAGGCGGTCCTGCTTGAAATAGTGTTTGGCGATCTCTTCGGCCGTCACCATATTCTGGTTGGGCAATTCCCAGGGGTCCAGCATGGCGGTCGGGTATTC
>CAYQKY010000382.1:0-3256 GCA_964418125.1 uncultured Phaeodactylibacter sp.
GCCTTCCCCCTTCCGCCTTCCTACCGCCCCCCCTCCATATCAAAGTCCAAATATTCCTCTTCCCCCCCATGATCATATTCGGGGATATCCTTCCACTCTTCCGGTTCTTCGAGCAGTTGGACGATGCCAAAGGCCTGTTCCAGGGCGCGCTGTATCTCGCGCCTGCGGATCTCACTCTGCTCGAAATCGGATTTGACGCGCCGTTTGGAGGATTGGATGTTGTAATCGTCGATGGTGCCCAGGATGGCGTAGTAAAGGTTGAAGGTGCCGCTCCGGCGGGCCGGTTTGGGCTTCAGGCTGGGGTCGTAGCGCTTGAAGCGTTCGGCCAGCACCTGCCCGGCATTGACCTTGATGTTGTATTCGATCTCGTTGTTAAAGGTGTGTTCTCCGCTGACGGTCATGTTGAGGGCATTGCTTCGGATGAACATGGCCGGGATGTACAGTTTTTGTTTGCGGATCTCCAGGAAGTTCTGCATGTCCACGAAGCGGATCTGCTCCAGGTCCTTGATCTTGACAAAGGTGGAGAAAGATTCCAGCATTTCGAAGTCGTGCAGTTCCCCGTCTTTGATGGCCACGCCTGCCAGGACGCGCAGTTTGTCCATATCGAAATTTCCCTCCTGGCCCCAGTAGGCATAGATAGCGATCAGGGCGTCGAGCTTGCCGCTCAGGTTTTCGGCTTTGAGCACCTCCTGGCCGAAGTTTTCCGACTGGCGGAAGAACTCGGTCACGTCGATGGCCTTGCAGCTGAGCTTTGCTTCCAGGCGGGGCTCATCCTCGAAGTAGGTTTCTCCATCCAGTTGGAGCTGTCCATCAAAGGCGTTCACTTCACCCCGGATACCCATGATATTGTTGTCAAACTCCAGTTTGCCTTTGAAGTTGCTTCCTTCGATCAGGTTGTATTTGAAAGCTTCTACGTCTGCATTGAAGCTGCCTTTCAGAAAGCTGGTCACGGTTTCCCGCTTCTGCACCACGGCCACTTTCAGGGAGTCTTTAACCTCTTCCGGGGCCTGCTCCTCTTCCGGAGTGAGGGCGGAGAATTTCATCAGGCGGCCGATGTCCAGGGTTTTGGCCACCAGGCTGGCGTCGAAGAGCAGCTCGACATTCTGGCTGTTCACCGAATCGGCGAACAGGACGGGGATGATGTTATAGGCGGAGCCCGTAAATGAGATGTCGCTGCCCGCCCCTTCGATGCGCAGGCCTTCGACGGCCATTCGGTTGCCTTCCAGGCGCAGTTCGCCGCGGTCGAAGATGACCTCTTCTTCTTTGACGGCCAGAGTGGCGTCGTCGAAGGCCAGGGCGCCGCTGGCCTGCACCCGGGCGATGCGGCCGGGGTCGATCATATCTTTGTAGGCGCCGTTCAGCCGCAGCTGTTTGATCTCCACTTCTCCGCCGCCGCCGGTGATATTCGGGTTGCCCAACATTTTATAAACGGATTCAAGAGGGACTACTCCGTCCATGGAAAAGTCAATGGCCGGGTCGTCAAAGTTGGCCACTTCCAGCCGCATTTCCACCAACTCCCGGTTAAAATAGCCTTTGAAGTTTTCCAGGGTAAAAACGGAGGAGCTGTTGTCGCGGAACTTGCCGTTGGTGAATACGGCGTTGAAGCTCACGTCCTTCAGGGGGTTGTCGAGGCGGGGGCTGGACAGGCGGCCGTCCTGCAGGCCGAATTCCACCCGTACTTCCGGGCTCTGCCGTTGGTTGTACTGCCCTTTTACCAGCGCATTGAAATTGAACTTGCCGGTGCTGGAGAAGTCCTGCAGGCTTTCCGCATACTGAGCAGGGAGGAGGGCAAGCACTCCTTCCAGGTTTCCGTTGCCGCTGCTGGCGGACAGGTCGAAATAGGTGCCGCTCTCCCAGTTTTCGATGGCCCCGTCTACTACAAAGGCGTTGCCTTCAATTTCTAGTTCGGCTTCTTCGATATCGTAGCTTCCTTCCTCCAGATTGACGAAAACGCTGGCGTCATAAGTGATGTTCTTGCCCGGCAGATAGCGGATGCCGTCGATATCGGCGAAGCGGGAGGTGATGTCCGCTTCGCTTTTCAGGGAAAACTGCTGAGCCGAGAATTCGCCGGAGAAGGTGGCGTCATTGACCAGGGCGGCTATTTCCTGGCGGGTGTTCTGGTCGGAATAGATCACTTCGATATTGCGCAGGCGGGCCATTTCCAGGTCGACGGAGGTGGAGCTGGGTTCGGCTTCCTCTTCCGATTCTACAAAGATGTCATAGTTTGGGTTGCCCTTTCTGTCGATCTGAATATTCAGCGCCCCATCGCTGACGACCACCGAGCGCACTTTTATATTGGAACTCAGCAGGCTCAGCAGGCCGAAGCGGAAGGAAAGCTCCTCCGCTTCCAGCAGGGCGCCGCCGCGGGTATCAGTCAGCGTGACCCCCTTCAGGTTGGCCGCCACATTGGGAAAGCTGCGGATGACGGTCAGCCCGAAATCCCGGATCACCAGTTCCGATTTGAGCTGCTTATTCAGCTCCCGGGTGATCTGCCGCCCCACCTTGTCTTCAAACAGGCTGGCAATGATGGCCACCGATCCGATGAGGACGACGAAAAAGATGAGCAGAATAATGGCAAGGCGCTTGAGGAACTTCTTCATGGGGCATGGTGGTTTATAGAACTGCTAAGTTAAATGTTTTGGCACGCAATCCCAGTGGCTTCTGCCATTGAACGCCGGCGAAGGGGCAAATATTTTTTCAAAAATTTCGCTGCGAAAGCTTGCAGCGAATGGGTAAAGGGTATATATTTGCACTCGCATTTGAAAGGAGGGTGGTAGAAAGTACTACTCAAATTTCAAAAAAAGGGCGCATAGCTCAGTTGGTTTAGAGCACCTGCCTTACAAGCAGGGGGTCGTTGGTTCGAATCCATCTGCGCCCACAACTGAAAATGAAGGAGTTATGGCGAAAAGCCGTAACTCCTTTTTCTTTTGGGTGAAACATGGGGGAAACATCGCCCTCGTTTTCATCTTCCCGCCTTATTCTGCCATTCGGATCGTGGACTGATGAAAATCATCTTCTCCGATCTTGCCTGCTAATCTCAGAACAGTTATATTAGGCTTTTACTTTAAAGAGGCATACTTACCACCAACGCAACCGTCTACCTTTCAATGATGGGAGCGTCCGAGATGACTATACAATCCGCATCGCCGTAACGGCCTGGGTTTTTTACCCTGCCAAAGGCTTAGTTCATGTTTGGAGGTGGTGCTTTGGAAGCGAAAATGGCTGATTTTGGGTTCTCACAAGGCTCATTTTCCGG
>CAYQKY010000383.1:0-3229 GCA_964418125.1 uncultured Phaeodactylibacter sp.
AATTTCAGCGAGTTCAATTTGTGTTAAACTATTTTTGTCCACGTACTTATTCGTGTATTCGTGTATTCGTGCATTCGTGTATCCGAAAGCCCGACAAATGCACCAATGCACTTAAACACCTATACACCTATATATACTCCCTTCATTTCCCCTTCCCCTGCAACAAAACCAGCACTGTATAGAAAAGTATCTTGAAATCCAGCGCCAGGGACATGTTCTCGATGTAGAGGATGTCGAATTTGAGGCGCTGCAGCATCTGCTCGAGGTTGGAAGCATAGCCGTACTTGACCTGCCCCCAGGAGGTGATTCCTGGGCGCACCTTCAGGAGGTGCTTGTAATGAGGCGCCAGTTTCATGATCTGGTCTATGTAGTATTTACGCTCGGGGCGAGGCCCTACCAGCGACATGTCTCCCTTGAATACATTCCAGAACTGGGGCAGTTCATCGAGGCGCCATTTTCGCATGATGCCGCCCCATGGAGTACAGCGGTTGTCGTTATCGTGAGAAAGCTGGGGGCCGTCCTGTTCGGCGTTGATGTACATCGAGCGGAATTTGTAAATGACAAAAGGTTTTCCATCCTTTCCGATGCGTTCCTGCCGGAACAAGACCGGCCCGGGGGAAGAAAGGCGGACGCGCAGGGCGATGTACAGGTACAGTGGAGAGAGGGCAACCAGCATGAGGGCCGCTACGCTTACGTCGATCAGGCGCTTTACCAGGCGCTGCCATTTGGGCATCAGCCCCTGTTCGATCTCGATGAGCACAGCCCCGAAGACGTGGTTCATCTTGACCGAACCGAGCATGATGTCGTACATATCCGGGATGATCTTGACCAGCACTTGGTCAAAATCAAAAAGGACGTTGAGGATCTCGCGCAGCCGGTTGTGTTCTGAAGTCTCGATCGCGATGATGGCCTCCTCGATGTTGTACTCCCGGACCACCTCTTCCAGTTGCTCCAGCTTGCCGAGGGAGGGGAGGTGTTCTTCCAGTTCGCTTTCATCTTTTCCGTTGACGTCGAGAAAACCGATGAATTTGTAGCCCAGCCCTTTTTTCCGGCCGGAGATCTCCTGGTACAACTCCAGCGCATTCTGATTGCTGCCGATGATGAGGGTGTTGTAGGTTATCTGCCCTGCTTTGAGCCGCCGGCTGGCCCGGGTGAGCAGGATCATGCGCACGGTAGCCGTCAGGCTGAAGTGAAGCAGGAAAAGGGTGACAAAGGAATTGTAGTAGGTCGTGTAGTTGGTAACGACGTCGTCGAGGATCAGGGTAAAAAAGAGGAAGAGTACTCCAAAGAAACTGAGAAAAAGGGTTCGGGTGAGCGTGGCCAGGCGCGAGAGGCGGTAAATATCGCTATACTGGTCGAAAATGGAATAGAACAACACCCAGCCGGTGGGTATGATCACCACTCCGTACCAGAAGTTGGCGTCATTGAGGATGCTCCAGTCCAGCATTGCCCCTTCCAGGTTCTTGCGGTAGAGGAAGAAGCATGCCCAGGACAGCATCGCGGTGATGAAATCCGCGGCCCTGTAGGCCTGAGTGTGCCTGCGGCGCCGGCGGGTCATGTTCTGTAGCATAGTTGCTGTGTCGTTATTTGCCGGGGTGCCGGAGGGGTTGCGGATTGTCCGTTGTTTGTTGTCGGTTGTTCGTTCCGGCTGGCAACAAACAACAAGCAACAAACAACAAACAACAAACAACTCCTAAAAGTGCACCAATTTGATATTATCCAGCCACACGTTGGCCGCCGCCCGTGTGAACTGCCCGTTCTCCAGGGGAATAAAAGCCTGTAGAACAACCTGAAATTCCTCCCGGTTAACCTGGTTTATCAGGAGGGAGAGGTTGAAATAGATCTTATTCCACTCCTGGTTCGGGATAAAGCCCGGGTTAAGCGCCCGGATTCCCTGTGAGGGCAGCCCGTTAACCTCGTGGCCAATGACGCCGAAGACCACCGGAACATCTGAACGGTAATTGACTTCCAGATAGACCAGCGGGCTTTGTGCCGTGAGTCCGCTGAAGCGTTCGTTGGTCGCCAGTTCCACCACCGAGCTGGTGGAGTCCAGTTGTATCCTCAGGGATTGGTTGCCCTCGAAAACGCCTTCCGTCACCAGTGTTACCTGGCTGGCGTTTCCACGCTGTACATCCTGAAACAAATGGGCGCTTCGTTCGAAATTCTCAATGAAGGCAAACTCTACTCCATCCTGGTACCCAATGACGGGCCTGATGGTGTCAACCTTTTCGGAAACGAGCTCCGGCGAATAAGTGAACGATTCGTAAAACGGATATATTTCCGGCGTGGAATTGATGCCGTTATCTTTGATCCCGGCCTGCAGGGTGATCTCCCGGCTGCCCGTTTCCAGGATGGGGATCAGCGCCGGCAGGGTATAAGCGCCGAGAAAGCCTCCGTCCAGGTTGAGCCAGACATCGGTGATCTTTTCCGAGCTGCTGCCTTCCGTTATGGTGTTGGCCTGCAACTCGATATCGGGCACGTAAATGTAGGCCGGAATGCCTTCTTCCGGGTTGATCACGTCACAGGAAGCCAGCAGAACCAACACCAATGTGCCAAAACCGGCCATTTTCCATTTCCTCATAGGATTGCTTATTTTGATTTTCATAGCTCAATCATTCCTTCATTTTTACCCGTTCGAAGCTTTTGCGAAGGCGGGCCTTCATTCACTCAATCCTCCGTTCCATCTCAGCAATGATCTGATGCGCCAGCTTCAGGGCTTCGTATCCATCCTCAATGCTCACCACCGGGCGTTTATTTTCCCGGATACTTTCGGCAAAGGCCTCCAGTTCCATTTTGATGGCGTTTACGGGTTCGACCTGAGGCATGGAAAGGTGGATGAATTTTTTCCCATGGGGTGTTTCGAGCTCCAGCAGGTTGTCGGCCGGCGGGCTGTCGCTTTCCCGGTCGAAGAGGCGGACCACCTGGGCCTCTTTTTCGAGGAAATCGAGGCTGATGTAGGCGTCTTTCTGGAACAGGCGCAACTTGCGCATCTGCTTGAGCGATATCCGGCTGGCGGTGAGGTTGGCCACGCAGCCGTTCTCAAACTCGATACGGGCATTGCAGATATCGGCCGTATCACTTACGACCGGCACCCCGCTGGCGCTGACGAACTTCACCGGCGACCGGACGAGGCTGAGCACGATGTCGAGGTCGTGGATCATCAGGTCCAGGATCACGGACACATCGGTGCCTCTGGGGTTGAAAACGGCCAGGCGGTGGGCTTCGATGA
>CAYQKY010000384.1:0-3228 GCA_964418125.1 uncultured Phaeodactylibacter sp.
ACGAGGGCTGCGGTCAGGATCATGTTGTTACGAATGTCGCCTACGGCTTCCGGCTGACGAGCGATGGCTTCCATCGCGCGGCTGCCGATAAGGCCGATGCCGACGCCTGCTCCCAGTGCTGCAATTCCAGCTCCAATTGCTCCCATTGTATGAGATATTTATGGTTAAAAAAAATCGTGATTCGTGATTCGTGATTCGTGATTCGTGATTCGGCCATTCGCCCGGTGACGGTTCCTTCTTGCCTCCTTCATTCCTTCATTCCCTCCTAATGCACCCCTTCCGCCTCGTGATGGCCATGCTCTTCCACCGCCGCTCCGATATAGGAAGCGGAGAGGATGGCGAAGATGAACGCCTGCAGCAGGGCCACCAGCAGTTCGATCAGGTTCATGAACGCCGTGAACAGGCCGCCGATGACCGCTCCTCCGGCGGCGCCGCCGACGTTCTGCCCGTTGTTGCCAAACAGGAAGACCAGGCCGATCAGGCTCAGGATGATGATGTGGCCGGCGGAAATGTTCGCAAACAAACGTATCATGAGGGAGAACGGCTTGATGAACAAGCTCAGGACCTCCACCGGCGTCAGAATGACCTTCACCCAGGCCGGAATGCCCGGCATCCAGAAGACGTGCTCCCAGTAATCCTTCTTGCCGTTGATGTTGGTCACGATAAAGGTGAAAACAGCCAGGGTAAGCGTCACTGCCAGGTTGCCGGTAATGTTGGCGCCGCCCGGGAAGAAGGGCACCAGGC
Organism: uncultured Phaeodactylibacter sp.; assembly: GCA_964418125.1. Taxonomy (GTDB): domain Bacteria; phylum Bacteroidota; class Bacteroidia; order Chitinophagales; family Saprospiraceae; genus JACJXW01. Next base: position 745 of record CAYQKY010000384.1, read on the forward strand.
CCAGCAGGTTGATGAACATGATGAAGAAGAACAGCGTCATGATGAAAGGCTGGAAGCGCTCGTAATGCTTCTCGCCGATCATCGGCTTGGTGACTTCATCGCGGATGAAAACGAAAAACACCTCCATGAAGGACTGCACCCCGGAAGGCGCCTTGCCCTCATTTTCCCGGTATCCCCTGGCCACAGCCAGGAACAGCCAGATCAGCAGCAGGGAAGCCACGATCATGCCGAATACATTCTTCGTAATGGAAAAATCGTAGAAAGAGGTGATCCCGCCACCCAGAAAACCGCCGTCGACGGTACTGGGCTTGTCCAGTTTATACAATTCTCCTTCGTAGCAGGCGTAATAAACGTCTTTTTCTTCTTCCTTTCCATCCTTCTCCACCGTTTCCGTGCGGTGCAGGATTCCATCTATGTGCACTTCTCCTTTCGGGAAAGAAGGGTCGGCAATGCGGTTCACACGCCCATGGTTGAGAACATAACCGTCGACGGCCTGATGGCCATGGTCGAACATGCTGGAAAGGCCGGTCGTCCAGCCGTGATCAGGCGCATACAGCATGACCGGCAGCGGGAGATGAACTCCCTTCCAGATGTGAAACTCATTCGCATCGGCGATGTGGCTCATCACCGTGCTCACCGGGTCGTACTCCCCGCCCTCTTCGTGGCCGCCGCAGTAGCTGTGCGCCAAATCAGCATCGTGCCCGGCTTCGGCGCCGTGGCCTTCCTGTTCTTCATGGGTAGATTCGCCACTGTGCTCCTGCCCGTGATCCTGGGCCGACAGCATGCCGAAGCTGAAAACGAGGGCGAAAATGACTATGGAGAGCTTTCTGAGATCCACTTTCACAATTCCTTGCTTTAGAGGTATTCTAAAAAATCGGTGCAAAAGTAGGCACTTTGCCCCTATTAAAAAAACCTTCAACCTCTTTTTTTACAATGGATTGATCATTTTCGAAAGGTTGAAAAACAGAGAGTTACGAGGAAACAAAATGGCCTTTCCCGCCCCGTATTACTCAATTTACGACAATTGGAAACTTTTGTTCCAGAAACGGGAGTACGAACGAAATTAAAATCTGTTAAACAGGAAAAATGGCGAAAGGGTGGACGACTGGAGGGCCGGAGGGTTTCGGGAGCGCCCTCATGTCCGCCCTTCGGCAAGCTCGGGTGAAATGGTTGGATGGTTAGATGGTTTTATATACAACTCGCCCACCCCACCGCCTTCGGCTGCGGCAGGTGCCCCCAGCAACGAACCGCCACCGGTTCCTGCGGTACCTCTTCAAAACCGGCCAGGGCCTTTTTATAGATGACCTCAAAACAGCGGTGGCAGTACAGGCAGTCCTGCCAGAGGAAGGCATAAGGCTCACCCTCCCGGAAACCGGAGCGCCACCGGCGCTTCTCCAACGGGCAGCCCGGAACGATATATCCGTGATAGCCCTTGTAATAACGGTGCTTTGCCGGCCGTTCTGCCGCCTGCCTGCGCAGCTTATACTCGATGCGCTGTTGCTTGTCGTTGAACAGCCAGCGTTTGTGCTCCAACCCATGCACCAGTTCCTGCCCGAAGGCGGCGGCCAGGAACTGCCCGTGATCCCGGATCAGCCGGCGGTAGATGGCCAGCGCATCGATTTCAATGGCGGAAAGCCCCTGCTTTTTCAGTTTTCTGAGTTTCTCCACCCCGGAGCCATGTGATACGCTGATCTCCACCAGCAACCGCTTCGTCCCCGCCTCCATAATAATATCCGGAACAACCCTGCCCAGGCGCTGCTCCAGGCGCACGCGCTCGAAGCGCAGCAGTTGCGCCTCGAAGATAGGCGCCTCCTGCCGGTACAGGAAAACGGGCGGCACGGCTACCTGCTTTACCCGTTCAAAGACTTCTTTGGCCTTCAGGTGCAGGCCGGTCTCCAGGGCATCGGGGCAGGCGGCGCCCCGGTAGTGGGCGAAGTGGTGGGCCTGTTTGGCGCCCTTCTTTGCCATCAACCGTGCGCCGCAGGCCGGGCAGAGGCAATCGCAGGCCAGCCCGCGGGGCACTTCTTCTATGCTGAGCAACCGGTGGCCGCGCAGGCCGAAGGGGATGCGGGCGGAGGGGTTGGAAGCGGGGTGGCTGGGTATTTTGGGCTTCAGATATCGGTCCATGGGGCTTGGCGGGTATGTGCTCCTGATACCATCTCATATTCGAACTTAAACGGCGTGTTAGTCCGCTTGGAAGCATCAAGGATTTCAATCCTTATGATATTTCCCTCTTTATCGTAATCCAGTATTACGCCCGGTTTGGATTCATCAGATTCGTGGATCTCTGAATCGGAAAGCTGTATCAAAAGAATATCTACTTCCTGGCCATATTTAATCTTCATCTCTCCAATTATTTATCAATTTTGCTGGTGCGGTACAGCAATTCCCGGTTTGGCTTTCCAAGGTGGTGGCGGAGGTGTTATCTACGACGATAGGAGTAGGTGACATCTCCTAATTGCTGGGTGCGGTATACAGTTACCA
>CAYQKY010000385.1:0-3181 GCA_964418125.1 uncultured Phaeodactylibacter sp.
TGCTGGACGCCGCCTGCGGCACCGGCGGCTTCCTGGTGGACACCATCGAGCACATTCGCCGCAATGTGGACTTCGACAAGCTGGAAGTGCGCGAGCAGCTGCAGAACACCGTGCGGGGCGTAGAGAAAAAGCCCCTGCCCCACATGCTGGCCGTGACCAACCTGATGCTGCACGGCATCGACGTGCCCAGCATCGCCCACGACAACCTGCTGATGGAGTCCTACAAGAAATGGACGGACGCCCACCGGGTGGACGTCATCGTGGCCAACCCGCCCTTTGGCGGCATGGAGGAAGACGGCATCGAGCGCAACTTCCCCGCCGACTTCCAGACCCGCGAGACGGCCGACCTCTTCCTCTGGCTGTTCATCCACCTGCTGAAAGACAAGGGCCGGGCCGGCATCGTACTGCCCGACGGCTCCCTCTTCGGGGAGGGCATGAAGACCCGCCTGAAGGAAAAGCTGCTCACCGAATGCAACCTGCATACCATCGTGCGCCTGCCCAAGGGCGTATTCGCGCCCTACACCAGCATCAATACCAACCTGCTGTTCTTCACCAAGGGCAAACCGACCGAGGAAGTATGGTACTACGAACACCCCTACCCGCCGGGCTATAAATCGTACTCAAAGGGTAAGCCCATCCGCATCGAGGAGTTTGAGCCGGAAAAGAAGTGGTGGGACAACCGCCAGGAGAACGAATACGCCTGGAAGGCCAGCATCGAAGAGATCCGCAAGCGCAACTACAATCTGGACATCAAGAACCCCCACAGCGAGGAGGAGGACCTGGGTGACCCGGAGGAGTTACTTGAGGAGTATCGGAAACTGGAGGCTAAGGTGGAAGAAATGCGGGAGGTGTTGAAAAAGGAATTAGGTGAATCGTTGAAAAAGGAGGCGTATGGAGTTCATCATGGATGATTTCGTAATACTTACTGGTTCTCCAGCCCATATTGAAAGAATCAAGTCACTGGTTTTGACCCTAGCATTTCGGGGGCGCCTTGTTTCTCAAGATGAGAGAGAGACAGATGCAAGTATTCTGTTAAAAAGAATTCATGAACTAAAAAAACAACTTAAAGAAGAGAAGAAAGCTCGAAGACAAAATTACAATTCACCAATAAAAGAGCAAGATCATCCTTATTCTTTGCCTGATAAGTGGAAATGGGTTAGGCTCGATCAGGTTAGTATAATAATGATGGGGCAAAGCCCGAAAGGAAGTAGTTATAATGCAGAAGGTATAGGAATTCCACTGATAAATGGCCCTGTTGAGTTTGGTGATGGCCCCTTTGAAAAAACTATTAAATCTAAATGGACCACTGAGCCGACGAAACTTTGCCAAGAAGGGGATTTATTAGTTTGTGTAAGAGGTGCAACTACCGGTAGAACAAACATCGCTGCTTTTGATGCTTGTATTGGCCGGGGGGTTGCAGCTATCAGGCCGTTAGGTATATTTGATGAGTACCTTCATTATTTCATGCTTTATTCAAGGTACAAAATATTAAGCCTTGGGACGGGAACAACTTTTCCAAGTATATCCCAGAATGATTTAAGAAACTTTTTATTTCCTCTTCCCCCCCTCCCCGAACAACGCCGCATCGTCCAAAAAGTCAACCACCTCTTCCGCCAGATCGACGCCTTAGCCGCTGGAGCGGAGCAGGCGGAGGGCGTCCGCCGGCGGTTGCGGGCAGCCCTGCTGCACCGCCTGGAGCAGGCGCCGGAGTGGGCGGCTGCCAGTCGGGCCTGGGCGCAGTTGGAGGAGCAGTTTGGCCTGGCTATCCGGCGGGTGGAAGATGTGCAGGCGCTGCGGCAGAGTATTTTGCAGCTGGCGGTGAAGGGGTTGTTGGTGGAGCAGGACCCGGTCGACGAGCCGGCTTCGGTTTTGTTGGAGCGGATTAAGGAGGAGAAGGCCCGGTTGGTGGAGGAGGGGAAGATTCGGAAGCAGAAAAAACTGCCGGCGATTTCGAAGGAAGAGAAGCCGTTTGAGGTGCCGGAGGGGTGGAGGTGGTGTCGGTTGGGGGATATTTCAAGTGTTGTCAGGGGCGGGTCCCCCAGACCGGCAAAAGATCCAAGGTATTATGGTGGGGATATTCCCTTTCTTAAAGTAGCGGACTTGACAGCGGAAGATAAAATGTATTTAGAGAGATACACCTATACGATTAAGGAAGCAGGTTTGAAAAAGACCAGATTCGTTGAAGCTAATACCTTGATGCTTACTAATAGTGGAGCGACTTTAGGTGTACCTAAAATATGTAACTTCTCAACTACTTTTAATGATGGTATTGCGGCTTTTTTAGGTTTGTCAGATAAAACTATTTGTAAAGAATACCTTTATTATTTTTTAAAGTCCTTGACCAAATGGTTTTTAGATATTGCGTCTAGGGGCCAAGGGCAGCCAAATTTAAATACAGATATTATCAAGGAAACCTTACTGCCCCTCCCGCCCCTTGCCGAGCAGCGGCGCATTGTGGAGCGGGTGGAGGGGTTGTTGGGGTGGTGTGACCGGTTGGAGGCGGCGATGCGGGAGATGGAGGAGAAGGAGGGGCGGTTGGTGCGGGCGGCGCTGAAGTGTTAAATGATTATTCGAGTATCAAGAAATAAAAATGAGCAAAGCAACTCCTAAGGCCTTATCAGCGATAAACTCCGCAATTCAGGAGAAGAGGACCTCCTTATTCTTAGGAAATTGTGGATTGGATGAGGTCCCGATAGAAATATTAGAGCTACCCTGGATCGAAGAGCTTACATTTTCCCAATTTCGTGATTGGGAGATCAGCAACAATATTTTGGAATTACCTTCTTGGTTGTCGGAATTGAAAAATATTCGAAGGATTAATTTAACCGATTGTGATATTAAACTAATTGATGTTCCCGGCCTTGTGGTTGATTATGAAACTCTACAAAGACAAGAATCAAGTATTTCAGCGGACAACATTGTGGGGCTAAAAATCAGAAACCTGTCTCACTTAAAAACAGTTTGTGAAAAATACAAAAATATAAAAGAACTCACTAGTGTTGCGTTATAAGTCGAACAAAGTCAATTGATTATGATCGTTGCTGTCAGGTATCTGCAAATCAGGTTTCATAAATAACTGATTTACAGGAGTTTTGTCAAAAACGGAGACACTCAAAATTTGTAATATTTCACTAGTGTTGCGTTAAGGAAAAAACAATCGTTACAATTTATTGAATATCAT
>CAYQKY010000386.1:0-3172 GCA_964418125.1 uncultured Phaeodactylibacter sp.
GGATACAGGCGATCTTCACCTCAAACGCCACGCCACTTGGGGAATGCAGGCTGAGGGCTCCGCCCGGGCCACGCCGCTTCCCTTCCCCGGCGGCATGGCTGCTTCGCTCGCGACCGCTGGGCTGACAGCTGGCCAGCGGCAAGGGAGACGTCATGGCGGGTCGCGTGGAAGGCAAGGTGGCGCTGGTCACGGGCGGGGCTTCGGGCCTGGGCGCGGAGAGCGCCCGGCGGCTGGCGCGCGAGGGCGCCAAGGTGATGCTGACCGACGTGACGGCCGAGGCGGGGCAGGCGGTGACGGACGAGATCCTGGCCGCCGGCGGGACCGCCGCCTTCATGACCCACGACGTGGTCGACGAGGCGCGCTGGATCGAGGTTGTCGCCGAGACCAAGAGCCGCTTCGGACGCCTGGATATCCTGGTCAACTCGGCCGGGATCGGTGGCGGCGAGCCCCTGCTGGAGGCCACCCTGGAGGGCTGGCGGCGCGTCACCGGCGTCAACCTCGATGGCACCTTCCTGGGCGTGCGCCACGCCGCGCCCCTGATGGTGGCCGCGGGCGCCGGCTCGATCATCAATATCTCGTCGATCCTGGGCAAGGTGGGCCTGCCCGGGGCCGCGTCCTACTGCGCCTCCAAGGGCGGCGTGGCGCTCTTCACCAAGGCCGCGGCGCTCGAGCTGGCGCCGTTGGGCGTGCGGGTGAACTCGGTCCATCCGGGCTTCATCGAGACGCCGATGGTGATGAATGCGCTGCGCGAATCCGAGAACGAGAACGAGCGGCGCGACATGATCGTCTCGCGCCACGCCATGCTGCGCCTGGGCGTCCCGCGCGAGATCGCCGACGCCATCGTGTTCCTGGCGTCGGACGAATCCAGCTTCATGACCGGCTCCGAGATGGTGGTCGACGGCGGCTACACCGCCGCCTGACCCCTACCCGGCTTCCGGCCTCAGATCGGGCAGCTGGCCACTTCCAGCTGGAGCATGGCGAGCACCCGGCCGAAGCCGATGTACTGGCCCGCCATCATGGCGAGCTCCAGGAACTCGGCGTCGCTGAAGTGCTTGCGCATGAACGCCACGTCGTCGTCGCCGATGTTGTGGTGGTCCACCGCCATCTTCTCGGCGAAGTGGATGGCCGCGCGTTCGCGGGGCGTGAACTCGGCGTTGTCGGCGTCGTCGACGCCGGCCGCGGCTTCATCCTCCTTCACCACCTGCGGGGCCATCCGCACGCTCTTGCAGAGCACGCAGCCGTTGAGCGTGGCGATGCGCAGGCGGATGAGCTCCTTGAGCCGCGGCTCGAGCACCCCCGACCCGCCCACGTGCCAGGGCTGGTAGAAGCCCTGGTAGGCCTGCACCAGCGCCTCATTGGGGGCGAAGACGCGCGCGAAATTGCGGGTGAGACGCCTTCCGCGTCATTCCGCGTGTTCCGCGGTTTGAAAGAAGGGAACCAACTCAATTCCCGACGCGTGTCATCCCGGTTTTGGCGGAGCCAAAGACCGGGACCCTTGGACTCCGAGGTGAAGGTCGGTTCCGGCGGCGCCGCTGCGGGTCGTGCACCGGCGCGGCGTTCAGGGGTCCCGGTCTTCGCCTGCGGCGAAACCGGGATGACAGGGGTGGGGGGCGCGTAGAAGAGGCGATGTCGCGCCGCGCTTCTCGCCGAGCCGTCAGGCGGCGTTGGCGCCGGGGTAGTCCAGGGCCAGGCGTTCGACGGCGAAGGCCTGGTGGATGAGCTCTAAGGGGTCAACGCAGATTAATTCCCTGCAACGTTGTTGACCCCAACCTGTCGCATTCTAGTCACAGATTGTGCGCGCGGCCGCAATGCGCGCACGTTTCATCCCCCAGATCGGGCTTCTGCGCGCTTGACGCAAAGGTAACGCGTGCGGTGGTGGTCGATGATGTTGTCCACCCAGCCTGTTACATCCGGGCTGACCAGGTTCTTGTTCACATAGAAGAACACCGGCGCCACCGAGGCGTCGTCGAGCATCCGCCGCTCGGCCTGGGCGAGGTATCGCGCCCGCGTCGCCGCGTCCGGCTCGCGCTCGGCCCGGGCGACGAGCGCGTCGAAGACCGGGCTGCGGTAGTCGCCGTAGTTCTGCGCGCCGGTCGACGACTGCATCAGGTACAGGAAGGTCATCGGGTCGTTGTAGTCGGCGATCCAGGCGGCGTCGGCGACCTGAAAGTCCCGCGAGCGGTAGGCCGCGTAGGCGATCTGGGTCTCGTTCTGCGCCAGGCTCGCCTCGACGCCCACGGCCTTCCAGTCGGCCTGGACGGCGGGCATCAGCAGCATGGGGTCGGGGGTGTTGCGGTGCTTGATCTCCAGCCGCAGTGGCCGGCCGGGACCGTAGCCGGCCTGCGCCAGAAGCCGCCGCGCCTCGGCCTGCCGCCGCGCGAAGGGCCAGTCCGCCCAGTCCGGCGCGGGGGGCTGAGTGTAGTTGGCGACCCCCGGCGGAATGAAGGTGTAGGCCGGCGTCTGGCCGCCGCGCAGCAGCTTCTCGGCGATGAAGTCGCGGTCCAGCGCCATGGACAGCGCCCGGCGCACACGCACGTCCTTCAGCGCCGGGACCTGGGTGTTGAAGGCCAGGTAGGCCACGCCGAGATAGGTGTGGGTCCGCACATACTGCGGCGCCTCGCGGCGCAGATAGGCGATGCGGTTCGACTGGATGTCGGTGTTGATGTCCAGTTCGCCCCGCCGCACGCGGCGCTCGGCGCTGATGGCGTCGTTGGTAGGGTAGTAGTTGATCCGGTCGACGCAGACCTTGTCCGCCTCCCAGAAGCGCGGGTTCTTCACCGCTGTGACCCGGTCGCCCAGCTTCCATTCGGTGACGACGTAGGGACCGTTTGAAACGTAGCGGTCCGGCCGGCTCCAGCCCGCGCCCCAGCGCTCCACGGCGTGCTTGGGCAGGGGATAGAAGGAGTGGTGCTTGACCAGTTCCGGCAGGTACGGCGCGGGATGCTCGAGGGTGATCTCAACTAGATAAAGTGTGCCGTCCCAAGGGGATACCGGCGTTTCGCTACCTAAGCCGTTGAAGTCACGCGGCGATTTCCGTTCTAGAGACGTTCCGCGACCGTCCGAAAAACTTCTAGTCAGCCGAGCGTGTCACAGGTAAACGTTCGTCTGCGTGTGACGGGGCGGCAGACATGGCAGACGGAAAGTTCGTTGCGTACTACCGGGTGAGCACGGC
>CAYQKY010000387.1:0-3167 GCA_964418125.1 uncultured Phaeodactylibacter sp.
GAGCGGCGGTGCGCAGGCGGTCGGCGGGAAGGCGGTCCAGCAGGCCGGGGCGGGAATAAAGAATGCCCACATGAGGGCCGTAGAACTTGTATGCCGAACAGAGCAGAAAATCGCAGCCGATGGCCTGCACATCCAGGGGGAAATGAGGGGCATAGTGGACGGCATCGAGCAGCAGCCAGGCGCCCACCTTGTAGGTAAGGGCCCTGGCCTTTTGTACGTCATTGACGGTGCCCATGAAGTTGGAGGCATAGCCCAGCGCCAGAAGGCGGGTGCGTTCGTTAGCCTTGTCGGCCATATCTCCGTAATCCAGCACCCCTTCACTTGTGAGTTTGACTTCCCGCACGACGATGCCCAGCTCGCGCAGGGCCAGCCAGGGGCCGCGGTTGCCCTCGTGGTCGAGCTGGGTGACCAGCACCTCGTCACCCGGCTGCAGCAGGCGCCCGATGGCGCGGCTGAGGGAGTAGTTGAGCGTCGTCATATTCTGCCCGAAGGAGATGGTGTGCGGCCCTTCCGCCCCGAGGAAGTGAGCTACGGCCTCCCGGGCGCCGTCCACCACCGCATCGGTCTCGCGGGCAGTGATGAAAGCGCCGTGAGTATTGGCATTGGAGTTCTTGTAGTAATGGCTGACGGCGTCGATCACCGGCCGGGGCACCTGGGTGCCGCCGGGGCCGTCCATGAATATCAGGCGCCTGCCGTTATGGTGGCGGCGCAAAGAGGGGAATTGCTGGCGAAACGAGTCGTTCATAATGGATTGAAGTTAGCATTTAGCGATTCACCAAGGTACAAACCGGAGCACCCTGTCCGAAAGAAAGGCATACCCCAATATCAGCCCGAAGGATATCACCAACTGGCAAGGGGGAGGGTGTCCCCAAAGGACGTACCCCCTCAAACACATATTCTATTTCACTTCCTCAGCAACTTCGCATCCCTCGAAAAGCGTTGGCGCACATCCTGAAGTGTTTCCCGGATCTCCGACTCATCGGTGTAGGCTTTCTGGATGCCAACCCGGGTAAAGTTGCCTTTGGGCTCGGTATAGGGTTCGTAACCCGCCTGGTAGATGCGTTCGATGAGGCGCTGTACGTTGTTCTCATTGCCGAATACGCCAATGCCAATGATGAAATATTGCTGGCCGGGCGACGCTGTAGCCCCTTCGGTATCCAGGCCTTCAGCGCCGGCGGCGTCTTCCTCCTGCCCGTCTTCGGTATCTTCGGGTAGTTCAGCAGGAGGAGCCAATCCCTGGGCTTCAGACTGGGAAGGGCTGATGTTGATCCGCGAGGTTGGCATCCGTTCGGGATTCTCCCCGCTGCCCTGCAGGTTTCGGAAAAACAGGAAATAGGATGCTATGGCAACTATGATGACCGCTATGCTGATGGCGATGGCGAGCCCGCTATTGAGAAAGCGGCTCTTTGGTGGCGGGGTGGCGGCAGCGACGCCTGTTGGCCGGGGTTGGCCGTTGGCCGGGCGTACGCTGCTGGCCGGTGTGGCTTTCCGGGCTATGGGGTAGAATTGGACGGTCGGCAGGCCGTAGGAATCCAGGTTGAAATTGGTGGTGTCGGCCAGAAACTGCAGGTTTTGCTCGTAATCTTTATACAGGCGGCCCACTTTCGGAAAGACGACGATCTCCCGTTTTTCAATGGCTTCTTTCACCTCTTTGACGTAAGCTTCGACCGCCTCCCTGGCCTCCGCCAGGGTGATACCCAGCTTTTCATGCAGGTGCTGTGCAAGCAGGCCGTCATCGGCAACCAGGTTGCCGTTGAAGGCGAGCCCTTTGGAGGGCGGGTGGATCTCTCCCTGCACCTGGTCGGCCACTGCCGGCTGGTAGCGGGACACGAAACCGCCCAACCCGGGAATGTTCACGGAATTGTGCTCATACAAAAGTTCAGCAATATGGGAACCTACGTCGATCTGCATAACCTGCTGTTTTTTGCTTTCTTTCCTAACGGCAAAATACGCCTAAAATTGAAGCCGGCGTTCCCAATTTAAGCCTTTTTACGGAAAAACTGCAAGCTTCGCGCCGCGATCCTTCCTGATCGCACGGCCGCAAAATAGCAACACAGGGTATCGCTCCTACGGAGCTCGCTCCGGCGTGGCTCTAAAACCAGGGCCTGACGGCCCTGGCTATAGGCTATCATCCCTACGGGATTGGGGAGCAAATGGCTCCATGGACGGGGCCGGCGGCAACGGCTATGGGCTGTCACCCCTACAGGATTAGGGAGCAAATGGCTCCATGGGCGGGGCCGGCGGCAACGGCTATGGGTTGTCACCCCTACAGGATTAGGGAGCAAATGGCTCCATGGGCAGGGCCGGACAGCAATGGCTATGGGTTGGCATCCCTACGGGATTGGGGGGCGCGTGGCACATCTGGCTCCAGGGCCTGGCGGCAATGGCTATGGGCTGGCATCCCTACGGGAGCGGGGGCGCATGGCGCCCCTGGAACACCCGCCAGCCTAAAAATACAGCCCCGTAGGGGCGATAGCCCTTTGCCAGGGCCGAAAGGCCCTGGTTATTAGCACCCTCGCTGAAGAGTCCCGTAGGGACGAAAGATTTTTTATTTTTACCCGAAACAGAATACGATGCCCAACACCTTTTCCAAACTCTATATTCACCATGTCAGTGCGGTTAAATACCGTCAGGCGCTGATCCTTCCGGAATTTGAAGAGCGGCTCCATCATTACATCATAGGAATCATCAAGGAATTGAACCAAACTCCTATCCAGGTCAATGGCATGCCGGACCACATCCATATCGCCGCCCGTTTGAGGCCGGCAATGGCGCCAGCTACCTTTGTCCAAAAGATAAAAACCAACTCTTCCAGATGGATCAATGCTAATGGATTTCTGCCCCGGGAGTTCGCCTGGCAGGTAGGAGGAGGGATCTTTTCGGTTAGCGAGACTCATGTTGATAAGCTCACTGCCTACATTAAAAACCAGAAGGAGCATCATAAGAAGGTTTCCTTTAGGTCTGAATATTTAAAGCTACTCCGGAATAATGGTATTGATCCGGAAGATGATTTTCTGCCGGAATTCTTTGAGGGGCTATATTGACCTGTCGCTCCTACGGAGCTCGCTCCCGGGGGCTCTGGGGCCAGGGCCTGGCGGCCCTGGCTATGGGCTGTCATCCCTACGGGATTGGGGAGCAAATGGCTCCATGGGCAGGGCCGGCGGCAA
>CAYQKY010000388.1:0-3065 GCA_964418125.1 uncultured Phaeodactylibacter sp.
TGCGGCGGCAGCGGTCGACCAGCTCGCGGGCGGGCACGCCGCGCGACGAGTGATAGCTGACCAGCTTGGTGAGCTTGATCGGCACACCCGCCTTCGCCTGCACGCGGAACACGTTCTTGGCGATGTCGGGCTCGATGAGGCGGCGGGCCGTGTAGTCGTTCTCCGTCTCGATCAGGTGGTCGGCGCTGACTGCCACGGTCATCCCAGAGTCGGTGACCCGGTACGACAGCGTCGAGCGCATGTCGTCCTGCCAGAAGTCCTCCGGCTGCAGCACGCGCTCCTGGATCTTCTCGGCCTTTCGGGGGTCGAACCCACCGCGCGGCGTGTGCACCGCTCGGCCGCCGTACACGTCTTCGCCGTCCTGCCGGTTGATCATCTGGCAGTTGATCGTCACGGGCGCGTCGGCGTTGAGCACCGTGACCTCGAGGCGCATGACCACCAGGTGCTTGTCGGCGAAGGAGACCATCCTGTCGTCTTCGATCAGCACCTGCTTGCCCGAGGGTGTGCACCACAGCATGCGGCGGCGCAGGACGCCGTCGCGCATGTCGAGCACGCGCTCGTACTCGCGGATCTCGGCGACGTCCTGCGAGAGCGGCTCGTCGTCGACGTACACCCGCATGACCTTCGTGTCGGGTGCATTGATGATCGTCTGGCCCACCTCGGCGAAGCCGTACGCCTGTTCGGCGTGGCGGATCGGGAAGGTCTCGTGGAACCCGTTGATGAACGTGCCGTGCTCGTGGGCGAACCTGCCCTCGGCGTTGTTCCCGCGTAGCCCGACGTAGCCGTTTCCGACGGCGAACAGGGTTTCAGTCACCCCGACGTCGTCGACCGAAGCCGACGTCTCCACCAGCCGCCACGGGTCGACGGGAAAGCGGTCGCGGTCGATCATTCCGGGTGCTCCTCACTGCTGTCGCGGACCAGCTCGGCGAGGTCCTGGACAACGATATGTGCGCCGGCGCCCAGAAGTTCCTGTGAGCCGACACCGCGGTCGACCCCGACGACGAGGGCGAACCCGCCGGCGACCGCGGACTGCACCCCGCTCAGGGCGTCTTCGACTGCGGCGCAGCGTGCCGGGTCGACTCCCAGCATCCGCGCCGCCTCGACGAAGACGTCCGGCGCGGGCTTGGAGGCGAGGTGGTGGCGTTCGGCGATGACACCGTCCATCACGACGGCGAAGCGGTCGCGGATGCCGGCGCGCCGCAGCACCTGCTCGGCGTTCTTCGAACTCGAGACGACCGCGACCGGCGTGCCCGCGGCGGCGAGTTCGTCGAGCAGCGCGATCGAGCCGGGGTAGGCGGCGATGCCCTCGCCGGCCAGCACCCGCTCGAAGTACGCGTTCTTGCGGTTGCCGATGCCGCAGATCGTGTCGGCCTCGGGCGGGTCGGCAGGGTCGCCCCACTGCACCTCGACGTCACGACTGCGCAGCAGACTCGCCACACCGTCGTACCGCTTCTTGCCGTCGACGTACGCGTAGTAGTCGTCGTCGGTGTACGGCGGCTCGATGTCCCACTGCGCGAACAGTTCGTCGAACATCCGCTGCCACGCGTGCATGTGCACGACCGCGGTCGGGGTGAGCACGCCGTCGAGGTCGAAGAGCACCGCGTCGAAGCGGCGCAGGTCGGGCAGCGCGTTCTGCGCGTCAGCTGGCACGGGATCTCCAGACGTCGAGGGATTGGCGGGCGATCTCGAGCTCCTCGTTCGTGGGGACGACAAGCACCGTGACCGCGGACGAATCGGAGGAGATGATCCGGATGCCGCGACCGCGCGCCTCCGTGCGCGGGGCCTCATTGCGCTCGGCGCCCACCTCCACCCCCGCGAACCCCAGGGTCGCGAGCGCCGCCGCGCGCACGGCCGGCGCGTTCTCGCCCACACCGGCGGTGAACGAGATGACGTCGGCGCCGCCGAGCTGGGCGAGGTAGGACCCGGCGTACGACCGCAGGCGATGGATGTACACGTCGAAGGCGAGGGTGGCTGCGGCATCCGCTCTCTCCACCCCCGCCATGATGTCGCGCATGTCAGACACACCGGCCAGGCCCAGGAGGCCACTGCGCTTGTTGAGCAGGTCGTCGAGGTCGGTCACCGACATGTCGGCGCGCCGGGCGAGGTGGAAGAGCACCGCCGGGTCGATGTCGCCCGACCGGGTGCCCATCACGAGCCCCTCCAGCGGGGTGAGGCCCATCGAGGTGTCGACGGAGCGGCCGCCGTCGACCGCGGTCACCGACGCGCCGTTGCCCAGGTGGAAGACGATCTGCTTGAGGTCGGCGAGCGGGCGACCGAGGAACTGCGCCGCGGCGCGGCTGACGAACTCGTGCGAGGTGCCGTGGAAGCCGTATCGGCGCACGCGGTGCTTCGCGGCGAGCTCGGTGTCGATGGCGTACGTGTACGCCGCGGGCTCCAGCGTCTGGTGAAAGGCCGTATCGAACACCGCGACGTGCGGCACGTCGGGAAAGGCCTGCTGCGCGGCCTTGATCCCGGCGAGATTGGCGGGGTTGTGCAGGGGGGCGAGCACCGAGAGCTCGTCGATCCGGCTCTTGACCTCGGGGGTGATGAGGGTCGGTTCGATGAACTGGGATCCGCCGTGCACCACACGGTGCCCGATGGCGATCGGCGGGTTGTGATCCAGCGACGGCCCGTCCGTGGCGAACGCGTCGAGCATCACCTGGAACCCGGCCTCGTGGTCGGGGATCGGCAGTTCCCGGGTGTACGTCGCATCGAGCATCGTGGGCGTGGCGGCGGGCGCTCCCGACGCGTCGGTGGCGTCGAGCGCCGCCGCGGTCACGGTATGGGTGGAGCGGCCCATGCCCTGGCCGATGCGTTCCACCAAACCCGTCGCAAGGACGGCCGCGGCATCCGGATCGAGAAGTTGGTACTTGAACGACGACGACCCGCTGTTGATCACGAGAACGAGGCTCATGCGGACGGCGCTCCCTGTGTCGGGTCATTCTGGGCCTGGATGGCCGTGATGGCGATCGTGTTGACGATGTCTTCGACCAGCGCGCCGCGCGACAGGTCGTTGATGGGCTTGTTGAGGCCCTGCAGCACGGGTCCGATCGCGATGGCACCGG
>CAYQKY010000389.1:0-3010 GCA_964418125.1 uncultured Phaeodactylibacter sp.
CGCCGATCTCCAGGTCTTCGAAATGCTGGCGGAAGGGGTGGATGTCCTTTTCCTTGTAGCGGGCGCCCACCTGATAGACATCGGTAACGGCCGTGATAAAGGTGGGGTGCCCCTGAACGGCGGTGCGTTGCAGGTAGTGCTTGACGCCGCGCACGCCGCCCATCTCTTCGCCCCCGCCTGCGCGCCCCGGCCCGCCGTGGGTGAGCATGGGCATGGGCGAACCATGGCCGGTGCTCTCCTTGGCGCTCAGCTGGTTGAGGATGAGAATGCGGCCGTGGTAGGGCGCCGCCCCCATCACGTAATTGCGGGCGATGCGCTCATTGGCCGTAGCGATGGTGCTCACCAGCGACCCCTTGCCCATATTGGCCAGCTCGATGGCCTCGCTCATCTTCTTGTAGGGAAGGATGGTGCTCACCGGGCCGAAAGCCTCGATGTGGTGCGTATTCTGTTTGTTGAAAGGATCGTCATTGACAAAGAGGATCGGGGAGAAGAAAGCGCCCTTCTCCTTCTGCGCGCCGGTGACCTCGAAATTCTCCAGGTCGCCGTACACGATCCGGCTCTCGTTGGCCAGTTCCTCCACGCGGCGGCGCACTTCTTCCACCTGGCTGCGGCTCACCAGCGACCCCATGCGGACGCCCTCTACCGTAGGGTCGCCGATAGTGGTTTGCTGCAATTCCCGGCTCAGAGCCAGTTGCACGTCTTCCACCAGTTCTTCCGGCACAATGATGCGGCGGATGGCCGTACACTTCTGCCCGCACTTGACGGTCATCTCCCGGCGCACCTCCCTGATGAAGAGATCAAAGGTAGGCTTGCCCGGCTCGGAATCTTCCCCCAGGATGGCCGCATTGAGGCTGTCGGCCTCCATATTGAACGGCACGGCGTTCTCGATGATCGTGGGGTGGGCCTTGAGCATGCGCCCCGTCGAGGCCGAACCGGTGAAGGTAACCACATCCTGGGAAGTCACCGGCTCCAGGATGCCGTGGCCGCTGCCGCAGACCAGCTGCAGAGCGCCATCCGGCAGGATACCGGAACTGATAATATCCCGTACCATGGCTTCGGTGAGGAAAGACGTCAGTTCCGAAGGTTTGACGATGGCCGGCACCCCTGCCAGCAGGTTGACCGACAGCTTCTCCAGCATGCCCCAGATGGGGAAATTGAAAGCATTGATGTGGATGGCAACGCCGTGCTTCGGCGCCATGATGTGGTGGCCGATGAAGGTTCCTTCTTTGGACAGGTTGACGGGCTCGCCGTCCACATAAAAGGTTTTATCCGGAAACTGGCGCCGCAGGCTGGCGTAGGCAAAGAGGGTGCCGATGCCGCCGTCTATGTCGATCCAGCTGTCGCCTTTGGTGGCGCCGGTCTGGTAGCTGATGGGGTAGTATTTCTTGCGGATGTCGAACAGGTGCAGGGCCAGTTTCTTGAGCATGAGCCCCCGCTCGCGGAAGGTCATCTGCCGGAGGTTGGGGCCGCCCACCTGGCGGGCGTAGTGCATCATGTCGGCGTAGTCGAGCCCTTCACTGCCGCAGGTGGCGATCAGTTCGCCGGTGACGGCGTTATACTGTGGGATACCTTCCCCTTCGTGGGGGGCCCACTGCCCCATGATGAAGTTGTGGAGGTTGTTGGACATACTGGGTTATGATTTATTCATTATTCCGTACAGGTTTCGCTCCAAAAGTACGCATAAAGGGCCTCATTAACAAGGAGGAGAAATTTGGTTGTCTTCCGTTACCATCAAATTGAAAATACCCGTAATTTGGAAACCCTCCCAAATACGTTAAATTTGATTCTTTGAAAAAAAATATTTATGTCCTTTTCCGATAAAATGCGCGAGCTGATCAGCCAGGGCAAAACAGAAGCCGCTCTGGAGCAGACTGCCCAATGGCTGCAGGGGCGCGACAACGACCTTTCCAACACCCTGCTGCTCCTCCAAAGCCAGTGGAACCAGAACAAGCGGAACGAACGCATGGGCATCGTCTCCAGCAACGAGCTCAACATAACGCGCAACCGCATCATCCACGGCCTGCTGTCCATCCTTGGCGATGTGGAGGGGATGGAACGGGAAAGCTCCAGCTCAGACAATGCCGCCCCGGAACCGGCTGCCCCGCCCGTTTCGGAAGACAACCGCATCAAGGTATTCATCAGCTACGCCCATGAGGACCGGGAATTCGTGGACAAACTCAATAAGCACCTGGCTTCCCTCCGCCGAAAGGAAGTCGACCAGTGGGAAGACTCCGAGATCCTGCCCGGCGCCTCCTGGAACCAGGAGATCGAACGCAAACTCAGGGAAGCCCGCATCATCCTGCTGATGATCAGCCCGGATTTTCTGGACTCCGAGTTTATCTACGGCCACGAACTCCCCATTGCGCTCAAACGGCACCGGAACGGGGACGCCGTCGTCATCCCGGTCATCCTGAGGTCCAGCCTGTGGGATACAGAAGATTTTGCAGGCATACAGGCCCTGCCCAGTGGCGCCCGGCCCATCGCCCAGTGGGAAGATGAAGATGAAGCTTTTGTAGATGTAGCCAAAGGCCTGCGCAGGGTGATCCGGTCCATTCGGGAAAATCGTTTCAGAAGCTAAGCTTATCATGCCGGACGTTGCTGATACCAAAAGAATTCATTGCCCTCCAGCCTTCAACGCGGCCGGAAATATCCCCTACCCCCTTTCGGGTTGCGGGAGTTTGATCTGCCAGGGTGAAGTGAATAAACATAAGATAGGTTATAGGAAAAGGGAAAGGCTTGTGAATAAAGGCTTATAGCTCGATAGGCGACAAGCTATTATGTTAAATAGAAGCTCCCACCGCTTCATTCCAACCTGACGGATATCCTGGGGCGCCAGCATAAGTTTGTCAATGCTATGGGGGACACTACAAAATATGCCTACGACAACCGCAGCGACCTGGAACGAGTGTCCCCTCCTGCGGGTAGCTCTTATGAATATACTTACGATGCCCGCAAGAGGTGGAGTTTCCCAGCGGCTCAAAATACTGGGCTTTCCGGGAGGAACTGGCCG
>CAYQKY010000390.1:0-2964 GCA_964418125.1 uncultured Phaeodactylibacter sp.
TGCTGGCGGGCAGGGCCATGCTGTCGAACCATGTTTTCCAGTAGTGTTCGATCATAGGGAATTCGTAGACGGAAGTACCTTTAAAGAGGGGGGCGGTCTCGAGGAAGAGCACTTCCGTATCGGGAAAACGGGCTCCGGAGCAGGGGCAGAGGGCCAGTTTCTTTCTATCGAAGCGGGCCTTCCACTTCTCTTTATCGGCCCGCATTTTATCCAGTTCCCGCATATAAGAGCAATCCGGCCGGCGGGAGAGGTAAGGGCGGTCGAACTCCAGGTAGCCGTCGGTCAGCACCAGGACCTTGGTCTTTCGGCCGGGGTCGGCAAAGTTCCTGGGCAGCTCGGTGCAGAAGAAGGTATACAGGTCGGCGCCGGTGAAGGGGTTGGCCAGGGCTTCCCTATACAATTCGGCGAGGGCGCGTTCGAAGCGTTCGCGCTCCGCCTTGAATTTAGGCAGGCCGATCAATGTCTTGTTCCCGATCTTCCCCCTTTTGGTTTCCATGTCGATCCGCAGGCTGTCGTTGGTGCTGGTCGGGACGTCCGGCTGGGGGGCGACCACCAGGCGCAGGATGTCGTTGGAGGTGATGTACGCCTGCCGCTTCTGCCGTTCGCCGAAAATATTCAGTACCGACTGGATGATGGCCCGGTCCTTATCGGCCTGCCCCGGCGTTTTGACCAGGCGGTTGGACAGGTCGAGGACGACCACTACATTGAGGGGCTCCAGGCCGGCGTCCTGATTGGTTTCTTCAACAACGCCCCCGCTGCAGGCTGTCAGTGCCAGCGCCAGGGCTGAGCCCAGGAGGAAAAGATAAATAGCGCGCATAAGTTCGTCAGTTTAATCCGATGGTTTGATAAAAATTATTGACCACTTTGTGGCATTCCTCCACCAGGGCCTTTGCCTCTTCTTTGGGGTGGCCGTTGTGGATGCTCTTGCACCAGCCGGTGAGGAAGGACGTGATGTGCACCCGCAGGCCCTGGGCCGAAGAGCCGCTGCTCTGCAGGTGGTTGCGCAGCTTTTCCCGCAGGGAGTTGATCCGCGCCTCGTTCTGTTCCAGGGCATGGACGAAGAAGCCCACCTGCCGCTGTTCGATCTCATCGGCTTCTTTTTCCAGGCGCTGTATCTTTTCTCCGAACTGGGCCTGGATCTCTTTCACTTCCTGCTCCAGGCGGCGGATCTCCGCCCGCCGCCGCTTGATGCCTGAAATGGCGGGCAGGATCTTGTGGAACTCCTCCAGGACGTACTTCAACAACAGCCCCCAGGCCAGGTAGATGCCGAAGCCGGCGAAGAGGATGATGTAGAACTCCGCATCCTGAAAGGCCATGCGGAAGGACCACGGCTCGCTCTCTGTGACGATCGACTGGGAAATGTGGATCTTCTGTACGATCTCGTAGGCCAGGAAGGCGTCGAACAGGAAGGTAAAGCCATACAGCACGTAGTGCCAGATGCTGCTTCTGGAATGGCTGAACCAGTAGAGCAGGAAGCCCAAAGTGATGAAAACGAAGGCGCCGCTGAGCAGGAAAATTACCCCCAACACCCCGTACTCCTGGTAAGCCAGGGGGAAAGCCCGCACATTGGTGATGGTGACTGTGGAGAAGCCCCCTTCTTCCGCCTGCCGGGCGGCCAGCGCCAGGGGGTCGAGCAGGAAAGCGTTGTACACCACCGATGCGTAGAAGCTGATCAGGTAGGCCGTCAGCACCAGGAGGATCAGCACGGCGATCCAGTACGCCAGGCGGTTGGCGGGGTGGGCGTTGGTGCCCAGCAGCGTATAATCGCCCCCTTTGATGCGGCGGATCTCCACTTTCTTATTGGCGATCTCATTCTGGCGCTCGGCCACCAGGCGCGCCCGCTCGGTGACGAAATTCTGGGTGCTGCCTCGCAAGGCATCTACCTCCTGCCGGTACTGTCTGACGGACTCCTTATGGCGTTCGTTCTCCCGGTCGACCTGGTAGATCTCCTGCCGCAGGGAGGCCGTGACATTGTCCTGGTCGTAGAACATGAACAGGAAATTCTGCAGCACCAGGGGGTCGCCGTCGACCTTGGCGGATTGCTCCTCGCCGAAGCGGGAGTCCGTTTCGAAAGCAGGCAGCATCTCTGCCAGGGAGGGGTTGGCGCCGTTGGCGGCGGCATTGGGAACGGTGGTTTTGCTCATAGTAGAACGGGTTAGGTAAATGGATAATGGGCGGCCGCTGACTTCGGCTCCGCTCAGTCAGCATCCGGCGGGGGCTCCGCTCAGTCAGCGGGCGGCGGGGGGCTCCGGATTTCAAAGCATTTTATGATGATTACTTCTTTTTTACGTGGGGGACATTGTTTGGTTGCATCGGGAGGGGAGAAAAATGCGCTCAGGCAAAATCCGTGCGCTCCACCACCCATTTGGAGAAGCGGGGGTATACCGCAATGGAATAGATACCCAGGGTGATGATGATCAGAATGTACCATACAATGTATTTGCCGAACAACTCGCCGCCGGTGCCGTAGAATTTCAGGCTCCGTCCCTCAACAAGGGTGTGGCTGGTTTTCCAGCGCTGAATCATGACGGTGGCCCAGGGAAAGGCCAGGCCCAATGTAATGGTGGTGATCAGAACAGCGGCCAGGCCGACGAAAAAGAAATTCCTGGCCTTACCGTCGAATTGGAAGTTTTTCATAAGCGAAATCTGGTTTTGTGATGAATAAAATACGGGGGGGGCGGCCCTGGCGCCGGTTTCTCGGACGGGCTGCCTTCAGGCGGCCCGTAATGAATTTGCATGCCCTATCGGGGTTGTGTAAAAAGGTATTTTGATGATTCTCACTCCGAATTAAATTTTGCCGGCCGCTTCAAGTCCGAGCGCAATAGGAAATTGCACCCCGACAAAGCGCCCTGTACCACAATACAATTTGGAGCTACTTTTCGACAAGGGCCTTTTCACCCCCCCCCTAACTAAGAGCATGTTTGGAGGCCACCCTTTGGACTAAAAAAGGCCACTTTTTCGGTG
>CAYQKY010000391.1:0-2951 GCA_964418125.1 uncultured Phaeodactylibacter sp.
GAAGACGCCTGCGGGCGGATGGTCGGCGCGGTATTGGTGGGCTCAGTGGATACTCCGGACCCGCTGGCGTGCGAAGGCACGCGGGTATGGACGTACCGCTACACAGACTGCGCGGGCAATACAGCGGACTGGACGTACACTTACACGATCGATCTGTCGAATCAGTTGATGCCGCCGCCAAATGGTAGTGCGACTGTAGATTGTGCCGTACTGGCCACAGACCCCGGCCCTCCGGCCGATATTACGGACGCTTGCGGGCGTACGGCCAGTGCGATACTGGTAGGTTCAGTGGACACTCCGGATCCCATTGTCTGCGATGGCCAACGCGTATGGACGTACCGCTATACAGACTGTGCCGGCAATACAGCGGACTGGACATACACCTACACCATTTCCGATACTACCCCGCCTACCTGTCCGCCTGGGCTGGGTAGCAATACCATGACTTGTGCGGATGATATTCCGGATCTATCTGATTTGATGCAGGATATACAGATCGGGGCATCGGACAACTGTCCGGGAGAGATAACTTCGGAGGTGATCCTCGATTCCGGAGTGCCACAATGTATTGAAGGTTCGTTCAGCCGCATTTATGTTGTTCAGCTTACAGATGCCTGTGGGTTGTCGACTGAATGTACGATATCCTTCTCCGGCACCTGTGGAGGGGCCTGTACCCTTACCCAGGGTGGCTGGGGGAATGCCGGAGGCAAATATCCCTGGAACAATGAAGAAGGGAAGCTGCCGACGCTTGACATCATTGACTCCCTCATCAATGACCCCGACTATGGTGATGGCGAGTTGGTTATCGGCGATGTGGAGAACGGCAATTCGCTTACCATTACCGATCCGAATTGTGTATTGGTGTTGTTGCCGGGTGGAGGCAGATCTGAGCCGCTTCCCGGCCCGGGATACATCCTGAATGGAGAAGATGCAGAAGGAGACGCCCTGGCAGATGCGGCAGACTGTACGCCTTATCCGAACCGGTTCCATCAACGGAACGGCCGGATAAAGAATACGCTTATCGCCAATGCGATCGCTCTGCAATTGAATATCTGGTACAGCGAAGAGGTGAATGGCATCCCCTTAGGTGGGATCAGGCTTAACGGGATCTGCCTGGACCTCGAGCACGAACTGCCGGATACCATCATTACGATACAGGATGTAATGGACCTGGCCAATCAGTTCCTCAGCGGCGCTATCGGGGGCTCCCAGGGATTAGGTGGAGCCTTAACGGATGCCATTACCTCCATCAATGAATACTGGGATGAGTGTCAGACACTCGATTCGGAAATTTCCCGCCCGGTTGATGACGAGGACGAGTTGGTTTTGGATGAAGAACTGCTTACCATCCGCCCGAACCCGGCAACGGATGAGGTGGAGCTGATCTTCCACACCAACCAGGAAGAACGGGCAGTGGCCCGGCTCATTAACATGAGCGGCAAAGTGGCCAGGACGGAGGAATTTACAACGATTAAAGGTACGAACTACCACCGTGTGGATACCTATGACCTCGGCCCCGGGCTGTACTGGGTTACTGTACAAACAGCGAAGCGCACCCTGGAGCAGAAGTTAGTGATCGTGAAGTGGTGATTCCCTTTCGGGCAGGAGTAGCCGGTTTATTTCCGGCTGCTTCTGCCACCAGGGAAAGCCTCCGATGAGAAGAGCCCGTTCCGGTTTCGCCGGAACGGGCTCTTTCAGTTTTTCCAGGCTGGTGCTGGTGCATTAAATTTTCCGGCTCTCGAAGATCCGGAAAATCAAAAATCACCTTCGGTTATCACCAGATACTTTGGGGCCATTGCGGCGCTTATTCCTCCGTCGGTTTTTGTTTCGGTTATCATTCTTTCGTAGGCCGTTGTTCCTTTCCTGCCGGGGGGGAGAAGCCGGCTGCGGGGCTGGCTGGTCATCCGCGTCTTCGGCGGTAAAGGGGTGTCCATCGACGACCGGTATCCGCAGGCCGGTCAGCTTCTGGATGTCGCGCAGGTAGGCGCGTTCTTCGGTATCACAAAAAGACAAAGCGATACCGCTGGCGCCGGCTCTGCCGGTGCGCCCGATGCGGTGCACATAGGTTTCCGAAATGTTGGGCAGGTCGAAGTTGATGACGTGCGACAGTTCGTCGATGTCGATGCCGCGGGCGGCGATATCGGTAGCGACCAGTACGCGGGTGCGGCGCTCCTTGAAGTTGCTAAGGGCCAGCTGGCGGGCGTTCTGCGACTTGTTGCCGTGGATGGCCTCGGCGCGGATGCCACTTTTGGACAGGTCTTTGGCGACGCGGTTGGCGCCGTGCTTGGTGCGGGTGAAAACCAGCGCTTCGGAAATATCTTCGTGGCGCAAAAGGTGCAGCAACAGCTTGCGCTTTTGCTTTTTGGGCACGAAGTAGACGGATTGTTCCACGCGCTCGGCGGTGGAAGATACGGGGTCCACCTGCACTTTGGCCGGCCGGTCCAGGATCTCGCGCGAGAGGGTGGCGATGGCAGACGGCATGGTGGCTGAGAAGAAGAACGTCTGGCGCCTCGGCGGCAATTTGCGGATCACCCGCTTTACGTCGTGAATGAAGCCCATATCGAGCATACGGTCGGCTTCGTCCAGGACAAAGAATTCGACCTTATCCAGGCTGACATATCCCTGGTTCATCAGGTCGAGCAGGCGGCCCGGCGTAGCGACCAGAATATCCACACCCGACTGTAGCTGTCGCGTTTGGGCATTCTGGGATACCCCGCCGAAGATAACGGTATGGCGCAGTTTCAGGTGTTTGCCGTAGGCGTCGAAGCTTTCCCCGATCTGTATGGCCAACTCCCGGGTGGGGGCCAGGATCAGCGCCTGTATGGCGCGCCGCCGGTTACTTCCCGGCTGCTGATCGTTCAGCAACTGCAGGATGGGCAGTGCGAAGGCGGCCGTCTTGCCGGTGCCGGTCTGGGCACAGGCCAGCAGGTCTCTGCCTTGCAGCGCCAGCG
>CAYQKY010000392.1:0-2862 GCA_964418125.1 uncultured Phaeodactylibacter sp.
GCCGGGAGATGCACCAGTCGCGGATGTTCTCCTCATTGAGCCAGCTGTTGAACATGTTCCAGAAGTGCTCGGGATGGAATTTGACATCGCCCTTTTTTACGGCGTCCAGGGCCGTTTGGGCGAAGCTTTTCATATCCACGAACCACTGCAGGGTCAGGCGCGGCTCGACAATGGCGTCGGTACGCTCGGAGCGGCCCACCTTATTGCGGTAGTCTTCAATTTTGACGATATGCCCGGCTTCGTCCAGGTCCTTGACGATGAGCTTGCGCGCCTTGAACCGATCTTCGCCGATATACAGCTGCGCAGCTTCGCTCATAGTCCCGTCTTCGTTGAGCACATCGACCACCTCCAGCTTATGCCGCTGCCCGATCTCGTAGTCATTGGGGTCATGGGCAGGGGTGATCTTCAGGGCGCCGGTGCCGAACTCCCGCTCCACGTAAGCATCCTCGATGATGGGAATAGAGCGGTTGATCAGGGGCACCAGAGCGCGCCTGCCCCGGTATTTCTCATAACGCTCGTCATCGGGGTGGATGGCAATGGCGGTGTCGCCCAGGATGGTCTCCGGGCGAACGGTCGCTATGGTGATGTACTCGTCTTCCGTACCTTCAATTTTATAACGGACGTGGTACAGGCGGGAGTTTTCTTCCTTATAGAGCACCTCTTCGTTGGAGAGCACGGTTTTGGCCTCCGGGTCCCAGTTAGTAATGCGCAGGCCGCGGTAAACCTTGCCCTTGCGATACAGGCGAACGAAGGTCTTGATCACGGCTTCCGACATCTTGGGCTCCATGGTAAAGCGGGTGCGCCGCCAGTCGCAGGAAGCGCCCAGCTTCTTGAGCTGCTCCAGGATGATGCCGCCGTATTTTTCTTTCCACTCGAAAGCGTACTCCATGAACTCCTCCCGGCTGATGTCCGACTTTTTGATGCCGCGGGCACGCAACATTTTGACCACCTTGGCCTCCGTGGCTATGGAAGCGTGGTCGGTGCCCGGCACCCAGCAGGCGTTCTTGCCTTCCAGGCGCGCCTTGCGGATGAGGATATCCTGGATTGTGTTGTTCAGCATGTGCCCCATGTGCAGCACACCGGTCACGTTGGGAGGAGGGATGACGATGGTGAAAGGCTCCCGCTCATCGGGTTCCGAATGGAAATAGTTCTTTTCCATCCAGTAGTCGTACCATTTTTTTTCTGTTTCCTGGGGGTTGTACCTCGTGGAAAGTTGCATAACTATTATATTATTGGCCAATGATCACTTTAAAATGCTGCAAAGATAATTTTTTATTCCTCTCTATCACCTGGAAAACATACAATCCCGCCGATAATCCGGAGCAGAAAAAGGTGGTCATTATTCCACCCAGATCTCCCCGTATTTCAACTGCAATACTTCCTTTTCCCCCTGTTCACTGATGGCGACAATATAAAAATTACTGTAATCCCGCTCATCTATACGTTCGAGCACGCCGCGGTTGACCAACCGGTTGATGAGTTCAGGGGTGGTATCGGAATGGCCGACGACCAGTACGGACTTTCCCCGGTATTTTCGGCGCAGCCGGAGGGAGAACGTTGTCAGTTCATTGGTTTCGTAAAGCTCTAATTCCAGCCCTTTTTCCCGGGCAACCGCCTGAGCGGTCTCCTGGGTGCGCTTGAATTTGGTGGCATAAACGGCATCCAGGGGCATTCCCTGAAACATGCTGGCCAACAGGTTGGCCCGCCGCACCCCCTTGAAGGTCAGTGTAGGGTCGTAACCAAAACCTTTCTCCGCATGGCGGACCAGGAAGATCCGGATGGCGTTTTCCTGCCCGGCGAAAGGCAAAGCTGTCATCTTGCCGTTGTTAAATTTAATGTATTCGGGAGTGATGGCCTCGACAGCTACGGGCTGGTGGCGCCTCAATAAAGGAGGGTTACAGGACGCCAGAGCCAGTAACAAAAGTAGGGCTATGCTCAGCCGGGTGACGTTGGGCATAAAAAGTGTGATTTGCCGCAAATATTATAAGATTTTCCAGATTTCGGAAATCCGGAAAATCTTACTCTACTCAACTGCTTCTTTTTCGAAGATATCCGCTCCCACCTGGTTGCGCAGCAGGTCCTCCATGGTTTCCCGCTTGCGGATGAGGTGAGGCTTTCCTTTGTAGATGAGCACCTCCGCCGGGCGGAAGCGGGAGTTGTAGTTGGACGCCATCGAGAAGCAGTAAGCTCCGGCATTGTGGATACAGAGGATATCGCCCTCGTGGATCTCGGCAATGCGGCGGTTGATGCCGAAGGTGTCCGTCTCGCAAATGTAACCTACCACGGTATAAAAGCGGGCCTTGCCCTCCGGCCGGGAAACGTTGGTGATGCGGTGATAGGCATTGTAGAACATAGGGCGGATCAGGTGGTTGAGGCCTGAATCGATACCGGCAAAAACCGTGGAAGTGGTCTGTTTCACCACATTGACCTGCACCAGGAAGGAGCCGGATTCACTGACCAGGAACTTGCCCGGTTCGAACATCAGGGTAATATCCTGGCCGTATTCCTTACAGAAGGCATTGAAACGCTCGGAGATCTTGTCGCCCAGTTCCTCGATGTTCGTTTCGATATCGCCTTCCTTATAAGGCACCTTAAAGCCGCTGCCGAAGTCGATATAGTCGAGATTCGGGAATTCCCGGGCTATTTTCAGTAGGATCTCGGCTCCGAAAAGGAACACGTCGGGGTCCAGTATGTCCGACCCGGTATGCATGTGGACGCCTTCCACCCGGATGCCGGTGGCCTCGATGATGCGGTGCACCAGCGGCATCTGATGGATGGATATCCCGAATTTGGAGTCGATATGGCCAACGGAGGTCTTGTGGTTGCCCCCCGCCATGATGTGGGGGTTAATGCGGATGCAGA
>CAYQKY010000393.1:0-2807 GCA_964418125.1 uncultured Phaeodactylibacter sp.
CGCCTGCTGGCCCTGCACCGGCGCAGCAACGGCCAGCTAGCCGAGAATAACCGGTTGTCCTTCGAAGGGCTGGACATCGACCTGGACTCTATGGAGGCCTTTCGCGATGGGGAGAAGATCAAACTGACCGCCCGGGAGTTTAAACTGCTGGAGTATTTCATGAGGAACCCGGGAAAGGTCCTTTCCCGGATGAAGATCATGGAGCACGTCTGGGAAGTGGATTTTGACCTGGGAACGAATGTAGTGGATGTATATATCAATTACCTGAGAAAGAAAATTGACCGGAATTATCATCCCAAGTTGCTGCACACGGTAATTGGAATGGGGTATGTTCTCAAAAAAGATAACGCTGAAGAATAAGATTGCGGCCACCTTTACGCTGATCACGTCCTGCATTCTCATTGGGGTCTGTTGCCTGATCTATTACCTGTTCCAGCAGTACACACGCAGCGATTTTTTTCAGCGGTTGAATGAACGGGCCCGGATCGTCGCGTCCTTCCAGCTGGAAAAAGATGAACTGAACCACAAGGTGTTCAGTGAGATCAGGAAGGAGTATCTGCGAGAACTTCCTTTGGAGAAGGAGTTGCTGGTCAACCTGGGTGAAGCGCCCCGTTGGGACACCCTGCCGGATTTTGTCAGTGCTGAATTTCTTTCCGAAGTCGATGAACAGAGCCTGGTGGAGCAGATCAACGGCGAGATGTATGTTTTGGGGAGGCGCTACAGCGACAATCAGGGGGATTTTGCTGTGATCGTTTCCGCGAGGGACCAATCCGGGCTTGATAAGCTGGATTTGCTTAAGCATATCCTGGTAGTTGTCGTCCTGGGGTCGATGGCCCTTATTTTT
This sequence comes from uncultured Phaeodactylibacter sp., assembly GCA_964418125.1. Classification (GTDB taxonomy): domain Bacteria; phylum Bacteroidota; class Bacteroidia; order Chitinophagales; family Saprospiraceae; genus JACJXW01. Next base: position 845 of record CAYQKY010000393.1, read on the forward strand.
GTCCTGGGGCGCTGGTATGCCGAAGAAATGCTTTTTCCGCTGAAAGTCATGGTCCGCAAGATGCATGATATTGATACTAACAACCTTTTTTTGCGCCTGGAGGAAGGAGAGCAGAATGATGAAGTGAGCCAACTGGCCCGGGCCTTCAATAAGCTGTTGAACCGGATAGAAACCTCCATCGAGTCGCAGAATAATTTCATCAGTAACGCTTCTCATGAGCTGAAGACGCCACTGACTACTATTCTGGGAGAACTGGAGGTAGGGCTTCGGGGTAACCGGCGGGCGGAGGACTACCGGCAATGCCTGATTCAGGTGGAAAAGGAAGCTGAGCGCTTGAAAGCCTTGACCTTGCGCCTGTTGCACCTGGCACAGGCGGGCGTTCCCGAAACGGGCAAGGCCTTTTCCCCACTGCGGTTCGATGAGTTGGTGTTGGAAGTATCCGAGACAGTAGGGCAAAATAGTGCCGGGCATAATGTTCTCCTGCATTTCCAGGGCCTTCCTCCCGAATCTCAGGAACTTGAGGTCATGGGCAACGCCAACTTATTGAAGATCGCCTTGTCCAACATCCTGGGTAATGCGGTGAAGTTTTCCAGGGGAAAGCCGGTGGAAGTCTTCTTCGCCAATTACACCCGCTTTATAGAAGTAAAAGTTTGCGACCAGGGTATCGGCATTCCGAAAAGCGCCCGGGAACAGGTGTTCACGCCCTTTTTTCGGGCTGAGAATGCCCTGGAAACGGAGGGGTTCGGGGTTGGGCTGTCCCTGGCAAAAAAGATCATTGAAATACATGAGGGGAGGATCGGGCTGGAGTCAAAGCTAAGCCAGGGCACAACGATCACCATCAGGCTACCGAAAGGAGAGTTCTAACGGGGTTTTAATCCGGCTTTTATTTCCTTTTAATCTGGCCCGGCTACTTTTGTGATAAAAAGAAAATGCACCGATCAATCGCTGCAAGCCTGATGGCGCTCTTCGTTTTCACTGGAAACGCCTCCGGCCAGCCTCATGAACAACAACCGGAAAATAACGGGCAACCTCTCAAGATCCTCCACGCCGAACCCTTGTACATCGACCTGATCCGGGACCTCGGCGCCCGCAAAGGGGAAAAGGAATGGAACGTAGGCAGCGCGCTGGTCGATAGCGACGAGATCGACAAATACGAATTCCTGGTAGAGTACGAATGGGCGGTAAAAGACCGGTGGGGGGTGGAACTGGAGGTGCCGGCCACTATTTACACTGTGAACAAACGAAACGGGAGGGAACCCAGGGCGGTTGAGAAGCCATCAAACCGGATAGAGAGCCTGAAAATGGCCACCCAGTACACATTCCTGGTTTCAGAGAAAGCCAGAGCTTCCCTTGCGCTAGGAAGTATCGTTGAGTGGGAGCTGAGGAGTTTGGGTGAAATTCAGCTCGCCCGTCCCTTGGAGGGGGTGCTCTTCAATCCCTTTCTGGTAGCCGCCAAGCGCCTGGGAAGCAACTGGCATTCTTTGATCTACACCGGGCCCCGGTTGCGGCGGCACTTCGGGCGCGCAGGCCTGGATTTGGTTTATGAGATGAATACGAGCGTGCACTATATGATCCCCTTCAGCCGCAATTTCGTTGGAGTGGAAGTCAATAAAATGTACGGTGACAACGCCTTCAGCATGGTGGTGCGCCCGCAGATGCGGCTGGTGATCAACGAAGGGCTGCTGGTGGGCATCGTGCCCGGCATCCCCGTCAATATCGAGGGGGAACGCCTCAGCGCGTTCATGCGGCTGATCTACGAACCCGGCCACCACCGGTTGCCGAAACGGAACCCAAGGTAGCAATATCGAAAGAATTGAGTAAGCAGAGCTAATGTTAGTGTCGTAAAGGGTTTCCGCCCCCCTTCGGGCAGAGGTGATTGGTTCTATTGAACACAGCTCCGGAGGAGCCTAATGTTGTTAGTAATTGGTGCCAGCCGTTAAAAACAGCTACGGAGTAGCGAAAT
>CAYQKY010000394.1:0-2777 GCA_964418125.1 uncultured Phaeodactylibacter sp.
GCATGGCGTAAATGAAAGCAGGGAGCGGGTAGGAGGCATAACCGTAATTGGAAAAATCCAGGAACTGGGTGGAAGTGATCAGCGGCAGGTCGCTGATGGTGCCCAGGGTGCCGGTGAGCTGGCTGGAGCCCTCAAAGTCAAACCCTTCCTTACCCCGGAAATACCGGTTGGTGATTACGGTAGTGTTATAATCCGCCCAGCCTTCGTCCATCCAGGCGAAGCGTTTTTCGTTGACCCGCACGTACATGGGGAAATAAGTGTGGAACATTTCGTGAACCGTAACGCCCAACCCCGGGCCGCCGTTGTTGGCCATCATCGGATACTCCATGCCGCCGCCGCCGTCGGCGACGAAGGTGGTGAACTCCGGATAAGGGTAGGGGATGCCCGGCACATCTTCCGAAAAGTGCTTCATCATCTTTTGCTGGTTGGCGGTCACCTCCTGGCAGCTTTCCGCCATTTCAACCGGATAATAGGTGCTGATGAGCACGTTTCTGCCGTCCACCTCCTGAGCGGCGGCATCCCAGCAGTAATGGTCGCTCAGGCAGAAGGCAAAGTCGGAAACCTTCTCCGCGGTGTAATGCCAGGTTCCGGATCTGTTCTCATAGCCGTTTTCCAGTTCTTCCGGGCTAATGACGGCTATGGTTTCCGCAGCGGTTTTGGCCTGCCGGTAGCGCTGGTATGCCTCCTCCGGCAGCACCGCTTTGGCATTTTGCAGCACCCCGGTAGACAGCACCGTAAAGTTTTTGGGCGCGGTGATCTTCACATCGAAATTGCCCAGGTTGTTGTAGAATTCGGTGCTGAAGTCGTAGGCGAGGTCGTCCCACCCGAAAATATCGTCGTATACGGCAATCTGGGGATACCAGTAGGCGATAAAGAAGGCCGTGCTGTCATAGGCGCCGGTGCGGACGGTAGTTTCGGGAATGAACTGCGCCCAGTCGATCTCCATGGTGAGCTTGGCGCCGGGCTCCAGCCTTTCCTTCAGGCGGATCGTCATATTGGTTGCGTTTCTCGAGACGCCCTGCCGGGGCTCCAGGCTGTACTCCTCCCCATTGATGGCCAGGCGGGTGATCTCTACACCCTCGGTAATATCATCCGGCCGGACCCGGTAGGCGCGGGGGTTGGCCTTGCGGAAGGCGTCGTGGTACAGGCGCACCACCAGCCGGTCGAGGGCATCGGGGCTGTTGTTGTAGTACACGGCGGTTTCAGATCCGGCCAGCTTTTTCTCTGCGGGGAAAACTTCCACCTCGATGGTGTAGTCAACGGTATTGTGCCAGTATTTCGGCCCGGGCTTTCCATCCCGGGAGCGGGTGCCGGCTTCGTAGGCCTGTTGTATCTCGCGCGGGACGAAGAATCTCGTTTCCTGTGCGGAAAGGGATAAAGATCCGGAGAGCAGAAAAAGGAACAGTAAGGTGATCGGAGTTGCTTTCATGGTATTGGCAAGGTTTGTTTTAACCGGAAAAATAGAGAAAAAAAGCCGCAATGAGGAATTTCTATACGGACGCGCCGCCTGTATAGACGAACGCTGCTTCCCATCCTACCGGTTGCCGCCCGTTGCCGTCTCAAAAAGGGCTTTTCCTATTGGCTCCTGACAACCGGCTGCGACTTACAGGGGCCGGCCCTTGTCTAACGACGGTACTTTTTCCCTGCGCTTCGCCAGGATTTTAAAAACGAATTTATTTCCATCATGAAAACATCCATCATTTTCAGATCCGCAGTTCTGGCCCTGGCCGCGATGCCGGCCGTTCCGGCCTTTTCCCAACAGTTCATTCCCAATTCTATCCTCGGAACCACCGACATTCCCGCCTATATCGAAGCGGCGCCGGGGCTGGCGCCTTCCCTTGCCGAAACGGCGCAGCGGGCCTACGGCGGCAATTTCCTGCAGCCTGACCACCAGGCGATGGACAATTTCTACGGGCCGGCGGAAGATAAGATCCGGCAGGTGCAACAGCAGTATGAAGAATTCTACAAGAAAAAGTATGGCGGCGAAACTCCGGATATGGAGGCCATAACCCGGGAAATCGGCCGCAATCCTATCGTAAAAGGCATGGGCGGTGTGAACGCCGTTCAGAATATGAACCAGGAGGAAGCTGAAGAAGCCGCCGCCAGGGCGGCCGAACAATATATAGCGGACCCCTTTGCCGCCAACGGCGTCAACTCTCCCGGTATGACGGCCCTCTACCAGAAGATGATGAGCGACCCCGCTTATGCAAAGCGCTTCGAAAAGATGAGCGAGCAGGAGCGCATGGCCGAGCTGCAGAAGTATATGGCCAACGACCCGGTGGTGGCCAATACGCCGGAGCGGGCGCAGCAAGCCAACGACCGGATGGCCCGCCAGAACAAGGTGGCGGACGCCATGGAGATCAATGCAAAGGTCACCGAACTGCACCAGCAGATATACGCCGTGGCAAACGCCCACGCCGAAGGCCTCCGGGCCATAGACAGCCAGCCCGGCAACCACACGGAGATCGATGCGGATTTCAATGCGAAATATAACGCCCTGCCGGAGATCATCGCCGGCGAGGCCGGCCGCCAGAAAGACCCCGAACTGGACAAAAAACTCAGGATAGAAACCGCCACCCGCCACCGCGAACGCGCCGCTGCCGACCTGAAGGAGTACAGCGTTTTACTGGAAGAGCTGAAGGCGCAGTACAAGCAAATCGCCGTTTCCTATATGGAGTTCATCGCCGCCAACGCCCACCGCGTGAATTGCGATCCGGCGGGCCTGTACGACGGCGCCAACACAGAACTCAACCTGGCCAACTTCGAGTCTTCCCTGC
>CAYQKY010000395.1:0-2765 GCA_964418125.1 uncultured Phaeodactylibacter sp.
GTTCCGAGTTGATGCGCATGACCGGCAGGCTGGTGGTGATGCCGAACAGGCGCGCTTCGGGGAACTTCTCCCGCGACAGTTCGAAGGCCTTCTGCTTGATGGCCTTGGCCAGGCCCTGCTTGCGGAAATCCGGCGACACGATGAGGCCGGAGTTGGCCACATAGCGTCCGTGGCTCCACACCTCAATATAGCAAAATCCGGCGAGCGTTTCGCCCTGCAGGGCGATCACGGCGTTGCCGTTGTTCATTTTGGTGCGGATGTAGGACGGCTGCCGCTCGGCGATGCCCGTACCCCGGGCTTTGGCTGACTCGGCGATCAGGTGGCAAATGGCCTCGGCATAGGCTTCGTGCTGAGGGCCGGCGATTTCGATGGTGAACTGCATTTCGGTTTGCATGGTCATTGGCACTGCGTTTCAGTTGCAGTTGTGTTAATAATGAGATAGTTATCCTGGCTTTATTCTTCAGGGAAAAACGGCAGGCGGCAAGGCCTACCCTCGATGGGTAATATGTAAGTATTGCGCCCCTAAGGGCGGCGGCGGGCGCGTCGGCAGATAGCAGCACAAGCAGCGCCGTGTGGCCCGTTGTGGGAAGTGAAAGGAATGATATGTGCTATTGCCGTTAACATAGTAGGCCAAAAGTATGGGACCTGTGTACAAAATGCAAGGCCGCCGGAAATATTTATGATTTTTTTTACGAAATCCAAATGCCTTTAACGATCCATAATGGAGGAGGGTTTAAAGCAGGCTGTATTTGAGTAATTTATAAATGCCCTCCCTGTTTTGTGATCAAGTTCATTGACTAAGTGCCTCCTGTTGCCCAACTTTGCCGACAAAAACCATGGCGGAAGACAATGAAAAACAACTCATCACCCGCGATTTCCTGGCTATCGAGCGCACCCGCCTGGCCAATGAGCGCACTTTTCTGGCCTATTTCCGGACGGCCGTCGTTTTTCTGAGCGCCGGCTTTGCCATCGTACAGCTGGATGCCCTCGAGGAGATCCACCTCGTCGGCTGGTTCCTCCTGTGCCTTTCGCCTTTGATCCTGGCGGTCGGAGGAGTGCGCCTGGTGCAGGTGCGGCGGCAGATCAGGAAGTACTATAAGGAAGAAGTGAAGGAGTGAAAGGGCGCTGCGTGTAATCTAATTTGGAAAGCGGGGCCTCTTTCCTTTCCCTGCAGTTCAATTTCCAGGCCTTGGATTTTGGCTCGGAGACGCCTCCCCTGACGCCGCCTCGGTACGCCAAATTCATTTGGCTCGGAGACGTGAACCAAATGCCCTCTCTGTCAGCTGGGATACCGATCCGGCGGTGAAGGGGATGGGAGAAAACAGTAACTTGGATCAAACCGCTCCGATCATGAAAAAACTCTGCCTGCTCTCCATCCTGTTCTGCTGCGTTTCCCTTTCCAGCGCCCAGTGGCAGATCCGCCATCTGGGCGAGGCCTATCACAGCCCGGCCCTGCCGGCCATCAGTTTCAACGATAACGGCATTGGCCTGGCCGGCGACAGTGAAGGCAACTTCCTGCGCTCTACCGATGAAGGGGAAAGCTGGGAAGCGGTTCCGGCAGGGCTCGAAGGCGGCATCCGGGCCCTGCAGTTCCTGAATGACACGCTGGTGGTGGGCCTTGCCGTCGAGCAGCCGCCTTTCCCGGGCGAGCCCGTCAGCTGGTTTATCCGTGCGGGTGACGCCGGGCTGAGCTGGGAGGCGCTGGGAATGTTCCCGGAGCAGGCCCTGTACAGCCTCAGCTTCACCGATGCTCAGAATGGCTTCATCGCCGGCTATATGTCCATCTACCAAACTCAGGACGGTGGTGAAACATGGCGGGAGAGCTGGTCGATCACAGAGGATGGCGGCTTTGAATTTGGCGAAGTAGTCGATATTGACTTCCCTTCCGATTCCATCGGGTATGCAGTGGGAAGTGGGAGAGACAACAGCCCTTTTGGCTTTAGGACATTCCTGCTGAAAACCGAAAATGCCGGCCAGGACTGGCAGGAGATCTTTAGTGAAGAAGCCTGGGATATTTACGGCCGCCTTTCCTTCCTGAGCGATACCCTGGGGTTTTGGGGAGATGGAGACGGATTCATCTGGAAAACGGAAGATGGCGGAGGAAGCTGGATACAGCTGCAGGCAGAATATACTTCTGGCATCTTGGGCATGGATTTCCCCTCCGAACAATGCGGGGCAGCTGTCGGTAGCCTTGCCGTTATAGTAGGTTATCCTACCGCTTTTTTCATTGCTGGTACTCAGGACGGGGGGGAAGAGTGGGACATCCTTATCGAACATGGTATTCCACTCTTTGACGTCTTTTTCATCAATGATTCAACTGGCTTTGTTTCCGGAGATCACGGCCTGATCATGAAAACCACCTCCTGCGGAGGGGAGATCGGGGAGGGCTACCCCTGGGAGCTTTATAATGCTACTGAGAGCCAGGCGGAAGAAAACCGGCTGGTGTCCGTTTTCCCCAACCCGTTTTCTACTCATCTGAACCTGGAGCCGCTACGAGAAGAGGCAAGTGGTTTGTTGCAGGTGTACAACCAGCAGGGCCAGCTGCTCCTTTCAGAAAAATATGGGCCTCTTTCGAAAACGCTGGATACGTCGAAACTGCCTCCGGGAGCGTACTGGCTGAGGGTGTACGGGAAGGCCGGGCAGCAGGTGGTGAAATTGATCAGGGAGTAACCTGATAGTAGAACAGCCCTTTGCCAGCCCAACAATACAACCATATGCGAATCCAGGGCTAAATGGCCTGTCAACGGCCCACCCCGTGGAATAAT
>CAYQKY010000396.1:0-2677 GCA_964418125.1 uncultured Phaeodactylibacter sp.
TGTGGTAGTTGGCGGAGTGGTATTCTGGGCGGTTCTGTCCGGCTCTGTGGTAGTTGGCGGAGTATTATTCTGGGCGGTTCTGTCCTGTTGGGGAGCTACCGGCTGTGTAGTGTTCCGTTCCGTTGGAGTTAGTTCTGTAAGGGCCTCATCCCGGGCAACTGATGGAGAAACGGCAGTGGTATCGGCCAGGGCGATCACATCATTTTTGGATTTCGGGTTAAAAGCGAGGTTCATGCCTACCGTGAAGTGGGTATTGTTGAAGGTATAGGGAGTAAAAGCGGAGAGAAGGTTGTCTGTAAAACCAAAAAACTGAAGCGGGCCGAATTGGGCGGTGAACCCTCCCCCGACGTTGAGTATACTTCCGTTGAAAGCCGAGTACGCCACAGTAGCCTGCAGTTTGGGGTTGATCTTCATGGAATAGGACAACGCTGCGGCCAGGCTGTGCTGGCCCTGTATATAGCGGGAATTGAGGAGCAGGTTGAAGGTGTTTTTTTCATTCACCTGGTAGGCCCCGCCCAGGTATACGAAAGTAGGCAATGTTGAATTGTAGGACAAGCTGGGGTTGGGGGCGTCGTAGATAAAGCTGTGAAACACATCATCAATTTCCGTATCCGGGGATTCGAGCTGGTTCTGGATCACCTTTCTTCTGGCGCCGGAGCTCCATTCTATACCTCCCACGTTGACAACGCTGAAGGAGGCCTTCAGTTTATCGCTCAGGGCGTAGGAGCTGCCAAAGTCAAAGGCAAAGCCATGGTTGCCCTGCCCTCCAATGGGGTAGCTGTCCTGCCCGGAGAGAGATTGCACGCCGGCGGCCCAAAGTTCGAGCCTGCCCAGGACATCGAAAACGCCCGCAGCATCGGTAGCGGCCAGGGTTACCCCGGGCCCCGAGCTGGAGTAGTTTTCCAGCCCCAGCAGGTAGCGGAACCGCACTCCGGCGGACGCCCGGCCGAAATCCTGGGCGTAAGTCAGGGAGAAGTTGCGGAAGTGGGTCAGGTCATAAGCAAGGCCGTTGAGGTTGTATGACATGCCTGGTTTGTGATTGCCGGCAGCGATATCGGCGCCGAACTGTATTGCTGCCTTCGGATAGTGGAATGTGCCCACAACGTGTTCGCTGGATTCAAAGGCGAAGTAGTGGTTCTTGATCCGGAACCCTACGGAGAACAGGTTCGTATTCAATTCCCCATTCGCAAGGTTTTTCTCCTTCACCACGGGGAGGAATTTATCGTACCTCAGCCTCATACCGCGAAGGCGCAACCCAACAGCGCCCATATCTCTGAGGGTGACTCCGCCGTTGCTGTAACTGGCTGTGATATTGGACAATACAGGCAGGCCAATGACCAGTCCGGCATCCGGTATGAAACTGGGATTGGCCTGGGATGCCTGCTGCAGGCCCGGCATGCCGTAAAGGGCCAGGTTGCGCTGAGCGATAGAGGGGGTGAGGTATAGGGAAAATACCGCCACCACCATCAATGTACATAGGGTAGCTTTCTTCATCATTTTGTCCGGGAATTGATAGGTGCTGTAAATGACCTGAGTAAAGTTTCACATTAGAGGTGTACGGACAAAATGCGTTCAGGGTTCTGGAAATCGGATAAAAATTGTGGAAAGCCGCCGATAGTGATTGGAAGTTTCCTGTTGGCGAGCCTCACGGAGCAGTTTGTTGCCTGTTGGCCCGCCCGGGACAGCACCGGGCTGCGAAACGAACAACCAACAACCAACAACCCGCAAAGCCCACCGGCGCCCTAAACGAACAACTGCTTCATATCCACCCGTTTCCGGATGATCTCCTCCAGTTTGCCGATGGGTACCCGCTCCTGTTCTAGGCTGTCGCGCTCGCGCAGGGTGACGGTATTGTCCTCCAGGGATTCGAAGTCGACGGTCACACAGTAAGGAGTGCCGATAGCATCCTGCCGGCGGTAGAGCTTGCCGATGCTGCCGGTATCGTCGTATTGTACCTGGAAGGAGAATCGCAGGTTGTTGAAGATGTCTTTTGCCATGGATACAAGGCCTTCCTCATTGCGCTTCAGCGGGAGAATGGCGCACTTGATGGGCGCCAGGGCGGGGTGCAGCTTAAGCAACTCGCGGGTTTTGCCGGGTGAACCGGGCACTTCTTCTTCCACCAGCGCATGGCTCATCATTGCCAGGAACATGCGGTCAAGGCCTATAGAGGTTTCTACTACGTAAGGGACGTAGCTGTCGTTCAGCTCCGGGTCGAAGTACTGGATCTTTTTGCCGGACAGTTCCTGGTGGTTGCCCAGGTCGAAATCGGTGCGGCTGTGGATGCCTTCCAGTTCTTTGAAGCCGAAGGGGAATTCGAACTGAATATCTACGGCTGCATCTGCGTAGTGGGCCAGGTTGTCGTGGTCGTGGAAACGAAGTTTGCTTTCAGGAGTGCCGAGGGCCAGGTGCCACCTCATGCGGGCTTCCTTCCAGTAGTCGTACCACTTCTTCTGCTCGCCGGGGCGGATGAAGAACTGCATTTCCATCTGCTCGAATTCGCGCATGCGGAAAATGAACTGGCGGGCGGTGATCTCATTACGGAAGGCTTTGCCTACCTGGGCAATGCCGAAGGGGATCTTTTGTCGTGTGGTCTTCTGTACGTTCAGGAAGTTGACGAAAATGCCCTGGGCCGTTTCGGGGCGCAGGTACAGCTTGCCGTCTTCGCCGGCGATGTTGC
>CAYQKY010000397.1:0-2642 GCA_964418125.1 uncultured Phaeodactylibacter sp.
AGTATTCGCTTGACAGCGAATACTTTGTGCAGCCTCTTTGTAACGCTGTGTCGCCTGCCGTTAGAAAGAAAAAACACAGTGTTTTGAACATTCCCACTTCGAACAGAGAAGGCCGAACACTCCGGACATAGGCCCCGGGCCGCCTCATCCGGCATATCACTTCCCTTTCAGCGGCCGCCGGGCCACTCCCCCGAATGTCATTTTCACCGGCACAATATACCCCTTCTCATCAAAAAACATACGGTCGATGCAGGTTTGGCGGTGGTGGGGATCATCGTCTCCTTTGGGGCGACGGTGGTAGACGATGTAGTACTCATCCGCCTCCGGGATGATGATCACCGAATGGTGGCCGGCGCCGGTAGCGATGTCCGGGTCCTGCTGCAGGATCTTCCCGATGCGGGTGAACGGGCCGAGGGGAGAGTCGCCGATAGCGTAGGCCACGCTGTAGTCCGGCCCCGTCCAGCCGCCTTCCGACCACATGAAATAGTATTTTCCGTCGCGTTTGAAGACGAAGGGGCCTTCCACGTACTGCTCGGGGGTGATCTCTTTGAAGTATTCCCCATCCTCGAAAGGCTCGAGGCTCAGCAGATCACCGCTCAGCTTCACCACGTTGCAGTGGCGCCAGCCGCCGTAGTAGAGGTACACCTGCCCGTCGTCATCGCGAAAGGCGAACTGGTCGATGGGCTGGGCGCCGTTGTGAGATTCGCCGATCAGGGGCCTGCCCAGGGCGTCCCTGAACGGCCCGGCGGGGTTGCCGGCCACCGCCACGCCGATGCCGCCGGGTTCCTCATCGCTCTGTATGTCATTGGCGGAAAAGAAGAGGTAGTACTTTCCGTTGGCCCGGATGATGGAGGGCGCCCAGAGGGAATAGGCTGCCCACTTTACGTCCCGGATGTCCAGAACGCGGGGGTGCTTTTTCCAGGTAACCAGATCTTTAGAGGAAAAGGCGTCGAAGAACGTCTGCTTCAGGTACTGTTCGTTGATGGCGTTGCGGCGGGCCCCGGCCTGCTGCAGGCTGAGCTCCGGCGGAGGGGCCGGCTGGCCGTAGTCGTCGGAAAAGGTGGGATAGACCCAGTAGGTGTCGTCAAAAATGATGCCTTCCGGGTCAGCGTACCAGCCGGGGAAAACGGGGTTGCCGGCATGGGCTTCGCCCAGTTCATGCAGCTTCGGGAAGCAGGAAGCGAGAAAGAAAAGGAACAGGCACAGACAGCCGGCAGCAAGGAGTTTAGGAGCTAGGAGCCTGAATTTCATGTGTCCGGAAGATTATCACTGTTAATGTTAATGCCCCCTGCCCTTTATCTATGCCAGAGCGTCGGAGATAGCGGGCAGGCGATTCAAAAGTAAGCACCTGATTCTACTTTGTCAGGGCAAGTCATCCTGAATTTTCGAAATAAACGAATTCAATTGCTTACGTTCACTTAAAGTACTCCCTCCCCTCCTGATCAATATACCCGAACTTCCCCTCCTCGTATTCCACCAGGATGAAATTTTCCTCCAGGTTCCTTTCCATGCTCAGGTATTGAGGTTCCACCACCTCTTTCAGAATTGTGCCGGTTTTGAGCAGGCCCCACCGGCCGTTCTTCTTTACGGCGGCATAGCGGATGTCGCCATCAGGTACGCCGCCGGCCTGAATGCGATACCGGACGATGATTTCCTCATAGGGAAAATGAAGCGCATTGGCGAAATACAGTTCCCCGATGTGGTCCCGGGGGACGTAGATGTAGTGAAAGCCCACCCTTCCGTCCTTTTCCACCAGGATGTAGTCGCGGTTGAAGGGGCGCACCCCGTCGTAAAGGAAAGCGGTGGTGTCGCGGGTTTGTTTGTAGGTTAGGGCATACTTGTCCCCCCGCCGGACGCTGTACTGCCCGGGAGAGACAGGCGGGAAATGGACATTACATCCCCATATCAGACGGGATAGCTCGCAATCTGCATAATCCATTTTCTTCCCGTACCGGTTGATGTAAAATTTTTCATCCTGCTCCACCACCTCGGCACAGGAGTAGTAAAAATGGCCGGCGCTGTCGTACCGGGGCTCAATTTGCCATTCTCCCAGTTCATTGATATAACCGTACCCGCCGTCCTGCCGGGCGGCAGCCAGTCCGTAATGAAAGAGCCTGGCATCAGAGAAGCGGAGTTCTATTTGTATGTCTCCGTGCTCATCGGCGTAGCCCCATTTGCCATCAACTCCGACGGGAAAGAGGGTGGCCTCTGCCCGGTAGGGAATAGCGATAGGTTGGGTAAAACAATTAACCGCCACCAGAACAGCAGCCAGAAGGGTTGTGATCAGAGTGCGCGCCATTTCTCAAGGGTTTTGTTCAACACTTCCCAAGTTAAGCTTTTTACAACTGAATTTCCAGCCTGCCCACGTTACCTGTTCCCCCCGACAACAAGTGGCAACCCGGAACTATCCCGGCTGCCACTTGTCGCATTGCCTGCTTCCGCAGAAATTCACACCATCGTCACATTGATCGCCACCGGCCCTTTGGGGCCCGAGGCCTCTTCAAAGGTCACCTTGTCGTTGTCTTTGATCTCATCCACGAGGCTGTCGGCATGGACGAAGAACTCATCCTTGGTTTCCTGGTCGGCAATGAAGCCGTAGCCTTTCTCCTGGTTGAAGAACTTGACGATGCCCGTCCGGATGT
>CAYQKY010000398.1:0-2631 GCA_964418125.1 uncultured Phaeodactylibacter sp.
CCGCCACTACGACTGGAACCACCGCAACCGCCTGACGAAGCTGATCACCAAAATAAACAAGGTGCGAAAGGAAAACCCCGCCCTTCAAACCACCTGGAACATCCAGTTCACCCGCACCGACAACGAGCAACTGATGAGCTACGTCAAATACAATGACGACAAGGCCAACATCGTCTGGTGCATCGCCAGCTTCGACGTCGAATACAAACAGAGTGGTTTCATCGAAGTGCCCAAGGCCCTCCTGGGCATCGAGCGCAACGTCAACCTCAAGGTGACCGACCTGCTCACGGGCGAGGTCTTCCACTGGTTCAATGAATGGAACTACGTAGAGCTCAACCCGGATAAATACCCGGCCCATATCCTGCTGGTGGAAAAGCCGCACCGGTAGGGGGTTGATTGGGTTGATTTTTGCCCGGCGAGGGGCAGGGGGCGGCCCATGGCATGCGCGCCGCCCAACTTCGCGGTTTGCGGACCGGGCGTCGATTAGTGAAAGCGGCACGAATTAACGGGTGATATTAAGAGCACTAGTGGCCAGTCGACTTAAAGTCGCCTGGCCACTAGCCGGGAAAAACTGGAATACTCCTGGTAAAGTTACAGCCTTTTCAAAACAAAAACCAGGACAGTGCGCCGCCTTTTTTACTCGCCCTATTTCGGTAAAAAGGAACCACACCAATATCTAACAGCTTGATTGTCAACCCAAAACTCTGTTCTGCAACCATGCTGAACGTCACTCCGCTCACCGGCCAGGCCATCCTCCCCTACCTCGACGCCCTGGCCCGCCTGCGCATCGAAGTTTTCCGGGAGTATCCCTACCTGTACGACGGAAACATGGAATACGAGCGCCGCTACCTGCAGGCCTTCCTGGAAGCGCCCGACAGCCTGCTGGTGCTGGTGCAGGACGGGAAGGAAGTGGTGGGCGCCTCCACAGCCCTGCCCCTGGAGCAGGAGACGGCCAACATCCGGCAGCCGCTGGCGGTAGCCGGCTACGATGTGGAAAAGGTTTTCTACTTCGGCGAATCGGTACTGCGCAAAGCCTATCGGGGCCAGGGGCTCGGCAATCGTTTCTTTGAGGAACGGGAACGCCACGCCCGGAAACTGGGGCGCTTTGACACCCTGGCCTTCTGCGCTGTCGCCCGCCCGGAGGACCACCCCCGGCGGCCGGAGGGCTACCGGCCGCTTGATGCGTTCTGGCAGCGGCGGGGCTATACTCAAACGAATATCCACTGCTATATCAGCTGGCAGGACCTGGATGAGGAGGGTGAGTCGGCAAAGGCGCTGCGGTTCTGGATAAAAAGCCTGAAATGATGAGATATTTATTGCTTTCCGCCGGACTGCTGGCCTTGTCTGCCTGCCACACCTCCAAAGTACAGCCTACCCCCGACCAGCTACAGAAGATCCGCTTCAACCTGTCCGAACTGGACGAGGACGGCCTGCTCGGCCCGGAAGGGGGAAAGGTGGCTGTTGATTACGAATTCTGCATCCCCCGCCGGGAGGAATACCGAAAGGAAGTGGAAAGCATCGACCCCAGCCTCAGGATACAGGAATCCTCCGGGCGGATCGGGTGCGGGAAAGAGGAGTACCTTTGCCTGGGCAATACGCACCAGGAGGGTTTTAAGGAGGTGTTGTACCGGCTGGCGCAACTGGAGTATGTGAAACGGATAGAACGGGCGTTTTTTGAGTAAGCGCTCGTGCGTCGATCATCCTGATCGCACTGCCGATTGCATTATTTGGCGCACGTTCTCCCATTCCAGCTCTGCCTCCGGTGAGCCGTACGAAACCCATACGCCAGTTTGAAAAACAATGCCATCGGGCCTCCGCCAGCCATAGCCCCAAGGGCGGCGGCAGGGTGATCATGGTAAGAACATCTTTCGGAACCCCCTCACATCCTCCGCCCCTGTCCGGCAGCACCCGCCGAGGAGGCGTGCACCGCGGGCATACCACTCCAGCGGGAGGGCGCCGAAGCCCTCTTCCCGCTCGCCTTCCACCCAGCAGTGACGAACGGCGTCCCACCGCTCGCCGCTGTTAGGGTAGGCAATCAGCGGCTTTTCCGTTACATTTCGGGCTTCATCCAGCAGGGAACTGATGTAACGGGGAGGCGTACAGTTGACGCCCACCGACATCACCTGAGGCGAAGCATCCGCCATCTTTACCACCTCCCGAAACGGCTCCCCCTGGCTGATGTGCTGCCCATCCCGGCAGCTGAAGCTCATCCAGGCACGAACCTCCGGAAATTCCCGCAGCAGAAGGATCAAGGCCTCCGCCTCTTCCGGGCAGGGGATGGTCTCGCAGGCCAGTACATCCGGTGCGGCTTCCAGCAGGGCTTGCAGGCGGGGGCGGTGCCAGTCCGTGAGTTGCTGGATGCTCAGCCCGTAGTGCCCTTTGTATTCCGACCCGTCGGCCAGGTAAGCGCCGTAGGGGCCGACGGAGGCCGCAATGAGTGGATATATCCGCCCCGCCCGGTTTTCTGCTTCCGCCCAGAACAATTCCCGGGCTTCTTTTGCCAGTTCGACGCTTCGGATGATCAGCATCCGGGCTTCCCGTTGGGAAAGGCCCCGCCGCTGAAACCCTTCGAAGCTGGCCTGATAGCTGGCGGTAGTGGCCACATCGGCTCCCGCCCGGAAATAATCGAGG
>CAYQKY010000399.1:0-2534 GCA_964418125.1 uncultured Phaeodactylibacter sp.
GGTATTCCATGTGGTCGGCGTAAGAAGAATTGTGTGACATAGCTAGATAAGGTTTTGGGTTAAGAAATTGAGAGCGGGAGGGTAGGAGATGGGGAGAAGGGGAGGGAGAGAGACGGGGGCGAGGCTCCTTGTCACCCCTTCTCCCTCTCTCTCATTCTCCCCTCACCTCGTCTCCTTACTGGCTTCATTCTGCCGGTCTCTGCGGATCGCATCGATGATCCCCATGGCCATGTGGAACTTGCTTCCCCAGCCCCCGAACTTGCGGAGGTACTGCCGGTAATACCGCGTGTATTCTTCCTCAGAGAGTTGAATGTTGAAGTTACGGGCATACTTCATGGTATACCCCTTGATGGTAGTGGGCTCCTTTTCTTCCATTACTGAAGGTGTTTTATTATGTCCTTGATTATGTATACAATTTACGCATTTTTTGCCTAAAAAACAAAAAATTTGAAACAAAAAATTAGGTTTATTTCAACTGAAAATCAAGGGTTTATACAGCAATTCACCCTCGAAAACAC
The DNA here is from genome assembly GCA_964418125.1 of uncultured Phaeodactylibacter sp. GTDB lineage: Bacteria > Bacteroidota > Bacteroidia > Chitinophagales > Saprospiraceae > JACJXW01. The sequence continues at coordinate 519 of CAYQKY010000399.1, forward strand.
CACTAAAAAACCACCGTTGAACATGGCCTGAAACCAGAATTTCACCCCCTGCCTCAAGAGCCGGGCCAGAACGTAAACAAGATGTTATATTACCACCTTACCTACAGCCTCTACCACCTGGCCAACCGTTTCGGGCTACCGAAAGCCCCAGCGGCCCGAGAACCAGGCTCCCCGTCGGCGGTGAGCAGATGCAGGCAAAAATCAACCCCCCCGCCGGAGGCACAATAAAAACAGTTGCGGCCTTAGGCCGCGCCTTATTTTTCGTTGCGTGGAGCGAGCAGCCCCGGCGGGCAGGCGGCGAGCCACAGTGAAAAAACAACCCCCGAAACAAAAACCTACTCCCCCTGCCAGGGCTGAAGGGGCAGGCGAAGCGTACAGCGCAAGGCCAGAGCCCTATACCAGCCCGCCTTGCGCTGCTGCCCCTGAAGCCCTACCTTGGGGTAGGTTTTTGTATTGGGGGTTTTTCACTGTGGGGAGCCACCGGCGAGCGGAACAGAGGGTGGGCGGGCCCATAGAGCAGCCATTGGGTAGCAGCTCCCGGCCCCTGGAGGCGACTCAGCCCTCCCCATGGATCAAGCAGGTGCAGTTGCTGTTCTACAGGGCAGGGTAGGAGAGAGCAGGTTGCAGCCAGGTACACTTTTCGTGGCCATCAAAGAAGCAGAAACTACCTTGCTAATCCCCTCAATTTTCCCGATATTGGCAACAGCTAGATGAGGTATTGGGCTCCATTCCCATTACTTCTGTTCACAAGCGCCACTTGTCTTCAAAGCAAGCGGCGCTTTTCTTTTTCCGGGCTGATGGTTCCGGGGTCTTGGAGGCAGGGCCCTGGGGTCCGGCGGGTTGGGTTAAGCGGGCGGCGCCGGAAGGCGGCGGGATGGGCGAAGTGCCGGGCGTGAAGTGCCCGGCGCTGAGCTGGAGGGAGTAGCCTACCGGTGCGGCCCGCGCGGGGCTGGCCCTGTGGAATAATCCTGGCTCTGTTGATGCCATTCCACAGGGCTGGCCGGGCTGCCGATGCCTGCCGGCGGTGAGCTTTCGGGTAGGGCAGGAGGAGGCTGCCTGGACAGCTTGGCAGGACGGGTAGGGGGTACTTGATGCTTCTCCTCAAAGAAATCAGCAAAGTGCCCATTTAGCCTGGTTATGATGCAAAGAGGTACGCGCAGCTGGGGATATGTTTCTGAGGGCTCCAATTTGGTGTATTTCCACCAAATTAGAAAAGCACAAACGAGAGTAATGAGTAGTTCTAAAGGTAACGAGTTCGTTACCTTTAAACCTCTTCACAAACTACGGTAGCTCATTATTTATCCATCTTTCCGGTTAGGTTCTAATCACAGTAAATTTACTGTGGTTGATGGCCGTGACAAGCAAATAATACGATTCGCATTGCCTTCAGAGAGGGTTCCTGTGCCGAGCGGGTTTGTTGCGGGAGGATCATCGGAGACGCTTCTTACGTTGGGCGGATTGGGTTGGCGGGCCCTGTGGAATAATCAGGGCTCCATTGGGCCTATTCCACAGGGCGGGCGGCACCGGCAGGCGCCGTTGGAAAGCGGAGTGCCGGGCGTGAAGTGCCCGGTGCGGAGCCCTTGAGCCATAGCCTGCCGGAGCGGCCCGCGCGCGGCTGGACAGGCTGCCGATACCTGCCGGCGGTGCGCTCTCATCGGAGAGGCAGGCCCTATGGAATAAGATGGGCTCAACAAGGACAATTCCACAGGGTAAAAGGAGGCTGCCTGGACAGCTTGGCTAAGCGGGGAGGCAACACTCACTCTTGCGGCCTCCTTCCACAATCCTCGATGCCTCCGTTATTTGATACGCGAGGCGCCGTCACATCCAGGTTTTGGCGAATTGCCCGGGGAAAACTATTTTTATAGTGCGGGATACACACACCAAGGCAACATTAAATGCCACCATGCCAAGCCCTTAAACCGACGCACCATGGCCAATGACCACTGCCTCCATTGTTCCAGCCCCTTGCCTCAAAGCGCCAGGTATTGCCACCACTGCGGCGCCCAGGCCGTAAAC